>JBBIRU010000015.1:0-160614 GCA_037441645.1 Bacteroidota bacterium
ACATGATAGTTTAGGAAATAAAAGTCCTATTGAATTTATGAATACGAAATATGAAAAATGTTTAATTTAGCTCTGTAGGAAAAAGGGGGTACTTACAGTAAAATCTGAATACATTTCATATTTTATAATGTTAACCGTATCTGTTTCTTCCTGGGGAAAATTATAGAAGTCAATATTATAAAAAGCATTTTCCATGGTATCGCAATATTTTTTAGTGCAACAGGAAACTGAAATAACTGACAGGATTCCAAAAACAAACAAGGTTTTACTTGTATTAAAAATCTTTTTCATAAAAAAGAGTTTAATTAATGGTTGGCAATAACAAATTTAATAAAGTTTATTAATAATCAATACTTTCTGAAAATAAATCTTAAAATTTTCTGATTTATTTGCAAAATGATTTTTTTTACATTAATTTTGACCATCTGGTTAAACCATTTGGTAAAACATGAAAGAATTAGAAAAAAGTACCGAATTAAAAATACTTGAAGCAGCAAAACTGGAGTTCATAACCAAAGGATTCGATGGTGCACGTATGCAGCAGATTGCCACAAAGGCAGGAATAAACAAAGCCCTGCTTCATTATTATTTCAGAAATAAAGAAAATCTTTTTAAAGCAGTTTTCGGGAATGTATTCGGTGATTTTTTCCCTAAAATCATGACAACATTTCAATCGGAACTCAGCTTTTTCGAGAAACTTCGTTTTTTTATCGATGGTTATATTAATGTATTAAATAAAAATCCAAAACTTCCCGTATTTATTCTTCACGAAATTCAGCACAGGCCGGAACTCCTGTTAAACAGCCTGAAAGAACAGGGAGTTAACCCAAAAATAATAGCGGGCATGGTTGAAGCAGAAATGGTAAAAGGTTCGCTGAAACCGGTTCCTGTAGCACATTTACTGGTTAATATGTTATCGATGTGTATTTTCCCGGTAGTTGCCGCACCTATTATGCGTGAAGTGCTTTTTGACGGAAACGAAAAAAAATACAAAAATTTCCTTGAAGAACGTAAACAATATGTATATGAGTTCATTATCAATACAATTAAAAAATAAAACAATTCACCCCCGGTTGAATTTTGCATCTCTTTTAAAGCGCTGCCTTTTATTTGCTGCAGTCGTCATACCCGTATCGGTTTTTTGCCAGGCCAACGACACTATATATATTGAAGACTGTTACAAAAACATGTCCGCCAACTGGCCAACATCAAAAAATTATGCACTGACAGAGCAGATAAGCGAACTGAAAGTAAAAAATATTGGCTCGGCCGGTATGCCCCAGTTGGGAATAAATGCACAGGCAACATACCAAAGCGAGGTGCTTGAATTAAGTCTGCCTATCCCCGGATTTAGCATTCCCTCACCGTCTAAAGACCAGTATAAAGCAACTCTTGATGTAAATCAGGTAATTTATGATGGAGGAATTACTTCCCAACGCAAAAAAATAGAAAATTCAAATCTTTCGGTTGAAAAACAACAAATAGCAGTAGATATCAACCAAAGAAAAGAACAGATCAATACCTTTTTCTTTAATGCCTTGCTGATGCAGGAAAATGAGAATATGTTACTGGCATTTCAGAAAAAGCTGGAAGAAAAAATTGCTGTAGTTAAATCCTGTGTGGAAAATGGCATTTTAACAGAATCCGACCTTTTTGCTTTACAGGCTGAATTACTCAAAACACAACAACAAATAACAGACGTAAAATACAGCCGCAGGAATTTTATTTCATCATTAGCTTTGTTAACCGGGCAGAACCTGCCCAAAGACGGTAAACTGGGTTATAAACAAATTCCTGTTTCCCTGAATGATTCCGTTCTAAGACCAGAAGTTGAGCTTTTTACTTTACAAAAATCAAGACTGGATGCATCTGCCGGTATTTCCAGAAAGACCCTGATACCTAAGCTGTATGGATTCGGCCAGGCAGGATACGGACGTCCCGGGTTAAATATGTTAAGCAATAATTTCGATAAATTTTATATTATCGGGGCTAAACTCAGCTGGACACCCTGGGACTGGAACCAGGGCCGTCGTGACAGAAAAATAACAAATATTCAGAAACAGATTATCGACAACCAGAGAGATGCCTTTTTAAAGGGAATTTCAGTTCAGTCTGAGAATGAACTTGGAGCCATAAAAAAAATGGAAATCCTGATAACAAATGATATAGAAATAATTCAGCTGCGTGAAAAAATATCGATGGCTTCGTCCTCAAAGTTGCAAAACGGAACGATTAAAAGCGCTGATTACATCGATGATTTAACAAATGAAACACAGGCAAAAATTGACCTGAAAAGACACCAGGTTCAACTGGTAATGGCAAAGTTTAATTATATGGTAATAAAAGGAAATATATAACAAGTACTTAAAGTTATATAATGAATTATTAAATTAACGATTATGGAAAACAAAGAATTTAGTAAGCAATTAGAAAACAGAACAAAAAAGTTTGCAATAAGTATTATCACGACCTCAATTTCATTGCCAAACACTCCGGAAGAAAAAGTATTAAAAAATCAGATTACAAAATCCGGAACCAGCATTGGAGAAGCGGATCGTTCAAGAAGTAAAGCGGACTTTACAAATAAAATTAAAATTATTTACAAAGAAGCAAATGAGATTCTTGCTCTTTTTACTTCAATTGGAAAAAAATTAAAACTTAAGGCATTTTAGACACTATATCTTAAACTGTTAATTAAAAAACAACATATGAAAAACAGAATATTAGTCTTAATATCCCTCGCAGCAGTAATCCAATCGTGTTCAGACAGCGATAAGGTTTCCGACGCCTATGGAAATTTTGAAGCAGTAGAAGTAACCGTTGCGTCTGAATCGCAGGGAAAAGTTATTGAAATGAAAATCGATGAAGGAATGAATATCGATTCGGGAAAAATAGCTGCACAGATTGATACGATATCCTTATGGCTGAAATACAAGCAGATGGAAGCACAACGATCAGCCATTTCGGCCAAAGTTTCCAATATATTATCACAGGTAGCTGTCCAGGAAGAACAGAAAAAAAATCTCCTTTCGGAAAAAAAGAGAATTGAAAAGCTCCTGAAAGATAAAGCTGTTCCCGAGAAACAACTCGACGATATAAATAATGCCATCTCTTTAATTGACAAACAGATTGAAGCCATAAAAACCCAGAATCAGGCTGTATTCAGTGAACTGGACGGAATGGATTACCAGATGAAACAGATCAGGGACCAGATAAACCGTTGTTATATTATAAATCCTGTCAGCGGAACAATACTTGAGAAATATATCGAACAGGCTGAAATGGTTGTTCCCGGCCGTTCTTTATATAAAATTGCCAATCTCAATGAAATTATTCTCAGGGCTTACATAGATGAAAAGCAATTGCCGGGAATAAAAATCGGCCAGCAGACAAAGGTTCTTATTGACGACGGCAAGGGAGGATTGAAAGAGCTACCCGGGGTGATTACCTGGATTTCGGCACAGGCGGAATTTACCCCAAAAATAATACAAACACGGGATGAACGGCAGAATCTTGTATATGCTGTTAAAATAAAAGTAAAAAACGACGGAAGTATAAAAATAGGAATGCCGGGAGAAGTAAAATTCTAAAGTTATAAGAAAGTAAATGAACCACAAACAATAAACAGCGAACAATGAACAATGAACAAAAACAATCACATATCAGTCGTTAATATTGAGAAATCGTATGAGAAACACCGCGCTTTGTGCAGCACTACATTTGATGTTTCCCAGGGTGAGTTGTTCGGATTGATTGGCCCTGACGGAGCCGGGAAAACAACACTGTTCAGGATACTTACCACCATGCTCCTGCCCGATTCAGGACAAGCTTCCATGGCAGGATTTGATGTAGTTAAAGAATATAAAAAAATACGAAAAATTGTAGGCTATATGCCCGGCCGGTTTTCACTTTATCACGATCTGACGGTAGAGGAAAACCTGAATTTCTTTGCCACCATTTTTGGAACAACCATTAAAGATAATTACGACCTTATAAAAGATATTTACATCCAGATTGAACCGTTTAAAAACCGCCAGGCCGGGAAACTTTCAGGAGGAATGAAACAAAAACTGGCTCTCTCCTGCGCTCTGATTCACAGGCCTGAAATTCTCGTGCTCGACGAACCCACCACCGGGGTCGATGCTGTTTCGCGGAAAGAGTTCTGGGAATTGTTAAAGAGATTCAAAAACGAAGGAATTACAATCATTGTGTCAACACCCTATATGGATGAGGCGGCCATGTGCGACCGTATTGCACTGATACAGGATGGTAACATAATGGAAATAAATCATCCTTCAGAAGTAATAAAGAAATATGACAAACATCTTTTAGCCATCCGTACCAGTCAAAATCATAAAGTGATAGATGACCTTAAGTTACTCGATAAAGATTGCATGGCTTATCTTTTCGGCCAGAAAATACACTATTCCACATTGCAAAAACCGGACATTAGCCAATTACATGAATATATTCAGAAAAAAGGATATACTGAAATAGAAATAGAATTCTGCACTCCGACAATAGAAGATTGTTTTCTTTCACTAATGAATAACAAATCTGGAAATGGAAAATAAGGATATGGTAATATCGGTGAAGGGATTAGTAAAAAAGTTCGGAAACTTTGTTGCAAACGACAATCTCACATTTTCTGTCGGAAAAGGCGAGATATTCGGATTTCTTGGCGCTAATGGTGCAGGAAAAACCACTGCTCTCAGGATTTTGTGCGGACTTCTTACGCCTACTTCGGGCGACATAAAAGTTGCCGGGTATGATGTTTATAAAGAAACCGATAAAATTAAAAAGAACATTGGTTACATGAGTCAGAAGTTCTCGCTTTACGAGGATCTTACCGTTTATGAAAATATTCGTTTTTATGGTGGAATTTATGGCCTGGATATTAAAGAAATCCGTCATCGTTCTTCCGAACTGATCGAAAAACTGGGTTTAACAAATATCAGAAACAAATTAATTAAAAGCCTTCCTTTAGGGTGGAAACAAAAACTGGCTTTTTCGGTTGCCAACTTTCATAAACCGGCTATTGTTTTTCTTGACGAGCCAACCGGGGGTGTAGACCCTGTTACCCGGCGCGAATTCTGGAACCTGATTTACCAGGCAGCTGACGAAGGCATTACTGTTTTTGTTACAACCCATTATATGGATGAAGCAGAATACTGCAACCGGGTTTCCATTATGGTTGACGGGAAAATTGAAGCCCTGGGCACTCCCCGCGAATTAGTCGAAAACCAGAAAGCAGAAAATATGAATGAAGTTTTCCTGAAACTGGCACGAAATGCAAAAAACAAAGAATGATGAAACAGTTAACAGGGTTTATTAAAAAGGAATTCATTCACATTTTCCGTGACCCCCGTACGTTGGTGGTCCTTTTTGGCATGCCTGTGATTCAGTTATTATTATTCGGATTTGTTATTACAAATGAAATTAAAGATGCCTCCATTGCCATTCTCGACCATTCTAAAGATGAAATAACAAAGCAGATTTCAGGTAAAATCCTGTCTTCCGGGTATTTTAAACTCGATGCTGTATTGAACTCCGAAAAAGAAATTCATCAGGCTTTTCGCGAAGGAAAAATTAAAGAGGTGATAGTTTTTGAAAATGGTTTCGGAGAAAAACTCGAAAAAGATGGGAAAGCACATATTCAGATTATTGCCGATGCCTCTGATCCGAATACCGCTAATATATTAACAAATTATACCGAAGCCATTGTCCGCGATTATTCTTCAAAAATCATTACCAGTCAGCAGAAAACATCATTTATCATTCCTGAAGTAAGGTTACTTTATAACCCGGAAATGAAAGGCGCATTTATGTTTGTACCGGGTATAATTGCCATGTTGCTGATGATTATTTCTGCCTTACTCACATCTATTTCCATCACCCGCGAAAAAGAACTGGGAACCATGGAGGTTCTGCTTGCTTCACCCTTAAACCCGGTGATTGTAATTGTGGGCAAAGTAGTTCCCTACCTCCTGCTCTCTTTTATTGACGCCTGCCTGATCATACTTATCGGTAACTTCGTTTTTGATGTTCCGGTAAATGGAAATGTGATTTTTCTTTTGTTGGAAAGTATATTATTTATCCTGATGGCCCTTTCGCTTGGAATTTTAATTTCTTCGGTAACAAAGACACAGCAATCGGCCATGATGATTTCCCTCCTGGCATTGATGCTCCCAACTATTCTGCTTTCGGGTTTTGTATTTCCCATCGAAAATATGCCGGTAATTCTGCAGTACCTGTGTAAAATCATGCCGCCGAAATATTTCATTACTATTGTACGATCTGTTATGCTTAAAGGCAGCGGAATTGCCGATCTGTGGAAAGAAACAGCAACCCTGGCAGGCATGACAATTTTCTTTATTTTGCTTAGTATTAAAAAGTATAAAACCCGGCTGGAATAAATGAAAACTATCCTTTTTATAATACAAAAAGAATTTTTACAGGTTTTCCGTAACCGGACTATGCTGCCTATGATATTCATGGTTCCCATCATCCAGCTTATCATACTTGTAAATGCCGCTACCTATGAAATGAAAAACATCAACCTGAGCATTGTTGACCTGGATCATTCAGCTATTTCCCGGAAACTGATAAGTAAATTTGAAGGTTCACCCTATTTCATTGTCAGCAAAAGTTTTTTGTCGCCAAAACAGGCCATTCACCAAATCGACAAAGGTGAAATTACCGCCGTTATTATTATTCCAAATAATTTTGAGAAATATTTCATCCGGAATGAAAACAACATACATGTGCAGGTTCTTGTGGATGCCATAAACGGAACCAATGCCGGGTTAACACAAGCCTACATTGTTTCTATTGTTCAGGATTACAACAAACAATTACTTTCTGAAATATATGGCGTTAAATCCGATGCCGGAATTGAACCATCGCATCGCTTCTGGTACAATCCCGAACTGAATTATAAAACATTTATGGTTCCCGGAATCCTGGTAATGTTAGTTACAATCATAGGTTTTATATTGTCAGGAATGAACATTGTGCGTGAAAAAGAAATGGGTACTATTGAACAGATTAATGTAACTCCCATTAAAAAATACCAGTTTATTGCAGGAAAGTTAATCCCATTCTGGATTATTGCCCTTTTCGAATTAGCCTTCGGACTGTCAATAGGAAAACTGTTATTCGATATTCCCATTGTGGGAAATATCGGGATAGTGTTCGGTTTCGCAGCCATCTACCTTATTTTTATTCTG
Source organism: Bacteroidota bacterium (assembly GCA_037441645.1). Taxonomy (GTDB): domain Bacteria; phylum Bacteroidota; class Bacteroidia; order Bacteroidales; family GWA2-32-17; genus GWA2-32-17. Next base: position 7,230 of record JBBIRU010000015.1, read on the forward strand.
AGTCTTGGGTTATTTGTTTCTACCCTGGTAAATACCCAGCAACAAGCCATGCTGATTTCGTTCTTCTTTATGATGGTTTTTATTCTTATGAGCGGCCTTTTCACCAGTATCGAAAGTATGCCGGTGTGGGCACAGTGGCTGGATAAAATCAATCCCCTGGCCTACTTTGTGAGAATTATGCGGATGGTTTTATTAAAAGGCTCAGGTATTGCAGAAATAGCCGAAAATATTTATGCCATAGTAATACTTGCTTTCGGAATGTTAAGCCTGGCTGTTTTGAGGTACAGGAAGGTCAGTTAATATCATTTTAAAATTCATAAAACATTAAATTGAGTAGACGTGTGGCAGTTACAAATACCTATTGTAATCACCCGTCAAAAAAGGTACATATACCTCTACCCGTGTTCCACATGCCTCCTTATTTTCATTTTGTAAGTCAATTACTACTATCATAGCCTTGCCGTTTTCAGAGATGGAATTCATTACCCTGATCCTGTTTTCCGTAAGTTCCATCCCCAAAGAGGTATGTTCTGAAGATTTTCTTATTTCTTTTGAACGGGCACGGCCAATTCCATTATCTTCTACAACAATAATCACATAACTTTCAGTTTTCTTTATTTCAACTTTCAGTTTTCCTTTTCGTGTCTTATTTAATGGCATCAGGCCATGCCAGATGGCATTCTCGACATATGGCTGAATCAACATGGGGGGCAATTCATGTTTGGATATATCAATTTCATTATCAACAATATATTCGATATCAAATTTATTTTCAAAACGCATCTGCTCAAGTTCTACATAAATTTTCAGAAGTTCGATTTCTTTTTCTAATGTTATAGTTCTTTCTTTGGCATTGTTAAGTACCATTCTCACCAGTTTTGCAAATTTTGCCAGGTAATCATAGGCTGCCTGGGTTTCGTTTTCAAGTATAAATGAATGAATAGAGTTGATTGCATTAAAAATAAAATGCGGGTTCATTTGTGCCTGTAATGCTGTTAACTGGTATTCAACGATTAAATTATTGATCCTGTTTTTTTCTTTTTCTTTTTTCTTGATCCGTATAGTAATTAACCGGATGATAACAAAGAATAACAGAACGATTAAAAAAATACAGGATATAATAAACCAGGCAGTTTCCCAAAATGGTTTTAATATCTCAAATTTTATAATAACCGGTTTTTTACTTTTCAGATTATCGTTATTTAATGCATATACTGTTAACTCATAGTTTCCAGGGTTTAAATTATTATATACTAATTCATTTCCGTTAATATACTTCAGGGTGTCATTAAATCCTTTCATCTTTATTAACAAATGAACATTCCCGTAATTCTTAAATGAAAGAGCATCAAATTTAAATCTCAGGTTGTTTTCAAAATATTTAAAAATCAACGGATGATTTGCCTTTTCCGGAATGGTATTGTCATTAACGAATATTTTATCCAGATAAATGTAAGGAGAAGATGTGTTCTTCAGTTCATCTTCCATTCCAAAACTACACACCCCCTCTGCTGTATTAAAATAAATCTTATTATCGGCACAGGCAACGTTATAAACTTCGTTGGACGGCAGGCCGTTATTCGTATTATACACAACAGATGATTTGTTTCTTATTTTAATCAGGCCGGTACTACCGGCAATCCAGATAGTACTGTCTTTGTCCTCGCACATATCAAACAGCCGTGAATTATTTAATTTAAGTTGTTTTGAGATATTGGTAAACCTGCCATCAGCACTCAGAAATACTCCGTTATATTTTGTTGTTACCCAGATTTCATTGGTTTTGCTTTTATGTATATCAACTACGGAACCTGTTACTGTTTCATTCTTTCTGATGTTAAAATCACGGATAGAAATAATATAAAGCCCGTCCCTGCATCCAAGTAATAAGCTATCTCCATATTCAAGAAAACAATTTGCACCGGATTTAAAAACAGGAACCCGGACTACTATTTCCTTATCCTTTAAAAGTTCAAACAGGGTTCCGTTCTGAATAAAGAATATTCTTCCTTTATCATCCTTAATAATATCAGTTGCACCACATTTTTGTTTACTGCCTGTTCTTCTGAAAAAAGTAATTTTCGAAAAATCTTCCTCTGCGTATGCAATCCCGTCATAGCTTGCGATCAGGTACCCCTTTTTATATGCAATCATATCCCTGATAACGTATCCGCCATCTATATCCAGGTGATAGCTGGTGATTTTATTTCCGGAAAAACAGATCAGATTTTTGCCATCTATATTACCATAAAGTGTGGTGTCTATTACATTAAAAAATTCCAGTTTTTTATTCAGGCCATTAATGTTTGAATAACAGACAATTGCTTTACTTCTACAATAAAATATTCCTTTCTCCAGGGTACTGCACCAGATGCCTCTTTCGTAATCTTCGCATGTTCCTGTAACAGATAATTCGCCTAATGAATGAATGGGGTTCTTTAAGTCAGAATTAATAAAAGACAGCAGCCCGCCTTTCAATGTGCCAACCCATAAACGGTTACTTTTATCGACATAAATACTTAAAATTGTATTAATTGTTGTATAAACCTCGCAATCATTGTTCTTTTTGATTTTTACCAGGTAATTATCCCACCCGATAAAGCACTCACCTTTTGCATTTTTTGCTGTTAAACACCGCCACTGCGGGAGAATATCCTTTTTCCATTTAATTTTTCTATATAAGGTGTCTGAATTTATTATTTTTATCTGAATTTCGTTTTTCTTTAAATCCTGACTAGATTTCCTATTTTCAAATTTTAATGGAAGCAAATTATGCTGATGATTTATAAAAGTATAGATGGAATCATTTTCAGGAGTTACTATATCAACTTTGTTTGTATAGATATTGACTTTAAACGTTGTTAATTGTGCACAAAGCCATAAAGTACTGTCATTATATGCTTGTATTAAATAGAGTTGAGAAAGGGGGTTTTTATCGATTTCAGATTTCAGTTTTTTACTGAATCCGGATTCGACCATACGGTCGTTTTTTTCGTCGTAGAGCAAGACCCTGTTTTTCGAGGTAATAAACCAGATTTTCCCTTTTGGGTGTTCGTATATGCCGTAACATGCCTTTTCGCTTAATCCTTCATTGCCGGAATAAACTTTAATATTGGTACCATCGAACTTACAAACTCCTCCCTCTGTACTGAACCAGATATACCCTTTACTATCCTGCATTACATTATAACTTTCGCTCGCCGGAATACCATTATTTACGCCAATATTCATAAATATTGATTCCTGTGCAAAACTATAATTGCAGAACAGCATAAGTATAAATATTAAGTATATCCTGCTCACATTTCAAAGGTATAAATTCTGATGGTAAAATTTGCTTATAACTGTATCCTGCAAAAAACAATTATTAATTAATCACAACGTAAATAATACCAAAGTGAAATTTATAAGAGTCCAAACCGGACGAATTATAATTTCTACTTTGGTTTATGCCGATTGATTTATACTTATTGGATTAAAATATAAATCACATCGGTATAACATGTACAATTTGTTTGTAAAAGCCTGACGGATAAAATAATTTATAATAAACAACCCTGCAGGATATTCCGGACATAAAAGATAAATATTGCAAAGTGTTATTTATAACCGCTCTTTCAGTTATTGCTTTTATACACATCAGGGTTGTGTTTTTCCATCCATTTACCGGGGCTTGCAACAGGTATCCATCCATACTTTTTGTATAGTTCGTGCGCATCGCCTGTAAGTAAAATCCATCGTCTTAGCCCCTGCAAATCAGGATGCGACGTTACTTTTTCCATTAACCATTTCGATAGTCCCTGTCCCCGGTATTCTTTTAAAACAAATACGTCGCCTAAATATGCAATTGTGGTAAAGTCTGATATTACTCTTGCATACCCGATTTGTTTGCCCTTATAATAGATTCCGAAATTTAATGAATTTTCTGCTGCTTTTTTAACTGTTTCAAAGGGTATATTCTTACTCCAGTATGCCTGGTTAGCCAGAAAATCATGGATAACATGCAGATCCAGCTTTGCTTTGTCGGTGGATATAAGAAAATCGCCTTTTGTTTCCGTTATTATTTTCATTTCATTTTTTATTTTAAAACCTGATCCCAGGCTTTGTTAAAATAATCATAAACAGTATCCCAGCTTTTGTCTTCTGGCCAACCTAGGTGAGTTAATGTAACTTCTGTCCGGTTTCCGGATATAGTCTTAAAATTAACGACTACCCAGGTGTGATAGGCCGACTCCCTGATTTCTTTAAATTGCGGAGGGGCATTCCACGAAAACGACAACATTTGTTTTGGCAGGAATGATAACACTTTACAACCTTCCGAACCCTTTAACCCGTATGGATTATCCATCAGGAAATAAATTTCAAAGGCTCCCCCGGGAGTAAGTTCAATCTTATTATCTTCTCCGAAAAAAGTAAGCAGCCCCTCGTGTGTAGTCCATTTCCACCAGGCTGAGTCCAATGAACTGTTGATGACTTTTGTTTTTTGTATTTGTCTGCCTGAAATTTTAATCACTTTTTGTCCGTTCATTTCCATAACTGAAAAAATAACAAATATCAATAAAATTATACTTTTCATTCTCTGTTTCTTAATATTAACTATATCCGGTTTTACAGCATTTATTTAACTCCGTTTGCATATTTTAATGCGGCATTTGCAAACTTATCCCATCTGTCTTTGTTGTTAAATGACACCTGTACCCATTCTTTCATGGGCATGTTCTTTCCGGAAGGATCGAACAACATGGAATTCTCCAGACTGATTGCTTCTTTGAGTTCATCGCCTGTTAATTTAAAGACCATGCTGTTCTCAAAAAAACAGGCAAAGGCCTTTCCGTTAATTTTAAAGCATGGTTTTCCGAACATCTGGCTTTGTTCGGCATTTTTTATTTTCTTTCCAACTGAAATGTAAAATTCTTCTTCTTTAGTCATGATTCAGTTATTTTACTTTTGTCATTCAAGAATTATTTTCCCAATATACAAAAATTTGTCAGTAAGTACTTTTATAATATAAATTCCTTTTGGAATACTGCTCATATCAATTTCATTTGTTTTTTCAATATTTAAGATAGTTTCGCCAATTTCATTAATCACTTTAACATGGTTAATATTATTTGTATTTATTCTGATTTTCCCGGTAGTCGGATTTGGAAATATATCAACATATTCATTTGAAACAGCAGGGTTTTCAATACCAATGCTGCTACAGAGAACATTTTCGTTGAACAATGGCTGGGACACATTGGGTGTTACAGCAGCAACTGTCAGCAATGCGGTAATGTCTGTTGTTATTGGCAAAGGAATTATTGTATTGAAAACAGTGTCAATAATATTATGTGGTTTTGACAGTTCGTTACAACCACTGTTGCCGGCATCATCTGTTTTGACAATGTACATGCTGCAATTTAAACTATCCGTTCTTGACTCTCCCAGCAGCATAAACCCGCCATCCCTGGTTTCAAACACATTCCATCCTTCTTCATAGGAATCATCTCCATACAGTTTTGCCCACTGTAAAATTCCAGCGGAATTGGTTTTAAGCATAAACATATCCGAATAAATAAATGAAGCATCTGTCCTGTAACCTCCAAAAATAAACCCGCCATCCGAGGTTTCATGAGCACTGTATAACAATTCATTTGTTGAAACATCATTCACTATTTTAGTCCACATCTGGTTGCCGGCCGAATCAAGTTTCATCATTCCTGCATCAATTCCTCCCCCGAAACTGAAAGTGTACATCGGCACAATATAACCTCCATCTGAAGTTTTTTCAATATATGCTCCAACATCATTTGAAACAGCATCAAAAATTTTTGACCATAGCAAATTACCTGAGCTGTCAGTTTTTATGAGCCAGAAGCCGGAATTATTCCCAGCCGGAGGAATAAAACTTTCCGTACGTGCTGCAATAAGATATCCCCCGTCGGAAGTTACGGATATTGCATTTCCATAGTCATATGCCGGCCCACCATAAGCTTTTGCCCATTGAAGGTTACCGGTGTTATCAATTTTCATCAGAAGAACATCCAGCGAACCGGCGCCAAAACTTTCAACAAATCCGGTTAAAATGTATCCACCGTCACTGGCGCGAAGAATATGAGCACCTGCATCCCACTGGCTGCCACCATAATTTTTTGCCCATTGAACATTCCCTGAACTGTCTACCTTCAGCAAATAAATATCCTGGTTTCCTGCTGAGGAATTTTTATTGTCCCCGGAAAGAATAAACCCTCCGTCTTGCGTGGGTAACAGATATGGAGTTTGTTCATCGCCGGCGCCATTCTCATAAATTTTTAACCACAAAATATTTCCCGCGGTGTCAAGGCGAAGAAGCTGAACAGGATTGCCGGTATATGTCATGTTACATATATTAGGCGAACCTGTAACAACGTATCCTTTTTTACCGGACAGTTCCTTTGCATAAAATCCATGAAGCGTAACAGATGGAATATTTATTTTTTTCTGAAAAGTTATAACCTGAGCCTGTGAAAGTTCATATATTAATGCTAATATTATGAAGAAAGAGAGCTTAACATTATTTTCCATAAAAATATCTTAACTAGTTTATTTTCAAGAACGTTATGCATTACTCTTATCAGTTCAACAACGTGTATAACATCAACAACACCGGTCAAATATTCATTTTCGAACAATATTTCAGGATTACATCTGACATCCGTCTTCTGACATTTAACATGGCACAATAATTATTTACCGGAATTTTCAGTTCTTTATAAAAAATTTACTGAAAATCAGTCCTTGATACATCGTACGCTAATGCCCAGATACTGGTTTAAATACAGCCTGTCAACCGTTTGGGTTCCCTGGTATAACTGACGTTCCCAGGCGCTTGAGGAGGACTGGGTTGCAGACCACCAGTAACCGGTGTAAAGAAGATCGTGGAAAAGTTTATCGTAACCGCGCCAGCCACCCGGAAGAGCTGTAAAACCGCTTTCGTTGGTAGCCCCTGTATTCGGAAGCGCCCAATGTGCCGAACCAGCTTCCTTCATTTTACCGCCTGCAACACTTTCTCCGCCCAGAAAGGTGGTTAAAGTTGTCCATTCGGCATCGGTCGGCACATGCCAGCCGGCAGGGCATATATTACGACTGTCGTTAACCGCATACCAGTTATATAGCTGGCCGTAAGTACTGACATTTGCAGCATTATTATCATAACTGCAATAAGCGCCGGCAGTAAGATTGTTCCATTGTGTTCCATCTGTTATGTTGGGTATGGGGTCACCGTTGCGGTATTTTGTAACTTTCAGATTTTCTACCATCCAGACCTGTGTGCCGATGGTAACGGTATGATAAACATTACCATCAATGTCGGTTACTGTTCCTGTTGTAAACTGTACGGCGCTGCCATAGCCTGTACCGGCACTATTTGTGGCATAAGCTCTTACATAATAAGTGGTGTTTGCAGCCAGACCTGTTAAATTGCTTGTAAAACTCCCCGTACCTGTTCCATCGGTACTTCTATTATCTGCAACAGTAGGTGTTTGGGCGGTGCTCCAGCATACGCCTCTGGCCGAAACGGCAGCCCCTCCGTCTGCACTTATATTCCCCCCTGATGTGGCTGAACCGGAAGTAATGTTAGTGATGGAAGCAGTTGTAAGCGTCGGGACTGCTGCCTGAGTCTGATCGTTGTTAGTATCATCCTCTTTTTTACAGCTATTGGCAAGTATTGTTATAAATCCCAAAATTATCAAAAAGTAAATTAGTACGTTGTTCTTGGTTTTCATAGTGAGTTAATTTAATGTATATTAATATTTATTAAAGAAATACTGAACCGGAATTTTATTTCTGCAATTTATTTCACAGACCTTTTTCATGTTCCGGTTATGTAAAATAAAAAACAGATAACCAAATATACAGAATAATTTTCAGAAACAAGTAAATAGAAAGTCCGGAATTAAATTCTGATGAATGCTAACGGAGGGGGCTAAAAATCAAGCGGGCGCCTTGCTTGCACTCTCCTGTCCAAACCGCTAAGAAGCTTATTTGATTTAGTCAGTGTTAGGCGCTGCCCTTTTTTGTTCTGTCCTTTATTATCATGTAAAATGTTAAGTGTTTTCTATTATATTTAATTTTCTTTTATAAAATAAAGTTTATTGTCCTCAATCAAGTAAATCATTGGCGCAATTTTAATTTTCGGATAACGAAGCCGAAGTCGTTTTGTCTCACTCAGTATAAAATCTGTTTCATTTCCGACTTCAAACATAGGAGCAAAATGCATAAAATGTTCTTCGGCTTGTTCTTTGTCCCAACCCGTTGATTCAATAAGTCCATTAATAAATTGGTCTTTACGAGAAATTAAATTTACCATTCCACAGTTGTTGTGTCCAATAAGTACAATGTGTCGTACATGTCCAACTGCAATAGCGTATGAAACTTTAAATTCACTATACCGCAAATTAGCTCCACCCGTACGAATGATAAATGCAAAGTTGTCGGGTATGTGTAAATGTTTTCGATTGTCCATGCACATTCCAATTAAAAGTTGTGCTTTGTCAAAAGTATCAATAGGTCGGTTAAAATTGTGATATTCTATTAGAAGTTCGATCGGCGTATTTCGGTATTCTAAAAGAATATCGTTCATTGATTGTATTGGTAAAAGTCTTTTCATTTTACAGCATCTTTTTTTAAGAGTTCTGACTACTGTTTTTTAATTGTTTCATATACAACTATTTTACAAATATACTCTTATTGTCATATTTCCCCTGTTTCCTCACAAAAAAGTTAGCTTTGTGACGTTTGGCGCTTGGAAAAGCTGGGCTCCCGATAGCTATCGGAATAGCCGCAGAGGGCGTCAAACCGTTATTGCTTTTGTATTTTGTTACCATGTCCAGGTTGCCACCACCCGCCCGGTTTTTGCCAAACGTGTGTTACCACCTGTATGTTTTTTTACACTGAATTTAATAGTCTTAACGAACCGAGCAGTATTACTTGTAGTTATCTTTCTCTTAGCATAAAGAGATCATCAGTACTTAAAAAATTTGTAAAACCTTTTTTAGCCAGTCCTATAATTAACATGTCGAGATTTTAATTTGTTCTTCAGAAATAAAAGTGATGCCTTTATATATTTGAAATTCGGCTTCTTGAATTTGTTCCAAAGTTAAACCTGAAATTTTAATAAGTCTTGGATAGTGCTTTTTGATTTCAGTTCTTAAAAAGTCAGGAGCAATAAAGTCGAAGTGCTTTTTGGAGTTTATTAAAAGGTCTCCAATTTTTCCGTTGGTGTTCAGTATTGCACTAAAAACAATATTAGCGTCAACGATTATTTTCACTTAATGAAGCGTTTATAGTTTTTAGCCCACCATGATGCATTTACTTCGTCAGCAAGTTTGTCAACATCAGATTGTTTGGCTTTGCTCTTTGAAGTCGCTTCCAAATACTTCACATAATCAATAAGTCGTTGAAGTCCAAAACTGTCAACAGACGATGAAACCGTGATTACGAATTGATTGTTTGATGTTCGTTCTATTAGCATTTTTAGATAAATTTATTAACTCAAAGATAACGAAAAAATCTTTTGTTTTTGTATTCAGTAAGTTAAAATTGATCCATTTCTTATTTTTTTTGAAAATTATCCGATTGAGAAATTGTCAGTCATTAATTTATATTTTAGGAAGTCACAGTCACACATATTAACGTCTATTTGTTAAACAGGGGAACTATCAGGTTGGAGAAAAACAAGGTAAAAAATAACATCACGCCTGCAAAGAGCATTTTATCGAAAACAAAAATATATTTTATTAAAAGAGGTTTCGCTTACATTTGTAAAAAAATGAAACGTATTAGTAAGGTTATCTCCCACTAAAGAAATAATCATCAACTTTATCTAAAAAACACTTGTAACTCATTCCTGATCTATTGAATATAATCACACTTCCGACACCTTCTTCAGGATAAATTCTGATTTCACAATAATAACCGCCACCTCCACCTGCATGCGCAAAGTATCGTTTGCCGTTTAATTGTCCCTTAAACCATGAAAGGCAGACACCAGTGGCTTTGTTATTATTTGTATAATTCTCAGTAAAAAGTAAATCTTTATATTCTTTCGATAAAAGCACACTATTATTTTTAAGTAAATCCTGTATATATTTTACTAATGAAACCGGAGTTCCTATCAGGCCGCCATATGAAGGTCCATTTACATAAATATTTTTAAACGGTTTCCAGTTTCCTTCTTTTAATGTCATATACTTAGATTTCTTTATTAGCAAACCCAAAATAATATTTGAAAAACTTGCATATTTATGGTAACCTTTTGCATGCAATAAAGAATCAGTAATGATAAACCCTAGTTCATCAGGTTTCAGATTCAATTTTTTCAGTATATTCTCAGTAATATATTCTTCATATGTAATACCAGAAACCTTCTCTATAAGCTGGCCTAATAATACATATCCCAAATTAGAATAAGAATATTTTTCGTTAGGTTCAGATTTGATTTTATTGTTACATTTAAAAATATCATTAAAGAAAGTATTACTATTAAATGAATTATACTCATCCGTAAGGTGAATCCAATTTAATGGTAGCGGATTAGGAATGCCAGCCGAATGAGTTAATAATTGTTTTATTGTAATCGTTGTATCATATAGGAATTCTGAAAGATACTTTTTTACAGGTTGGTTTATATCTAATTTGTGGTCTTCTGCCAATTGTAATATTGCTAATGCCGTAAATGTTTTAGTAATTGAAAATAAATTATAAGTAGTATTTTCATCAACATTCCTTTGGTTTATTATATCTGCATATCCAGTACTAAGATTATGAATAATACTGTCTTTATTGAATAAAATATACTGCACTGAAGGTGTTTTATTCTTTTTGACTTCATTGTTTAAAATAGCATCTATTTCCTTCATAGAAGACTGCATCGGTTGTGAGCTACAAGAATAAATAAAAATAAAAAAATTAAATGAGAACAATAACTTATACCTAATTAATGAATAATCAGTTATTTTACCTCTTTTCATTTTTAATTTATTTTAAAAAATAATTGCCGATTGCCTGCTATTCGCATAACATAAAAGCTGGAAGAAGAAAACATAAACCTTTGACTAACACACAAATACGGCAATTATTTATATTTTAAAAGAATATACTATAAAGTTGCGATTATCTCCATTGTACTTTTCTCATTTATTGAAATTCTGTTCAAAATCTGAGATGCTTTATTAACATAATCTATATTCTTTGTTTTTACTGTTTAATAAATCTGTCTATATTCTACATGTATACATTGTTATTGTATTTCAATTTTTGATATATATACTTTCTTCCCATCATTTATTTTCACAAAATACATTCCTTTGGGAAAACCTGAAAGGTCTATTTCGTTTGACATTTGTTTTTTAATACTTTGAAGCGGATAGATTTGCACTCCTAGAATATTGTAAATTTCTATAGAATTAATTTTATTTGAACTTGTAACTATAAATTTACCTGTTGTAGGGTTTGGATAAACAGTAATAGAAGATTGAAGTTTTTTCTCATCCATCCCGGTGGTACAATTCAGAAAATTATATATCATTGGAATACCTAATTGCTGAATGTATGTGGGACATTGAGGAGGCGCTCCAAACACATTATAACTTCCCGAAGTAATCACTATTAATGTATCATTGTTAGCTCCCGGAATTGGTACATTATTTTTGTACCATTTAATATTTGTTGTATAAGGTAAATTTATTATAAGCCATAAAGTATCGCCAATACATAACGTGTCACTATAGCCAATAGTAGTCACAGTAACCGGTAAAAATGCCCATCCATCAACTAATACATCAGGCGACATTTCAGTGCAACTATTTAACGTTGCATTTACACTGAAAGAACTTCCTGCATCCTGATAAGTTGAGACAACATAGTATTGGTTTGTTGCACCGGGTATCAGATTTCCATCCTTATACCATTGGTATGAATCGTAAACCTGGGTCCATAATGTATCGATTGAGTTTGGACACATTATCAAATCGTTTGGTAAAATTGTTGGATTATGCTCACACTGTGCATCTATTTTAGCATTTAAAACCAAGATACTAATAATAATTATTAAGATTTTAGTTTTCATAACAACATATTTAACATATCCTACTCTTCTGGCTTTTCGGTTCGCCCCGTTTTTTTGGTGGTTTCTGGTCTCCACTTTAATTTATCCGTTTTTTTGTAATTCTATTTCAGGGTAAAGAATACTTAACAACTTTTCTTTTAAGCTTATATATTGAACAATACTTGTATCGGTAAAAGCATCAATACTATTTGACAATATATCCTGATATTTTATTTCAAATTCAAATTGTTTTTTTGTAAAATCTATTCTTTGTCCGTTAATAAAGTTATAGTAATGCCATTGATTACCAACCCTGGTTTTTAAAATTTCACCACCCAGGATTTCATGTATCACAATAGCAGTAACGCTGCATTGTCCTTTATACGGATTTTCTTCACTATATCTGCTACTGGTTTTATGACTCCAGCATTGAATTAATTTTTGTTCAATAACACTGATATTTATTAACTGAAATACTTCTTCTTCCATAATTACAATTATTTATCTTCAGGCAAGTTATTTAAGCCAAAATTATTTATTAAATATTTTTTCATAACAACTTTAAATGATCCTAATTCATAATATAATTCTTAGGTCTTTTCTTATCATTAATTAGCCAATATCTCAAATCCGATTCTATTAATTCAGCATTTTTTGAGATTATTTTTTTTGCATTCTTTTTAAGAAATAAATTTCCAAATCCGGAAAGGCCGGTTAGTTTATAATCAAGTGTCAGCTTTGTTGAAGAATCAGAAACTGACTCAAGTGTTAAACTAAATTTTAAAGTAGTCAGGTTATTTAAAAATATTAAAAAAGTTATATTCTCGTTTGGAACATAGTTAATAACCTGGAAGACCTGCTTTTTAAACAATGGAAAGCCCATTTTCACATAAAAGATTCCATTATTTTCAGCAATACCTGATTCTGAATATATCATTGTACATTTCCAGTCATTTAACCATTCATATTCTCTGATCGGACAAAGCAGCGGAAAAATTGAATCCCTGATGGACGACAGTGTCATTTCAAACTTAAAATCATATCTATCACCTTTCTTCCATTTAGCCGAATTTAGAGGGCTGCTATTTACATTTTCCTGTGCATTCAGTGCGAGTATTGTGCTCATTGCTATAAAGATTAGAATATATTTCATTACTTTCATTGTATCTACAATGTATTATGACACAAAAATAGTATCTGAAAAAACAGGTTCCATTTACATTTGTTGAGAAATTCAGTTATCGATAAATCTAATTAAATCATTTTATATTAGAACAAGCGTATATTAAAAGAAGTAACTCTTGCTACACAATTATTGTTCAATACTGCCAATTATATATTAATTACAGCTTTTTACTTTTCAACAACAAACTATTACCTACTACACTAACCGAACTTAATGCCATTGCTGCTCCTGCAATCATCGGATTCAACAAAAACCCGTTAACAGGATATAATATTCCGGCTGCAATAGGAATTCCTATTAAGTTATATATAAAAGCCCAAAACAGATTTTGTTTTATTGTAGCAACAGTTTGTTTTGACAATTTAATTGCCAGGTGTATTTTTGATAAATCAGATGAAACTATAACCATCCGGGCAACATCCATTGCAATGTCACTTCCCTGCCCCATTGCTATACTTACATCTGCCCGGGCTAACGCATTGCTGTCATTGATGCCATCACCAACCATGGCCACTATTTTACCCTGTTTTTGAAGGTTTTTTACAAAATCACCTTTTTGAGATGGTAACACCTCAGCTTTGTAGTGATTAATCCCAATTTGTTTTGCAATAGCTTTAGCCGTTTTTTCATTATCGCCGGTTAACATATAAACATCTATTCCCGATTCCTGCAATTCTTTTACAGCTTTAATAGAAGTGTTTTTAATTTTATCAGTTAAAGCAATAACAGCAAGTGTTTCTACATTGTTACTAAAATATATAATAGTTTTTGTATTATTCAACCACTCATGTGCTGCGTTGATTAAAGTTGAATTGGTATGAATATTATTAGTCTCCAATATTTTTTCATTACCTATAAAATATTCATGTTCATCAACTATTGCTTTTGCCCCTGTTCCTGTGATACTTTCAAATGAATTAACTTGCAAATAATCTTTTATTGATAAATATTTAATAACAGCATCAGCTAAGGGATGTTCTGATTGTTTTTCTATACTTGCCAGGATTCTCTTTAAATGAATATCTTCATTTAACCATAAGATATTTGTAACTTCCGGTTTTCCTTCGGTAATGGTACCCGTTTTATCTAGAACTATTGCATTAACATTTTTACATATTTCGAGACTTTCGGCATCTTTTATCAAAATGCCATTCTCAGCTCCCTTGCCAACCCCTACCATTATTGCAGTTGGGGTAGCTAAACCTAAAGCACATGGACATGCAATAACCAGAACTGTAACAAATGATAATAAACCCTGGGTAAAAGCATTCTCTCCGCCTAAAGTAAACCAAATAATAAAGCTCATAAGCGCTATCCCCACAACTACCGGGACAAATATTCCTGCGATTTTATCGACCAATTTTTGTACCGGTGCTTTACTTCCCTGTGCTTCCTGTACCATTTTTATTATTTGTGCAAGCATTGTTTCGTTACCTACTTTCTCGGCAACAAATTGAAAACTGCCTTTTTGATTGATGGTTCCGGCAAAGACTCTGGAATTCTCCTGTTTTTCTACAGCTATTGGTTCGCCACTTATCATACTTTCATCAACAAAGGATCTGCCGGAAATAACACTTCCATCAACAGCAATTTTTTCCCCTGGCTTAACCAAAATAACATCACCCGTCTGAACATCTGAAACAGGTATTTCTTTTTGAGAACCATCTTTGCTTATAATTGTTATATATTTTGGTTGTAGACCCATTAGTTTTTTCAGGGCAGTTGATGTATTTCCTTTCGCACTCTCCTCTAACATTTTTCCTAATAAGATAAATGCAATAATAACTGATGAAGCTTCGAAATAAACATGAGCATGCAATCCTTTACTATGCCAGTATTCCTGAAACAATGCATTGAAAATGCTAAACAAGTATGCAGTTCCTGTGCTTATTGCAACAAGAGTATCCATATTTGCCGAACGGTTTCTGGCCTGCTTATATGCATTTATAAAAAAATCTTTTCCAAACCAAAGCACAACAGGAGTCGAAAATGCCCACATAATATAATTTCCATAAGGCATTTTCATAAAAAACATACTTATAATCACTACAGGAATTGAAAACAAAACAGATCCAATGGTTCTGAATTTTAATTTTAAAAAGTCTTGTTGATGCTTTTCTTCTAAGTTTTCTTTAGCTTCTTCACTTTCATCCATTATCAAATCATAGCCTATCGATTGTAACTTAGTTTTCAAAATATTTGTATCTGTAATTGTCGGAATATATTCTATTAGTGCTGATGCATTGGCAAAGTTCACATTAGCGCTTAAAACACCCTCCATTTGTTCTAACATATTTTGAATATTACTTGCACAGGATGCACATGACATATTTAACACCGGGAAACTTTTTTTCAAAGAAGTTACTCCATAACCCAGATCCCTGATGATTTTTACGACTTTGGAAGAAACCTCTTTCTTGTTATCTGACGAAATTACAACCCGTTTGTTTTTAAATTCTATTTTAAGAGAACTAATATCTTCCAGGTTTTTTAATCCTTTTTCGATTATTAAAGTTTCAGATTCATTATTTATTCCCTCTATTGGTATATAAAAGGAATTTTGATTTATTGCAGTCATATTATTTTATCTTATTTTGATATCACAAAGTTCCGGCAGAAATTAAAAGAAATTGTTATAATTTTTACTGAAAGAGTTATAAAATTTACAGTTTATTAATATTCTCTTTCACCTTTTATTTATGATCAAGCATTAATCTTGTAGATTAAACAGGCAACCTAAACAACTAGCGCTACTACCTGTTTCGTATACGATTTGCTTTGTCCGGGCATTTTTGAAAATTTTT
This sequence comes from Bacteroidota bacterium, assembly GCA_037441645.1. Taxonomy (GTDB): domain Bacteria; phylum Bacteroidota; class Bacteroidia; order Bacteroidales; family GWA2-32-17; genus GWA2-32-17. The sequence goes on from JBBIRU010000015.1 coordinate 23,287, forward strand.
TTCTTATTCTGCTTAACTGGGTTGGAGTAATTCCTAAAAAATTGGCAATATAATAATTTGGTATCCTGTTAATTAAATCAGGATACTCTTTAAGAAAAAGCTGGTATCTTTTTAAAGCATTATAACTTATGAAAGAAGTAAATCGGGAATTAATATTTGAATGAATTATTCTTAATGTTTCATTAAATATCTTAATAAGTTTAACATCTTTTAATATCAAAGACATTACATACTCAAAATCTGCTACATCTATAACACAATTTTCTATTGCCTGAACATTTTCAGCCGAGGGAATATTTGGAACAAGGTTTCCTGAAACAATGTCATTCTCTTTATAAAACGCCAAGTTTATTTCATTGCCATTCTCATCTGTAACAAAGCCTCTGAGAACTCCTTTCTTTACTATTCCAAGTTTGTTGTTTATACTGCCCTTATTTATAAAAAATTCATTTTTATTTATTTCTTCAGTGTGGTCGCTAAAGTATTCAATAACTGCAGAAGTATCTGCGAAATAGATATCGGGGTTAAAAACATCCTCGGTATGCTTATATGTGCTTTGAGTATTATTTACACATTGTAAATAATTCATATCTGAAATAAAATTACTTAAGCTTAAAACTCTAAATCAATTTTGATTTTATATTTATTGCTGGTCTTTTGTTTCATTCTGCTAAAAATTTAAAAACAAGCCTTAAAATATCACATATTAACAGGCTGATTAAAATACAAATAGAAACTTATTTTCACCATATTGTCATTATTCATTTTTTGACAATACAAAGAACTAACAGAAAATACAAGCAGGTATTATGGTATTTTCAGAAAATGTTATAAGATTTACAGTTTATCGAGGGGTATTCGTTTATTCTCTTTCACTTTCTTAAAATAACTTGGGGTTAATCCTGTAACTTTTTTGAATTGGTTACTTAAATAAGCAGTACTACTATAACCTAATCTGTATGCGATCTGGTTTAGCGAAAGTTCGTCATAAACCAATAGCTCTTTTACTTTTTCAATCCTTTGTGTAATAAAATATTTCTCAATAGTAGTACCCTCTATTTCAGAAAAAAGAGTACTAAGATAATTGTAATCATAATTGATGTTAGAAGCTAAATAATCAGATAAATTAGTGTTAGGATTTTCTTCTGAATAATGGACCCATTTAACTATAATGTTTTTAATTTGCTCAATAATTCTACTTTTACGGTTATCAATTAATTCAAAACCTAATGAGTTTAATTTATTTAATAGCTCATGCTGTATTTCTGGTCCTAACTCTGTTGAAAGCTCAACTTCTCCTAATTGAATATGCTTATAAGAAATACCAAGATCTTTCATTGCCTTTTCCACTGCCATAATACAACGGTTACAGACCATATTTTTTATATAGATTTCCATATTTATTCTTTAACATACTCCTTTCTAATCCTACTTAATTGAGTAGGGGTAATTCCCAAAAAATTAGCAATATAATAATTTGGAATTCTATTAATCAGAAGCGGGTATTCATGAAGAAAAAATTTATATCTATCCATTGCATTCAAACCAATAAATGAAATTATACGGTTATGAATGCTTGAGAAGGTTAAATCCAACAACTCAGCATATTTTTTGAATAATTTTTCATCTTTAATAACCATGGAAATTATTTTCTCATAATTTAAAATATCAATGTTGCATTTTTCTATTGCAACAATACTTGCCAGAGCAGGTGCATTGGGAGTTACACTTCCTGTTATAATATCGTTTTCTTTATGATAATTCAGATCAATCTCATTTCCATTACTATCTGTAAGATAATATCTCAATATTCCTTTTTTAATTATACCTAACTTATTATTTATCTGACCTTTTTTAATAAAATACTCACCTTTACTGATTATTTCGGAATAAGGCTCCTGAGTTGAAATAATATTGAATAATTCCATCATATTGATATTATTTCTCTACTGCAAACTTTCTTCTAATTCTACTTAATTGAGTGGGGGTTATGCCTAAAAAATTTGCAATATAATAATTGGGTATTCTGTTAATCAAATTTGGATATTCCTTAATAAAATATTGATACCTTTCTAAAGCATTATAACTAATAAAAGACGTTAATCGTAAATGAACGTTTGAATGAAGCTGTCCTATTTTCTCATTATACATTTTATATAATTTACTATCTTCTTTTACCAAAGACATAGCATATTCATAATTCGTTATGTCAATAACACTATTCTCAATAGCCTGAATATTCATTTCAGAAGGTGCATTAGGGATTAAATTACCTGAAATTATTTCATTTTCAATATAAAATTTCAAAGTTGTTTCATTTCCATTATTTTCAGTAATAAAACCTCTAAAAACTCCTTTTTTAACTACACCTAATTTATTACACGCCTGACCCTTTAAAATAAAATAATCATTTTTATTTATTCCCTCGGATGTTTCTGTCAAATTTAGTATCGATTGAACCAAATCATTATACATAAATACAATAATTAAATCATTTTTCCACAAACTTCTTTCTTATTCTACTTAATTGAGTTGGAGTAATTCCTAAAAAATTTGCAACATAATAATTAGGTATTCTGTTTATTAACCCAGGAAATTCACTAAGAAAATATTGATATCTCTTTAATGCATTATAGCTTATAAAGGAAGTAAAACGTAATTGGATAGATAAGTGAATTTTTTCAAGGGTTTCGTTATATAATTTAAGTAAATGTTCATCCTTATTTATTAAAGCAATAATCGTTTTCAAGTCTCCAACTTCAATTATGCAATCTTCAAGAGCTTGAATATTTTGATCAGCAGGAACATTAGGAACAAAGTTGCCAGAAATCCAATCATTTTCTTTATAAAAAAAAATAATATTTTCATTTCCACTTTCCTCAGTTGCAAAACCCCTTAAAACTCCTTTCCTAACAAATCCAAGTTTTGTGTTTAATTGTCCAGCCTCAACAAAAAAATCATTTTTTTTTAATTCTACTGTATAATCAGGCTGAATTGAATTGTGAGTTGAAAAATTTACATCCATAGATAAAGATCAATCTTTTTTATTATTTCTCAAATAAAATTCATTTCATAATTTCATATTTATCAATAATTTAACAGATATTTAATGAAATTTATTTAAACAAAGATATTAAATAAAATATTAAAGTAAATCACAAATTTCAGGTATTAAAAACACTTAATTTATTAAAAGAATTAAAAGATAGAAGCAAGGAAATAAGAAAAAAATTGACTATTACATATTAAACCATAAGTATAATAATAGTCATTATGTTAACGAGTTCTGTAAAAAACTATAATTGTATGTAAGCAATGAAACAAAATAAAAATGATTATTGCACTAATTAAGAATATTCGATTATAAGGGAGTTTAAAGTAAAATGTATTTCCTATAAATTCAATTCCGATTAACCAAATAAGAGGAGTAAAAGCGGGAGCTATAAATCCTAAAGAACTATTACTCCAAATGCTATTCGGATAATAAATCAAAACTAGCCATGAAATAAAATAAAAAAGTATCCCAACCAAATAAATAACCAACCCTCTCTTTTGTCTTTTAGTCGAAAATGTTAACGGTATTAGCATCAACAACAAAAACAAGAATGTACGAAAGATGTTTTCACCATAAGTTATTATTGTTGGGATATCTTTCCAAAAAATATCAGATTGGAATTCTTTCGGTAATCTATTAGTAAAAATTATATCCCATACTAATACTGGAATAGTTAATAGAAAGCAGTTTAAAATATAGCTTTTAATTGATTTTATTTTCAAATCATTCAATTTTTCAGGCTAATATAAATTAAATCCAATTAAAATATCAAATGCAAATGAATTTCTTTTCCCTTCGGGGACGTGTGAAGTTCCATAAGACAACCTGCACTGGAAATCAATAGTTTTGTTTTTTCGCTGCCATATTTCGTAACCAGAGCTAATAGTCATTTTAAATCCACCTGCATAATACTTTCCCTCAGTTTCATCTTTTACATCATAGAAAACAGGATTGTCCATTCCAAGGCCAATTCCTCCACTAACCCATAACCTGTTATTTAAATGATATTGAATAGATGGTATTAGACCCTCAAAGCCCCTTAATCTTTCTCTTGGCGAATCGATATTTCCTTCATAAATATACGTTGATATCACTCCCTGGAAAAGCACAGCCATTTTACTATTAACCATATAACCAACTTTCCAATTATAGGACAAATTACTTGACTGAATATTGTTTTTATTGGAAGGGATTGATGTAATAATAAAACCCGTACCCCCCGCAATTCCAAAAACAAATCCTTTTCTTTGAATAGCATTATTGCTTTGTGCAAACATGTTTTGAAAAGTCAAAAAACATAATACCAGTGTTGTAATTGCGATTTTCTTCATTTCATTTATTTTTAGATAAATAATGATGCAAAAGTATTAAGTGTAACAAATTTTAATTATTTCACAGTTGTATTCGATTTTCTGGTCCAGACTTCAGTTCTTCCTATCAATGAAAAACCGATATATCCTCTTACATTTAATCTATTATTATCTAGTTTCATTGTACATTTATATGTTTTACCATTTTTCGGATCGTAAATTTCTCCATTTTCCCATGCTCCATCGTCATAACTAAAATTTCTTAACAAAACTAAATTTTTCAAATTCCGATTTCTTTTTGAGACATCCTCATTATTGACATCTTTTTTAGATGTTTTACCATCGACTTCGTACATCTCATCGGCCCAGATTAGCTTTCCAAAATAATATTTATCATATTTGAAAATTTCAATATGACCTTTTTTATCGGTTGTTTGCCAAATACCGATAATTTTATCGGCCTCCTGATTTTGTGCCTGCAAAAAATTACTTAATGAAACTAGTACAACTATAAATAACAACTTGAACATTTTTTTCATATTTTAGATAATTAAGAATTGATTTGTTTTTCTACTTTAGGTGGTAATAGTTTATAAACAACAGGTGTTATTATTCTGGATAACAATGTAGAACTAATTAAACCACCAATTATAACTATTGCTAACGGTGAGATTAAAGGATTAGTTGAAATAGCTATTGGTATTAACCCCCCAATTGCAGTCATAGATGTTAAAATTATAGGTAGAAACCTTATTTCACCGGCTTCTTTAATTGCTTCATCAAGAGATTTACCCTCTTTCCTTAATTGATTAGTAAAATCGACCAACAATATTGAATTCTTCACTTCAATTCCAGCCAAAGCAATTAATCCGATAAAAGCAACAAATGACAAAGAATTCCCGGTTATCCAAAGAGCAGCTAAAGCTCCTACAAGCCCCAAGGGAATAACAGATAAAACTATTAATGTACTTTTAAACGTTTTAAATTCAAGAATTAAAATAGCTATAAACATAAAAAGTGTAACCAATAGAATTGTACCAAAACCAGCAAATGATTCTTCTCTGGATTCAAGCTCTCCTCCCATTTTATATGTGTAACCTTGAGGAAGCTTATCATTATCCATTTGTTTTATTACATCATTAATAACATCGTTAACTAAATATTCTTTCTTAACAAATGCGCTAATTGAAATTGTTCGAATCTTATTAAAATGATTGATTGTAAAAGGTGATGTTTCAAATCTTAATTTGCCAATTTGATTTAATGGAATAGCGGCTCCTTGAATATTATTCACATATAAATCTTTAAATATATCTAAGGTTGCTCTTTCATTTTTAGGGGAAGTCACTATTATGTCATAATCCTCATTGTTATCGTCAGAAAATTTCCCTATTCTTAATCCTGCAACTGCAAGTCTAACTATTCTGTCAATATTCACTATAGGAATTCCCAAACTATTTGCTTTTTCTTTATCTATATCAACTTTTATATCACTTTTCAAATTAACTATTGGATTTTTCACATACATTGTTCCTTCTGTATTCTTAAGCAAATTTTCTATATTACTTGCCAATTGCCTGAGAGTATCCAGATTTTCCCCTTCTAATTTAACCTCTACCGGAGCTACCATTGGAGTACCTTGTTCAAAGTTTTTTACTTCAATTCTGGCTCCAGGAAAACCGTTAAACACTTTTCTTAATTTTTCAATCAATTCTATTTTTTTTGCCGGACTAGTGTGCAGTTCTAGCTGAACAAATATCTGAGCAAAGTCCCCGCTTTCATTTTCCTGATATACATTATAGTAAACCATTGGGTTTCCCATACCTACATTACTAGTATAAAATTCAATTTCAGGGTGTTTAGAAAGTTCACCTTCAACATATCTGCAGACACTATCTGTTTTATAAATATTAGTTTGTAATGGTGTTATTATATTTACCATAAATTGTGGTTTCTCGGAAGCAGGAAATAAACTAAAACCGATTACAGAGGTCAATTGCAAAGAGCCAGCAAAAATAACAGCAGCTATAATAATAGTAATTATCGGATGCTTTAATGCTTTATTTAAAATTGGACCATAAACTTTATGAATACCTGCCTTTAAAGCACGTAAAAATAAATTACCCGAAGCTTGTCCTGAATGTTGCTTCAGTATTCGGCTTGATAAAAATGGAATAATAGTAAGTGAAACTAACATAGAGGCAAGTACACAAAAAATAACAGCCATAGGTAAACTTCTGATAAAATCACCTGCACCTTCCGGTAAAAACACTAAAGGCATAAATGCAATAATTAACGTAGCTGTACAACCAATAACAGCCAAACCAATTTGTTTTGTAGCTTTTAATGTTGCATCTTTTCTAGAATATCCTTCGCGTAGCCACCGTTCAATATTTTCAACAACTACGATACTGTCATCTACCAATAACCCTAATGCAACAACTAACCCAACAATACTTAGCTGATTCATATTAAATCCAAATGTATTTAATAACACAAGCCCAATTGACAGTGATAACGGAATTGAAATCATTACTACTGTTGCAGCTCTATAACCTAACGGTAAAAGGGTAATTGCTACTAACAATATAGCTATTAAAAAATCCATTCCTAATCCACCTAAACGAATATTCACATTTTCGGCTTGATCTAATGAATTTATTAATTCAATATTAAGCGGCAACGTCTTTTTGAATTTTTCAATTACCGGCGCGTATATTTTTTGCGTTTGCGTTATGTTAAATCCAGGTTTTTGTGCAGCATTAACCAATACACATCTATGTCCATTTAAACGAATAATATGTTTTGCTTCTTCATAATCTAAATGGACATTGGCAACATCTTTTAAGCATATATTCTTCCCATCAATGCTATAAACAATTGTATTCTCGATTTCAGAAACAGATTTATAGTTTCCACTGGTCTTTATATTAAAAGCCTTATTACCAGCCAATACACTTCCACCCGGGATATTGGCTATTTCGCTTTGTAAACTTCCAATAATTGCATTAACAGGAATATGCATTTGCGCAAGCTTATCAAGCCTTAAATCAATTCTTACTATTTGGTCGGGTAATCCGCTTATTTTGACTTTTTGTAATGGCTTAATTTTCTCCAGTACATCTTGTAAGCTCTCTGCACACTTCTTTAATTGCTCTTTTGATGCATTTTCTGAGACCATAGCAATTTGCAGAATATTTACATCATTTGGCGACCATTTCTTAACATCTATACTTAAAATATCTTCAGGTAATTCCTTACGCATAGCATTAACCTCACCAACAAGCTCTTGATATTTCTCATTCACATCGCTTTCGTACTTATATTCTACTACAACTACTGCAACACCATCATTAATAACAGTTTTAATTCGTTTTATATCATCTAATTCCGAAATCTTTTTCTCAACAGGTTTTACAACCAATTCTTCCATATCCTGAGGTGAAGTTCCCGGAAATATAACAACGACACTATACATTGGCGCATTCATTTCCGGATCTTCGGAACGAGGCATATTTAGCAATGTTGTAATACCTACCACAATGGCCATTATAAAAATAACCAAAGTAAACTGATAGTTTTTTACTGAATATTCTGATATTTTCATTTTGCTTTATTTAAATATAACTAATTACTTACCACTACTATAGCCGACTTATCTGTTAAATAGGCACTACCGGATACTATCAAGGAAGTATAATTTGCCAGCCCATCTGAAATAAGAATATTGTTTTTATCAATTGAAGCAATTTTCACAGGCACTTTTATAGCATTCGTATTATCATTTGTAACAAATACATAACCTTGATCTGCATTACCATCAAGTAATGCATCATAAGGAATCTGCCATCCATTACTTATTTTAGAAATCAATATTTCAGCCTTTCCAAACATACCCGATGCTATATCTAATTTTCTTGCATCTTTTAGTTTGATATCAATAGTAAATGCCCCTGTCATCTGATCGGCACTTTCTGATTTTGAATAAACATATCCATTTAGGTTATTCAAGTTCAATCCTTCTATATTAACTTTAGCTTTATCATTTATTGTAGTTTGAGCCCATTCCTTATCACTTACAGCAACCCGTAAAATCCAATCAGTTATACCCTTATTACTTATCTTTAAAACAGTCATTCCTGGTCCCATTATTTGACCTTCATTTGCCATTTTTTCCAGCACTACTCCATCATTTGTAGCTCTTATCTCTGAATATAACAAATTAAATTTTGCTCCTGTTAATTGTTGTTTTGCAAGCTCTAAAGCTGTTCTTGCATTTTGAAGTTGTTCCAATGATATCACACTGTCTTTATAGAGATTTTCCGCTCTTGATAAGTCCCTTGTTGCTTTATCAAAAACAAGTTGAGCTTGATTTACCTGAGATGATATTTCAGTTAAATCGAGCGTTGCTAAAAGTTGTCCTTTTTTTATTCGATCACCAACTTTAACAAATAGTTTATTTATTAGTCCACCTGTTTTAAAAGAAAGCAATGTTTCATCATCAGTAGTAAATTGTCCTGATGAAAAAACACTCCTGCTTACATCTGTTTTATTAAGTAATAATACTTTAACCGGAATTGCTTCATCCGTTTTTGTTATTAAAATATTATTTTTCTGCTTACCACATCCACCGAATAAGAATAAGCTTATGACTACTGTGACAATAAATCCTTTATTATTTTTCATTGTAACTATATGTTTTATGTTAATTATTTATTTCTCTTTCGTAAGTTGCTATAGCTGCCAATAATTGATATTTATTAATTACTTTCTGAAGTGAAGCAGACATATATTGATTTCTGGCATCTATAGTTTCGATAAAAGTGTTAATCCCTTCTTTATATCCTTTTTCAATAAGGTTGTAATATGCTGTTGCTGCATCAAGTTGTTTGATACTTGCCTCATAATTCTCATAAGATGTACGTAAGTTATTCTTAGCCATATTCGCTGAGAGTTGAAGCTGATTGTTAATATATGCATTATTCGATAACTGGTTTTTCAGATCAAGTTCAGATTCTTTAATTTTATATCTATTTTTTCCGGCAGCAAAAAGCGGTATATCCAATTGAAAACCGAAAAAATAGTACTTCGATTTATCATTAAATTTCCAGTCACTTTCCTGGGAGCCAAGATCCAGATAGCCATTAATTTTAGGAAACCAATAAGCTTTGTTCATCTTTAAAACACTTTCATAAATTGATGCCGATTGTTTCAATACTTTTAATTCAGTTCTGTTGTTAACAGATACTTCATTAAGAAGGTATTGCTCCATAATCTTTTGATCAATCAACGGAATATCTGAAGTATCTATGTTTTGGTTTGCATCTGCATTTATAATAAAGTTAAAATACATTTGAGCATTTTTAGTTTGTTGCAAAGCTGAAGTTTTCTTTGCTTCCAGGTTCTGTATCTCGCTTTCCGACCTTAACACATATGCTTTTACTGATTTACCATTATTTACAAGACTTTCGTTTATTCTCTTTCCTTCATGAGCCAGGTTTAAAGCACTTTCGTATATAGAAATGGACTTTGCAGCACTTATATAATTATAATAGGCTACTTTAATATTTTTAGTTAATTCATTTTTATAGATTTCCACATCATATTCCTGCATAATAACTTGTTGCTTCTGAATTTGACGGTTATAGATTAAATCGGCATTAATAATTGGCAGCATTGTTCTGACTTTTACGTCATAAAAATTATTAGGAAAGAAAGTAGTTTCCACATTGTTAATTTCAGGAAAGGCATTGCTGGAGGTAAGCTGGTTTAAGGTACTATAAACCGGATTAAGCATATCGCCTAAGGGTATGGAAATGCTTCTTCCGCCCTCACCCGACTGGTAATCACCTTTTATTTCTATGGACGGAAAGAATAAGCTGTTGGCTGTTTTTAAAGCATATAAAGCTTTATCCAGGCTAATGTTCTTTTGTTGCAGAACAAGATTGTTTTTTAATCCGTTTTCAATATACTTATCAAGACTGTTTTGGGCGTCAATTGCAGGCATATATCCTGCCAAAAAAATGCTAAAAACTATTAGTTTTAATATTATTTGTTTTTTCATAATAAACTATGTTAACATTTAGAATAAATATCTGACACAAAAATATTTTAAGAAAAAATGGATTCCATTTACATTTGTAATCAAATAATGTATCTTTTATTTAAGATTATTTTTTAAGTGGGATTATTTTCAATACAAAAATATTTATATAGAAATCATAGTCGCCCGAAAGTACCCTTCCATGCATAAAATTCACAGCATACTGTATTTATGCTGATTATGCGTATATCATGATTTATTATATCAAAGCAGAAAGAACAGATAATATTTAATAATGTCTTAAATATTTACATTTGTTAAGAAATAAGAAGTAAACTATTTCTTAACCATTTCTCTTCTTATCCTGCTTAACTGGGTAGGTGAAATTCCTAAAAAATTTGCAATATAATAATTGGGCACTCTGTTAATCAAATTAGGGTATTCCTTAAGAAAGTACTGATATCTTTCAAGAGCATTTAAATTTATAAATGAAGTAACTCTGGAATTAATTAATGAATAGACCATTCCTAATGTTTCATTATATTTTTTTATTAAATTTTCATCTTTCATTATCAAAGACATTGTGTTTTCAAAATCGGCAACAGCAACAATGCAGTCTTCAATTGCTTTAATATTTACCGATGAAGGAATATTAGGAGCAACATTGCCCGAAACAATGTCATTTTCTTTATAAAAGCAGGAACTAATCTCATTTCCATTTTCATCTGTAGTAAAACCTCTCAGAATTCCTTTTTTTATTATCCCTAATTTTTTATTTATATGACCTTTATAAATAAAATATTCATTCTTTTTAATTTTTACAGTGTAATCGCTGAAGTATTCAATAAATGCAGATGTACTTGTAAAATTTGCACTAGTGTATAAAACATCTTCAGAATGTTCTAAAACACTCTTTTCGCTGGTTAATAACGGAATATCTATCATTTTATTTTTAAAAAATTATTTATATCAGAAACTTTGTTGTCAATTAATCAGAATAGATAAAAAATATAATTGCATTGTTATAAACTTTCCAACTATACCACTCTATTCTTTTATTTGTTCATATTAAAATCACTTATTCATTTAAAGTGCATATGTGTTTATATGGTTATTCATGTCGACATATTTATTGAAAAAATTTATTCCATTATCATTTACTTTAAAAAAATCAACAACATTTATCCAGATTTTCTAAAAAGGAAGTAATTAATTCCTTTATATATACTTTATTAATGGAATAATAAATTTCTTTCCCTTCTTTGCGGGAATAAAGAATTTTTGATCGTTTCATTAAGTTCAGATGATGAGAAATTGTTGGGCGTGAAAGCTTGAAATGTTTAGCTATATCATTTGCACATATTTCTTTTTCGTTAATTAAAACTATCAAAATTTCCTGGCGTGTTTGGTCAGCTAAAGCACGTAATAATTCCAGGCATTCATCAAAACCTTTTTCCTTTACAAATGGTTTAATATTGTTTATGTGTTTAAGCATATCTACATATTTGATTTGGCAAATATAAACTTTCTAATACATATTTTGCAAATATTTTTCAATAATTTTTATTAAATTATATACAGCTATCTGAAAGTTGTATCAGAATATAATAAACCGGTTAATTAACAGCATAAATCCGGTTTAAGTCAGAATATTATTTGTACTATTTTTAAAGGTATATTTAATGTTCTGGATTATAATTTTCCAGATTTAATTCAAAGTATCTGGCCGATTCATTTGGATTATAACGATATGCCGGTATTTCAACAAATCCATAGTCAAGATATAGTTTAATAGCAGCTATCATTGAATCGTGTGTGTCAAGTTTTATCTTTTTATAGTTTAGTTTTATTGCTAATTCTATGGCATATTTTAATAACTGTTTTCCCATACCTGAATTTCTAAAATCTGGTTTTACATACATTCTTTTTAATTCACAATCATTACTGTCAAATTTTCTGATTCCGGCTACTCCAATAGTTTTATTATTTATTGAAGCGAGAATAAGTCCCCCGACAGGTTCGGAATACATTTTCTGTAAATTGCTGATTTCAATATCAAAATTCTGGAAAGACAAATCCATCCCCAGCCACTCAACATATTCAAGAATAATCTCTTTTCCCTCTGAAAAATCCTTTGCGTCCTTTGCTACTACTATTTTAAAATTCCGGCTTTTCACTTTTATTATAAGATATCGGATTGTAAAATTTTTTTTTTAAGAAAGCCCTATTTATAGGCTAAGATAAAATTTATATTTAAGCTAAATTATATATGAATGAATTTAATTAATATGGATTTCACACACATTTTTTTGTTCCGAAAATTCAAATTTTAATTTTTCAAAGGTTGGCATTCCGGATCCGGTAAATATAGACAGTTTCCATCCATTTGAAAAGCCCATGGGTTCGGCAGGAAAACCCCATGAATGATCTAACTCTCCATTAGAATTCTCATCCTGAAACAAGATGGCCGCATAATTTCCATAAGGAACGTCTTTAAAAACTATTACCGATTTGTTATTCACAATTTCACCGCTTGCTTTCATTGATGGTATTCCGGGAATCTTATCTTCTTTTTTATATAAGTAAATTATTGATTTCCCTTTGTTATTACTATAATTACTCGTATTAAAGGTTAGTGTTCCTTTGTTCTTATAGCCGATTGTTTTTGTCTGGCAATATGCAATGACTGTAATAATGCTTAAGACCGAAAAAATAGATACTGTTTTTAAAGTTCTTTTAACCATAATAAAAATGAATTAATTATAGCTTAAAAGTACGAATGGTAAAAAAAGAATATTTTGCTGTTCTTGCGGAACTGTTTGCAAAACTTGCAGAAAATAATATTAAGTAGGTTCTATAGAAATGTAAATTTCTCTTTCTATTTTATGGTAGGGTGTTTTCAGGGGATTCTCAGTAAGTATTTCAAAACAAAATGGTGGACTTGCGATTTGATACCCACTATGTGGTAGCCATAATTCGTAAAAAGCATGAACACCATGAAAAGTTTGCAAGGTATTACCTTTTATTTTGAAGGTTGCATATTTTCCTGCATTAATTACTGTATCATTGAAATCATCCGATAATTTATTAAGATTGCTAATTGTTATTGCTGCACTATACAGTACCTGATGAGGATATATTATTCCGATAAATTTGACCTGATCTGTATACAAATCATGAGTTTCTGCTTTCTGAATTATTTTCCTAAACCCTTCCTGAATTTTTAAAGTGTCAGACAACGGTGCATTTACAAATATCAAATTATATGAAGGAATTCTGGAAACTGTAACTTTTAAATTTTTCGTCCAGTATTTAATATCATAAGTACTATTTATAAAATCACTTTCAACATTTGTAAAATGTTTTTTTGAATTAATATACATATGTTTAGTAATTTTATTTTTGGGCGAAAGGCTTCTTAATTCTTCAGCTGATATTCCAAAATAGTTTTTAAAAGCCCGTGCAAAAGTAGATGGAGAAGAAAAACCGCTATCTAAAGCAATCTCGGTAATTGATTTGTTTCTGTAAATAATTATTGAATGAGAAGCATTTTCGAGTCGCAGTCGGATGATATATTGTTTTGGGGATTCACCAATAACCTGTTTAAAAATTTTTTGAAAGTGAAAAGGTGAATAGTTCGCGATAGATGCCAGTTTCTCTAACGGAAGTTCTTCTTTCAGGTTTTTCAAAATGAAATTTACAACTTTATTTATCCTTTTTTTGTATTCCTTGGGAATGTCTTTTTGAATCATATTTACAAATTTAATTATTTGACATTAATTATAATAAAGTTTCGAATAATAAAATATTCATGTAGACGTTAATCCTTTTGCAATGCCTGAATCGGGTCTAATTTGGCAGCTTTAAGAGCAGGAAACACTCCGAATATTAATCCGATTGAAATTGAAAACACTACAGAAAAAACGATAGAACTAAAAGTAATATACGTTTGCCACTGTGTTGTTGCTCCTATTACCCAGGATATAATTAATCCTAAAATCACTCCGGTCATTCCACCTGAAATTCCGAGCATTGATGCTTCTGACAGAAATTGCCAGACAATATCCTTCTTCTTTGCACCGACAGAAATCCGTAATCCTATCTCTCCCGTCCGTTCGCGGATTGACAGAAGCATTACCGCTAATACACCAATACCTCCGACAAATAAAGAAATTCCGGCAATACCAACAATTAACCAGGTAAACATTTCGGACGATTCTTTCTCGGCATTCATTGCATTAAGTTTATTATCTAACGTAAAGTCATTCTCCTTATTTCTTGCATTCAACCTGTGTCGTTTCCTTAATAAAGATTCCAATTCAAGCTCGGCCGATTTCATCACTTCTTTGTTTCTGGCTTTGACAAATATTCTGTTTAAATAATCCCGGTTTAATACTCTTCTCAACGACGTTTGTATTGGAATAACAATAACCTTATCCTCATTGGCTCCGTCAGCACTAACTCCCTTTGAGATCAATGTTCCAATAACTTCAAAAGGAATTTTATTGATTAAAATGGTTTCCCCAACCGGGTTACTATCTCCAAAAAGATTTTCCTGAACCTGGGATCCAAGTACTGCAACTCTTTTTGATTGTTTATCTTCAATGTCAGTAAAGAAACGACCGCTTTTTAAAGGAAAATTTTTAACCTCGGTAAAATCGGATGATGCGCCTTGTACCATTGACATTGTGGCAGCATCACCAAACTTTATTTTCACATAAGTATCTGCTGTGGGCACAACTTTTTCTACAGAGGGACATTCTTCAACTATGGCATCTGCATCTTTAAGAGTCAGAGTTGTAACAAGGCTGGTCTGCTGTCTTCCTATGATCTTAGTCATTTTACCTGAATTTACAACGATCATATTGGCACCCATCTTCTCAAACTGCTCTGTCATTTTCTTATTTGCACCATTGCCAACAGAAACCATTACCATGACAGTTGTTATACCAATTGACAATCCAATGACAGCAAAAAATGTCCGGGATTTGTTAATCAGCAGTGCCTTCCATGATAATCTTATGTTCTTTGTTAATTTCATTTCTTAAAAAATCATCTTTATGATAAAGCTCCAATAGGATCCATTCGTGAGGCTTTACGTGCCGGAAGAAAACCCGCCAGTATACCAATAATTACAGGGAATACAACTCCAATTAAAATGGTTTCAAAAGGAATAACAAATTCTAATCCTTTGGATGTCATAAACATCCACGCTCCAACCAAACCGATTATCAAACCAATAATTCCACCAAATAATGACACCACAGAAGCCTCTACAAGAAATTGAAACATAATGTCTTTTGGCCTGGCACCCAGTGCTTTTCTTAATCCGATTTCACCTACTCTCCTGGATACTGACATGAGCATAATTACAACAATTACTATTCCTCCGACTATAAGTGCTATTCCGGAAATCAAGGGTAAGAACAAAGTAAAAACCCTGTTCATTTTATTAATAACATCTTTCACTACAACGGGTGTTACTATAGAAAAATCGTCTGCTTCATCTTTATTCAAAGAATGTCTTTCTCTTAATACAGACTTTACTTCTTCTGCAATCTCTTCTGTTTTGGAGGCATCTTCCACTTCCATTTTTGCACCGGCAATATAGTTAACATTCATCAACCTGTTCATTAACGTAGTTATAGGTACAATAACATTCATATCCAGGTCAGTACCGTGAGGGTCAATTCCTTTTTCTTCCAGCACTCCTTTAACTGTGAATATTACTGATCCTATACGAATTTGTGCGCCAACAGGGTTTGAATCTTCGAATAATTTCTTTGCAATTTTAGTTCCTATCAAAGCTACTCTTGCTGAACTTTTTTCATCTGCTTTTGTAAAATATTCACCGGAAATAACACTTCTTCTCCAGACCAGTTCACCTTCAGCAGTACCCCCGTTAATGGCTGTGGATATATTTTTATTTCCACAGATAACATCTTTTTCAGGTGTAACCTGAATGACATCATACATAGTAATTCCGGGAACTTCGTTCATAATCGCGTCAATGTCTTCAATTTTAAGATTAGCCTGAACACTTTCCGATGAACGTCCGCTTCCCAGTTCCACTCTTTCTGATGTTATTAAGATATTGTTCGGGTTAAATAAATTATTTACTTTTTCAGTAATTTGTTTTTCGGCGCCTTTTCCCATGGAAAAGGTAAGGCTGATCGCAGCTATTCCGATTACACTGCCAAGAATCATGAAAAAAGTATTCAGCTTATTTCTTCTCAATATTCTGAAACTGCTTTCTATTATTTTAGATTTATTCATAATTGTATATTGTTTATTGTTTGGATAAATTATTTATTTTTTCAAGTTCAGCCAACTCTGTTCTTGCATCAAGAGGGTTTTCCACCTTATAATCTTCAGTTATCTTTCCATCGTGAATGCGAATGACACGATTTGCGTGCCGGGCAATTTCACTGGAATGTGTAATTAAAATTATTGTTTTGCCTGCCCTGTTCAACTCCTGAAAAATCCCAACCACTTCGAGTCCCGATTTTGAATCAAGATTTCCGGTAGGTTCATCACCCAGAATAACTTCGGGTTCATTAACCAGTGCCCTTGCAATTGCTACTCTTTGTTGCTGCCCACCTGACAATTCGTTCGTACGATGCTTGCTCCTGTTGCTCAGACCGACACTTGACAATGCATCTGCGGCCATTTTACGAATATCTTTCCGGTCAGAATAAATCAATGGCAATTCAACATTTTCAATCGCAGTAGTTTTTGGTAAAAGATGAAATTTCTGAAAGACAAAACCAATTTTCTTGTTCCGGATATTGGCCAGTTCATCATCTGTTAAGGTGCTCACCTCCCTGTTTTCCAAGTAATATTCACCGGATGTCGGTCTGTCCAACATTCCAAGAATATTCATCAGTGTTGATTTTCCGGAACCTGATGCGCCTATCACTGCAACAAATTCACCTTTCTGTATGGTAAGATTAGCATTGTCGAGTGCTTTCACCTGCTGACCGCTTTCTTTTCCATAAATTTTTGATAAGTTTTTTAATTGTATCATTTTTAAAAGTTTTTATTTACTTAAGATTATTTTTTCATTCTCAGTTAATCCGTTTATAATTTGTGTGAATGACTTGTCTTTTACTCCTGTTATGATTTTTCTTTCAACCTGATTTCCGTCTTTGAATACATAAACATAGTTATCTCCTTCTTTATGCGTAATTGCTTTGTTAGGGATGGCAATTATATTTTCAAATGATTCATTATGAATGTTAATTGTTACTGTCATTTCAGGACGGAGGATTTTGTCTTTACTATCTGTTATTTCAATTATTACGATATAATTAACAACATTATCTTTAATCTCTGCCTTTGGATAGATTGCTTTAACTATCCCTTCAAATGCAATCCCGGTATATGTATCAACAGTAAATTCCGCTTTTTGCCCTATACTTACTTTGCTGATATCAGTCTCGTCAACATACGCTTTTACTTCAAGCCGGTTTAAATCTATTATGGTTAGAAATGTAGGAGCGGCAAACATGGCCGCAACGGTTTCCCCTTCCTGTGTTGTTACAGATGCTACCACACCACTTATCGGTGCAATAATTTTCGTATAGTCAAGTTGAATCTTTGCATAATCAAGGTTAGCAGATACCTGTGCTACCTGCGCCTTTGCTATTTCATAATTTTTTACAGCCAGATCATAGGATTGTGCAGATGTAAAATCTTTTTTCAAAAGGGATTCAAGGCGATCTTTTTCAATCTGTGCAAATTTTAATGTTGTTTCAGCATTTTCGAGATATGCTTTCGTCTGATTATACTGTGCCATAAGTTCTGACTGGTCAAGACAAGCAAGCATATCGCCTTTTCTAACACTGTCGCCAACATTGATATTCAATTTCTTCACAACTCCTGAAACTCTTGAACCAACACGGACTTCCGCGCCAACTTCTGGTTCAATAACACCTGTTGCCAATACTGTTGAACTTAATGTCCTGCGCTTTACAACAATTGTTTCACATTGTTGTTTATCGGTTGTTTCCTGGTTACAGGATATTGCAATTCCGATAATTAAAATCAACGCAATAAGGATATTCTTATTTTTCATATTATTATTATTTTATTGAGATGATTCCTAAAATTCTTTCTATTTGGGCTGAAGAAATCTGATAGGTTGCCCATGCATTTATCTCTTTTTCTTTAGCGTTAAAATCTGATGTACGGGCAAGCGTTAATTCAAGCATAGAACTGACACCATTCCTGTATTCTTCCTCTACTAATCTGAGATTTTCTGAAGTGCTTGTTAACAATGTTTCTGATATCTTTATCTGGTTGTAAGATTCTTTAAGAGCTAATACCTGGTTATCCAGTTCTTTTTTGAGATTTAATAAAAGATCATCTTTCTGGCTATACATGGATTTCTTTTGAAGTTCTTCGATTTTAACCTCTTTATTTTTCTGGTTGCTATCGAAAATATTCCATCGCATTGTTAAACCAACGTTCCAGTAGCCGGCATCTTTTAAAACAGGATTATAATAAAGGTTGTAACCAGCTTTAGAACTTATTTCAGGAAGTCTTTCTGCTTTAACTGATTTTATATACCATTCCTGTGATACGATAAGATTATCAAGGGCTTTTATCTCAGGATAATTTTGTTTAGCAATGAGTAACATGGAATCAGGATTAATCTTCAGGATTGAACTATTATTTACAAAAAGGTCTCCTGAAAGGATTGATGTTTCAGCAATGTTTAAGCCTGTTAAACGGGTCAGTTCATTTTTCGCTTTCTCAATTGAATTCTCATACACATTTAATATAAACCTTGCATCTGCTAAATCTGATTCCGATTTTAATATATCACTTTGTTTTCCTATTCCCTGTAATTTCTTTTCTTTTGAAACCACAAGAAATAATTCTGCTTGTTCGCAGTTACTTTTTGCTACTTCTAACAGATTATAAAATTTTAAATAAATAAAGTATTGTTGTTTTACCTGAAGTATTATATCCTGTTGTTGCGAATTGTAGTTTGATAATTGTGCCTGATAAAGAAATTTTGATTGCTCAATCATGGCTTTGTTTTTACCAAAAGAGTATATCTCCTGAATTGCATTTATTCCACCATTTGCAGTATTAAAATCATTTCCGGACTTATTTTGATCTGTAACTTCATACGAAGCTCCGGCAGACACATTTGGAAGTAATAATGATTTCGTTTTGGAAACGGTAATGTTATTAATTTCCGATTGGATCTGACCTGTTTTAAGTTCCGGGTTATTATGCAAAGCTGAATTAATAAGTGAATCCAGAGTTATTTCCAAAGAAGTATCATTCTGGGCTTTCACATCCGTCAGGAAAGCAAACATAAAAAATAATGTTGTATATGTTATTATTACAATTTTCATAAAATATTTACTTTATTTATATAATTAATTTGTTATTGATTTCATACGATTCTCTTCTTTAATGAATCTATACCCATAATATGCAGCGAAAATGGCTGCTATAAAAGTTAGCATGCCTGTACCCTGATAAATATAATTTCCCGCTAAATCTGTTTCAACTATACTTGCACCTATACTATGCACAGAACCGTGAAAAGACATAACTAAACTGTTTATGCCGGAACCAAGATTTTTTAATGTATGATTCCATAATCCGTCAATAAAGCCGAAAGCAAAAACAAGCCAGATACTGAGAAATCCGTAAATCCAGAGGTATATTTTTTTGCCCGTATTCTTAAACCAAAACATCAGCAATGATGGCAGGACTATAAAAATGGCGATTAGAATAAGAACAAAGAATCCTATCTCATAATAGTGGTGTACCGATGTTGCTATTGCTGTCAGTATAATACTGATTAAGGATGATTTTGCAAACCTGTTTTCAATTTGATTTTTCATATTCTTTTGTTTAATGATATATTATGATACAAAGGAACGGACATCACAAGAAATACTATTTGCAGAAACAGGGATTCGGTTTGCAATTCTTGCGATAAAATATTATATAGGGGGTCAAATGGAACAAGCCAGATGTTCATTTTTGAATTACTCCTGAACAATATTCCAGGACACATCAGACATCTTACTTACGTCTTCCGACACTTGACAGACAAGAGTGTGTTTTAAAACTAAGGATATTTTGAAATTTAAACCTGTTAATTATTTTTTTGCAAATTTCTTTCTTATTCTGCTTAACTGAGTGGGGGTAATTCCCAGAAAATTTGCAATATAATAGTTTGGTATTCTGTTTACTAAACCAGGATATTCCCTGAGGAAATATAAATACCTTTTTAAAGCATTATTACTTATAAAAGAAGCTAAACGGGAATGAATATTTAAATGAATCATTCCTAATGTCTGATTAAATATTTTAATTAGTTTTTCATCTTTCATTATAATTGACATTATATACTTAAAATTTACTACTTCAACTATACCATTTTCAATTGCCTGAATATTCATTGATGATGGAATATCCGGAGCAAAATTTCCAGAGATAATATCATTTTCTTTATAAAATGCCAAACTAATATCATTACCATCTTCATCAATAATAAAACCTCTGAAAATTCCTTTTTTTACAATTCCCAGTTTATTATTAACATATCCCCTTCTAATAAAAAAATTATTTTTTTTAATTTCTTCAGTGTAATCGCTATAGTATCTAATAAACGCAGAAGCATTTGAGCAGCTTAAATCAGCATTTATCATATTCATTGCAGGTATGATAAAAACCTGTTCGTTATTTATATATGATGAACATTTCATAATAAAAGAGCTGTTAATAATCTACGTTTGAAATAATGACAGCAATCATATTTAATTTAATTCACATTGTTATATATTTTTTTCTTTTCTTTCAAAAAACAACATACTTATTTCCATATAATTAATAAAAAAACAATATGATCAAAGTGCAGGCACTTAATGCTTGTACTTTGATCATATATGTCTAGTACTGAAATCTCAAACCAAAAGTTGGAAAAATGGAAATACCATCATAAAAAGTTTCACCGGTTAAATAATTAAAACATACACTTGTCGGGTTAAGTCTATTTAAAATGTCAACAATGTCTATAAAGGCTGTTATTCCAACTTTTTTAATCTTAAATTTATAATCTGCACGAACATCTAAACTAATATAGTCGGGAAAGCGATCTAAATTTTTTCCAATAATTTCTTCTGAATACCTGACATTTGAAGGGTTATTAAACACATCATTATGTATAATATATTTATCCGTTGGTTTACCTGTTGCATAACGAAATTTCGATGACAATATCCATCTTTCATTTGGCTTATAACCAATTAATAGATTAACCTGGTTAGGTTGACTAAATGAAAAATCATACTCTCCATAACCATCATTGTCATTGCGTTTGCTTTGCATATATGAATATCCGATCTGCCCGTGAACTTTCTTTATTAAACGTTTTGTTAAGTTTACATCAATTCCACTTGCCCAGCCTTCGCCTGAATTGTTTTGCACTACCTGACCTATAACAGGTCTTACTACCATATTATCGAAATCTTTATACCAGGCCTCAATTGTAAATTTCAAATCAGAAGTGAAGTATTTCTTATATCCTAAAATGTAATGAATTACCTTTTCCTGTTTAAGTTTTTTATCCGATGGCTGATCGGCAATATCTGAATATGCCGGATCCTGATAAAAGATACCGGTACCAAAATTTATACTATTTGTTTCATTTAATTGAAGGCTTCCGCTTAAACGGGGAGATATTGAATTCTCATCTGAAAAACCACTATAGTCATATCTTAATCCGGCATTTACTGATAACCTCTTAAAAAACAACAAAGAATAATTTAAATACGCTGAAGCATTATATGCAAAATCATTATAATCTGCGTTATAATTTACAGGAAGAATGTTAAAATAATACTGGGTT
This sequence comes from Bacteroidota bacterium, assembly GCA_037441645.1. Lineage (GTDB taxonomy): Bacteria > Bacteroidota > Bacteroidia > Bacteroidales > GWA2-32-17 > GWA2-32-17. The sequence goes on from JBBIRU010000015.1 coordinate 45,576, forward strand.
GAGCCAGGTGTTAAATATGAAGAATTAAAGACATAAGCAGTATCCATTCTGCTTAATTTCCTGTTGTTAGAGACATCTACCCTGTCTAAATCTATTCCGGCTGTAATATTTGAATTATTCTTAAAATGGATCGTATATATTGATCTGTAACCTATTTTTGATTCAGAATAATCAATTTTTCTCAAATTATTTTCAAAAGGAATATTGTTTTCTTCTATTAGACCTCCTTCTGAATTAATTTTGGGATATGGAACCCCTATGGAATTATTATACGATAAGAAATTGTAGTAAAGAATATTCTTCAAATAGCTATTCTTACCAGTAAGAGTTCTTAAATTAATACCAAGAATTGTTTTTGAGTTAGCCTCATCCATAAGAATCAATCCCTTAAGTTCCTTATCTTCTTTAACATGACTCACATCCTTTAAAAATGTCTCTGGACTATAAATCGCTATTACTGATAGTTTGTTTTTTTCTCCCAATTGAGTAGTTGATTTAAATATAAAATCCTGGTATTTAGGAAGGCCACTTGCTTTTAAATTTACTAAATTTTCAAGAAGTGAGAAATTCTGATACCTGGCAGAAAGAAACAAGCTTGTGTTTTTATGAATATAACTTGGCCCGTCATAATTAATTGTAAAACCTAATAAATCTAACTGGCCATCAATAATAAAATCTTCTTTATTTCCTTCTTTTAATCCCAGCCCCAGGTACGATGCACTTTTCCTGCCATATTGGGGATCAAAGCCTCCACCGATAAATTCGGCATGATCAATTACTCTTGGGGCAAAAATACTAAAACGACCGCCATTCGGATCATTAAAACCTGCAGCTCCAAACTCAAGGTGCCCTACCTCGGTAACAGGAATATCATCAACCATATAAACATTATCTCTTGTTCCCTGGCCACGAACAGCAATTGCCGAATACTGACCACCACTACTTGAAACACCGGGTAACATTCCTATTGCCCTGAAGATATCGCCCTGTGATCCCGGATTAATTGAAATTTCTTCACGCGAAAAATCGAAACTTGAAATAGGCGACATTCGTTTATTTTCAAATCTATGCGCCTGCACTGTAACATCTTGTACAAGATAAGCAGTTTCTTCAACTTCTATTTCCATATAATTTGTCTTGTTCCTTAATATCTGAACATCATTTATTGTTTTTTCCTGGTATCCGATAAAACTTACAACCAGTGTATAAACTCCTTCTTTAATATGACTCAAAAGAAACACCCCTTTATCATCAGTAGAGGTTCCGTTTTGAGAGTCTTTTATAACAACAGATGCTCCGGGTAAAGATTGCTTTGTTGCTTTATCTATTATCTTTCCTTTTAATGATCCAGACTGATCTGTCTGGCCTGATACAGTAATTGTGATTAAAAAAAACACTAAAACTGTAATTTTTTTAAAAAATGAATTTGTTCTCATATTTTCCATGTTTAATTAAATTTAAAATCTTAAGATTTATCTATCAATTGGTTTATTGCTGAATTTTATAGCTCCAGCAGGACATACTGCAACACATTGCAAACAATTTATACATTCGGGATTTTTCACTTCCCCATGCTTAATTATTTCTTCCATTGGTTTAATATCCATTAAACATTCCTTATCGCACTTTTTACATTCTGTACACTTTATTGAAGTTATTTTCACTTTATATCTTTTTGAAAATGGAATCGCACTCAGAAATCGTAACAAAGTACCATAAGCACATAAATATTTGCAAAAAAATCTTTTCTCCACTGCCAGTCCAAATGCCACAAGCACCAAAGTGGTTATTACAATAATTATTTTACCTAATGTTTGAAAATCATCAAGTACTCCGTATTTGTCAAATGCAGTTGTGATACCTTTTTGAAAAACATTTAAAACAATCCACATTGCAACGATACTACCAAGAAACTGAACCAGCCAAAGGTATTTTGGTAAAAGAAAGAGGTTTTTAACAGTGCCCTTTTTCTCTACAATAATCCATATTATAAAACCTACTATTACAACAAATGCAAGAAACCAATAAAAAGTAGGCCAGGTTATATTGATCGAGAATAGGGTTCCTAAAATATAAATAAGGATGATTATCCTCATTGACCAGATACCAAACTTATTTTTAAGAGGTTTAATTTTTATTTTATTAAACAGCCGTAGAATAAAATCCTGATAAGCACCAAACATACAGCCCCATGCACAAAAAGCACGACCCACAAAAAGAGTTGAAATAAAAACCAAAATCCAAAAAAGTACTGTAAAATTAAACTCTAAAGATCCAACATGTTCAGCTAACTTAGATGGGCATAACTTTGTTAACCAATGAATATTAAAAACATGCCATAGTATGGAGTGAATAATTATAAACACATATATAAAACCTTGTGTTATAATTAAATTTCTCTTTAAATTGCTTATCTTTTTCATACATTTTTTTAAATGTTAACTTATTTATTATGTTCATGAGGGATTAATAAAACTTTTCCGGCAGACATGTTCTTTATATATGTTTCTAATGCGACCTGAGCCATGTTCAGAGGAAATTTATTTTGAATTTTAATTTCCAAATCTGTTTGGAACAACTTACTGACCCGCCTGACATTCATAATATTCTTAAAAAGGTTATTTTCTTTCACCACATTTCCAAGATAAAGACCAGATATTTGAATTTTATTTGCAATGATTGCAGATGGATTCACAGCAACATGACTATCTTCAGAAAGATTTCCATATAAGATAACTGAACTGTTATATGGAAGCACATTAATTATATCATATAATTGTTTGCCGCAAACAGCATCTAAAAGAAGAGTGGCTTTTAATTCGCGTACTAATGAGAATAAATAATTTAGGAATAAACCATCGGAACTGTCTAAAACATACTTTGAACCGGAAGCTTTAAGCTGTTCCAGATGATTTCTATTCCTTACTATATTAATTACTGGTATTTGATAATGATTGCCCAGCAGTTCTATTATTCGCCCCAAAGCACTCCCAGCAGCAGTGTTTATAATTGCTTTATGTTTACCACGTTTGATAATATCAAATAAAGCAATCGCTGTAAGAGGATTTACCAGCGACATAGCAGCTTGCTCATCTGAAACTTTCCTACTAACAGGAAAACACATAGCAGCAGATGTAACCATATATTCGGCCCATGTACCACTTGTTCTGTAAACAGATGTACAGGCTACTCTTTTGCCAAGCCATAGATGGGGTAAAAGTCCCTTTCCTGCAGAAACAACTGTTCCGCTACCTTCTATTCCAGGAATGTAGGAGTCGATATCATTTCCGGCAAGTGCGCCTTTAATCCTTCCAATATCAGAAGGATTAATCGATGTAGCGTCAATTTTTACCAAAACCTCATTGCGCCCAGGAATTGGAATTTCTGTATCTTTTACCATTAACTGACCAACGGGCATTTCAATAAAAACAGCCTGCATAGTTGTACTATGCTTATTAAAAAGTTCCATACAAACCGGAAATTATTTTTCTGCGTAAAAAGTGGAGCTTAGTATAGAAGCGACAGCATCTTTTATTTCTTTTTCAGATAGGTTTAATTTTACAACAATTGATGCTGCAGTAGGGTTTGATAAAATAACCTCTATCGGGTACCGGGTTTCTTTTAAAATCTTTGTATTTTTAAATCCTGCCTTCCCAAACATCTCCAGAAAATTATTTTTCAATTCAGCATTGCCAAAACAACTGATTTGAGATTGGATGGCTTCTAAAATATGTATTGGTAATGGTTTTACCAATACCATGTCACTGATTGAAAGATGACCGCCTTCGGTTAATAACCTGTGTGTTTCATTTAACACAGCCTGTTTTTGTAATGACAGGTTAATAACACAATTTGAAATAATTAAATCAATTGAATTACCAGGTAATGGAATATTTTCAATACTGGCTAAAATAAACTCAACATTAGTGTAGCCATTTTTTTCAGCATTCATTTTTGCTTTTTCAATCATTTCCGGAGTAAAGTCCACTCCTATAACTTTTCCTGTTTCACCAACAATTTTTGATGCGATAAAGCAATCAAAGCCTGCACCACAGCCTAAATCCAAAACGGTGTCGCCTTTTTTAATGTATGAAAATGCCAGAGGATTTCCACATCCGGCACCTAAATTTGATTCTTCGGGTGCGGAATTAATTTGTTCCGTTGAATAACCGATTTTCTGGCTTATTTCCTGAAAAATATTTTTTCCATTGGAACTACTTCCGGAATTTAATATTTCTTCATTTTTTTTTCTGTCAGAAACACCTGCGTAGCGTTCTTTTACTCTTTGTTCATATTTTTTTGTTTCCATATCTTTTTAATCTAAAATTTATGGTACAAAAATCCGAACAAGAAAAACGAATCTAGTTGACCTAAATCAAAAAAATCATAAGGCCTGCTTTTTTCTCACCCTGCTCAATGTTTCTTTACTTATTCCGAGATACGAGGCTAAATATTGCAAGGGAACCCTATTAACTAACCCAGGGTTTAATCTATTAAATTCATTGTATTTATCAAAAGCTTCTTTTTCCGACATATTCGTTGAAAAATTAAACAAATTAATTACCCCCATCTGAGTTGATTTATAAGCCAGAGTCAACCAGTTTTTAGATTGTGAAAAAAGTTTATTCAAATCATCAAATGACATTATAAGTAACTCACTTGGCTCGATTGCCTGAATTGCACAGGGTGTGTTGATTTGTGCCATAGATAACTGCATGGTATTTATAAATCCTTTTTCATAACAAAAACATGTTGTAATCTCGTTCCCTTTTTCACTAATATAGTAAGTACGAAAAATACCTTTAACTATGAAACCAATATGTGTGATTTTTTGATTTAAATTTACAAAATATTCTTTCTTAGCTAATTTTAATGTTTTCAGATATGGAGAGACAAGTTTAAAATCATCTTCATCTAAAATATTAAATTGAGAAAGTACTTCTTTGAATTCTTTAAAACTATCAGGGTTCATAATTTCTTCTTTAATGTAATTATAATAGAGATTTTAATAATTAAAAATATCCATTACAAATATAAATAAAAAAGCTGCCTGGTTTCCAAGGCAGCTTTTCGCTAAAAACCACTACTCTATTTAACAATAAGTTTCCTGTTAATTACCTTGTCTCCTTGTTCTACATTCAGTAAGTATATTCCTTTTCCTTCGGCAGAGATATCAATTGATTTGTTATATTCGCCGGTAAAACCGGATAAAGCTTCTTTATATACTTCTTTTCCGTCAGAATCAAACACGGTTATTTTTGTATTTCCTTTTTCCGGCAGAACAAAGTTCAGATTAAATTTGCCATTGTTTGGGTTTGGATAAAATTCAAGCCTTTCAATTTTAAGATTATTCTCTGTATTGAAAGACGGGATATCTTGCTTTTCACTATTTACATTCTTATTGGAACATTCCCCTGATTCAATACAACATTTTGTGGCAGTCCTGTCGCAAATATTTTTTTGATTTATTCCGCTTTTATCGTTACAAATTTTTGTACAGGAAAAATCTCCGCTTAAACATATAATCTTAAATTTCTTATTACTTCCGGCTTCATTTCCTTCAATAATTATTACTTTACACATACCATTCTTTAATTCTTTTGAGTTTCCGGAACAGGACTGTAAGATCATGTTCGATGATTTACTGCCATCTTTTCCGTCACAAAAATTAGTACAGGATTGCTGAAAATTACATTTTTTAAAAGAATCGCAATTAGCAGCGCAACATAACATTTTTGTACCTGTTTGTTCCTGGCAACATCTTTTTAACGAATCTCCATTAACCGAACAACAATTTGAAATTTGCGCCATTATAGTATCTCCATCGGCACTAACAAATTTCATGTATTTATTTTGACTGTCTTCATTAGTGCATACAAAAATGTTTTTAACAACATTTTCACCTTTTTCATCAACCCCATAGATTTTCAGCAAATCATTAATAAGACTCTCGTTAAAATCCACGGTAAATGAAATAATTGTATCAACAATACTGATTTCTCCATTTTTCCCGGTTAAAATTTTAACACTAGCTTTACCATCTTTCTCATTTACTTTACCGGCTTTTGAAAAGCTGTACGCAAAAACAACTCCCAAAACCAAACAAATTGCAAGAATTGATGTTTTCATAAAATTTCCTCCTTATTAAATTAGTTATTACTGCAACAAAAGTAAAACAGGTTTAACCTGCATATAGTTAAGGTCTGGTTAAGAAAGATTAAGGAAAAGTTAAAATTTTAAGAAACTATTAATTAAATAACCATTGCGGCTCAGATTCATGTCCGGAATGCCAATCATGCAAGGTTCATAAAGCGGTAAATTTATTAAACAACTGTTACATTACAGAATGACTCCGCCAGAATTGTATATGGTGTTACTTATAAGGTTGAAATATCCACGGAAACGGATACATTCTCTGTGTTCAAGTGTAACTGCCACCTATTTATCATATCCATAATATCAGTTACCATTTTTTTTAACAAAGTCTCTTCGTATTCTGCTTAACTGGGTTGGAGTAATTCCTAAAAAATTGGCAATATAATAATTGGGAACTCTATTAATCAGATTAGGATATTCTTTGAGAAAATACTGGTATCTTTCCAATGCATTATAGCTAATAAAAGAAGTTAACCGGGAATGTATTTTAGAATTAACTTTTCCCAATGTTTCGTTAAACATCTTTGTTAAACTATTATCTTCATTTATTATTGACATTGCATACTCAAAATTTACAACATCTATGATGCAATCATCCATTGCCTGGAGGTTCCCGGCTGTTGGAATATTGGGAACCAGATTACCTGAGATGATATCATTTTCTTTGTGAAATTCCAGGTTTATTTCATTGCCATTCTCATCTGTAACAAAGCCTCTCAGTACACCTTTTCTCAGAATTCCGAGTTTGGTATTCATCTGGCCCTTTTTAATAAAATATTCGTTCTTTTTATACACTTCAGTTTTACCTGTGATTATTTCAGTCAATGAAGAATAATTAAAAGTTGTCTTATGCAAATCTGCATATTCTGACCTTAAATTATAATCCAACGTCTGCGGTATTTTTTCATTTCTATTCAAGACAAAAGATTCTTCCGTAAGAATATTTTTATTATGTATTAACATATCCCATTCCCCTTTTTCGACTTCAACCGGAAAATCGAGAAGCATTGTACTTTCTGTATTCATAATATTTTTTCAGTTTTATTTTTTAATCTTGGGCTTAGAATATTGATTAATTATATTCTTAACCATTTCTTTTAATGGATAAATATTTTCGCCAAACCATAAATAATGAAGCATTATGCCATCCATTGAAGCTCCAAATTTATATGCTTCATTTTTATAATTTTCATATCCCATTTCTTTAAAGATACTTATCGCATTATTAAAGTGAAAATTCCAGAATTTGGCTAATATAATATTCGCTTCTTTTTCGTATTCAACTTGTAAAGAAAGCGATATGAACATCTTGTAAATTTTTCTATCTTTTACAAGCTCTTTAAATGCAGTACGTATTACAAACTCCATTCGCTTATATGGGTCATTTATTTTTAATGCTGGCTTATTTAATTCTGAAATATGTTCTAATGAATGAGAAAGAATAGTTTCAAGTAATTCCTCTTTACTTTTAAAATAATTATACATCAATCCTTTTGAAATCTTTGCATATTTTGCAATATCACTAATTGATGTATTATAGTATCCCTTTTCAGAAAAAAGTGTCAGAGCTGAAAAAAGTATTACTTCTTTGCTTTGTTCTCTTTTAGCTTCAAATTGTTCTTTTGATAAAGGAGTCATTATTTTTTGATTAAACGTTCGGTCAATATTAATGAATAAAAACTGACCTGCTAAAACTTTTACATTAACCACATAAATTCTTTGATAAAAAAACGAATAAATGAGTTTAAAAAACAGAATTAGACAAATAATTCAATTATTTGAAAAAAGAATTTATACCAATACCAAATAGTCAAGATTCCGAAAACAATAAAATATCGTCTGAGCACCTTCCTGATTTTGCTTATAACATAGTACCAGTATCATTATTTTATTAATGACTATAGGTTTTTAAATACTCATCCAAGTCCTTTTCAATACTTTTTTTATTGTATTCTATCCAAGGAGAATAACATATCTCTGGGCAAGCCGGATCAAAGGAATTATCAGTTTCGTAAGATCCGCAAACACCTAAATAATTCGATTTTTCGCCATCATAATTGTATTCTATACTATACAAATGAAACCTTTTGAACTTACCTTTATACTCACGGTCTATTGAACGAATAAAGGTCACCTTATCAGGAATTTCATCATCTTCACTCAAAGCAGACATAAGAAACGATGCAGCAAAACACTTTTGTGTCAGGTATTTACCAGGAAAATATTGCAATTTATTGCTTTGTTTTAATACATCATACAATCTTGTTCTCATCAAATCATTAGAAGAAAGTATTAAAATATTATTGCCAGCCGGTTCAATACTTTTTGCAATTAAACCATGTATTCCTGATAATTTTAATTCCAGGTTTTTACAATCAGAATATAATCTGAGACATTCAACTGATTCAGGTACATCGAGGTAACGAAGCAAGCGTGGGATACCAGTATTAACATAATCGTTTTCAACAGAATACTGGTTTTTAAAAATATCTTTCTTTGTTTCATCAATAATTAATTTTCCAAAAGGTTGTAAAATAGTTGGTGAGATAATTAATGAATCAAAAAGTGTTGCTGTAAGATCACAAATGTCGTTAGAATAACATGTATCGCCAATTAATTCAAGTATTTCAGGATATAAGGTCGAAGCTAATTCTAATGAGTCTTTAAGACCATATATCATCCACCATGTATTGCTGACTTTAGGACGTTCTTTAAGTAAGATTTTTTTCAGAAGAGCATATGAATCTGCTGTATGTATTGATGCCAACACACAAACAGCATCATTCTGCAAATCCGGAACCGGACTAAGGTCGTGGTAAACTGAATCGATAAATGATACGGAGAGTTCATTGTGCAGATTTTTTAAAATTCCATACAATTTACTCCTGGTTCCACCATATTCCATAGTATCATCAGCAAAGTTCATACGAAGGGTTTGATGAATAAGTGAAATGTCTTCATTACGAAAGTTGTAATGATTTAAAGTTCTACGGGCATTTTTGCTAACAATGGTATCCTGACTGATAAGATCGTTCATCAATTCCCGGGTTTTGGGTATAAATAAATTTGTATGGTCAGTAAAATTTTTCGGTTTAAAAGAATTGAAAAAACATGATTTTAAAGGCAAAGGATCTATTTTACCTGGTATATATAATAATAATACATACAATTCATTTCCCCTCAACTGACATCTGTAGTAATTCTTAATGTGACTACCACCGGTTTCAGTAACAATCTCCCATGTATCTGAGATTGAATCTGTTTTTGAGGAATAGCAAATGGAATCTTCCAGGCTTGTAACCATATCTGTAATATATGAAAATAAAGTACTATCATTTTCAAAAAAAGCATAAGAAGAAAATCTATATCTTAATACGTACCATGTGTTACCAGTGTGTTTGTCGTAGGAAAAATAATTATATACCGTATCAACCAAACCATAAGATTCTTTTTTTGAGGTATGAAACTCTGAAGGGGCATTAACTGTAAATATGCTGTCGGGAGATATTTGTAAATGATTATTCGGAACTGTGTTATCAAATATTGTAAAAGAATTAAAGAATGTGTTTAATTCGGGAGTATTCTCCGAATTTTTATTATATACTGCAAAAATAAGATACCCTCTGGAACCACATAAGATCGACTTATAATGGACAATTGAACTATCTTTTAAATAATAAAAAGACTCTGAACTGGGATATTCCTGAAAGGTACTGAAAGATTGATTATATCTTACCGGCAACAATGCAGAAATCAAATTCTTATTTGACAAGTTTAAAAAAACTGAATCTATTGGATAATATAATCCTTCTCCATCGATGTACTGAATAAAGTATTGTACCCCGTTTTTATTGTCTGTTGAAACAATATTAGTAATATTCATCAATTTCCCTTCTGAAGATTTCACAGGAATGCTTGTAACTTTGGGATTTTCGGGCATCATTACTTCAAAACCCTCTTCCTTTGCATCGTATTTTTTCCATGATAGTATGTTATAATCTATCAGCGAAAAAGAATCGAAAAATCTTTTCCGGTCTTCCTCCATAAATTCCTGACAACCATTTCCTGCATATATAATATAAAGTATATTGTTTATAATATAAACCCGTAATGTAAAATAATTCTCCCCGTCAGACTTTCCAACAGCTTCCTGGAAAAATCCGTTTGGCAAGGGTTTAATTTTGGTTCTCTTTAATATTTTATACTTTTTATTAGAGCTCATTTTTTTCATGACCAGACTTAACATTTTCACTGTTTCTTCCTTATTCATCCGTGGCAACACTTTTCCGCAAGTCATGTATATTAGATTCGTGGTAAAGTCATATGCCATTTTTAAATTCAACTCTTCAATACTGGCCGTCAGTTTTGACGGAATTACAGGCATGTCAACTTTAAATCCGTTAATTGAATCGTTAACAGACTTCCATTTTGCCTGTGGAAGAGTTTTAACAAATATCTCCCATTTTCCAGTAGCAGGACTTTTAACAGGCGATACGGTATAACCCTTGTTCCGAAGTAATTCGATTAAGCCTCCCGATCCCGGAAGATGACCTGCACCAACAGCATAAAATACAGACATCTGATGAGAAACCGAATCAATCATCCCGATCATTTTCAGGTTCCTCTTATAAATCATTCTCTCATATAATTCTTTTGGCATTAACTGATATAATGAATCAAGTGCATTAATATCTGCATTTGTATATATCCGGATTAATTCTTCAGATTTTTCTTTCTTTTTTTTGAATATCTCTTCTGAAATAAAATCATCTTTTCCTGAGTTACTTAAACTATCGAAAATATCCTCCTGGTCTTTAAGATATTCAAGGGAAGTAATTTTTTTATTTAATTTTTTTCCAATCCCTAGCAAATACGCATCCAGTGCAACATTCATATATTTTGAAGCATCTGATTTTTTCTCCATAAAATATTTTAAAAGGCCCGGATTTAATTTTTTCAGATAATTTTTATCAATTCCGCTTGAGCTCTCCGACTCATTAAGAGCTTCGTTTATTTCACTCTTTTCATCAAAATATTTTTCAGTTAATATAGAATCTAATTTCTGATTTGCATCTTCAAAGAGCTTTATTGTCAAGCTATCAAGATATATTTCATTTGCAAATGCTTCGCATTCTACCATTTTCTGCAATACAGAATCGCCCAGATTAAATACTCTTTTGTCAGTCAAATGCATGGTGCCATAAATATAAGATGGCTTCTGTAGATTATTTCCAGTAATTTTCCATAACAACGTATTATTAATTTGTGAATTTGCATAATGACCGAATAGTAACAGACAAATTATTATCGGAATTACTTTACAGGAGAGATATGTGCACTTACTTAAAAGCAACAGCATAAGTTCTTTGAAAATTCTGTACTTACAGTTCACGTAAGAAACTGTACATTCTTTTATTGTTACTGGCATAATTCGTTTTGGCTTTTTCCCTTTTACAGAAATTACGTAATCTCCAACTTTTACAAGTTGCCAATGTTTGGGTAATACGGTGTTGTTATCTTTCATTTAAAGTCATTTTCTTTTTAAATATTACTAGAACCAGTTAATCCGTCTACTTCTTTACATTTTGGACAACTTTTAAATATAAGTTATCTTAGTAATTTTAAATAAATTAACATCTTTGCTTATTTGTAAACGATGACTACTATTTTCTTTTGTAAATGTAATTTTATGTTCCATAGGTCTTACTTAAAACAACTTTCAATACAATATACGCATGTTTTTTTTGTTTGCATCATTTAAGCAATATGTTATTTTATTGTTCATTTATGCAAAATTAACATTATCCCGAAGGGATAAAACGTTTATAAACATTAAATAAAATTTAATGTTCGACTCGGAAAGAGTCGTAAAACACGACCTAATGCTTTCGTTATAAACCTTTGATGCCTTCGGCATTATTTTATTCATTCCATTCAAACAAACATCTTTCATCGTATTCAATTTCAAATTTTTGTAAAAATTCGATGTGTTCTTCTTTAAATGTTCTTTTTTTATGGTGCTCTTTCTGATTCATTATGTATTTATTAATGAGGTCGTCAATTAAGTCCTATATTAAAATTTAAAACCATTGTCATTATTGCATTTAATAAAATATTCACGACTTATATCTTGCTCCCATTAATAACTACATTATCAATTTGAGAGATACTATATAAAAACGCCCCAAAGCCTTCCTGCCAATTGAATTTAAACTTTGTAAAACGGTTTTCTTTAATAAATTGTTTTAAAAGGTTTAATCCTGTTTTCATCAAGAAGATTTATCAATAAATCTAACCTTTTTATAATTGAATCTTTAATATCTGGAGATGTTTTTGCATTTACCATGAATCCAACGTAAGCAAACCCTTCTTTTTCGCCCGAAACAAGGTATTTTCCAAAAAATCCCCCGATCTGTTTTAATTGTTCCGGTTCCGGTGCAGTGGCAACCCAAACCTGGAAGCGGTCACCTCCATATACGTCATAACTTTTTACAGATGTTGTTGCGTAAACGGATACGAAATAATTCCTGTAGACCCCGTTAAACACGTTTTCATTTCGCTTTAAACCTATTTCATCAAGCCCGGATACCGAATTCAACAATTTATCGGTTTTTTGTGGATAGGTCTTTGTAACAAATCTATGGTAAAAATATAAAATAAGCCCTGAACAAAGAATTACTATTATAATTATGACAAGATATTCCATCCGGATGCAGTATGGTTCAAAAATAAAAAATCCCCGGGGAAATTCCACAGGGATTTAAAAAGTAATTTATCATTTTTATTTTTTCAAACCATTCCAGTCAATCTTTCGTGAATAATACATGAGAATGGCAAGTACTATAAATAATCCTATACTTCCCATCAACAGTGAGTAATCCTGAATCTGAATAATGGTAAATATAAAACCGTACAATAAAATCAACACAAAACTGATAAGCATACTCAGGCGTAATGTTTTAAGTATGCTATGAATATATATTGTAATTAATCCGGTTGTCATTATTGCACCTGTCAGGTAGGCGTATGTGAAACTCATGTATTCTGACAGCGAAATCAACAGAATGTAGAATATACAAAGGGCAGCACCGACCAATCCGTATGCAATGGGATGCACCTGCTTATGGTTTAAGAATTCAACAAAAAAGAAAACAATAAAGGTTAAAAGAATAACTAAAATTGCATATTTTACCGAACGGGTCGATTTTTGGTAATTATCAGCAGGAACAATGAGGTTTACACCAAAAGAAAAGCTTTCGATCTGAAATTTATTACCGGTCCAGTTTTGCGGGAAATTACGGTTCAGATTTAATACGTTCCAGTGCGCATTAAACCCTTTGGCATCAATGTTCCGTTCATCGGGAAGGAAAGAACCATCGAAACTGGGATCTGTCCAGGGGGATGAAATATCAACATTGGTCTCTTTCCCTACCGGAACAAACGAAAGCCTTTCCGAACCTTTTAAAGCAACTTCAAATGAAAATGGAATGGGGTCCGTTTTTATTACCGTATCAATACTTTGCAGAACCGGTATTTGTATTTCTATTGGTGCGTGAATACCGGATGTAATTACATCAGCCGTTTCAACTCCCGGGTTAAATAGTTTATCCGTTCCATTCCACGATAAATTAATCTGTTTTTCCAGACCGCGCAGATCGCTGATCCCTACCGATAAAAATGCTTTGTCGTAAGAAATATTTTCTAATGAAATACCCGGAATAATAAAGTCTTTTGGGTTGAAACTTCCTTTTAATGAAAGGATTGAATTATATACGACAATTTCATAAATGCCCCGGTATCTTTTTTCCGGCGAAACGGTTCCATTTATGGTAAGATCATCCGGCAGGAAATGGGCATACTTTGTTTCTTTTACCAAATTGTTATACTGGTCTTTGTAATAATCAGTATAGGGAATGGTCAGCACCGGCCCGGCAATAGTCTGGGCGCTTCCCCATTTCGAACTTACTTCATAAACCGCTTCGCGCTGGCGTTGCTCCCGCTCCGAAATCAATCCCTGAATAAGGGTGGTCGGAATTAAAAGTACAAATACAAGAATAAAAATTACAAGTGCCTTAATAAACACTGAATTTTTGTCGATGAAAGGCTGATTTTCTTTTTCCATAGTCTGTGGGTTTTAAAATTCAAAGAGAAAAAACGCAGGGTAAATGTACATATTTTACTTAAAATCAATTTTAAAACATTTTAACATATAAACGTTTGACATTTTATGTTAAAATGTTTTGTGTTTATTTTTGATACTATTAACTTTTTTCAAAAGCAAACCCCTGTCATGTTTTTTAACGATCCGGTTATATACATTTGTGCACTTATTATTGTAGATTTGCGGGTATGAAATTCTTTCCGGAAAAATGCAGGATTCCAGATAATCCGATGCAACCATTTATTGATCCTGAAGAAATCTGGAATATATTGAAATCAGTAAAGCCGGATCGCGAAAAGGTTCTCCGGGTTATTGCAAAATCTCTTGACAAACAACGATTAACACTCGAAGAAACAGCAATTTTGATAAATGCTGAAGACAAAGAACTTATCCGTGAAATTAAAAACGGTGCAAAAAAATTAAAGGAGAAAATATACGGTAACCGGATTGTTTTATTTGCACCTCTTTACATAGGAAATAAATGCTCTAACAATTGTCAGTATTGCGGATTCCGTTCAACAAATGAGCAGGCTGTTCGCAAAACGCTTTCCGAAAGTGAAATCATAAGTGAAGTGGAAGCATTGGAAAATGACGGGCAGAAAAGACTGATTCTTGTTTTTGGCGAGCATAAGGAGTATAGCCCTGAGTTTATTGCAGATTCTGTAAAAACTGTGTACTCTGTTAAACAGGGAGCCGGTGAGATACGGAGAGTCAATATAAATGCAGCGCCTCTTGATACCGGAGGATTCAGAACAGTTAAAAGCGCTGCCATAGGCACTTACCAGGTCTTCCAGGAAACCTACCATCCAGGAACTTATAATAAATATCACCTTGGAGGGAAAAAAACGGATTATAACTGGCGGCTTACGGCTCTCGACAGAGCTATGGAAGCAGGAATTGACGATGTGGGAATAGGAATGCTGGCCGGATTATACGACTGGCGATTTGATGTTCTTTCAATGGTTCGTCACACCAATCACCTGGAGGCATGTTACAATATCGGCCCGCATACTATTTCTTTTCCCAGGATCCAGGCAGCATCTTCACTCAACCTTTCAACTGAATACCTTGTCAGCGATGAAGATTTTGTACGTTTAATTGCCATCCTGCGACTGGCTGTTCCTTATACCGGACTTATCCTGACTGCCCGTGAAAATGCAAAAGTACGAACTGAGGTAATGCAATATGGTGTTTCCCAGATCGACGGCGGAACAAAAATTGAAATAGGCGGGTATAGCGATTCAATAAATCACAAACAGGATCTTAACAAAGAACAATTCAAAATAAACGATGACCGTTCGCTGGGCGAAATTATCGGGGAACTGATTCATTCTGGATACATACCTTCATTTTGCACAGCATGTTACAGGAAAGGACGGACAGGTGAACATTTTATGGAATTTTCAGTCCCCGGTTTTATTAAACGATATTGCACTCCCAATGCCATTCTAACCCTGGCCGAGTATTTAATGGACTATGCCACTCCCGACCTGAAAGAAAAAGGATGGAAAGCCATAGAAAGAGAAGTTGCCAAACTTGCTTCACACATTTCTGTTGACGAAATAAATAACCGTCTCGAACAAATTAAACAAGGAAAAAGAGATATTTATTTCTAATTTAGTGCTTGTTTTTATTTGCTTCTGAAGAAATCATGAATAAATAAAAACAATAATTTTATCTCTTAATTAATAATTAATTACGATATATGAGAATAAAAGGATCTGTCACCGAACAAAACCTGCTGAAATCATTTGCAGGTGAATCGCAGGCGCGTAACCGCTATGAGTTTTTTGCAAAAGTTGCAAAACAGGAAGGCTATGAACAGATTGCCTCCATTTTTATGCTGACAGCCGAAAACGAGAGATCGCACGCCAAACGTTTTTTTCGTTTTCTTGAAGGCGGTCCCCTGGAGATAACCGCTACTTACCCTGCCGGAATAATAGGCACAACGGCACAGAATTTACTGGCCTCGGCACAGGGAGAAAATGAAGAATGGACAGAAATTTATCCTCATTTTGCCGAGACAGCTTTAGCCGAAGGGTTTAAAGATGTGGCTGCTGCATATAAAATGATTACTTCTATTGAAGCCCACCATGAACAACGATTCCGTAAACTTCTTCATAACATTGAGGAAAATAGGGTATTCGTAAAAGAGGAGAAAGTGAAATGGGTTTGCCGGGTATGCGGGTATATACACGAAGGAACCAAAGCCCTTGAAAATTGCCCGGCCTGCCTGCATCCGAAAGCTTACTTTGAGCTTTTAAATGAAAACTATTAAGATAGTTATTCGTCATTGGTGTGGGTATTAATAAAATTATTTCACAAAGAATCAGGAAAGCTAAGGATGCTAAATCCTGAATTGAAAATCCTAAATCCAAAATAATAAAGGTGGCTGCAAAAAGATTTGCCAGGATAGTAACAAAGTTAGTCGGCTGGAAAAGAATTGGTGGATTTTCCGGACAGCCTAAACTGGTTATTATTGCTGCACCTCATACCAGCATCATGGATTTTGTTATGGGATGGCTGGGGCTGCATGGATTTGGAATAAGTGCCCGGTTTATTATCAAAAAAGAATTTTTCTTTTTCCCGGTTGGACCCATTATTAAAGCTCTTGGGGCTATTCCCGTGAAGCGGGGCGACAGGAATAACGATATGGTTACACAAATGGTAAATCATTTTAAAGAGAAGGATTCTTTTTATCTTGTTATTACTCCTGAAGGTACCCGGAAAAAAGTTAAAAAATGGAAGAAAGGTTTTTACCAGATTGCCATGCAGGCAGGTGTGCCAATTGTTGTGAGTGTGGTTGATTACGGAAAAAAACAAATGGGAACTGTTGCCGAATTTATGCCTTCCGGTGATTATGACAAAGATATGAAGTTTATAAAAGAATGTTATAATGGAATAAAAGCAAAATATCCCGAAAATTTTACAAACGCAGAATAGTATGGAAAAAATGCGAATAACTCTTGTTCAGTCCGACATTCATTGGGAAAACCCCGGTGCAAATCTTGCTAAATTTGAAAAAATAATAAGGGAATTAAAAGGAAAAACAGAGATAGTACTGTTATCTGAAATGTTCAGTACTGGTTTTTCCATGAAAGCGCATCACCTGGCCGAAGACATGAATGGAAATACAGTGAGGTGGATGAAGAACCTGGCCAGGGAAAATGCTCTTGCAGTTGCCGGAAGTATCATTGTTATTGAAGACGGAAAATTTTATAACCGGTTCCTTTTTGTTGAACCGGGAGGCAATATTCATTATTACGATAAACGCCATTTGTTCCGTATGTCAGGCGAAAATGAACAGTTCTCGCAGGGAGACAGGAGAGTGGTTGTAGAGTATGAAGGTTTTCGCTTTCTACTGCAGACATGTTACGATCTGCGGTTCCCGGTTTTTATGCGCAGCAAAGGCGATTACGATGTAATACTTGTGGTAGCAAGCTGGCCCGAATCGAGGGTTGATATATGGAAAAAACTGATTTATGCACGGGCTATTGAAAATCTTTGTTATATTGTTGCATTAAACAGGGTCGGAGCCGATGGCCTGGGATACAACCATTCCGGTGAAAGCACGGCCTGTGATTACCGTGGACGTGAACTTGCAAAGTGTCAGCCAAATAAAGAAGAGATTATTACTGTTACATTATCTAAACCTGAACTGGATGAGTTCCATGACAGCTACCCGGCAATGAAAGACTGGGATGACTTCGAATTAAAAATTTAGGCAGATATTAAACCAGGACTTTTGCTGTTAAATACAAATGGGCAGCCTGAAACGACTGCCCATTATACAATATTTAACTACTTTGTTAGAATCTGAATCCAACAAAAATTCTTAAGTGCGATGCCCTTATTTTATAAAAATCGTGTATCATTTCATCGGTTAATAATTCGTATTCCTTTTTATCAAGATACTTAAGACTGCCAAAACCATAGTCTAAACCAACGGAAAATATTTTATACCTGAAACAAACTCCGGCATTATGAGTTAGTCCCAGATATCCACTATTGTCTCTTCCACTTAGTGTAGTATCAGTAGCTAAATTAAGGGCATAGGAAGCGCCGATCTGGTAAAACCCATCAATAGCCATCTCGTCAGATAAGGCCAGAGTAAAATATGGCCCTAATCTGAGCACACTTCCCTCGAGGAATGTCAGGTCAGCCTTACTATCAGACCAGGAAGTATAACTTGCCGATAACCAGGTTGCTCTTACTCCGATAGCATGACTTAATAATGCATTTATCCTAAACATATTTCCTACCTCAAGACTTGGTCCTATATTGAATTTGTCACTTGTGTTATTAGTAAGACCAAGGGGCATATAGCAATTTTTTGATGGGATTATAAGACCAACGTTGAGAAAGAATCCTCCTTCGTTCATTTCCTTGGAACTAGCAGGAGCAATACTCACATTGTTTTGCTTTCCGGAATAGAGTTTTTTAACCGGATCATTTCCTGCCCATACCATGATGACTGCAAGAAACAATGTCATGCTTAGAATAAGTGTTTTCATAATTCAGGTTTTATTTTAGGTGAAACAAAAAATTTGTAACAAATATATAAATTAATTGCAAATTAACTAAAAAACTATTTTGGATATATTGATTCATTTTGTACTAACATCAAATAGTATCCTGTTGGCACTAACAATTAACCTTTATTGAAAATTATCAGCCCAGATGCACCGTGTGCTATAAGGAAAACCGAAACAACCAGACCTAACCAGTTACTGCCTATCTGTTGTCCTTTAATTGTAAAATCTGAAAAATAATAAATTATAACACAGGCCAGCAACGTAATTCCTGCCGTATAATTTCCCACTAAATTAAACAACTGGCTTTCTCTTTCGTCAGCCTTTTTCTTTCCGATAAACGGATGTGCTGCAAGCAATACCATTGCTGCTAAACCTTTTTCACCTAACAGTAATACGGCAATTGCCATTATTGCCCCGACAATCAGTTCGTAAGCAAATCTTTTTTTCATTTTATTCGCCCTCCTTTTTTAAGTAAAAAATATCTTCAACTTTACACTCAAAGAACTCTGCAATATGTAATGCCAGCTTTACGGACGGATTAAATTTTCCGTTTTCAATGGCATGGATTGTCTGCCGTGAAACATTAACTTTTACAGCCAGTTCCTCTTGTGTTATCTGGTTTTTATTAAACCTTACAGTTTTTAAATTATTCGTTAAAACCATTCCTCATTTATTAAAAAATAGTAACCCGACAAATGTAATCAATAATTTACAATATGTAAAGTATTATATACGTTTTTTTATATTGAAAAGGAATAATATTCATAACCCTCTATTTTTATACTATAATGTTTATATTCTACTAATGTTTGTCCAATTTATTATTTCACCATTTGAAGTTTTTAATTCGGAGTCACCGGCATAAATCATAAAACAGTCATTTTTCTTTTGGTTAGAAAGATTTGAATAATAATTAAGTCCCTTAAAGAAACCGGGGTTATAAGTTTTGGATGATTTAATTTCTATAGCTATTGTTTTCCCTTTTTCCTGTATTAACAGATCTACTTCATTACCCTGGCTATCTCTCCAAAAATAAAGTTGTGGTTTTATTCCCTTATTAATTCTTTCTTTTATTATTTCGTTTATCACTATATTTTCAAAGAGACCACCTTTAGCCCAATGGTTTGTTACCTGTTTTTCATTGTCTAATCCGAGAAGATTAGATGCTAATCCTGTATCATAAAAATAAAGTTTGGGTGTTTTAATAAGGCGTTTATTAAAATTTGTGTGATAGGGTTGTAATAAATAAATAATAAATGATGTTTCTAAAACAGAAAGCCATTTTTTAATTGTTTTGTGATCAACACCTAAGTTATTTCCGATTTCACTTAAATTAAGTAATTGACCAACTCTTCCTGCTAACAATTTAACAAAGGTTTCGAATAATGAAAGATTATGTACATTAACTAATTGCCTTACATCTCTTTCTACGTATGTATTTAAGTAAGACGAATAGTATGAATCTGGTGGAATCTTTCGATCATAAATAGCAGGATATGCACCATAATAAATATAATGATCAATGTTCTTGATTTTTAAACCAGCGATGGTCATTTCTTTATAACTAAATGGGAGTAAATTTAAGATTGCAACTCTGCCAGCTAAACTTTGACTTATTTTTTCAAGAAGTAAAAAATTTTGTGAGCCACTTAATATATATTGGCCTATTTTTTTTTGTTTATCAATTAATACCTGCAAATATGAAAAAAGCTCAGGAGTACGTTGCACTTCATCAATGATTAATCCTTTTGTAAATTGAGATAAAAACTGATCAGGATCATTCAAAGCAAGAGCTCTTGTAGGAGGATGTTCTAAATTCACATATTCGTAATTTGGAAAAGCAGCTTTAAGTAAAGTTGTTTTTCCTGACTGGCGAGGGCCTGTAAGGACAATGGCAGGCATTTTCTTTGCCATTGAAACTAATTGTTTTTGTATATCTCGTTTAATCATAATTGTGTAAATTGGGAATTTGATTCCCATATTGCAAATATATATAATTTATATTTTATAAAGGACATTCCTAAATAATATTATTAAAAACCATATTCTTATTGATTTTCGTAAATAAAATGCCGTTTACTAATTATAGTTAGTGATATTACTAATTATAATTAATTGCCAGCCTTTCCCCATTTTTCCATTTCCTGTTCTCTTTTCTGATCTACTATTTTTGCATAAATCTGTGTGGCTCTTAAGTCACGATTGCTGAATTTATAATCGAATATGTTTCAACCACTTACAAGATATCTATTTATTAATAACTTATACACTTTATTATTTTTCCGTTCTACTAAAAATTCATATGGCAGTAATATGAAAATAATTCTTTTTTCTATTTATAAGTTTAAAATAATATGTATATTTGTAACGGTATTATAAAAATACATACATGTATATAAATAGAAAAATCTCAAAAGTACTAAAGAGAAATCTTAAAAGTTTTTCTTCAGTTGGTTTAATTGGAGCTAGGCAGACCGGGAAATCAACCCTTCTGAAAAACATCTTAGGTAATGAATACAAGTATATAAGTTTTGATGATTTATTGATAAGAGAAAGAGTTTTAAATGATCCGGCTCTTTTTATGACTGAAATAAAAGGGAAAACAATTTTGGATGAAATTCAATATGTTCCGCAGTTATTATCGTATTTAAAAATTGAGATAGATAATAATAAAACCAAATATGGAAAATATATTCTTACTGGTTCGCAACAATTTTCAATGATGAAAGGTATTAGCGAAACTTTAGCAGGAAGAATAGCTTTGATGAACCTCTACCCAATGTCCTACTCAGAATTAATTAGCAATGATCATTTTTTTAAAGAAACTAAAAGTACGGAAAGTTTTTTTAATTATGCTTGTCTCAATGGATTATACCCTGAGTTATGCTCAAATAAAAAAATTGATTCAAGAACCTGGTTTAGTAGTTATATACAAACGTATCTTGAGCGGGATATCAAGTCAATCTATAATATTGGGGATTTAAGAACTTTTGGTCAGTTTTTAAGAATTTTAGCTTCAAGATGTGCTCAGCTTATAAATTTATCTGATATTTCAAAAGAAATTGGAGTGACTGTAAGTACAGTAAAAAGATGGATATCAATTTTGGAAGCAAGTCAGATTATTTATACTTTGAATCCCTACTTTGAAAATTTTGGAAAAAGAATGATAAAAAGTCCAAAGATATACTGGTTAGACACAGGTTTAGTCTGTTATCTTACCGGAATTTATAATAAGGAACATTTACAATTTGGACTTTTGTCGGGAGCATTATTTGAAAATATTATTGTTGCTGAAACTTTAAAACATATTAATAATAACAATCTGTTTAATGAAATATATTTCTTAAGAACCAGCAATGGTCTGGAGATAGATATACTTATTCGTTCTGCTGATAAAATATTCCCTTTTGAAATTAAAATAACAAAGACACCAAAAATAAATATGGTAAACTCAATTGAGTTGATAAAAAAGCATTTTCCAAAAATGAATATTCAAAAAGCAAGATTAATCTGTATGGTTGATAATGGCTTTCCATTAACAAATGATGCAGATGTAATTAATTTGAAAGAATATTTAGAATTATTAAAAGAAATTCTTCATTGATTTTATTGATATGTTTAAATGCCTAATTTAAAACTTTAATATAAGGTCAGGCTACTTAAGATAAATGTTTGTTTATTATATTAACAAATAATACTCTATCCAAAGGTTTAGAAATAAAATCAATACACCCTGCATTTAAACAGTTTTCTTTATCTTCTTCCAAAGCATAGGCAGTTTGAGCAATAATTTTAGCCGCCGGATTTAATTGTAATATTTTTTTTGTCAGGTTTAATCCGTCAATATCGGGTAGTTTTATATCCATTAAAATTAAATGGATATCCTTCTCATTTAAATACAATTCCAGGGCTTCTTTACCTGTGCCGGCGAATAAGCATACTGCTTTATTTTCTGTTAATATTTCCGAAATAAATGTAGCGTTGTATTTATCATCCTCAACTGTCAGAATTTTTCTTCCCTGCCAGTCTGCAAATATTTTTTCAGAAACTTCTTCTTTTTTCACAGAAGCAGAAAAATCGAAAGGAATAGTAAAATAAAAAGTTGTACCTGCAGCTTGTTCCGACTCTAACCAGATATTGCCTTTCATAAGGCTGATTATCCCTTTAGAAATAGATAATCCAAGCCCTATTCCGCCAAACTTATTCGACAAATAATCTTCATCGGCCTGCCTGAAGCGGTCAAATATAATCTGCTGCTTATTCCTAGTAATTCCCATCCCGGTATCTTTTACATAAAATTTTAAAAAATTATCCTTCTCAATTGTGTATCCATATTCAATTGTACCTTTTTCAGTAAACTTATAAGAATTGTTAATCAAATTAATAAAAACCTGTTTTAACCTCAAAAAATCCGAATTAACATAAGCCTGACTATCGGGTAGTCTCTTTTTGACTATTAATTTAATATTTTTCTTTTCAACAAATAAATTTCTGTTATTAAAAAATTCATAAAGTTCATCCAGCAGAGTATTAATATTATCGATGGAATTAATGATTTTCATCTGACCGGCCTCAATTTTTGAAATATCAAGGATATCATTAATTATTCGAAGAAGGTCTTCGCTTCTTTGATTAATTATCTGGGAAAATAATATTTGTTTTTCAACGGATAAATTCTTGTTTAAAAGCATTTCGGAGAATCCTTTGATGGCATTCATAGGAGTCCGGATCTCGTGTGACATATTAGCCAGAAAAACTGATTTTAATTTTTCCGATTCTTCGGCTTTCTCTTTTGCACTTTGCAATTCCTCGTTTATTTTTCTTATGCTATAATTACTTTCATTCAATTCTTCGTTCAGCGATTGATATTCTTCGTTTTGAGTAGTAATTTCTTCATTTTTTTTTCTTAATTCATCTTCCTGGGTATTAATAATATTTCCTATTTTTCTTGAAATTATATATATTATTACACTTGTTATTAATAAAGATACTATCAGAAATATTGATTCCAGCAGGGGATCATACGATATCAGCGATACTGAATCGATAAAACCATAAAAAAACAATAACAATAAAACCGTTGGCAAAAAACCTCTTAGTAAAAGTTTTGTAACATGAGTGTCTGGTAAAATATAAATTGGCCAGAACCGGAATTCAGACATAATCAACAATTTAATGCCCAAAAACAAAAACGCTATTGAGGTTGAAAATGCAACAGGTATAACACTCATACTATACAAAAACGGGGCGTTATACAAATAGCCTATAACCAGGACAAGACTATAAAAGAATATTAAAAACGATACTATTCCAAAGGCATTTTGCGAAAATTCCGGTTTCCTATAGCAATAAATAACTGTATTAACTGATATTAATAAAAACAACAACGCAGTTATAGGCGACATACGTCCCAGAAGAACCATATGAAAAGTATCAGGATTTTTTAAAAACAAATCCTCAATATCAAAATTAAACCTGAAAAAAAAATTTGCAATTAAAAAGGCGCTGAATAATGCTATAAACAATAATATCCAAACTGTAATCATTTTTACTGCTTTCTTAAAAAACCTACATTGGATAATAAAGATACATAAACACAGAACTATAAAGAACCAGGCAGTGGATGGCGCCATGGGAATATAGTTTATTGAAAAACTCGAAAAAATAAGGTTCCCGGTTTTCCAGCCAAATAAGCCTAAAATTGCCAGCAAAACAGCAGGAATTAATACCAAATCCTGTTTTTGAAAACAACTTATGGAATTCTTCATATCAAAATATTTTTAACATAAATGATATAAATTTAAGAATAAAAAGCTTTAAGTATTTAAGAACCTTAAATCTATTTATTAAAAAGATGAGAAAAAGTTATATTTGTGTATTATTTTATCTTCATCAAATGAAAATAGCATTGTTAATTATATGCGCAGGATTCATATTCGGAGCACAAGCCCAGAAAAAGAAGCCCAAAGATAACCCCACCTGGTTTAATCTTGAAATTAAAGGAGGTGGTGGAACCAGTTTGTTTACCAACCATAACATTTCAGGCGACAAACAGATTAACATGTATAATTTCGGCTTTTATCCCGTTTTTGGAGTGGGTTTTGGTTCACATATTACGAATAGCCTGGCTGTTCAGATTGAAAAAAACTGGAATACCTTAGGCCAGAAATACACCTATAAAAACGGATTACCTGACAAAACCTATAAATTAAAGACAAGCGACCTTGGCATTTTCGTCAGGGGAACCGGCGATGGCGGAGGATATGTAGGGGTGGGATTTAAAATGTCAAACGTATCAAATTCAAGCATCAGTGATTCCACCTTCTTTTTCAGAAGAAAACTGAATTTTGTTCATTTCGAACTGGGCGGCCCTTTATGGCAGAACAACATGTTTGATGTTAACCTGAATATTCGATTTGGTTATTGTATAAACGATATGGTTAACAATAAACTATTTGAACCCGGGGCATACACTGTTTATCCTTCCCATGCAGGTACGTATCCTTTAACATTACAGGCAATGATAGGTTTTAACTGGCACATTGGATATTTTGCCACATCCAATTGTAAGCACAAAGGATTTTTATTGTTTACCAATTAAGTCTACGGATAAGCCGTCATAAGCAAGTTCAACATTTTCCGGCAGTTCCTTGTTTACTTCTTCATGGAAACCCATATAATGGCTGATATGGGTTAAAAATGCCTTTTTAGGATTTACCTGTTTTACAAATTCAAGGGCATCTTCAAGGTTAAAATGCGAAAGATGTTTCCGTTTGCGTAAGGCTGAAACTACCAGAACATCAAGATTTTTCAGTTTCAACATTTCTTCTTCTGCAACAAAGTTAATATCCGTAAGGTAAGCAAAATCATTCATCCTGAAACCAAAGACAGGAAGTTTGTGATGCAGTCCCCTGACAGGAATAACATTAAGTCCAAATAAATCAAAATTTCTGTTTTCAATAGCATGAAGTGTCATCTGGGGGATTCCGGGGTATTTGTCTTCTGAAAAAGCATACGAATATTCACGCTGGATTGCTTTCAGTACTCTTTCTTCGGCAAAAACATCCATGGATTTCCTGTAAATCCAGTTATACGAACGGACATCATCAGCACCCGAAATATGGTCTTTATGTTCGTGAGTAAATAAAATGGCATCCAGTTTTTTAACCTTCTCTCTCAGCATCTGCTGGCGAAAATCCGGACCCGAATCAATAACTAAAGTTATTCCATCAGCCTCAACCAGAACGGAAGAACGTAAACGATTATCCTTTGCATCTTTCGAAAGACAAACAGGACATTCGCAAGCTATTACGGGTATTCCCTGAGAAGTTCCGGTTCCTAGAAAAGTAATTTTCAAAACGGCTATTATTTATACAAATGTAGTAAAAAGCCTTAAACTGAATTATTGCTAAACAAATAACAAATTATAATCATGTTTTTGGAATGAAAGAAAAAACTATCTTCACAATAAATTTTTTACTATGACAAAAAAGGAACGTTATACTAAAATCATTGAGTATTTTATTAAGCATATGCCAAAGCCGGAAACCGAACTGCGATATACAGATCCATACCAGCTAATCGTAGCCACCATACTTTCGGCGCAATGTACCGACAAGCGTGTTAATATGATAACGCCTGCCCTGTATAAAAAATTTCCCACTGCCGATAAAATGGCAAAAGCTACCGAATCAGAAATTTTCGAACTTATCAAAAGTTGTTCATATCCTAACAATAAAGCAAAAAACCTGCTGGGTATGGCCCGCACCCTCACCCACGACTTTAAAGGAGTTGTTCCGGACAGCATAGAAGAATTGCAGAAACTTCCGGGAGTTGGCCGGAAAACAGCCAATGTTGTTGCATCAGTTATTTTCAGAAAAGAGGTTATGGCTGTTGATACACATGTTTTTCGTGTCTCGGCAAGAATCGGTTTAACCACGAACTCCAAAACTCCCCTTGAGACCGAAAAACAACTGGTAAGTAATATTCCTTCTCACCTTCTCCCCGATGCTCATCACTGGCTCATTCTGCACGGACGTTACGTTTGTAAAGCACGAACGCCGCTTTGTGGCGAATGTGGAATTAAAAAATTCTGTTTGTATTTCGAACAAAAAATAATTAAAAATTAATTTTCAGGCTTAAAATCGGGAGTAACAACAGATCGTAAGTATATTTTATGGTTCCTGAATATACATTGTATTTCATCCCTATAATATTTTTTTGATTCGTAAGATTCTGTACATCAAGAGATACTATCCATGAATATTTTTGCCGGTTACGCTTAAAATTCACTCCGATATCAACATTATAAACATCGGGTGTTATAAGAGTATAATTTTCGTTTTTATTATACACTACCTGTCCTGCAATATTTGAAGCACTCATATCTATTCCCTGATAGCGCATTCCGCCCCGATATAAAAAACGGGCATTAAAACCAAGCGTTTTGTTTTTCTTCTTTCCGAATGTCCATTCTTTCCCTCCCAGGGCATTTAATATATAATTGCCATTAAATGTAGAATTATATACTTTCCCGTCAGACGGAATATATTTTGAATCATAAAGGGAACCTGAGATCATAAAATAATATGATTTGGTAAAATATCGTTCTAACGTTAAATCAAGTCCGTAGTTCCTTCCTTTGCCTTTATTATCCAGAGGAATGGTAATAAATCCGTAACGCATATTCAGTACTGAAAACTGATCATTACCCACTCCTACACCCACTGGAATGTTATACAAGTACTGATAATATATTTCGGCTTTCATATGTAAATCTTCAGTAAAAGAAAAGTCATAGCCAAGCACAGTATGCAGAGATTTTGATAAACCCAGGTTTTTATTTGGCTGGCTATTGGAATCATTGTTAACCGAAATGTCAGTCAGATAAACTGAAACAGGTTCAATTCTTGAATGTAAACCAACTCCTGCGCTAACCGACTGTCTTTCGTTCAATTGCCATAATACACCTACCCTGGGTTCAACTGAATTATTATTATTCAGAAAATACCTCAGGTAATGTAATCCGGTATTCAAAGAAACTTTATCCGACATACGGTATTTCCATTCAATGTAACCCTGCAACACATACGTATTGCCTTTACTATCAAACACTTTATTATTTTGCTTTAAATCAAAATCATAACCCATCGAATATATATTGTAAAACTCATCGCTGCAAATAACACCAGCACGAACTGTATTTTTTGCGTTAAACTTATGGTTAGCCAGAAAAGACGCACGAATAGTTGTATACCCAATCTTTTCATTATAAATATTATGATTATTAAATTGGAAATCCATGGTATCATTAGTCATTTTATTATCAGATCCTACCACGGCAAAAACCGATTTATAAGAAGTTTTTTTATTGGGTTCATGGTAATTATTAGTAATGCCCGTTATCCATACATTTCCCTGATCAAATTCCTCAAACCTGTTACTTTTATCAATAAGTTGTAACGAGTCTTTTACAGCACTTATGCCTGAACTACTTTGGCCCATTATGCCAAATACAGTAGTATGACCAAATTTATTTGTAGGCAAACTTATATTAAAGGCAAAGTCCTGAAATTTAGGTATAATATTTTCCTTTGAAACTTTTATACCCACATTATTGAGTAAAGAAAATGTGGAATACCTGTAATTAAACAAAAAGGACGATTCACGTTTTTTATATATAGGACCTTCTATAGATATTTCGGTTCCGACTACGCTGACCTGAACAGCAGACTGCACAAATTCATCGCTTCCTTTTCGCAGGTTAAGATCAAAAACGCCAGATAACGCGTTGCCATACTCAGCCGGGAAAGCGCTGGTAAAAAAATCCGAATTCGAAATAATATTTGAACTGAGTATACAAACACCTCCGCCAGATGCGCCTTCATCTTCCTGGAAATGATTTGGATTCGGAATTTCAATGCCTTCTATTCTCCAAAGAAGACCACGTGGAGAATTTCCGCGTACTACAATCTCATTGTTTCCGTTTGACGTGGCAGCAACTCCTGCATACGCTTGTGCCATTCTTGAAGGATCAGTGATTCCGCCTGCATAACGCTGCGCTTCATCAATGCTGAATGTACGTGCACTAATGGTAGCCATAGGGTTCAAAGCCTTGTCTTTGTCTAATTTTGCAACCACAGTAATTTCTTTCATGGTACTTACTGATTCATTCATCTGAATGTTCAGCGAAACATCCTGTTCAGAAGCAATAAGAACATTTTGTAATAAAACTTCTTCGTATCCTATATAACTCACTTTTACAGAGATTCTACCAACCGGAACTTTTTCAATTTTAAAATACCCTGAAGAATCAGTGGCAGAACCCAGAACAGGATCGGTTCCAACAATAATAACGTAAGCTCCCCACAAGGGTGTTTTGGAGTCCTTATCTTCTACTTTTCCTTTTACTGTCTGAAAAGCATCATCATCATCCTGGGCCGTTATGTATGATGAACAACAGGCAAATAGTAAAAAAAATAAAACAACTTTCATTTTCATACTCAATTTTTTAAAGCAAACGAGGACTTACAAAAATGTTACCAATTTAGAATTCTATTCTGTAAAAAACGATAGGAATTCTGGGTAACTGGTATTTATATTTTATCGATTCCGAATACTTGTCATAATACATAAAATCAACGTTCTTCCGGTTAAAAACATTTCCTAACTCTATGGCCAGTTCCTGGGAATATTTTTTATGATTGAAACGATATCTTATTCTGATATCGACCCTTGAATACGGACTATACTGTTTTGTAAAAGCCAGCGAATCAATAAAAACTTCGGCTCCTGACAACTGCGATGCGGACAGGTCAATCGGGATGTAGCGTTGTCCTCCAATATTAACAATAGTCAGATTTATTCCGATAACATTATTTTTTCCTGCTTTAAATTCTTTTCCACCCAGCACATTCCAGGCATATTGGGTATTGAATCGTGTATTTCTCCACACCTTGTTACCATCTCTGTATTCCGAATTAAAAAGCGATCCTGTGGCAAGAAAATACCAACCTTTGTTCAAATATTTTTCAAGTGTGAGTTCTGCTCCGTAATTTTTTCCAATTCCGTTATTATTGAATGTTTCTCCGGTTAAAATATCATCGCCGGCGCCAAAATTCAATAAGGAATAAACCGGGTTTGTATTTCCCAGAGCTGAGCCTGTAATATTCTGATAATAAAGTTCTGTTTTCACTTTCAGATATTCATTAAACATTCTTTCGTATGAAAACACAATATGCTGTGAACGGATAAAATCGAGGTTTTTATTGGGATATATTACATTTCCGGAGTTGTCATTTACCTGGACATAATATACAGGAAGGGGCTGCATCTGGGAGTGAAAGCCATAACCCAGGCTGAATGAGTGAACAGCACCGGGAGCATATTTAATACTTAACCGCGGCTCTATAGAGTACCTGTTGTTCAGAAAAAGAAACATTCCGTAAAAACCACCGTTCAGCGACCAGTGTGTGGATAAAAGGTATTTCCCCTGGAAATATGCCTGTGAAAGCCATGTGTTTTTATTAATTGAAGAGTAACTGGTTTTACTGTACACAGGGTTCCACGAATAAAAATTTACCTCATTATGAATAAAGATGTTATTTTCAATTATCCCGGCTTTTATCTTTAATTTATTTCCCAGGCGGGTATTATAAAAACCATGCAACGAATAACGCCCCGAAAGATAATCAGCTTCTGAATATTTGTATGATACATAATTATAATCCAGGGAATCTTTTGAATAAAAGGGCTTATTAACACTCGACGATAAAATAATTTTGAAATATGAATCTTGCCCTGCCGGACGAAAGTAATTAACTGCAAACACTCCCATTCCTGAACCTGTTCTCTCGCCAAAATAAGAATTATTGTCGTGCCACCGGGAAGAATCGGCAACAGGTTCAAATTCGGCTTTACTATACCCGCCAATACCAAAAACCGAGATGGCTCCTTTTTTTAATGGAAAATTCAATTTAAAACTCAGATCCTGGAATACCGGAACAGCATCAATAATAGAAACTCCTAATTTATCAAGAACAGCCAAAGTAGAATACCGGTAACTAAACAAATAAGAAGATTTCTTTTGCTTTGAAAAAGGACCTTCGGCGCCCAGTTCAAAACCATTTACCCCGAACTGGGCAAAATACTCATGTTTTTCGTTGTTACCCTTCCGCATATGAAGATCAAAAACAGCCGATACCGCATTTCCATATTCGGCAGGAAAAGCCCCGGTAAAAAAATCGGAATTATCTAAAAGATTATTGTTAATCATGCTGATGGCCCCTCCCGAACTTCCGGCCACCGAAAAATGATTGGGATTGGGAATATCTACTCCATCCAGCCGCCACAACATTCCTGACGGAGAATTTCCCCGCACAACAATATC
This sequence comes from Bacteroidota bacterium, assembly GCA_037441645.1. Lineage (GTDB taxonomy): Bacteria > Bacteroidota > Bacteroidia > Bacteroidales > GWA2-32-17 > GWA2-32-17. Next base: position 76,816 of record JBBIRU010000015.1, read on the forward strand.
GTTTCTCTCATCAGTAGAAATTGTTACGCCTGCAAACCGGGATGCCATTCGCGATGGATCTCCCCAGCTTCCGGCATATTTTGAGGTCTCCTCAACGGTAAAAGTTTTTGCACTCACTATGGCCATTTCGTTCAGAGGTTCTCCCCTGTCCTTCTTAGCTGAAACTATTACTTCCTTTGCTACAACCGGTGATTCTGAAAGTTCCACCCTAACATAAAGTTCTTTTCCCGAAATCACTTCACGGCTACTTAACACAACATCGCCGTAACCTATATATGTAACGATAATTTTATGTCTCCCGACCGGAACCTTCTTAATTGAAAATTTGCCTGCATCATCTGTAACACTTCCCAGTGCAGGGCTCATATCCGAAACCAGAACTGTTGCACCAGGTAAAGGTCTTTGGGTTTCGCCATCTATGACTTCTCCACGGATTACTCCCTCGAAAACCTGGCCATGCGCATTAAATAAGACAAAGAGAAAAATTATGTTTACCGCAAAAAATAAGAATTGTTTCATGTGCGATTAATCAACCTTTTATAATCAAAAACGCTAAATTAAACAAGTTTTTACTGGATAAATGGCAATATTTCGATTAAAATATTAATTTCGGGCTATTATGTCAGTTCCGAAAGGTATTCTTATATTATTTACTTTATTAATTGTTTACAATTCCTTTTGCCAGGAAGTAAATATTACCGATCTCATTGAAAAGGACGATTACCTGATTTGCTATAAGAATTCCGGCGAAACCTTTTCGGGAATTATGGTCAGCAAATCTGGTGAAGGATTTTTAATTTATAAAAAATCAGTGGTCGACGGGATTGAAAACGGCCCTGCCTGGTTTTACGATAAAGCAGGAAACCTGACCGGTGAAGGCGAATTTAAGGATGGTATCGAAAATGGCAAATGGGCATGGTATTTTAAAAACGGGAAGAAAAAAGCGGAAGGAGGTTACGAAAATGGTGTTACCGGCGGACATTGGAAATACTGGCGCGAAAACGGCACTCTTGACCGGGAAGGAGATATTGAAAATGGAAAAGAAAAAGGAAAGTGGATTTATTTAAACGAAAAAGGAAATGTTATTACCGAACGGTTTTACAGTAACGGACTAAAAAATGGTACAGAAACCTGGTACTACGATAACGGACAAAAAATGATTGAAAGAAATTTTGAGTCAGGAATTGAGAATGGGATTTTCTCAGGTTGGTACAATAACGGACAAAGAAAATTTGAAGGAAATACTGTAAATGGAAAAATTACCCGGTATATTGAATGGGATGAAACAGGAAAAGCGATAAACATTCAAAGTAATTCATTGAATGATAAAAATAATTAAATTAAAAACTAACATTCCTGAATTTCGTACTAATTTTGTAAAAACAACTTCATAAAATGAAAATTATAAGATTCCTGGTTTTAATTTTAATTCCCTTTACCGGCTTTTCGCAACAAATTTCAAGTAATAAAACACGTGCAGAATCCATTTTTGCCATTTCCAAATATTTTACCTGGCCTAACGAAACAAACATTGACACTTTTAAAATTGCAGTATTGGACCCGAATAACTCCCTTGAACTTGAACTGAAAAAATTTGCCGAAACCCAGCCGTTACTTCATAAAAAACCCGTTAAAATCATCAGATTCTCTGCTGTTGACGATATTAATAACTGTACAACAATATTTGCAAATAATGACAATGGTTTTGATATAGATAAAATTCTTAAAAAAATATCCGGGAAACATACTCTTTTAATTACAGAGAACTACCCGTTTCACAAGTCTATGGTAAACTATATTATGGTTAAAAATATCCGCCGGTATGAATTAAACGAACCAAAAATAAAAGAAGAAGGATTTGTGGCAAACGAGTTATTTGTAGCCGGTGCAGTGAAAACACAGGCCGACTGGGAATCGTTATATAAACAAACAGATGTTCAGCTTCAGAAAGAAAAAGAAATTGTAGAAGCTCAGAATCTTGAAATTGAAAAACAAAAAAAAGAAATAGCTGAACAATCGGCCAGGATTGCCAAACAGAAAGAAGAAATAGAACAGCAGATTCAACAAATAGAAAAACAGAAAACCGAGCTTCTTAAAGTCATGAGCCAGGTTGGTGCCCAGCAAAAGATATTAAAACTTAAAATTGAAGAATTAAGCTCTAAAGAGAGGGAACTCTTAACAAAGAACGAAGAAATACAAAAAAAATCTAAAGTACTTGAAAATCAGCAAAAAGAAATAGCTGTCCAGGAATCAAAAATCGATGACCAGAAAAAAGTCCTGAACGAACAGCTAGCAAAAATAGAAATGCAGCAACTTATTCTTTACTTGTTTATAGCCATCATTCTTCTTATTTCCGTGATGGGGTATTTTATTTTCAGGGCATATAAAGTAAAGAAGGAAGCAAACCGGCTGCTGAAAGAGAAAAATTTCGAAATCATGGAGCAGAACGAAGAAATCCGTCAGCAGAAAGAAGAAATCGAGGCTCAGCGCGATGAAATCGAAAAACAAAACGGAGAACTCGAAATTCAGAAAAAAACAGCGGAAGATCAAAGAGACGAGATTAAAGAACAAAAAGAAGAAATTATGGCAAGTATTCACTATGCGCGCCGTATTCAGACTGCAGTTCTCCCCCCTGCCAGATTCATTCAGAAGATATTACCCGACCATTTCTTCATACTGAATAAACCCCGTGATATTGTTAGCGGCGATTATTACTGGATGGCCCAAAAAGGAAACAAAACCATTATTGCTGCAGCCGATTGCACAGGGCACGGTGTGCCAGGGGCATTTATGAGCTTACTTGGCGTATCTTTTCTGAATGAAGTAATTAATAAAATGGATGAAGTATTTGCCAACAACATACTCGACAAATTAAGGGACGCTGTTATTAATGCTCTAAACCAAGCCGGAACAGAAGGAATTACCAAAGACGGAATGGATCTGGCTTTATGTGTCCTCGATCTAAACACATATGAACTTCAGTTTGCCGGCGCTAATAATCCATTGTATCTGATAAGAAACCTTGAACTTATGGAAACAAAGGCAGATAAAATGCCAATCGGTTTATATGATGAAAATAAACCTTTCTCAAACAATATTATTCAACTTCAGAAAGACGATGCATTCTACATTTTCTCTGACGGATATCCCGACCAGTTTGGAGGTCCTTTGGGTAAAAAATTTATGTATAAAAGAATGAAAGAATTACTTGTAAGTATTCAGGATAAATCAATGACAGAACAAAAAGAAATCCTCGAAAAGGCAATCGAGGATTGGAAAGGCAACCTGTTCCAGGTTGACGATATGCTGATAATCGGAGTTAAAGTATAAAACCGGGTTTATTCACAAATCCATTTGGTTGTAGTACTTCCGTCATTTACCGGTTCTGCATTTTCTTTGTCATCCAGTGCCGTATCGCAATATTCGCTGCTGGTACCTTCCTGAACCACGCTTCCATCAGAATTATTTGTAGTTTGTGCATGGCAATTTTTACAATCTTTCTGACAAGCCGTCCAGATAAAAGCGGTAAATAATACTGATAAAGAGATGATTAAAACTTTTTTCATAGCAATAGATATTTATGTTTTTGCAAATTTACGACAATTTGTATACAGGAAAAAAAATATTTTTTTCAACCATAAAAAGGAAGTTTCTTAAAGAGTCAGTTTTTTAACATCCCCGGTACCGCTGGCCTGAATCTGGGAAGATTTGGGCTCGCCTTTATAAGAAAAATCACCCGTACCGGTAAGATTTACGTCTAACTCATTCTCAACCCAGACTTTAACATCACCAGTGCCGCTGCTGTTTATTTTTGCAACCAATGCAGACATTTCCAAAGAATTAATATCTCCGGTACCGGTATTTTCAACATTCATATTCTTTGTTTTGCCCTTTAGTTCGATATCGCCCGTACCTGAATTGGAAACACTAAGTTCATTAATATTAACTGATTCTGATTTAACATCGCCTGTACCGGAATTATTAATCTCAACATTATTTAAATTGTTAAAATTAGAAAAAGTAAAATCACCGGTTCCGGCATTGTCCAACCTGGATAAGACAGACAAGGTTATATACACAACAGCTTTTGTAGGCTGAAGGGTTATTTTTTCATTATTAGAAAATGCTATTTTTTTTCCGGAATTTTTCGATTCCAGGTATGGTAAAATATTCTCATCGGTTACTACTTTAATTTCCTGTTTTTCGCCATAAGTAACTTCAATATTGAAAATACCTGAATTTGCAATTTCCTCAATGCTACCAGATTCTATTACTTTCTCAATAATTTTCCCGTTTCCCTTAATCGTTTCATACATTCCGGCTGTGGTATTATTTGGGAAGAAACTTACCATCATAAAAGCAGAAATGGTTACAATAACAAAGAATGATTTCATGGTTATTAATTTTTTAATTATTGAATATTTAACGATTTTGTAACAAAGATAATCAATTTATAGTTTTTTATAAACCTAATATCTGTTTTACAGGATCGCTTCCTTCAAAAGACATAAACCCCGGATTTTCTATAAGTTCCTTTACTTTTTTCACAAAAAGCACCGAATCTTTTCCATCCAAAACCCTATGATCGTATGACATTGCAACATACATCATTGGCCGGATTTCTACTTTTCCATTTACCGCTACGGGTCTGTCAACAATATTATGCATTCCCAATATGGCTGTCTGCGGAGGGTTTAAAATAGGTGTTGAAAACAAGGAGCCAAATACGCCCCCGTTTGTAATGGTAAAGGTTCCACCGGCCATTTCTTCCAGTGAGATTTTGTGTTTTCGGGCTTTTTCAGCTATTTCGAAAATAGAAAGTTCCAATTCAGGAATCAGTAACTGATCGGCATTACGAATTACAGGAACCATCAGGCCCTTATCCGTCTGTACGGCAATTCCCAGGTCTACGAAATTGGAGTAAATTATGGCATCACCATCAATTCTTGCGTTCACATTCCTGAACTGTTTAAGAGCAAGAGCCGTTGCTTTTGCAAAAAAGGACATAAAGCCCAGTTTTACGCCATACTTCTTCTGAAAATCTTCTTTATACCTGTTCCTGATTCCCACCAAACCGGACATATCAAGTTCATTAAACGTGGTGAGCATGGCTGTCTGGTTCTTTACTGCTACCAAACGCTCACTTAACTTCTTGCGAAGAGAGGTCATTTCTATGCGATCCTCCGTACGTTCTGACTGTTCTGCAGAAACTTGCCTATTTGACTTAGATGACATTACCAACCTGACATCATCGGCTGTAATCTTCCTTAATCCGGAAATAATATCTTCCACATTAAGCTTATTTTCGTTCATTAATTCCTGGGCAAGCGGAGTTATCTTTACATTTTCGGTACCTGTTGCTTTTTTTCCAGGAGCAATGTCAGCTTCTTTCTTCTCAATTTTTGACTTAGACGACTTTTGTACTTCACTTACCTTTGCCGCAACGGGTTTAGCTGCCGGATTAATAGTACAGGCCACTGCACCTACATCAACAGTGCTTCCTGCTTCAAATAAAAAAGTAATAACACCGGCTTCGGTTGCCAATAACGGAAGCGTTGCCTTTTCCGACTCAAGTTCGGCAATTTCCTGGTCCTTTTCCACGTAACTTTCAGGTGCAACAAGCCAATTTGCAATAATAACTTTACTAATTGATTCACCGGGTGATGGCACTTTTATTTCAATCATTACATTAATTGTTTATTTACGGTACATTTCATACTGCAATATACTTCCAGGTTGTCGCAATCGCAACGGTTAAAAATCTTGTCCAAAATTTTCTGTTGCCTGGTTTTATGAATCTCAAGTAACCCGGCAGAAGGACTTCCGCTGGGCGGTCTGCAAACAGCCATTAAATTCTGAACACAAAGCATATTCCTGACAAAGGGCCATGCTCCCATATTGGCCGGTTCTTCCTGCGCCCATATAGTTCGTGTGCTATTAGGATAGGATTCAATTATTGAAATCAGCTGTTTTGATGGAAACGGAAAATACTGTTCAAGACGAATTATAGCAGTCTCGTTATCATTCAGCTTTGTTCGCTCGGCAAGTATCTCATAATATATTTTTCCACTACACACAACAACTTGTTTAACAGAGTTGTTATCAATAACCACATCATCTATTACCTCAATAAACTTACCGGATGATAATTCATCTAGTGTTGAAATGCATTGCGGGTGACGAAGTAAACTTTTGGGAGTAAAAACCACCAGGGGTTTCCTGTATTCTGTATAAACCTGCCTGCGTAAAACATGGAAAAAATTTGCCGGTGTAGTACAGTTTACTACCTGCATATTATAATTTGCAGAAAGAGTCAGAAACCTTTCTATTCTTGCGCTTGAATGTTCCGGTCCCTGTCCTTCGTAACCATGTGGAAGCAACATTACAAGACCATTCATAAGTCCCCATTTATCTTCAGCAGAACTTAAATACTGATCCACTATTACTTGCGCAACATTATGAAAGTCACCAAATTGCGCTTCCCATATATTTAATCCGTCCGGCATTCCCATTGCATATCCATATTCGAAACCCAGAACGGCATATTCCGACAATAACGAATTATATATATTAAAATCGGCCTGATTTTCATAAATATGCTTTAAAGGACACCACTTTTCATCGGTATCATCTACATGAAAAGTAGAATGACGATGGCTGAATGTTCCTCTCTCTGTATCCTGACCGCTGATCCGAACAGGGTGTTTTTCATTCACCAGGCTCGCATAGGCCAGTAGCTCTGCTAACGCCCAATCTACCTTATTTTCAGAAACCAGTTTTTTTCTTTCGCTTACAATTTTCTCTATTTTACTGAAAAATTTCTTGTTCTCAGGAAGATAATTTATTTTATCAGAGAGCTTTAACAGAACCTGTTTTTCTACTCCTGTTTCAGGTGAAGAATCAAAATCTTTTTCGTTTGAATATCTGAATCCCGACCACTTTTCATGAAGGAAATGTTTTATTTCAACTTTCTCGGTCTGAGCTGCCTCTGCAAGCCCTGACTCAAGTTTCTGATTAAATTTATTTTGAACCTCATAAACTTCTTCCTGGCTTAAAACATTGGTTTCGATAAGATGTTTTGCATAAATATCCCTGACATTGGGATGAGCAGCTATGGCCTTATACAGGACAGGCTGAGTAAAACGGGGTTCGTCGCCTTCGTTATGTCCGTATTTCCTGTAACACAGTAAATCGATAAAAACATCGGCATGAAATTTTTCCCGGTATTGAAGCGCCAGTTGAACTGTATAAAGAACAGCTTCCACATCATCGCCGTTAACATGAAAAACAGGTGAAAGTGTAACTTTGGCAATATCCGTACAATAGGTACTTGAACGTGCATCGAGATAATTGGTAGTAAATCCTACCTGGTTATTAATTACAAGATGTAAAGTACCGCCTGTTCTGTACCCCGCCAGTTGTGACATCTGAATTGTTTCATAAACAACACCTTGCGCTGCAACAGCTGCATCTCCATGAATTACAACCGGACAGACTTTATTTTCATCATTCTGATATGCTGTATCAATTCTTGACCTCGCCAATCCCTGGGTTATTGGCCCTACAGTTTCGAGATGCGAAGGATTGGGCAAAAGTGCCAAAAACACTTCATACCCTTTGCGGGTTTTAATCCTGGTATCGTAACTCAAATGGTACTTTACATCTCCCAGGATGTTATCGTCATCATACGATTTCCCGATATATTCTGAAAAAATACTATGAAACGGTTTTTTAAAAATATTGGACAGAACATTTAATCTTCCCCTGTGAGAATTACCAATGATAAATTCTTTAATGCCCATTTCCGCGCCAATTTCAACAATATATCCTAAAGCGGGGATCATCGATTCTGCCCCTTCGAGAGAAAACCTTTTCTGACCGATAAATTTTTTATGAAGAAATTGTTCAAAGCCTACTGATTTTACCAATATCTTATAAATATCCAGTTTCTGTTCTCTGTTAAACTGAACCGAATTTCTGGAACATTCCATTTTTTTAGTAAGCCATTCAACTATATCGGGTTGTCGCAGGTAAGCAAATTCGGCACCTACCGACTGGCAATATGTCTGTTCTAAATGTTCAATTATTTGTTCAAGTGTTGCAGTTCCTATTCCAATCTGGTTTCCTGCCTGAAATTTTTTACCAAGGTCTGAAGCCTTTAAACCAAAGTTCTCAATATCAAGGGTTGGCTTATATTTCCTCCGGATGCGAACGGGATTTGTTTTTGTAAAAAGATGTCCCCGTCTGCGATACCCTTCGATAAGATTCAGAACTTTAAATTCATCAGAAAGCATTTCAGTTCCTGCCAGTGTATCTTTAAAATTGGTACGGGCAAAATCAAAACCCTGAAAAAATTTCTTCCAGCTTTCATCTACACTTTCGGGATTATTGCAATAGTCTTTATAAAGATCTTCTATAAATTGTATATTCGATAAATAATCGAAGTCGCTCATATATTTCTTTTAATATTCACCTGCATATAAAGAAACAAAAATAATAAATTATTCTTATTTAGACAAATTACAAATACACAATTTATACAACTTTACATAACAAAGCGAAGTCTTTAAAAAAGTATCTTTGTTATTAACATCATTAAGATATCTGTCTATGAAAATATTATACATAATTATCATTTCTCTGTATTTTTCTGCTATTTCTTTTTCGCAGAATTACCTTACGATAAAACCTGATGCTATCGCCTGTTACTATGGTATTGACAATGAAAGTATATTTCCAATTCGAATTGATTCTATAAAAACACATGGGGATAGTATCGATTATTATTCGTTTTGCATGATTCGCCCCATTCCTAATTCAATATATTATACAGAAAAAGGTCCTTCATGGATTGGTAAAAAGATGGTGGACTGCGGAAACGGAATAAATTTATTTTTCAATTATGAAAATGACACTATTTTTATTAAAACAAATGCATTGTTAAATGAAAGCTGGAGAATGTACACTTATTCCAATGGCGATTACTTAACAGCAACAGTTTCGGACATTATTCCTGAAAATTTTATTGGAATTACGGATTCAGTAAAAACAATCACATTATTATTAAGAAATTCTCTGGGAGTAAGTTTGCCAGGCATTATCAACACTTATCAATATAAATTAAGTAAACATTACGGTTTCTTTATTATACCCGATTTCTATAATTTTCCATATCATACCGGCACTGTCGATGACTTATATATTTCGACTCCTGAAATGGAAATTATTGGCATTTCAAATCCACAATATGGTTGGCAAAACCTTACCATAGCTGATGTATTTGGAATGCAAACAGGTGATGAAATTCATTATGATTATATTCATGTGAATGGACCCTATCCCGGTGCATATTCTGAGAATCGTTCGATAATAAAAAAATATCTTAACCGACATGAAAGTTCAAATCATGACACAATTAATTTTGAAATTGAAGTTTGTCAGAGGTCTGTCATTTCAAATATGAGTGAGACAACAACAAATTATTATCACGATACAGTTTCCTCAACTATAATTATACCGGGTAATTCTTTTAATTATTTACCCTTAGAACCTTTTTTTGATGGATTTCAGTGGGGATATTTTAATAAAATTGATACCATAGGCCATAGGCCTAATCATGTGTTTATTTATGATTATAACGACTCATTAGTAAATAATTATTTAATTGATTCCTGGACTGATGTATATTATTATCAAAATATAGGAAATGAAACTTTTCATTTCAACAATTATTATAATAGCGATGAGGATATTCAAACTTATCATTATTACAATGTAAACAGCGTAGCATGGGGAACACCTTATATCTGCGACTCGTTACTTGCTTCTGTAAACACAATCCATTCTGATAATTCTAGCATTTCGATCTTTCCTAATCCGGCAAATAACTATATTGAAATTCAGTTACAGGATAATTTGCCCGGCAATGTAAAAATCGAAATCATTAATTCGTATGGCAGTACCGTTTATAGAGAATTATTATCAGAAAAACATAAACGACTAAATACCAGGAATTATCCTTCAGGAATCTACTTTATTAAAGTATCAGGAAACAATAATAAAGTAATAAACAAAAAATTAATAATAAATCATTGACACATTACGATAAATCATCTCAGGCAGCTTTATTAATAACATTCAGACGCACTTTGCAAATTGTTAATACAACAATTTTATTGTTTTCCAAATATGAACACATTACCTATTCAATTATTATTTAAATAATAAATAGCCTTTCTTACAAAGGTATATTTTTTAGGTATTTATACTCAGAAAAACAAGCATAATACATATTAACTTTGTATATTATTATCAAAACAAAATTATTTATGACTAAAAATTTAAGCAATAAAACACTTGATTACCTATTAGAGGGATTTCAGTTAATCAGCTATGACTGGCGTTATCTTTATGTGAATGATGCTGTAGTAAAACAAAGTAAAAATACAAGAGTGAACCTGATAGGCTACACCATGATGGAAAAATATCCGGGAATAGAAAATACGGAAATGTTCCGGATACTCAAGCGATGTATGCATGAAAGAACTTCTGAACAAATGGAAAATTTTTTCATATACCCTGACAATACAGTTGCATGGTTCGAATTACATATTCAGCCAGTACCCGAAGGAATTTTTATATTATCCATTGATATAAGCAAACGTAAAGAAGCCGAAATAGAATTACTGAAATTAAATGAAAAGCTGGAAGATATGGTAGCCATAAGAACTTCGCAACTCGAAAGAAAAAACAAAGATATCCTGGATAGTCTTAATTATGCAAAAAATATACAGAAAGCTTTTCTTCCGAAGAAAACTGATTTGTTCAATTTATTTCCTAATTCCCTGATTATTTATAAACCTAAAGACATTGTAAGTGGCGACTTTTACTGGTATAAAGATTACAGCGACAGGGTAATTTTAGCTGCTGCAGATTGTACCGGACATGGTGTACCCGGTGCCCTAATGAGTATTATATGTATAGAAAAACTAAACAATGTTATTTTAAAGAGCCGGCATCCATCTGAGATATTGGAAAAACTTAATAGAAGCATAAAAATTGCATTAAAGCAGTCGGATATAAATGTTCGCAACAATGACGGAATGGATATAGCTGTCTGCTCTATTGATAAAAAAAACAGAACTGTACTGTTTGCCGGGGCAAACAGACCACTCTGGATTATCCGCAAAGGACATACATCTATAGAAGAAATAAAAGCAACAAAAAAAGCAATAGGTGGCCATACAGAAGATAGCCAACATTTTGCAAGCCATAAAATAAAGCTACAGGCAGGTGATATTTTTTATATTTTTTCTGATGGTTATGCAGATACATTTAATGGAAAAAATAAAAAAATGACCACAAAAAAGTTTAAAGAAGTCTTATGGTGTATGCGTAATAAGGACATGTCTGAGCAAAAAAAGCATCTGGAAAATTTTATAGAAAGATGGAAAGGAGAAATGGAACAAGTAGATGATATTTTAGTTATCGGGATAGAATTATAATATTGTAAATATTTAATACCTGATAGTTGTCAGGCAAACTATATGTACATTACCCATAGCCTGAGTGGCTATAGTGCTTACTGATATACCAAATCGGTAAAAGTACCTTCAGTAATATTTTTATTGTTCATCTGCATATTTTTTGCTTTAAATGTGAAGGTTCCGCTGACTTTTTTATTGGTTGTATCAACCTTTGTCAGGGTTGCTGTTCCTTCATAAGCAGTGTATAAACTATCTGTATTTCCCGTATCGTTGGTATATGTAGCCGAAAACTGTACCTGTCCTTGTGTCGTATTTAAATTATACGTTCCCGTTGTTGCTCCGAAAAATGTAACATTTAATACATCGCTGCCCAGCGACCCTGTTCCGTTTACAATAAATTTGTTCGACTGAAGTGTGGTTACTCTCGAAACAGCTGACCATGAAGTTCCGTTTACTTTACATTTCATGGATGCACCCGGATTAATAATATCTGTAATTTTAGAATCTTTTTTGCAACCAAAAACAAACAGAACTGTAACAATACTCAACAAACAGATAAGTTGATTTTTCATTATTTAAATTTTTTAATATCAAACACACAAAAATAATACATTGTTCGGATATTTGGTATATTTTAATGTTGTACCTTTGCATTTAAGAAGGGGCTGATCTGGTTTTGACAGCATGAGAATGGAATGGTAAGCATGCCGGGCCTTGGGAATAACGCCCGTAAAAATGAATTCTCACGCCTATAAACGGCAACAATAATTTCGCTCTCGCAGCTTAATCGCCAAGCGATGATAGCCTAATCTGTACTGCAAGGCAGATACAGACGAGTGCTCCGCAGAAATTTCTCCCTGCTGTTTCTGTATATGGAGTATCGAATCGCCGGGATAGCAAGGGTAAGTTCCGATACCTGAGCGAAACTTAAGGAACTACGGAAAATGTAGGTTGTGTTTTACCGGCACTTTCCCGACAAGCAATAAAACGATAAGCATGTAGAAAGCCCTTTGGTTCCTTGTTTGGACCCGGGTTCGACTCCCGGCAGCTCCACTAAAGGTGCCAGACTCATTTTTTCGGGTCTGGCTTTTTTTACTTCCTCTGCTTTGCCCACAGAGCCGGCAATAGAGAAAAATACAGAATTTACTTTTGTGAGAAGTATTCTCTTCCGGTATATTTATTTTTTTTGTAACATCAGTCAGATGAGCTTTGATCGCCTTTACTTTTTCGACATGGCTGTTTATTTGCTCTTTATAGAAGTTTTCCAATTGATAAAGGACAACTTTCTTTAGTTCTTCTTTAACGTGACTTATTTGATTTGTATTATGCATTAATTAATCAAAAACCTGATTGCGATAAGATTGTTGCCTGTTACAAAAGGTATATGAAGTTTAAGTAATGGCAGGTCAAGAACAGCAAAAGAATTATGATAAATATGGAAGAAAAAATGAAAAGTGGTGAGTTTCTGGGAAATATTAAAGATGAATAAGGCTAAGGTTACTATCAATATAGTTGGTTCCAAATCCAATGCTGAAAAAATTCAGAAATTATTGACTAAGGGCTCAATAGTTTTGCAACATATCGCAAAAGATTTTTATTTGTTGAAAATCCTGCAAGTTTATATTGAGAGCCTGGCGAAGATTGCAGAAAATTAATCCGAAACCAAATCAAACTCCTGAGCATCAGTAATTGGAAGAAAATAAAACCCACCTATTTTTAAATTCTTTTTATAAATCAATACTTCATTGTCAATTTCAGGGGAATCGAACCGGGTACGACCAATAAAAATATCATTTTCTTTTCTGTCAATTATTATTTCCTGGGTAGTGCCAATCTTATCCTGATTTAGCCGGTATGATATTTCCTGTTGAATATTCATAATTTCAGCTACGCGTTCTTCCTTTACTTTTGCCGAAAAACTGTCTTTAAAATTTTTGTATGAATCTGTACCTTCTTCGTGTGAATAAGGGAAAACCCCTAACCTGTCGAATGTAAAACCTGAGATAAAGTTTTTAAGCTCTTCAAAATCTTTTTTGGTTTCGCCCGGATGGCCCACCAGAATGGTTGTTCGTAATGCCACACCGGGGATTGATTCCCTGATCTTATTGAGAAGGTTAATGGTTTGCTCTTTATTGTTTCCCCTTCTCATAATTTTCAGCATATTATCAGAGATATGCTGGATGGGCATATCAATATATTTACAAACCTTTGGGTTATCGGATATGGTTTTAATCAATTCGCTGGTAAAGTACCTGGGATATAAGTAATGTAAACGTATCCATTTTATTCCTTCAATTTCAGAGAGTTTATTAATAAGTATTGACAAGGAAGCCTTCTTGTAAATATCAATTCCATAAAACGTAAGATCCTGTGCAATCAGTATAAGTTCTTTTACTCCCTGTTTTGCAAGCAATTCAGCCTCATGAACCAGCGATTTTATGGTCTTGGAAATATATGGACCACGAATAAAAGGTATGGCGCAGAAAGAACATTTCCGGTTACACCCTTCCGATATTTTTAAAAATGCATAATGTTTTGGAGTAGAAAGAAACCTTGTTTCATTCAGTTTTTCGAAATAATGTAAGTCGCTGTATAATACATTTTTGATAGCCTGATGTTCATTCACACCAAAGAAATAATCCACTTCAGGAATTTCTTTTTTTAAATCTTCGCGATACCGTTCGGTAAAACATCCGAAAATTATTAAAGTCCCGATTTTGCCTTCTTTTTTTAACTCAACTCCATGAAGAATGGTATTAACCGATTCGGCCTTGGCATCGTTTATAAAACCACAGGTATTGATGAGCAGAAAATCACAGGGCATAACATCTGTAACATGCTTGCAATGAAAAAGATTAGAATCTAAACTACCCAAAAGGAATTCGGAATCAACGGAGTTTTTTGCACAACCCAGAGTAACCAGGTTAATGCTTATTTTTTTAGGCATAAAGATTAGCTGAAAAGCGATTCTACGTAAGCATTTTTATTGAAAACCTGGAGGTCTTCCATTTTTTCGCCAATACCTATATATTTAACAGGGATATTAAATTCATCGGAAATTCCGATAACTACTCCGCCTTTAGCTGTTCCGTCGAGTTTGGTTATACAGAGAGCATTTACTTCCGTTGCAAGTGTAAATTGTTTTGCCTGTTCAAAGGCATTCTGACCGGTAGAGCCATCCAGCACCAGAAGAATTTCGTGGGGTGCGTCGGGCATTACTTTCTTCATTACATTTTTAATCTTGGTGAGTTCATTCATCAGGTTAACTTTGTTATGAAGACGTCCGGCAGTATCAATTATAACAATGTCTGCATTATTTTTTTTGGCGGAAGTAAGTGTATCAAATGCAACCGAAGCAGGATCGGAACCCATTTGCTGCTTTATTATCTGAACTCCCACTCTCTCTGCCCAGATGGTAATCTGATCCACGGCTGCAGCTCTGAAAGTATCGGCAGCGCCCAGGTATACATTTTTTCCGGCCTTTTTAAAATTATAGGCCAGTTTTCCGATGGTAGTTGTTTTCCCTACACCATTAACGCCCACAACCATAATTACATATGGCTTCTGTTCGTGAACAAAATCAAATTCCGATGACAGGCCGGAATCTTTCATTAACAAAGCTATTTCTTCTTTAAGGATTCCATTTAATTCATCGGTACTTACAAACTTATCGCGGGCAACTCTTTTCTGAATCCGGTCAATAATTTTCAGGGTAGTTGTAACTCCTACATCTGAAGATATAAGTATTTCCTCCAGGTTATCGAGAACTTCATCATCAACTTTTGATTTTCCGACAACAGCGCGCGCCAGTTTTTTAAAAACACTTTCCTTGGTTTTCTCCAGTCCTTTATCGAGACTTTCTTTTTTCTCTTTAGAAAATAATCCGAAAAAAGCCATTTTATTATATAGTTTTCAAAAAATTAATTTGGTTGCTGTCTGATATCTTTTGTGTTTTCAAAGCAAAAAAGGCTTTCCTCCGAATAGAAGAAAGCCTTACAGTATATATAATAATTACTTATTTCTTTTTTAGATAATCATTTAAAAATTCGGCTCCTACCATTTCTTCTTTGAATTCGTATGCGCCGGTTTTTTCTGATTTCACCATGCGGATAACCTTGGTAAAATCTTTTCCTGTTCCACCTTTCTTAAAGGTTGCAACTGCTTTCTTTGCCATATCTTAAATTATTTAATTTCTTTGTGAAGGGTTACTTTTTTGAGGTATGGATTATATTTTTTAAGCTCCATACGTTCGGTCGTATTTTTTTTGTTTTTGGTAGTAACATATCTTGATACTCCGGGAACATTTGTTTCTTTTTGTTCGGTACATTCTAAAATAACCTGAACACGATTACCTCTTTTTGCCATAACTCAGTTTCTTAATAATTTTTAATAAAACCTTTTTCTTTAGCTTCTTTCAAGGCATTTTTCAATCCTTTTTTCGAAATGGTTTTCATTCCGTTAGCAGAAACTTTTAAACTTACCCAACGGTTTTCTTCTTCAAGAAAAAATCTTTTCACAAAAAGGTTGGGATGAAATCTTCTTTTTGTGCGGTTGTTTGCATGAGAAACATTGTTTCCCACCATCGTTCTTTTACCTGTAATCTGACAAATCCGTGACATATCTGATGATTATTATTTCAATATTTTTCAAAAACGGACTGCAAAATACGTCATTTTTATTCAAATAATCAAATATTTTTAAGGTTTTTTACAGTCAGTCAATGAATACCTTAGTATTTTATTTGTTTTCTGAGCATATCTAAAGCAGCCACAGAAGCCCGGATAATGTTTCTTTCCCTGTCGTTTGTGAACTGAAATTTTTTCGTTATTATTTCTTTTTCAGATGCAACCGCTATCCATACTGTTCCTACCGGTTTTTCTGTGGTTCCACCATCGGGGCCGGCAATCCCGGAAACGGCTATTGAAAAATCCGTGTTAAGAATCTCCCTCACATTCCCTGCCATCTGCCTTACTACCTCCCCGCTAACCGCGCCACGATCCAGAATATCCGATGCATTTACTTTCAGCATCCCGGTTTTAACAGTATTATCATAAGCAATAACCGAACCCCTGAAATATGCCGAACTTCCCGGAACCGAAGTCACCAGGTGCGCAATATACCCCCCTGTACAACTTTCAGCTGTTGATAGAGTTTTATTGTTCTTTTTCAACAATTCTCCCACCACCTTTTCCATTGTTGTATCGCCTATGGCAAACAAATACCCGGGAATAATATTTTTTAATTCATCAATACTCCCGGTTATTAGTTGCTTCCCGTTTTCCAGGCCTTTTTCAGCAGTAATTCTCAAGCGGATAATACCCGGCTGGGGCAGGTAAGCAAGGGATAATCCTTTACCTGCTAAATTATTTTCCCAGTCTTCCAGTTTTTCAGCCAGAAATGACTCCGGAATCCCGCAGGTCATAATAGTTTCTGAAATAACCGGCGACAGGTTATATTTATTGATAATAAACGGTTTCAATTCTTTCTCAAAAATATTTTTCATTTCAAACGGAACGCCCGGTAACGAAACAAGCGTAAAATTTTCTTTCTGAAAAACCATACCGGGTGCCGTTCCCAGCTCGTTATAAAGAATCGTGGCTCCTGCCGGTATCTCCGCTTGTTTTACGTTAAGTTCCGAGAGTTGCAGGTTTCTTCTTGAAAAAATAGCTCTGATATGATTCAGTACTTCTTCATTTAATGTTAACTCCGTTTGAAAAATATCACATAAAACGCCTTTTGTAATATCATCTTTTGTTGGCCCCAGGCCTCCTGTAACAATAGCAAATTTCACATTTTCCGATGCTTCACGAATGGCTTTTTTAATGGCTCCCGGTTCGTCGGCAACAGTCACTATTCTATTCGTTGTTAATCCTGATTCTTTGCACTTTGTAGCGAGCCAGGAAGCATTGGTATTTACCACCTGCCCGATAAGCAATTCATCGCCAATGCTGATTATTTCGATATTCATAAAATAAAAAATTAAGAAAAGAAAACTAAGGTTTATAACTGCACTTTCTTTTGCTTACACAGTTCCCTCATTTTCAGATATTTTATAAAAGTCGCATGAGATGATATCCTGCATATAGCAAATCCATAATATCCATCAAGAATGCCACCTTTAAGAATAAAATCGCGGAAAAATTTCCAGCAGGGCTGGATTATCATTCCCATAAAACTAATGGTTCTGCCCTTTTCAAAAGCAGCCTTCGCTCCTATCTCAGTAAACTTATTCACCTGTTCCATATGCTGAAAAATGGAGTAATAGGAATAATGCAACAAATCACCCTGAATAAAGCAGGTTTTGGCTTCGCTATTCATCTCGAACCTGTCATGGGGATTAATTCCCGTCCATTGTCCTTTGGAACTGTCCCACAACCTGAGTTTGCGGTCGGGATACCAGCCCCCGTGTTTAATCCATTTACCGCAATAATTTGTCAGGCGGTTAAAATAATACCCGTCGTATTTCCAGTTTGCTTTTGCTTCAAGGATAGATTTTTCGAGTTCGGGAGAGAGGGCTTCGTCGGCATCCAGGGATAAAATATATTTTGAAGAAGCCTGTTTTATTGCCCAGTTTTTCTGTTCAATGTGTCCTTCAAATTTATGCTGAACAAATATAACTCCATGATTTCTGCATATTTCGGGAGTTTTATCTATCGAAAAAGAATCAACAACTACTATCTCATCAGCAATATTTTTAACAGATTGCAGGCAACGTAAGATATTACATTCTTCGTTATAGGTTATTATGACTACTGATAATGAAACCAATGGATTTAAAATTAACGATTTTAGATTTATGATTAAATTATTTTTTTCATTTTTCTTTCACTTTAAGTACTTTAGTCATTTTCCTCTATTCATGATAATATACCCGTTTAACTCTTCTCGAAATTCCTGTAAGAATTTCGTACGGAATAGTTCCGGTTTCTCCCGCTATATTCTGAATTTCCTCCGCACTGTCGAAAATAATGACTTCATCTCCTTCCTTTGCTTCCAGATCGGTAATATCGAGCATACACATATCCATACAGATATTTCCGACAACCGGCGCCGGTTTTCCGTTTACTTTAAATTTTCCTTTCCCGTTGCTAAACCTGCGGTCCAGGCCATCGGCATAACCTATGGGAATGGTTGCAATAACCGAATCCCGGCTAAAAGTACCTTTGCGGTTATAGCCTACCGTTTCATCTGCAGAAACCTGTTTAATCTGTGAAATAACCGTTTTCAGTGAAATCACATTCTCAAGTTTTCCGGCAAGTGCATTTCCGGTGCTGAATCCGTAAAGGCCGATTCCTAACCGCACCATATCAAACGACGATTTTGGAAACCTCTCTACGCCCGCTGAATTCAGGATATGTTTTAAAAATCCGTATCCAAGTGCACTTTCAATCTTTTTAGTCATGTCCTTGAAAAGGTCAATCTGTTTAAATGTAAAAGTATCGTCTTTCGGATCATCGGCTGATACCAGATGTGAAAAAACAGATTTCACTTTCAACCAGGGGTTTTTCATTAATTTAAACAAAAGCAGATCGAGTTCCGATTCTTCAAAACCCAGCCGTTTCATCCCGGTATCCAGTTTAATATGAACATTCATATTCTGTTTACCATGCTTCTTCGCTTCATGCTGAAACATCTGCATAACACGCAGATTGTATAGTTCAGGTTCAAGATTATAATCAATCATCTTCTCAAAACTACCAGGCTCGGGACTCATTACCATAACGGGCATTGATATTCCGTTTTGCCGGAGTTCAATTCCTTCGTCGGCATAGGCAACGGCAAGATAGTTTACTTTCTCGAACTGAAGCAGGTTGGCTATTTCGAATAACCCGCTTCCATAGGAAAAAGCTTTTACCATAGCCATAATTCCGGTACCGTATGGCAAAACAGCTTTATGCTGGTTCAGGTTATGAACAAATGCATTCAGATTTATTTCGAGTACGGTTTCGTGTGCTTTCTGTTGAAGTACGTTGCTGATCTTTTCAAACTCAAACTTACGCGCTCCTTTCAGTAAAATTGTAACATTATTCAAATTCAGCGAGGATAAATGATGTATAAATTCCTCAGCATTTGAAAAGAATCTTCCGGGGATATTGAATTTTTCGCTGTACTTTGTGATGGCAGGTCCGATACCGATAATCTGATCCAGTTTTTGCTGATTCACCAGGCCGGAAACTTCTGCATATAAATTTGCTTCGTCGTAACCGCTCTGAAGGATATCGGATAACACCAGTATCTTTGTTTTATGCTGGTTTTGTTGTGCCAGGAAATGAAGGGCAATGCGCAACGATGCCAGGTCGGAATTATACGTATCATTTATTATACTGCAATTATTTATTCCTTCATTCAACTGTAAACGCATGGCTACAGGCGATAAATTCAGAATCTGCCCGCTGATAAATTCAAAGGAATAATCCATTGCCAGTAAAGCAGCCCAGCAAAGTATCGAGTTCTCTATAGAAGCTTCGTCGGTAAAAGGGATGCTTAGGTGTTGCTGTTGTTCTTTATATTTTCCGGTGATTAAACACTTTTCAGAAGATTTTTCGATATTATAAATTGCCAGATCAGCAGTAACTGATCTTGACCATGAGAAAGGCTTTATTCCATGTTTATTACAAAACCCGGGAATTATTTCAGCAAGTTCAGGATAATCGCAACAATATAAAAGAATTTTAGATTTAACAAATAACTTTAATTTCTCACTTACTTTCTGTTTCAGGTCATGGAAATTTTCCTGGTGAGCCGGTCCGATGGTAGTAAATATTCCGATCTCAGGAGAAATTATTTCAGCCAGTTTTTCCATCTCACCTGCTTTAGAAATGCCTGCTTCAAATATTCCCAGTTCGTGGGTGCCATCCATCTGCCAGACGGAAAGAGGAACTCCTACCTGGCTATTATAGCTCCGGGGATTACGGACAATCACCTTCTTTTCTTTCAGTATCTCGAAGAGCCATTCTTTTACAACAGTTTTACCGTTGCTTCCCGTTATTCCGATTACAGGATATGTAAAATGGTGCCTGTGAAAAGCTGCTAAATTCTGCAGAGCAGTGAGTGTATCAGAAACTACTACAAAGGCTGCATCAACAGGTTTTTCGGAGGGTTCGGATGATACAAGAAAGCATTTTACTCCTTTTTTATATAAATCCTGGATAAAGATATGCCCGTCATTGCGCTCTCCTTTTATTGCCACAAAAAGGCTGTCGGAAGGGAAAGCAAGATTACGGCTATCGATCAGCAAACGGTTAAAAGAAAGTTCTCCGTTCCCTTTTACCGTTCCTTTTACAACTTCAGCTATTTCATTCAGGGTATATGTTTTCACTATGGTATTATCCAGATTTCAGATTTGCTATTCAAAATTATTCAAATACAAAGAACTAAATTTTTGAGATTTATTATTTTTCGTTAACAATATTTTTTCAATTGACTTTTGAACATTGACATCTGAATATTTCAGGAATGTTTCCCGGCATGATTAACAAAGCAGTTCCGGCATAAGGGTTCGTATTCCTGGGTTTCTCCCAAAAGAACAAGTTTTTCGCTGGCTACTTTACGGAAAGAATACTGGGCAAGGTTACCACACTGCATACATATGGCATGAACCTTTGTTACATATTCTGCACAAGCCAGCAGGGCCGGCATCGGGCCAAACGGTTTGCCCATAAAATCCATATCCAGTCCGGCAACGATAACGCGTATACCCATATTTGCAAGAGTGTTACAAACATCCACCAGGCCGTTGTCAAAAAACTGTGCTTCATCAATACCCACCACATCAACATCGCTTACCAGCAAAAGTATGTTTGAGGCAGTATCAACCGGGGTGGAATGAATCACATTTTCGTCGTGCGATACCACATTTTCTTCGGAATACCGGACATCAATCTTGGGTTTAAAAATTTCAACTTTTTGTTTTGCAATTCTTGCCCGTTTAAGGCGACGGATAAGCTCTTCGGTTTTCCCGGAGAACATCGATCCGCAAACCACTTCAATCCATCCTTTCTTTACACCCTCGCGGGTTGGATTTTCTAAAAACATACTAAAATTTCTCCGGTTTGAGTTCAAATGATTAACTTTACAAAAATATAAGAAATCTAAAGGCGTTGATATAGTAAGTAGTTTTAATTATGAACCAGAATATCAAAATTGCTGATATTATCAGTAAACTCAATGAAACCGAAGATTTATTAAAAGATAAAAAAATTTCGGAAATCGATAAAGACCTGATTCTCGAAAAAATCAGGAAAATGTATGAAAAAATTCTTCTTGGAAATTCCGTACAGCTTCACCAGGAAACAATGACAACAGTTGTTGAAAATACTGTAACTGCCCAACCTGTTGTTGAAGAAAAAATTCAGAAACCGATTCATCCTCCTGCAGAAAAAATTGAGCTTATTGAAAATAAGGAAATAGTTGAACCGATAATACCGGAACCTGAAATTATAACCCAGGAATCCGTCACTGATGAAAAAAAAGTTGTTGTAAATAATCCAACGTTATTCGATATAGAAACACCGGCAACAACAATGGCTCACCCTCCAAAAAAAGAATCTGTTAAAGAGGAAGTAATAATAAAAACAGAGAACAAAGCGCCATCAAAAACGTTATCCGACCAATATCAAAGCCACTCCACAAAAACAGTTTCCGATCTGATATCAAAGTCCCAATCTGAAAAAGACCTGACATCCAAAATTCAGTTAAAACCCATTAAAAGTATTAAAAGCGCTATCAGTATAAATGACAGGATTATGTTCACAAAAGAACTCTTCGATAATGATCCTGATTTTTATAATGAGTTAGTTGAAAAGCTAAACAATATGAATAATTTAACTGAGGCCATGGAATACCTTGCTATTGAAATTGATCTTAACGAAGATTCCGAAGCAGTACAGAAATTTGTTGAATTAGTTCATCGTCGTTTTGCTTAACATAAACTCATTTATAATTAACACAAAGAAGTAAGATATTTTCGTGTGGTTTAGCCGGGATTTTGCAAAACTTTGTGGTAAAAATCAAAAAACATGAGTCTTAAAAAAGAAAAGTATTTTTTTATTGCAATTGCTATCTTTCTTTTTTTTAATTCTTTTTCGCAGGACATCGAATTTGCAAAAAAAAATATCACTGCACTATGTTCCAGCAAATTTCACGGACGCGGATATACACATAAAGGAAGCAACAAAGCGGCTAAGTACATTGCCTGTGAATTAAAAAGTATGGGAGCTGGTGAAACAGGCAACGCCCGGTTTCAGAAATTCGAAATGCCGGTTTGTGTAATTAACAAATTAAGTGAAGTAAAAATTGATTCAAAAACTATTCAACCCGGGCTTGATTTTGTAATTCATCCGAACTCTGAAAGTTGTACCGGCACCTTTAATCTTTTATGGTTGAACCAGGATAATCTAAAAAAAATCTTTGCTTCAGATCTTACAAA
Source organism: Bacteroidota bacterium (assembly GCA_037441645.1). Classification (GTDB taxonomy): domain Bacteria; phylum Bacteroidota; class Bacteroidia; order Bacteroidales; family GWA2-32-17; genus GWA2-32-17. Next base: position 99,730 of record JBBIRU010000015.1, read on the forward strand.
AACCTTCCTGGTTATCGACACCAATTTCTCGAACGAAAAATCGAATAAAGATATCATTGATGGTCTTCGTTTTTCAAATCCCGTTCATGCCAAAGGGGTTATTTACCTGGTAAAAAAAGAAACCATGCAAATCCAGAGAGACGAGCCAATTCCCTGGGTAAGCATAGAAGCAAAAAGCAATTGCATTCCCCCGGGTTCCAAACAAATACTGCTTTCATTTACTTCGAAATTTATTCCCGCATATAAAACTCAGAATATTATTGCATCTATTCCGGGTGAAGTTGACACCTCCATTGTTTTTACCGCCCATTATGACCACCTCGGCGAATTGGGAAAGGCTTTTTTTCCAGGCGCTAACGATAATGCAAGCGGTGTTGCCATGCTTCTGGATCTTTGCAAAACGTTCTCAAAGCAAAAAACTCATTACACTATGAACTTTGTTTTTATGACCGGTGAAGAAGTTGGCCTGGTTGGTTCTTCATATTTTGTAGAACACCCCGTTTTTCCCCTGGAAAAAATCCGGTTTCTGCTCAATCTTGATGTAATTGGAAGCGGCGAAGACGGAATTACAGTAGTAAATGGTTCGGTATATTCTAAAGAATTTGAGTTATTGAAAAGTTTAAATGCCGAGAAGAACGACGTTCCTGTTGTAAAAATCAGAGGAGCAGCAAATAACAGCGATCATGCCCCCTTTTATAATAAAGGTGTAAAAAGCTTTTTTGTTTATGCACAGGGAAAAACCGGGCCTTATCACAATCCAAACGATACACCCGAAAACCTTAGTTTAGGAAAATACGAAAACATTGTAAGATTATTAATTGATTTTGTGAATCATTTATAGCTCCATTCCTTTTTTATCAGGTCATATTTGGTTTTATCTTAATTCAGGTTCATCCTTTATTTTAACTGTTTTGTTGAAATAATTTTTATTTGAAAATGGATTGAGATACTTTTATATTGAAAAAAACTACATTTATTTCCTCAAAAATCCATGTAATGAAAAATCTGATTCTGGCCATTTTAATCTGTGTTTCGGGATTGGCTACTGCCCAGCAGGAAGCCCGGCTATTAAGATTTCCTGCCGTTTCCGGCGATAAGGTTGTATTTACATATGCCGGTAATTTATATACCGTATCATCTTCCGGAGGTGTTGCACGCAGGCTTACTTCCCACGAAGGATATGAAATGTTTTCCAGATTTTCCCCCGACGGAAAATGGATTGCATTTACAGGCCAATACGATGGAAATACTGAGGTTTACCTGATTCCTTCGGAAGGTGGCGAACCAAAACGATTAACTTATACTGCGACTCTTGGCCGCGACGACATTTCGGACAGGATGGGACCTAATAATATTGTAACATCATGGACGCCTGACAGTAAATATATTATTTTTCGTTCGCGTAAACAATCCTGGAATGATTTTATAGGCCAGCTTTTTAAAGTTTCAATCAATGGAGGCATGCCTGAGCAGCTCCCCTTGCCCAGCGGTGGCTTCAATACCTTTTCTGCCGATGGAAAGAAACTTGCATTTAACCGGGTTATGCGCGAATTCCGCACATGGAAATATTATAAAGGCGGTATGGCCGATGATGTCTGGATTTATAATTTCGACACCAAAAAAACCGAAAATATTACAGGAAACGCAGCACAGGATATTTTTCCCATGTGGTATGGAAACGAAATTTATTTCTGCAGCGACCGTGATCGCACCATGAACCTCTTCTGCAGCAACCTGGATACACGCCAGACACGAAAAATAACAAATTTCACCGAATATGATGTTAAATTTCCCTCGCTTGGAGACGGAAAAATAGCTTTTGAAAATGGAGGCTACATCTATCTTTTTGATATTAAAACTCAAACTCAGAATAAAATCACTGTGTATATTGATGATGATGTTCTGCCCGGACGAAACGCTTTAAAAGATGCCTCAAAAAATATTTCCGAAATAGGAATTTCCCCTGACGGTAACCGGTTGGTTGTATCCGGCCGTGGCGATATCTGGTCTGTTCCTGTGAAAGAAGGCATTACAAAAAACATTAGCCAGAGTTCAGGTTCACATGAGCGCGCTGCCGAATGGTCGCCCGATGGAAAATGGATTGCTTTTCTTTCCGATGTAACCGGGGAATACGAAGTATACATTCAAAAAGCAGATGGAACTGAAAAACCTGTCCAGCTAACAAAAGATGCTGATACTTATAAATTTGGACTTTTATGGTCGCCTGACAGTAAAAAAATTCTTTTTAACGACAAAAAGTTCAGGTTACAGTTTGTTGATATAGATTCAAAGGCAATAACTCTTGTTGCTGAAAGCAAAACATGGGAGATAAATGATTTTACATGGTCGCCGGACAGTAAATGGATTGCTTTTACCGACAAAGCATTGGCAAATACCATGTCGCAGGTATTCATTTACAATTTAACAACGAAGTCTAATAACGTTGTTACAGACACATGGTATAATTCTAATCAGCCTTATTTCAGCGCTGATGGCAAATACCTGTTTTTCATATCCGACCGTGATTTTAACCCTGTTTACAGCAATACCGAATGGAATCATTCTTACAGCGACATGTCCAGGATTTATTTACTTACCCTGCAAAAAGATTCTAAAAACCCTTTAGGCCCTACCAATGATGAAGTAAACCTGAACCCGGAACCTGAAAAAAAGAAAGACGAAAAAACGTCAGTACCTGAAGTAAAAATTGAATTTGACGGTATTCAGCAAAGAATAGTGGCATTCCCTACAAAAGCCGGGAATTACTGGAGATTGAACCAGGTTGGCGATAAAATATATTATTTATTTTCGTCGAATGAGGAACCCGACAACACGATAAAAATGTATAGTCTGAAAGACAAAAAAGAAACTTCACTGGGTCAATTCAGAGGCTTTGACATATCTGCCAACAGGAAAAAAATGATTGTAAGAAAAGAGAAAAAGTACTTTGTACTCGATATTCCTTCTTCTGAAATAAAAACCGAAAATCCTGTATCCTTTGAAAATATGAAAGTCTTTATTGATAATAAAGCCGAATGGAAACAGATTTACGATGAAGCATGGCGGCAAATGCGCGATTTCTTTTACGATCCTAAAATGCACGGTGTTGACTGGAAGAAAATGCATGATAAATATTCTGTTTTATTACCCTGGGTGAACAATCGCAACGATCTTAATTTTCTTATCGGAGAACTTATCGGTGAATTAAATATTGGTCATGCTTACACTGGCGGTGGCGACAAACCCGAACCGGATAAAATCTATACCGGATTGCTGGGCGCAAAAATCAGTAAAGACGCTTCGGGATATTTTAAGATTGATAACATCCTTCAGGGACAGAACTGGGATAAAAATCTAAGATCACCTTTAACTGAAGTCGGTGTAAATATTAAACAGGGTGAATTTATTATTGCAGTGAACGGAAAATCAACTAAAGATATTGCAGATATATATTCATTATTTGTAAATACTGCCGATAAACAGGTTGAATTAACCGTTTCTGCCACTCCTTCCGAATCAGGTTCCAGAAAAGTGATAGTTGTACCTATTGCTGATGAAAATCCGCTTTACTATTATAACTGGGTTCAGGATAACATTAAAAAAGTGAACGATGCCACTAACGGTGAAGTAGGTTATATCCATATACCCGATATGGGTGTCGAGGGTCTGAATGAATTTGCAAAATATTTTTATCCCCAGCTGAATAAAAAGGCATTGATTATTGATGACCGAGGAAACGGCGGAGGAAATGTTTCGCCCATGATTATTGAACGTTTGCGCAGGGAACTGGCATTAATGGGTATGGCAAGAAATCAGACCGAAGGAAATACCGTTCCCGAACAAATGATACTGGGTCCAAAAGTTCTGCTTATAAATAATTATTCTGCTTCCGATGGTGATTTATTTCCCTTTCAGTTCAGAAAAATGAATCTGGGAAAAATTATCGGAGTCCGCTCGTGGGGTGGTGTTGTTGGTATTCGTGGTTCTCTTCCGTTTGTTGACGGAGGCAGTCTGACCAAACCCGAATTCGGTCATTATGCAGCCGATGGAAGCGACTGGATTATAGAGGGACACGGTGTTGATCCTGACATTGTAATAGATAATGACCCTGCTAAAGAATTTACCGGTGAAGACGAACAACTGAACAAAGCCATTGAAATAATTAAGCAGGAGATGAAAAATAATCCTGCAGAAAAAGGTAAGATACCTCCATTCCCCGATAAGTCGAAATAAAGGTTATAAAACTTTCCGGTTAAAAGACCGGAAATATTTTTCATTGAAAGTTGTATCAATGGAATGATAAAAGTCGATGATAAACTTTATTTTTTTATGAATCACCGGGTATTTATCGTATATATTCCAGAAATCAACATCGGGTTTAAATAGTTGCTCGCAAATAGTACAATAATCCTCTTCGATACAGGAAGAACCATATTCATTTAAAAAACCTTTTTCTACTAATTCATAATCTAAATATAAACTGCTTTTCCCTGATTGCAGGGCATCCAGTCCCCCATTGCCATAGCTGACACTATCGGGCAGTAATGCTTTAAAAGCAGTTGAATCAAAATTATAATTATACATTAATACTGCACCAAACTCATGATGAAATGTACTTTCTACAAAATCCTTAGTATAAAAATGGTGAACCAGGTAAACCACATTATGTGTGTTAGTTCCACCATAGTTAATTCCATAAAAACTCAATTCATTTAAGACATATATTTTTTTAAGGTTTTGTTGTAATACCGGTACCGGGTATTTTCTAAAAGCATCATTTATAATATCCAGGGCCTCATACCGCAATCCTTTAGGCAATGACTTTGCATAAGGATGAATTTCACCAGTCCGCCACGAGAAGGGAAACATATTCCGGTCGACCCTGAAATGTACTGCAACACCGGTAGGTTTATGGATATACTTTTCATTACACGAAAACAGAAAGAAAATTAAAAGAAGGTAAACACTATTTCTTAGGCTGAGTCTCATCCAATTCTTTAATAAATTTCTGAATATCTTTAATTACCGGAACTGTTTTCTTTTGTTCTTCAGCAAGAGCTTTTTCTGCAAACTGTTCTGACATCTGGTTATCTGCCAGTTTTTTATATATTTTTGCCAGTGAGAAATAAGTATCAGGCAACTGGTAAGAAGCTGAGATAAGAGGTTCGCTCCAGGTAAGGGCTTTTCGTAAATATATTGTATCGTCTGAATAATTGGAAATATTCTGAATAATTTTAAGCAATCCGGAAGGATTTACTTTATCTGTACCCATCATACTTAAATACTTCCCGGAATAATCTTCATACCTGGCCCAATCGTGATTCTTACCATTGCTGTAATAATGCATCATTACTCTCAATTCAAAAGCACTTGAGTCGGCAAAATGAAAAGGCCTTATCATTTCTCTTGAAGCTTCCGGAACTGGTTTTGAGTTTTTCTGACCAGATAAAATCACTAAATTTTTTCTGATAATTTCAATAATCCTGCCGTCAACTCTTTCTTTATTCATTAAATCGGAAAATTCTTTCCTGTGAGAAGTAAGAAATAAAAACTCCCTGGAATGAATATCGGTAAGATACCATTCCATTAAAACAAAGTTTTTTTCGGATAATAAACCGGAATCTTTCTGAGTAATAAAATATTCTTTAATATCATATGGCACATTGATATTGGCGCAGGCCAGGGCATATTTATACAGAAATTCAGGACTGCGATCGCCATTTTTATATTTTCGTAACAGGGCGCCAAAGTTATTCTCACGGTCGAGCGACCTTTTTCCTATTTTTATAAACTCGGCAGTATCGCATGCGCCCAGAGAGCGATTCTCGATTTCGCCTTCTGCATTAATAAATAGCAATGTCGGAAAAGCATTTACCGAATATGTTTTTCTTACCTCTTTTCCATCCCCTTTTTCCATATCCAGCTTATAGCTGATAAAATTTGCATTGTAAAACTCTCCTACCCTGAAATCGGGAAATACATTTTTCGACATCCATTTACAAGGGCCGCACCAGCTGGTATAACAATCAATGAAAATGATTTTATTTTGTTTTTTCGCTTCTGCTTTTACCTCATCAAATGAACCTTCGAAGAAATTAATCCCCTGTGCAGAAATCATAAAAGGAAATAATAAACTAAATATGTATAAAATCAGACGAAACATCTTGCATCTTTTAATCAAAGGTATGTTTTTTTTGTAACTTTAAGTCGAAATTCAGAAAAATGGAAAAGGTATTTAATTACGAGAAACTAACCAGTCTGCAAAACCCAAAATTTAAGCTGGCTCTTGAATTACTCAGCTCTAAAGGAAGAAAAAAACATGGACTTTTTATTGCCGAGGGTTTGCGCGAAATGCAAATTGCAGCAACTTCGGGGTTTGTTCCTTCTATAATATTCTTCAATTCAGATTTCATTGAAAAAAAAGGTTTACTGAATTTAAAATCATTTCCCGTTTCACCGGATAAAATTTTTGAAATAGATAAAAAACTATTCAACCGCATTGGATACCGTGAAGATACCGAAGGAATTGCCGGCATATTTGAAGTCAGAAAATCAGCGCTCTCAGAACTTGAACTTAAAAAAGATCCATTGATAATAGTTCTCGAATCGGTAGAAAAACCGGGTAACCTGGGCGCAGTGTTACGAACCGCCGATGCTGCCGCTGCCGATGCCGTATTTATCTGCGATCCCGTAATCGATTTATACAATCCGAATGTTATCCGTTCGAGTATAGGGTGTGTATTTTCACAAAAAATTATTATTTGCTCTTCCCCGGAAGCAATTGAATGGTTTAAACAAAACGATATTATGATATTCTCGGCGGCTCTTTCTGCTGAAAAGTTTTACCATGAAGTTGATTTCAGAAGAGGTTCTGCAATTGTTATGGGTACCGAAGCCAATGGCTTATCTGATACCTGGCTAAATAAATGTGATATACAAATCAAAATTCCAATGCTTGGCAAAATTGATTCTTTAAACGTATCCAATGCCACTGCCATTATAGCTTTCGAAGCAATGAGGCAAAGAGGATTCAGGAAAACTAAGAAATTGTTTTGAACTTTACTTTGCTGATAATATTTAAAAAAAAGCGCAGGGTCTCCGACCTTGTTAAAAGCCTTGAGAATATTTAATTACAAATATGGAAGATGCCTCGCTATGCTCAGCACAAGTCTCCGATCTTCAGAAACAAAATCAACGTTGTTTACCTAAGTGTCATAAACATTTCATGGAATTAAGTTAGTTGTTTTCAGATAACCTCGTAGAGGTTTAAAAATTGTAATAATCTAAGGATAAAAAACAACATCATCGTAGATGATGCACTAAAAGTAATAATTTTAGGTATTATTTAATTTAATGACATTGCCCTAAAGGTGCGGTAAATGCCTGTATATTCGTCAGACAGGCTGAAAATCAATCGCCTTTATTATATTAAATAAATTCAAAACAGTTTCTAATTGAAGGTAAAAATCAGGTTGGCAATAAAATTCCAGATCATTGTTATTCCTATGGCAATAAGTTTGGAAAAGTAAAAATGACGTTTCAGTTTACTTACCATTACCCATAAAATAAAGCTATTAATACCTAACCCGATAATTGAAATAAGCAGGAATTCTCCATATTCAACCATTACTTCCGGGTTACTGCTTTTAAAAGTCCACACCCTGTTAAAAAAATAATTGGTAGAAGCTGCTACGGTAAAACCGATAGCATTCGCAAGATATTGATTGACTTTTAAAATATTCCTGAAAAGATATGTTAAACTAAAGTCAACTATTACTCCTGAAAGCCCGACAACTCCAAACTTCAGAAACTTCATGAAAACTTCATAGGTCAGGTATTTTACCATATCTTACTTGGTAGTTAATTTATTATGTATCATTCTATTATTATAGCTTTGAATAATCGATTTTAACATGTTTTCCATATCCAAAGTAATTGTTTTAAAACTATCCATAATGTTATCAGATAACAATCTGTCTTTTTTAAAATCGAACAAAGAAACTGATTTTTCTCCATCAAACAAAAGAAGATAATTATTTTTAACTAATTGATAATTGCCACTAATATAATTTACAGAAAAATGTACAGTTGAAGTATCAAAAGCGCTCCTGCCAAAACAGAGTATGGTGTCTTTAATGGAAAGATAATCCAGAATGGTTGGAGTAATATCAGAATGCTGAATTATAGTGGAATAACTACCTCTTAATGTTGAATCAGAAGCGGAATAAAAAACTATGGGAACAGAATACATGCCTATTCTATTATTATAATAATCATCTATAGCCCAGAAAGTATGATCGGCAGTGATTACAAAAAGAGTGTTGTTAAACCATGGACTTTTCCTTGCTTCACTAAAAAATTTACGAAGCGAAAGATCTGTATAGGCAATGCTTTGCATAATTTCATATTTACCTGTGGGAAGGTTTTTTTTATATTTCTCGGGCACTTTGTAAGGATGGTGGGATGATAAAGTATACACAACAGAAAAGAATGGTTCCCTGGTTTTCTTCAACTGGTCTGCAAAATATTTAAGATAAGGCTCATCCCAGATACCCCAATGGCCATCATAATCGGAAGCAACAGGATATTCATTCCGTCCGAAATATTGTTTACATCCGGCCATGTATGAAAAAACATCAAAACCCATAGTTCCGTTAGTGCCTCCATGATAAAAAGACGTATTATAACCATGACTCTGAAGTATTCCCGGCAATCCATTAACCTGATCGGAAGAATACTTTGACAAAATATAAGGTGTTTCGGATAGCGAAGGAATACCGGCCAGAATTGAAGGTAACGATTCAAGACTTTTTTTACCATTGGCAAAGCTGTTTTCGAAAACAAGACTGTTTTCAAATAAACTGTCAAGAAAAGGGGTAAAACCTTTGCATTCTTTGTTAAAAAAGCCGATATATTCTTTTGAAAAGCTTTCCAGGATAATAATTACAACATTTTTATTTTTTTCATTTCCATGTCCTTTAATAAGATACACCGGTGAAAAATATTTTTCCTCCTGTTCTTTTTTTAAATAATTCCTTTCAATAAGATTGTCCTTGCTCCATGTTTTGATAATAGTGAAAGTTGTATTCAGTACCAGGGGCACCTCACCTGGCGATGCAAACCGGGCAGCGCTCATCATATTTACTGGACGTAAACTGCTTCCTCTTACAACTAAAAACATTAGCCCTATGGCAAAAAAGCAGATAAATAACTGTGAAAAAAAATGGGATTTCTTTATTCTTTCATCAGAAAAACCGACTTTAAATTGTTTTTTCGACCATTTGTAAATTAAAAATACCAGGCATATATATATCAGAATGATATACCAGAAATCTTTAAAAAACTGGGGAATTAGAATTAATGTATCATCCCCGGTTGTAATTAAGCTTAGGAGGTCGGCAGTAGACCTTTTGTTGGTAAATTTAAAATACTCTACATCTATAAAGTTGGGAATAATAATCAGGGAATTAACTAACACAAAGTACCATTTCAGGAAAGACTGGTATCCCCTTATATTTTTATAATTTCCGGGAACAAGGTGCATTATTACAAATAATGCATTAAAAATAAATATTACCCATAAATCAAATCGTGTTCCCCATACAAAAGCTTTTACAGTATTCCAGAATCCGAACGAATTAAAATTTGAATAATTAAACAAAAAAAATATCAGCCGGGTTACCTGAAACAAAAGAATTAAAAAGAGTAATCTTTTTAAAAGGGAAAGAATATGCTGCTTATAATTATTCATAAAAAAAGCTACCCTAAAGGTAGCTTTATAAATACGTTAAAAGTAAAACTAATATCTTTCGTAGGTATCAATTACTATATCTGTTTTAACTTGTTTCCATAAGGAATCTCCGCTCCATTGAACAGTGCCCTGTGTCTGATTCCATACTAATTTATCAATTTTGTATTTAACTTTTATATATGGATCGATAGTATCGAGAACTTTACTTTCCCCAAGAACCCCGGAAATAATATATAAGTACCTTACACCATTTTCAGTAAAGGCATTATACTGAGCAGGAACAACAACAGAATCGTTATGAGCACCCTGAATATCAGCATAAATCCTTAAAGTATTATGTTGTGGATTAATAAAACCTCCGAGTTTCGGGAAATAAATTCTATAATTAATTCTATTGTCATATGTTAATGTTACAGCATTGGGAAATATGGTGTCTTTTACAATATCTTCATTAGTAGCATCTACTTTCTGAACATAAGAAGTTGCATATTTTTCAGCAGAATTAACAACTTTTACGGTTCTTGTTGCAGTATTGGTATTTCCAGCCTTATCCGTTACTGTATAGGTAACCGTATATGTTCCCTCCAGGGTTGTAGTACCTTCGCCATTAGCGGGCCCATTAATAGGAATATTATGAGTAACTTCAATTGCATTTATGAGGCTGCTTCCATCAACGTTGTCGTCAACTGTACATCCAGGATCTGTCCACCATGAATTAAGCGTAACATTCATAGGATCACTGCCATTAAGGAAAATCATGGGAGGTTGTGTGTCTTTTTGTTTACAAGCAACAAAGAACAAACTTACAGAAATTACCAGAAAAAGAAGTTTTTTCATAAAATTTAAATTAAGTTACTAATTCTCCTGCTACAAAGATAACGAGATTTCAGAAATTACAAACATTTTTTTCTGTTGAATATTGTATAGATTAGATTTTTGAATAAAAAATCAGCTTTTCACAAAGAATATTCTGATTACAATGATTTACTTTGCTGTTAAATTAATTATTTAACTAAAATGAATATCTCTCATATTGAGCATATCGGAATCGCCGTAAAAGATATGGAATCCGGCATTAAATTTTACGAAAAAATATTAGGCCTGAAGTGCTATGCTGTTGAAGAAATAAAAGACCAGAAAGTAAAAACTGCATTTTTTATGGTTGGCCAGACTAAAATTGAACTCCTGGAGTCAACAGATGAGAATGGCCCTATTGCAAAGTTTATAGAAAAAAAAGGAGAAGGAATACATCATATTGCATTTGCCGTTAATGAAATAGAAGCATCGCTACAGAATCTCACAAATAAAGGGATTGAGTTAATTGATAAAACTCCCCGGAGAGGCGCTGAAGGCCTGGATGTTGCTTTTTTGCATCCGAAATCGGGCAATGGTGTGCTGATAGAACTTTGTGAAAAAAAATAATTCAGATAAATTTCATTCCCAGAACCAGTATATCATCTATTTGCTCTAATTTCCCTTTCCAGTCTTCAAAAGTTGTATTTAGTATTTCTCTCTGTTCTGATAAGGTTTTTTCCTGGAGGGTAAGAATTAATTCTTTTAGTTTTGAATATTTAAATTTCTTTCCGTTTGGCCCGCCAAACTGATCGGCATAGCCATCGGAAAATATATAATATGTATCATCTTTATCAGCGACAAAACTATAGTAATTAAATTGCTTTCTTTTATCTACAGCTCCAATGGGTTGCTTATCTCCTTTTATTTCATAAATAGAATATAATTCGTTTTCCAAAACAGGTTCCAGTTGAATTTCATTGCAAATTAACCGGAGTGTTTTTTTACGAACGATGTATAATGGATTGTTGGCGCCTGCAAATTCAACAGTCTTAGTAATTTCATTAAAAGAACAAAGTGCTATATCCATCCCGTCTTTTACTTCTGTTTTATCTGTCTGCCTAAGGGTTTCCACCACAAAATCATCAAGCAGGTCAAGGATCTGTCCCGGGTGTGTGGCATTCTTATCCCTCACCGCTTTATCTAACCCATTATTTCCGACAATGCTCATGAAAGCACCCGGAACCCCATGTCCGGTACAGTCGACAGCAGATAACATAACAAACTCATTTTTTCTTTCGAACCAGTAAAAATCACCGCTGACAACATCTTTGGGCTTGTAAAGGATAAAAACTTCTTTAATGTTATTCTGAATATAATCGTAAGGAGGGAGAATTGCCAGTTGAATACGCTTAGCATAATGAATGCTGTCCACTATTTCTTTTTTCTGCAGATTAACAATGGCCATCTGGTCTTTTATTTTCTGATTCTGGGAGGCTATTTTATCGCCTTGTTTCATCAGGAATTTACTCTGCAGTTCAAGTTCATCGCGCTGGGCTTTAATCTCTTCATTCTGCTGGTTGAGTATCGAGTTTTTCTCTTCTATTTCCAGTTTCTGAGTGGTAAGGAGCGCGTTTGCTTTTTTCTTATTCCTGTAGTTCCAATATACCAGCAATACCAACAATAACATAAGAAAAAGACCACTGACTGAAGCATTCCGTATTAATTTTGTCTGCTTCATCTCGGCATTCTTAATGTCATCCAGTCTCTTTTGCTCGAGGGCGGCCTTTTCTTTTTCCTGTTCAAACTGATATTTCATTTCGAGTTCAGTTTGTTTTCTCAGGTTTTCTTTATTGAGCAACGAATCGCCTGTTTGCTTGTAGAGCACATAATAGTGGTATGCATTTACATAGTCCCTCTTTTGTGCATTTATAAATGCCAACGATTCATAGCATTTATTCAGGATATCCATCGACTTAATCTCACCTGCAACCTCTGCAGCTGTTCTCAGGTATTTTTCAGAGGTTCTAAAATCCTTTTTATCAAAATATATATTTCCAAGACTGTTCAGAATAATCGCTATCCCTTTCTTATCTCCTATTTTTTCTTTCATATTCAACCCGTTCGTGTAATATATAAGTGCGCTGTCGACCTGGCCGGTTAAATGGAATATTGTACCTATACTGCTTACACAGGTTCCCTGGTTTTTAAAATCATTTATCTCCCGGTACAGAACCATAGCCTGCTTATAAGAAGCCATAGCGTCATTATACAATGAATCTTCTTTCTGAACATTACCCAGTCCTCTTAAACAATTCGCAAGCCCTTTTTTATCATTCAGTTTAAGATAAAGATTCATTCCTTTCTCATAATATTCTTTCGACTTTTTGTATTGATTCTGGTTCAGGTAAACGTTACCTATATTTCTATAGCAATCGGCAATGCCTTTTTCATCATTCATGGCCTGGTATGTCTCCAGCCCTTTAATATCCCATTCAAGAGCCATGGCATAATTATCCTGATAATAATAAACACGGCCTATATTAATATTACTTTTAGCCAATCCTAATTGGTAATGAATGCTATCTGCGAGTTTTAATGCCTTTTTTGCGTAAAAAAGAGATGAATCTGTAGATAATATACAATAGAAATAGCTGAACTCATTTAACCTGTCGACTTTAACTTTCAGATTGGCCGGAACAGGAAGATTTTTAATACTATCTATTTTCTCCTGCTGCGAATAACAAAGTGTCGAAATAATTACTAAAATATGTATTAAACTTATTCTCATCAATGATATTAATGAAGGATAAAAGTATAAAAATTTAATAAAGTAATTTAAACCGACATTATATAAAAAAATATTTGCTGAATTTTTATTTCAATATTATTACTATTTTTGCAGCCCGATTGGTTCCGTAGCTCAGTTGGATAGAGCAACAGCCTTCTAAGCTGTGGGTCGAGCGTTCGAATCGCTCCGGAATCACAAAAAAATACAAACCTTCGACAGAAGGTTTTTTTTATTTGCGAATGTGATTCAAACTGATTTGAAAGAACATGAAGCAAATAAAAATAGAATGGCAACGCCATTTTTGCATTTTATGATGTGCTAATTTCCCCCCATTGCCGTTCACCGCAGGTAATCGCTCCGGAATCACAAAAAATGCAAACCTTCGACAGAAGTTTTTTTTATTTGCAAATCCAAACTAAAATTGTTTTTGTGAGGTATGAATAAATATAATAACAGCGAAACTGTTTGTATTTTATCATGTGCTAATTTTTATCTATAAGTTTAACAGCAAATCTAAACGCTTGGTTATAGTATGGTCTAAAATTATGAAAATATTTTCAGTAATTACATAACATATAACCTAATGAGGTAATTCTGAATAAATCAAGAATCAAAATTTAAGGTTTACATCCCCCCTTCTTCCTCAAAATTATTTATCCCTTTTCTATTATCTTTTTTACCTAGTCCAAAATTATAGCGAATGTTGATTCCAAACCGGCGATTATCTGAATATCTGTCACCTAAGGTTTGTATGGCACCCTGGTTTAGTTTAAACTCTGTAACCATAGTTCTTAAAGCATCTCTTAAATTAATTGTTATGGTTAAGTTTTTATTTAAAAGAGTTTGAGTAATACCAAAATTTAATGAGCCAAAGTTGTTCAATTCATAAAATCCCTGCTGGCCTTTAATCATCATAAATCCACTCATTGTTAATTTTGTTTGCCTGAAAAGAGTTAGCGAATGAAATGTAAACAAACGCCAGCTGCCGCGCTCATAAGACAATGGATTTCCTTCATAAGAACCATTGTAGTCGTTTAGATTATATTGTGCACCAAGTGCAAAAAAGTATTTGCCGCCCGGAGGTATTCCTGCCATTCCTCTAAAATAAGTTTCTTTGCTGGTACCAAGATTATCATAAGTCATTACTGCAACACTTCCGTTATTTACATCGCTATAAACTACATTTGAAAAAATGTCTTTTGTATAATTTTGTCCGATAGCAAGCACAGGCATATCTTCATAACTGATATTTATTTCAACATTATCAGTAAACTGGGGTTTTAAATCCGGATTACCTGTTTCGTACAAAAAGGGATCAATATATTTTTTATAAGGATTTAAATTCTGATAATCGGGGCGTGTTATTGTTCTTCGGTATATCAGATATGATTTTAATTCAATTCCAAATATTCTGAACAGCCTGCGGCTTAAATAAACATAAGGAAACAAATCTGCCCTGCTCACAATAAAATTTGTTTTAGCTGGAATAGTCTGGTTTCCTTTCATAAAAGTATGTTCAAGTCTGCATCCGGCTTTTAAAAGTATATCTGCAAAAATGGTTTTTGATGCCTGAATATATGCTGCATTTATTCCTTCATTGTATTTAAAAGCATTAGTGCGCGTGGTGTCAGGATTATTAATACCACCTGCTACGGTGAAATAATCTGCTTTACTGTTAAAACTCTGCCACGAACTTTTAATTCCTGTTTCAAGCTTTATCTTGTGTGGTAATTGATAAGTAAGATCCGATTGAAAAAGCAAAAAATGCCTTTGTTGAATGTTATTTCCATTACCCATAACGGTGGCATTAAAAGGTAATGTATAAAATGAATTGTATTCCTGTTCAGAATTATTTGTCGTTAAATTATAACTGAATTTAGTATCCCATTCAGAACCCAAAGTATCAAGTTTAGTATTCATTCCCAAATCCTGACTCAAGCTAAAAAGCTTAAAATTGTTTGTTATCAGATCTTCACTTTCTGACAGATGCAAATAACTATAATCTTCTATAATGCTATTTGTATGAGAGCCTGTATTCTTCTCACTATAACTAATACGACCATCATAGCTTAAATTTGTATTTTTGCCAACATCGTACCCAACACCATATCCTAAATACCCTAAATTGCTTTGCTGCCTGCTAACTGCAGCCTGATTTAAAGAGGTGTCAGGCTTAAGATATCTGATTGAATTTAAATCTTCCTGCAAATCGTTACGATTAAAATTTGCATTCACATAATAACTGGCTTTATTGCCACTGTTATTCATACTAATGCCAGCAAAGCGATTACCATATTTACCCTGATTCATTCCCGCATTAACATTACCAAAGCGACCAATCTTCATTCCCTTTTTTAGAATAATATTAATAATACCACCGGAGGTAGCAGCATCATATTTTGTGGAAGGAGTTCTGATTACTTCAATTTTTTCTATGCTTCCGGGAGGCAGATTTCTAAGCAAACTCATCATATCCTGACTGCTTAATTTTTGCTCCCTCCCATTTACAAATATTACAGCAGGAGTTGCGCTTGTTAAATAAATTCCGGCTTCGTTATCTACAAACAAACCGGGTGTACTTTCCAGAACTTCAAGAGTATTAGTACTTATTCCTATCATTGGCTTTGGGTCGATAATCATTTTATCTTCCTCTTGCCTGATTAATGGCTTACCTGCGGATATTGTTACTTCGCCAAGTGATACTGCTTTTTCTTTTAGAATAAAATCAAAATATCTGTTTTCGGGTTTAACAGATATTGTTTTTTCAATATTCTGAAAACCTATGTATGATATTTTAACAATGTATAAACCATCCGTAATATTTTTAAACTCACTGATACCTGAATCAGTTGTAGTACCTAAAAAAATTTTGCTTGAATCTGATACTGCCTTAAGTTGAATTGTAGCGCCAAATAACGGAGCTTTCAGAGGATCTCTAACTTTAACACTAATATTCTGACTATTACTAATTTCAGGAATTGCAGTCCATAAAATTACGGCAAAAAGTAAAAACAAAAAATTTTGCTTCATTTAATAAAAATATGTAACACGAAAATAGAATAATTAATTGTAAGAATATTCAGGTCACAATTTAAAGGAAAAAATAAATATGCCGCAGGTATTGAATATCAATAAAAAATTAAAAAATGATGGTTTATCCGCAGGACATTAACTAATTTAAAACAAGCATCAAAACAGTTTCTTATTATAAATAGATATCTTGCGGATACTCAATACCAGTAAGAAATAGTCCTTTCGCAGGTGCTGACATAGAAGCCTTGCACCTGTCCTTACTTTCAATTATTGCTTTAAAATCTTCAATGGAAATTTTCCCTTTGCCAACATCCATTAAAGTTCCAACAATTGCTCTTACCATATTGCGTAAAAAACGATCTGCAGAAATAGTAAAGACAAGAAGATATCCCTGTTTTTCCCATTCGGCCCGGGTCAATTTACAGATATTTGTTTTTGAACTTCCGTGTAGCTTGCTAAAACTGGTAAAATCAGAAATATCAATTAAAAGAGAGGCAGCTTTATTCATTAAATCCAAATCGAGTATGCTATGATAATAATGTGAAAAATCTTCAATAAAAGGATTTTTTACTGTAGAAACCCTGTACTGATAAGTTCTGCCTACAGCCGAGAATCTGGCATGAGCCTCAGGAGTTACTTCTCTTATAGAGTGAATTACAATATCGGGTGGTAAAAAACTATTCATTTCGGAAATAAAATTTTTACCCATTTTTTTTATCGTATCAAAATGGGCCACAAAATACTCCGCATGTACACCGGCATCGGTTCTTCCTGCCCCGATAACTTCAACCTCTTCACCTGATTTAAAGGATAATTTTTCATTTAATACCTGCTGAACCGAAATACCGTTAGGCTGTACCTGCCAACCGGAGTAATTTGTTCCGGCATATGATAATTGTATGAAATACCTGAATTTCAACGCCTAAATCATTAACTAATTTTAACAAAATTATAACTTTATTAAAAGAATCTACACATACTTTTGCTTTAAATAAAAAGTTTTAAGAAAGAATGTTTGTTAAAGACAAAAAATTATGAGCCTAACTATTGACATCAAAGAACTTAACGAAAGAATCCAAAAAGAAAGCGCTTTTGTGGATATGATTAACATGGAAATTAATAAGGTTATTGTCGGGCAAAAACATTTAGTCGAGAGCCTTCTAATTTCATTATTGTCAAACGGACATATCTTGCTGGAAGGAGTTCCCGGTCTGGCAAAAACCTTAGCCATTAACACTCTGGCCAATTCAATAAATGCCAAATTCAGCAGGATACAGTTCACTCCCGACCTGCTCCCGGCTGACCTTATTGGAACAATGATCTATAGCCAGAAACAGGAAAACTTTATTGTAAAAAAAGGACCTATTTTCAGTAATTTTATTTTAGCAGATGAGATTAACCGTTCTCCGGCAAAAGTTCAGAGTGCATTACTCGAAGCTATGCAGGAACGCCAGGTTACCATTGGTGAAACATCCTACAAACTGGATGATCCTTTTATGGTTCTTGCAACCCAAAACCCTATTGAACAGGAAGGTACTTATCCCCTTCCCGAAGCCCAGCTCGACCGGTTTATGCTAAAAGTAATTATCACTTATCCTAAGAAAGAAGAAGAACAGTTAATTATTCGCCAGAATCTTTCAAAAATTTTTCCAACAGTCAATTCAGTATTAAAACCTGAAGATATCATCAATGCAAGAAACGTTGTAAAAGATGTATATTTAGATGAAAAAATTGAACGTTATATTCTTGACATTGTATTCGCTACCCGTTTCCCTCAGGATCATAACCTGTCGAAATTCACAAACATGATTAATTATGGCGCTTCGCCCAGGGCAAGCATTTATCTTGCCACAGCTGCCAAAGCATTTGCCTTTATCAAGCGCCGTGGTTATGTAATACCCGAAGACATCAGGGCAGTTTGTCATGATGTATTACGCCATCGTATCGGGTTAACCTACGAAGCCGAAGCTGAAAACATTACTTCTACTGATATTATCAATGAAATTTTGAATACGGTAGAAGTTCCATAACATATTACATATGAAAAAAAACCTGAAACCTACCTTATTAATTTTAATTACGTTCTTTCTTATAATTCATGCCGGAGCTCAGAATATGATTGGTTTATCCAAATCAGAAACAGAAAAGAAAATGGCATCTGATTTTCCAAAATTCACCTCAAGTTCTTTCGGTATAAGTACTAATATCAACACTTTGAAGTATGTTGACAGTAAAACTGACCGAACCCTGATTTTTTATTTTGGAAAAAATAACAAATGTGAGTATTCAAAAATGATTGAGGATATGGATATGCTTCAGAAAAGAATCACAGAATTTAATACGAAGTATAAACCAAACGGAGAACTGAAATGGATCGAAAACACAAGAGGAAAGAACTATACTATTAAAATTGAAAAAGAAGAATACATTTTTAATGTAATAATAACAGAATAAAAAGGACGGAAAGTGGAAGCAACAGATCTGTTAAAAAAAGTAAGAAAAATAGAAATTAAAACCCGGATGCTTTCGAGCCAGGTATTTGCGGGTGAATACCACAGTGCTTTCAAGGGAAAAGGAATGGCTTTCAGCGAAGTACGCGAATACCAGTTTGGCGACGATATAAGAAACATCGACTGGAATGTAACCGCCCGGTTTAACCATCCTTACATAAAAATCTACGAAGAAGAACGTGAATTAACAGTAATGTTACTGGTTGATGTTAGCGGTTCAAAAGATTTCGGAACCCGGCAACAGTTAAAAAAGAGTTTAATAGCTGAACTGTGTGCCGTACTTTCCTTTTCTGCAATTTTCAACAACGATAAAATCGGAATTATTTTCTTTTCCGATCATGTGGAGAAATTTATTCCGCCAAAGAAAGGGAAAAAACATATTTTAAGAATAATTACTGAATTGCTGAATTTTAAATCAACTAGTCAGGGAACTAATATAAGCCAGGCCATCCGCTACTTTACAAATGTTACAAAAAAGAGAAGTACGGCTTTTATTATTTCCGATTTTATTGATAACAATTTTGAAGAAGCCCTGAAAATTTCAAGCCGTAAGCACGACATCATAGCCCTGAATGTTTACGATAAAAGGGAAACCGAGATGCCATCCCTAGGGATGATGTGTTTTAAAGATGCCGAAACCAATGAAGTCCGATGGATAGACACTTCAAACAAAACAATCAGAACAAATTACAATAACTGGTGGAGAGAGCATGAACAGAATCTGAATGAAACTTTCCTGAGATACGGAATAGATTCGCTAAAACTCAGAACCGACCAGGATTATGTGAAACCGTTGATGAATCTGTTTAAAAGAAGGATAAATAAGTTGTAGAATGAAAACGCGGAAGATTCTTTTAAGTATTTATTTATTGTTTCCTGTGGCTGTATTTTCACAGATGATTACACTACAGGCTAAAATAGATTCGACGAATATTTTAATCGGCGACCAGGTTAAGCTAAATTTATTACTTACAAAATCAAAAGATGCTAATATCACATTCCCGGTACTTCCTGACTCGTTGCCGGGTGGAATTGAAATAATTGAAAGACTAAAACCCGATACTTTAAGTAAAGACGGGAACATTGTAAAACTCCGCCAATCATTGGTAATAACAGCATTTGACAGCGGGCCTCATGTAATTCACCCAATCCCATTCGAATTTCAGCATGATACCATCACCGACACACTTTTTACTGATTCTGTTTACCTGATGGTTCATACACTCCCGGTAGATACTACAAAAAAGACCATTTACGATATAAAAGCACCCTTTGACGAACCATTCAGCATAATGGAAATTATTGAATATATCATTTGGGGTTTGCTGGCTATTATTCTAATAGTTGCCGGAATATATGTTTACAGAAAGATAAAAAAGAAAGAACCCATCATTAAAATTCCGCAAAAACCTGCCGACCCTCCCCACGTCATTGCTCTTAGGGAACTCGATCAGTTAAAAGAGAAGAAATTATGGCAGAATAACCATATAAAAAGGTATCATTCCGATCTGACAGAAATTATCAGAAAATATATTGAAGACCGTTTCGGGATTCCCGCCCTGGAAATGACCAGTTACGAAATTCTTGATGCCGTAAGCCATGAAAAATATATTCCTGAAAAACTTCATTCTGAGCTGAGATTCATGTTTACCATGGCCGATTTTGTAAAATTTGCAAAAGCTCAGCCCCTGCCCGACGAAAATGACAGTTGCATGAGAAATGCATACAACTTTGTGAACAGTACTATTCCTGTTGAAAAAACTATAGAAACTCCCACAAATGAAGTTTCAGAAGAGAAGAAAGGAGAAAACCATGAATAGTATAATATTTTCACACGCAGGCTTCCTTTTCCTGTTAATTCTTATCATCCCGATTATTGTATGGTATGTAATAAAGAGCAAAACCTCCTATCCCTCGCTTACACTATCCACATTAAAAGGATTTGGCAGTAAAACGCGAAGTATTAAAAACTACCTTAAACATTTGCTCATTGTTTTCAGAATTCTGGCATTAATCCTTTTAATTTTAGCTCTGGCACGGCCACAGTCGACCAATAGCTGGCAAAATATCTCGACAGAAGGTATCGACATTATTATTTCTCTTGACATTTCCGGAAGTATGCTTGCCCAGGATTTTAAACCGAACCGCCTGGAAGCCAGTAAAGACATTGCTTCCGAATTTATTAACAGTCGTCCTAATGACAGAATGGGGCTCGTTGTTTTCAGCGGAAAAAGCTTTACCCAATGCCCTCTTACAACAGATCATGCTGTTTTGATAAATCTTTTTAAAGGAATTAAATTCGGAATGATTGATGACGGAACCGCTATGGGAGAAGGTATAGCCACTGCGGTAAACAGAATTAAAGACAGCAATGCAAAAAGTAAAGTTATTATCCTGTTAACTGATGGTGTTAATAATGCAGGGGCTATTGCTCCCATTACTGCTGCTGAAATTGCAAAGACATACGGAATCCGGGTTTATACCATCGGGGTAGGAACTATGGGTGAAGCCCCGTACCCTGTACCAACAGCTTTTGGCACCCAGATCCAGATGATAAAAGTTGAAATCGACGAACAGGTCTTAAAACAAATTGCCGATATGACCAATGGCAAGTATTTCCGTGCAACAAATAATGAAAAATTGCGTGAGATATATAAGGAGATTGACAAACTCGAAAAAACCAAAATAGCCGTGAAGGAATACCGTAAACGCAAAGAAGAATTTTTACCTTTCCTTTTACTGGCAGGTGTTTTCTTATTGTTAGAAATAGTTCTGCGATATACTTTACTGAAAAAGATACCCTGATATGTTTAGATTTGGACACCCGGAATATTTGTATGCACTATCAGCAGTAATCCTGTTTGTAGCATTTTTCCTATTCAATGGGCTTTTAAGGAAAAAAGCACTGAAAATTTTTGGAGACTCAACCCTGGTTTCCACTTTAATGCCAGACATAGCACCCTGGCGAAGAAATACAAAGTTTATCCTGATTACTCTTGCTTATATTTTCCTGGTAATAGGAATCAGCGATCCTGAAATCGGCAGTCGTCTCGACCAGGTAAAAAGAAAAGGAGTAGAACTAGTAATTGCTCTTGATGTTTCCAACAGTATGATGGCCGAGGATGTTTATCCAAACCGCCTCGAAGCGGCAAAAATGGCTGTAGAAAAACTGGTCGACAAATTAAATAATGACAAAATAGGTTTAATCGTCTTTGCTGGCGATGCTTTTACTCAATTACCCTTAACGGCTGATTATGTTTCTGCAAAAATGTTTCTCGAAAGTATTTCACCGGCCAGTGTTCCTGTCCAGGGAACAGCCATAGGAAAAGCAATTGAAACAGGAATGAAATCATTCAGCAGCGAGAATGAAAAAAACAGGGTGCTGGTGATTATTTCTGATGGTGAAAATCACGAGGACAATGCGGAAGAAATGGCTGCCGAAGCTTCCAAAAAAGGAATTATTATTCATACCATAGGCATGGGATTACCCCAGGGCGCCCCTATTCCCGTATATGGAAAATTCGGAAAAAAAGATTTTAAAACAGATAAAAACGGTACCATTATTATAACCAAAACCAATGATGCCCTGATGCAGCAAATAGCTTCTGCAGGCGAAGGAGTTTATGTGAGAGCAACCAATTCCATGATGGTGCTTAATGAAATTTTCGACAGGATTAACAAAATGAATCAAAAAGAAATTGATTCCCAGATTTTTTCTGATTACGACCATCAGTATCAGTATTTCATTGCCATGTCGGTATTGCTTTTACTGGCTGAATTTTCATTGATCGAACGCAGAAACAAACGAATAAAAGGACTTAACCTGATAAATCGAACAATGTTATGAAAACCGTACTATTAATATTATTAGGTTTTATAGTTACCATTCATTCTTTCGGACAGAATGACAAGAAACAAATCCGTGAAGGAAATAAACTATACAACAATAAAAAATACCGTGAATCTGAAGTTTCATATCAGAAAGCCTTAAAAAAAGACCCAAAATCTTTTAAGGCCGCATTTAATCTTGGTGATGCATTATATAAACAGGAAAAATACGAAGAAGCTACCAAACAGTTTACGGAAGTTACTGCCAAATCGGGCGACAAAACCAATTCATCCATGGTTTATCATAATTTAGGCAACTCATATTTACTTCAAAACAAACTCGATGAGAGCATAAACTCCTATAAAAATGCTCTTCGTAATAACCCAAAGGACATGGCTACCAAATATAATCTTGCGTATGCCCAGATGATGAAGAAAAAACAGGAACAACAAAAACAAAATAATAAGGACAACAAAGATCAGAAACAACAGCAGCAACAACAACAACAACAGCAACAGCAGCAGAATCAGGACAAGAAAAAACAGGATCAGCAACAACAACAAAATGATCAGCAAATAAGCAAGGATGATGCAGACAGAATGTTACAGGCATTACAGGACGATGAAAAAAATACCCAGGATAAAGTAAAAAAGATTCAGGCACAAAGCGGAAAGAAAATTATTGAGAAAGACTGGTGATTTAGTTTAAAGCTCTGGTTTTAATAAAGTAGTGAAAATTAAAAATGAGTAATAGAAATAAATATATGAAAATATTCACCGGGGTAGTGATCCTGCTCTTTTTCACTTTTCATGGGAAAGCGCAGGACATTCAGTTTTTGGCAGCAACTAAAAATATGGTTGCCGTGGGAGAACAATTCCGGCTTGTTTTCTCTTTAAATGCCAAATGCAGCAACTTTAAAGCTCCTTCTATGGAGTCTTTTGCCGTTTTAATGGGCCCCAGCACTTCCCAAAGCACAAGTATGCAATTTATTAACGGCCAGGTATCACAATCTGTCAGTTTCTCATATACCTATATTTTGCAGGCAACTACAGAAGGTAAATTCACTTTCGATCCTGCAGAAGCAGTTATCAATGGTAAAACATATAAGTCAAACGCTGTTACCATTGAAGTTGTTAAAGGAAATGCAAATACTCAAAACAATCAAAACCAAAATCAGAACCAGGCAAATAACAATGCAACTGTTTCGAATGACGACATTTTTGTCCGTGTAAACCTCAATAAAACAAATGTGTACCAGGGAGAACAAATTGTTGCGACCATTTCCATTTATACAAAATTAAACCTGGTAGGTTTTGAAGACATGAAATTTCCTTCTTTTAAAGGATTCTGGTCAGACGATATTGAAAACCCTACCCAGATTCAACTGAAACAGGAAAAATACAATGGCACTATTTATAACGTAGGTGTTTTAAAAAAGACTCTCCTCACCCCTCAGCACAGTGGCGATATTGTAATTGAGCCATACGACCTTACATGTGTCGTTCAACAAAGAGTAAACAGAAGTCGTCAGAGTTTTTTCGATGATTTTTTTGGAAACTACCAGAATGTAAGAAAAAAACTTACAAGTCCCCAGGTAACTGTTCATGTAAAATCATTACCGGCAAATAAACCGGCCGGTTTTAGCGG
Organism: Bacteroidota bacterium; assembly: GCA_037441645.1. Lineage (GTDB taxonomy): Bacteria > Bacteroidota > Bacteroidia > Bacteroidales > GWA2-32-17 > GWA2-32-17. Next base: position 124,083 of record JBBIRU010000015.1, read on the forward strand.
CGCTGTAGGAAATTTCTCACTGCAAGCCAACCTCGACAGAAATGATGTCAAAATGAACGAAGCCATTGCTTATTCGATTAAGCTTTCCGGAAACGGAAATTTAAAATTAGCAGACCTTCCAAAAATTGAATTTCCATCGGATTTCGAACAATACGACCCCAAAACAACAAATAACATTAATGCCTCTGCCAATGGAACCTCCGGTTCAAAAACCATTAACTATTTATTAATTCCCCGTCATCCGGGTGAATATAAAATACCATCCGTTTCCTTTAGTTATTTCGATGTAACAAGTCAGACCTATAAATCCCTTTCAACTCCTGATTTCTCTATTCATGTTGACAAAGATTCCGGGAGCACATCTGCATCTATTGTTTCTGAATTTTCCAAAGAAGACGTGAAATTCCTGGGATCAGATATACATTACATAAAAACAAATAAAGGGGAATTAAAGAAAAAAGGAAGTTACCTGATTTCGGAACCCCTGTTTTATATGGGTTATCCCCTGTCGTTAGGGTTGTTTCTCTTTATTATTTTCTGGCGCAGAAAACAAATTAAACGAAATGCCGATATAGCTTCTGTAAAAAACAGAAAAGCCAACAAAGTAGCCCAAAAACGACTTCAGCTATCAAACAGATATCTGAAAGAAAACAAAAAAGATGAATTCTATGAAGAGATGACGCGTGCCTTGTGGGGCTATCTGAGTGATAAACTTATGATTCCCGTTTCCGATTTTTCTAAAGAAAAAGCTTCGGAAGAATTAACCCTGAAAGGTATTTCCCCGGAAATTATTACTGAACTTTCATCTATTATCGACACCTGCGAATTTGCCCGGTATTCGCCCGTTTCAGATAATTCCCAGATGAATGAAGTTTATAACAACGCAACTGAACTTATTGGCAAACTTGAAAATAATTTAAGGTAACATGAAAAAAACAATTATTCTCATATTAAGCCTTGTGACAATTTATTATTGCCATGCTTCAACTTTCCCTGCCCTCGATTCGGCCAATGCAACATATAAAAAAGGGGAGTTCGAAAAAGCATCAAAAATATATGAATTGATACTGTCCAAGGGTATAGAATCGGCCGAACTGTATTATAACCTGGGAAATGCTTATTTCCGTTTAAAAGAAATTCCAAAAGCTATTTTAAGTTATGAAAGGGCTAAACTTCTTTCTCCAGAGGATGATGATATTAATTACAATCTGAACCTTGTGAACAGCTATATTGTAGATAAAGTTAACCCTCTGCCCGAGTTTATTGTCCTTACCTGGGTAAAATCTGTAATCAGGAAGTTTTCAGTAAATCAATGGTCGGTATTCAGTCTTTCGTTATTTGTTATATCTTTACTGGTATTCCTGGTATTCCTGTTTTCAGGCGTTGCCGTATGGAGGAGATTATTTTTCTGGACAGGTTCATTTTTCCTGGTAATTTCCGTTATATCAACCATATTTGCAATAAACTCCCGCTCCCAGATTGTCAATAATCATACTGCCATAATAATTTCTGCTGTAACAACAGCTAAAAGTTCTCCTGACAATGCCAGCACTGACCTATTTATTATCCACGAAGGAACTAAAATAATTATTAACGAAGAACTGGAAGACTGGAGTGAAATAAAACTCCTGGATGGCAGCATTGGCTGGGTAAAATCGAAGGATTTTGAAAAAATCTAATTTTCTTTAAGCAAATACAAGCGGTTATCCTCAACCTTACAAAACATAGGTACAACTTTAATTTTAGGATATTTTAACCGTAAACGTGCTGCTTCGCTAATTACAAATTCAATTTCATTTTCAATTTCAAACATAGGAGCATAGTTCATAAAATGTTCTTCGGCTCTTGCTCTTTCCCATCCTGTTTCTTTCACCAGCCCTTCAATAAACTGATCTTCTCGTAAAATCAGATTAACCATTCCGCAATTATTATGGCCTATTAATGCAATATGATGAATATCGCCAACAGCTTGGCATAAGATATTTTAAATTCGCTGTAACGTAAATTTGCCCCTCCTGAACGGATTATGAAGAAAAAATTTTAGGAATATGTAAATGCTTCCTGTTGTCCATACACATCACATCCCGATGAAAAGTTGTGCCACTGTGTAATTTTCGTAAGAACGACCAAGGTTATGATATTCCAGTAACCTTCCGATAGGTGTATTTCTATGCTCAGGAAGAATATCTTCTGCCTTATCAATACATATTAATTTATCCATATTAACCTTTTCACAAATATATAATTCAATTTACCCAATTCACTTTTTTAAGTTCTCTTTTAATTCCTCTCCTGTATTTATATTTAGGATAGCCCACAATCATTGAAATAACTGTTTCGTGATCGTGCGGGATACTGAACATTTTCTTTAATTCATCGCTTTTATTTATAGCAGGAGGAACCAGTCCAATGATTGTAGAACCAAGCCCCAGAGCCTGAGCGGCCAAAGTAGCATAAGTAACAAAGATAAAAGCATCTTCTTTATGTTCTTCGGAATCCTCCTGTGCATGAAACAGGAGTAATGTATGTGCTCCCCTTGTTATTCCATCATAATCGAACGAAGAATTTCTGTAAATTCCTTTTTTTATTCTCGGCAACAAATGATTTTTCAGCGTATTTAATGTATCCTGACCCTTTTTTAATTTTATCATATTGCACATAATCGGGTTGTGCAACCATTTTTCCAGCTTGTTATAAAAGTCCGTCATCAGGGGCATGGCTTCCATAATTTTGTTCCGGCTATTTACAACAGTAATCTCCACGTGATGATACGAGTCGCCATGCGGGGCCAGTGAAACAGCGTGCAGAATCTTTCCTATATCTTCATTGCTTACGGGCCTTGGCTTAAACCTTCTTACCGAACGCCTATGTTCCAGTAACGAAAAAAAATCGCCGGAATCTGAAAATTCAAAGAAATCTTTCTCATACTGCATTCCTTTTGCAGATACAGATTTAGTGCTACATACAGCCATGCACTGCCCGCATCCTACACACAGGTGTACATCATCGGGTTTAAAGTTCACTTTTCCGGCATTGTCCTTTTCAAGAAGCAATGCAGGACAAACTTCTATACAGCTTCCGCACCGGGAGCAGGTTTCGGCATTTACATTAAATTCCTGCATACCTCATTAATTAATTGTTTTATTATTTTTTACAAATTCTTTCAGAAGGTTCATACACCGGGTACCGGCTTCATCTTTACCAAGCCCGATAAACCATTTACTGCGATGGCTCGAGAGATAAATAAATCCGTAAACTTCCACACCAGAATCTCCCATTACTTTACCCATTTCAGATTCTTCCCAGCTCCATATTTCGGATAAATCAGACCATTTTGCAGCAGCAACGCCGCTCTCCTTTTTATCGTAGATTATTCCCCAGAATAAAAACCTAGTTGTTATGCAAATCACCGTGTAATTTGTTTCTGTTCTTCCCAGGAATCCTTTTTTCAGGTTGGTGGTTTCATAACAATGAAGTACCTCATTTTCAATACCACCTAATTTATAATCTTCCATATATTTTTTCACATATTGTATAAATTTAGGCCTCAGGTCAGGAAACCTGCATTCGGCAGTTGAACGGGTATAATCACTTTTTTTCATAACGGCAAATATTTAATTACTTAAAATGACAACTTTTCACATATTTTTGAAGGAATGTTACCAACAGCCTTTATAGTTGGGTTATCAGAATTTTTAAGTTCATTAAATAATCCCATACCAATCAGCCGCGGCCAGAAAAGGGGTCCGTCAATTCTGCCGGTTTTCTTTTCAATATCCGCAATCATTTCTTTCATCGATTCTCTTATTTCAACGGGTATCGATTCGTCTATACTGGCTTCTTTTATTTTTGCCAGCCCTTTCTGAACATTCCCTTTTTCAATATCGGCCATGGCATCGATAAGCAAAACCGGCCATTTAATGTCTGTAATATCAGCAATACCCTGGAAATGCACTTTTGCCAGGTCGAAATTACGGTCGTAAATACAGACTGTTCCGGCCAGTATATGGACTATGAGTACTTCGGTTTCGGCTTCCACCACTCCTGCTTTGCTTAGTCCGGCCAACCCTGCCTGCGATTCTTCTTTTGCAATGGTATTCCAGCCTTTTTCATACATTCCGATGGAAAGCAGAAGATGTGCCAGGGCCTGTTCTTTGGGATCTTCGCTATTTTCGAGTACCAGGTTGGCTTCAGCAAAGGTAAAGGACGGTTTTTTCATAACAGCCCAGCCATAGCCTGCAAGCAAACGAACATAGACTGGCGAAAAAGGAATTTTCTCATCCGAAGCAGCGTTATAAGTCAGCAACACCGTTCCCAATGTGGTTCCTGAAATAGCTTTATAGGCCTTATATGATGTATGTTTCAGTTCATTTTCGTAAAGTTTCCTTTCATCCTTTTTATTACAGGAAAAAAACAGGATAAGAAAAAATAAGAATAATAAAGTAACATTTGTTTTCATTTCAGAATGGATTATTTATACATACTTTGCCTGAGTATAAAGGTTAACTTATGGATAAATGTACAAAAAACCGGAAATTATTTTCACGAATAAAATTGAGAATTTTGAGAATGTAAGCATCCCAAAGCATTTTAAATTTAGTATTTCAAAAATACAAAATATTTTATAACAGACTAATTTTTGGTTTATTTGCTCTGATGGAATGAATATTTTTTCAATTGAGCCTTATCACTTTTTACATTCACATTTTTAATTCTATTTTTTATTATCTTTAACCATTAGAATATAATCCAGATTCTTTTTAATTAAAATTTATTGTTACGATCGAGGTTAACTGCTCAAACACCAATAGATTACATATATGACAGTAATAATTTAGAATCTGCAACCGGCAACTCCGCTACTCATGGCAAAACTCAAACTCGACCTGCACGAAATTTACAACCAGGGCAGGAATATTGACATTGCCCTGCATGACATTATTGAAGAAGCCTTAAACAGTAAAATTGAAACAATTGAAATCATTCCCGGTAAAGGCAGCGGCCAGTTAAAAAAGAAAGTGCTTCGTTTTCTTCAGCAGCCTGAAATAAAAAAGCTATATCATAGGGTTGAAAAAGACAGTAAAAATTTCGGGAGAATATTTGTGTATTTCAAGTTTAATTAATCCATAATTCCGCAGCATAGTCACATAATATCAGGTTTCTATATTCAAGCATAGTTTGAGTTGGATTTGCACATTTGTTATTGATTTTAGCTGTTTAACACGATGTGTAAATTTTAAAAACTGAAACAATTATTTTCGTACTATAAAACAAAGCACTACTTATTATGCTCATAATTTACAAGTTAGAATATTTACAGGTTTTTTTGGGTTACTTTTTTTAATTCCGGAGTACTAATTATAAAAAATTACAGCTATGAAAACAAAAAAAAATCCGGCAAGAAAGTTAATTAAATTAGCCATTGCCATCGTATTCTTAGTTTTTATCGGATATTCATGCGGACCTTCGGCTGACCAGCTTAAACAAAAATTCGAAAATGCAGATGCAGTGGGTACTTCATCGGAAGACAGTAAAGCCTCAGCTTTTGAACAAACTGAAGAAATGGTTAAAACCGATTCTATTTCGGTTCCTAATGATGAAATAATCTCTTCATCTGCAGCAGTAGTTTCAAAAGATAGTTCTAAAAAATATATAAGAACAGCTGATATTAAATTTAGGGTAAAAAATGTTCGTTGGTGTACTTTAAAAATCGAAGATATCATTGGCTCTCATAATGGGATTGTAGAATACACCGAATTAAGGTCTGAACCGATGGGCACACAAATAATAGCACAAAGTGAAGATTCATCTTTAGAAATAATTCATTTCAGGGTGACCAATACAATGACTTTAAGAGTTCCTAACAATGAACTTGATAGTACATTAAGAGCTATTGGAAAATTAGCAGAATTTTTAGATTTCAGAATAATAAAAGCTGATAATGTTACTCTATCATATTTAAATAAACAGAAAACAGCTCAAAGGCTGAGTAATTATGATAAACGTATTTCTAATACAATTAATGACAAAGGAAATAAACTCACAGATATTAATCAAGCTGAAGAAAACAGATTAATTCGTCAAGAAGAGGCAGATAATAATTTAATAGAAAAATTATCACTACAAGACAAAATCGACTTGAGTACAATTCAGCTTGAAATATATCAACATGCTTCCATGATGAAAACTTTAGTGGAACGTGAAAAAGAAATTGAGCCCTATAAGCCCGGCTTCGATACACGACTTGGTAATGGCGTTATGACAGGATGGAGAATACTCGAATACCTGGTATTAGCCATAGTTAACTTGTGGAGCGTACTATTAATAGTAGCTGTAACACTATTTGTTATACGATTCCTTATAAAACGAAATAAAAAGCAATAAGAGAAAATTTCAAAGCCGGCGATAAGCCGGCTTTTTATTATTTTAACTTGTACGGATTTACTTTTGTTCGGATTCCATGTAATTGTATTTATTCTTCAATTAAAAAAACCAGGTTATTTTTTACCTTTGCAAAAAATAAAATGTAATGACAAACTACGGAGGGATACCCGAAGAATTTGCCAGTCTTGAAAGCGCCAGGGTCGTAATTTTACCTGTTCCTTACGATGGAACCAGTACCTGGATAAAAGGAGCGGATAAAGGCCCTGAAGCCATACTGGAAGCATCGGCCAATATGGAACTTTATGATATTGAAAGCAACCGGGAAATTTATACCATAGGAATACACACTGCTGAACCGGTAACAGAAAATGAAAGTCCGGAGAAAATGACGGAAGCAGTTTATTACGAAGCTAAAAAGTACATCGGCAAACAATATACTGTATTAATTGGCGGTGAACATTCTGTAAGTTTTGGTACCATAAAGGCCCATTACGAAACTTTTCCCGAATTAACAGTTCTTCAGATTGACGCACATTCAGATCTACGTCCCGAATACGAAGGCTCAAAATACAATCATGCGTGTGTAATGGCCCGTGCCCAGGAACTTTGTCCGGTAGTACATGTCGGAATCAGGAGCCAGTGTGTGGAGGAACTTCCGGTAATGGTTCGTGAAAATATTTTTTATGCTCACGAAATTGTAAAGGACAAAAACTGGATGGAGAAAGCCATCTCAAAACTCAGTAAAAATGTTTATATAACTATTGACCTGGATGGATTTGATCCTTCGATTCTACCTGCAACCGGAACTCCGGAACCGGGCGGACTTGGCTGGTATGAAACGCTTGAATTTATGCAGAAAGTTCATCAGCAAAGAAATGTGGTTGGTTTTGATGTGGTGGAACTATGTCCCAACGAAAATCATCCTGCATCTAATTTTCTGGCTTCAAAACTTATTTATAAACTTATCGGGTATAAATTCAAATAACATTAAACTGCTTAAATAAACACATAATAATATGAGCAAACTAAAAAAAGCTGACGTTCTTAAAGAAACTATTAAACACGTCGACATCAAAAAAATCAATTCCACAGGTATTATCAACGCCATGCGCGACATGTCTTTCACTTCCCGCGACACCGCCACGGCTGCCGATATTTACAAAAGAATGCTGGAAGATAAAAAGTGTTCGGTAATTCTGACATTAGCCGGCAGCACCAGCGCAGGCGGATGTATGCAGGTGTACGTGGACATGGTAAAAAACAATATGATTGATTGTATTGTTGCTACCGGTGCAAGCATTGTTGATATGGACTTTTTTGAAGCACTCGGGTACAAGCATTATAAAGGTTCGCCCTATGTTGATGATAAAATTCTCAGGAATTTATACATCGACAGAATTTACGATACTTATATTGATGAAGAACAGCTTCAGGCATGCGACAACACTATTAAAAAAATTGCTGATTCACTTGAATCCCGCCCCTATTCATCGCGTGAGTTTATCTGGGAAATGGGTAAATATTTAACCAAGCACTCTAAAAAGAAAGATTCGCTGGTTCAGGTCGCATACGAACACAATGTTCCCATATTCTGTCCCGCTTTTACCGACAGTAGCGCCGGATTCGGTCTTGTAAAACACGCGGTTGAACATCCTAAAAAACACATGACCATTGATGCCGTAGCTGATTTTTACGAATTGACACAGGTTAAAATAAAAGCCGGTGAAACGGGTCTGTTTATGATTGGTGGCGGAGTTCCTAAAAACTTCACACAGGATACGGTAATTTGTGCCGAAGTTTTAGGTATCGATGTTCCCATGCATAAATATGCAGTCCAGGTTACAGTAGCCGATGTACGTGACGGAGCATGTTCAAGTTCTACCTTAAAAGAAGCTTCTTCGTGGGGTAAAGTCGATACTGTTTACGAACAAATGGTTTATGCCGAAGCAACTTCTGTATTGCCATTAATTGCAAGCTATATATATCATTCCGGGGTTTGGAAAAAGCGCAAACCGAGAGAGTTTTCAAAAATCTTTGAAAAAAAATAACCTTTCGGGTACCTTTTCGTATAAATAAAAGATTTTAAAAATTGATTTAACAATAACGTAAATCTATTAAAAACGACTCCATGAAAAAACTTTACACGGTATTAATTACAGGCTTTCTTTTTGTATTTTACATTAATGCAAATGCACAATGTACTCCTGATCCTACCTGTATGGATGTATTAAATCCCGGTGAAATCTGTCCTGAAAATTTACCTGACGGAACTGTAGGTGTCCCTTATAATCAAGTTGTAACTGTAATTCCACCTGCAACCGGTACTGTCGGAGGCCAGACTCTTACAATTTTAAAAATAAAATTAAAATCGGTAGGCAATTTACCGGCCGGACTTTCTTATCAGTGTAGTCCTGCAAACTGTGAATTTGCCGTTACCAATCCGTTTACAAGATATTGCATACTTATTAGCGGTACACCAACAACTGCCGGAAGTTATCCTTTATCTATTACCGTAACACCTTATATCAGTGTTTATGGTTTTCCTACACCTGTAACCGATCAGGTTGACGATACATCATTAGCCATCACAATTAACCCTTATACTTCCAGTTACTCTATTGTAAACATGAATAAATTCTCTGTTCTGGAAAGTAAACCCAATCCTTTTTCATTTTCATCTAAAATAGGATTCATTTCTCCTTCAACCGCTGAAGTAAAGCTTACTGTTTTCGATGTAGTAGGGAATTTGGTTTACAGCGAAAAAATGATTGGCGTAAGGGGAGAAAATTATTTCGATTTTGATGGCGTAAAATTGGGAAAAGGCATGTATTTCTATACCATTACCAATGGCAGGGAGTCTTCGACAAAACAATTGATTAAGAATTGAGAAAAATATATTTAAATAAAAAAACCGGCTTTGCCGGTTTTTTTATTTTATTCTGATACCACTTCGAATTGAATATCTACTGTAATATCTCTGTACAATTTTACTTTTGCTTTAAAAGTTCCAACTTCTTTAATATTATCAGCATCGTAAATGGTGATATTTTTTCTATCAACACCATATCCTTTTTCATTAAGGACTTCAGCTAACTGAATTGTATTTACGGAACCGAAAATTTTTCCGGTAGTAGATGTTTTGGCGCCCACTTTAAGGACTACATTTTCGAGTTTTTTAGCAGCAGCAGTTGCATCATTCCGAAGTTTTTCTTCTTTATGAGCTCTCTGGCGCATATTTTCGGCATGAATTTTCTTTGCCGAAGGAGTAGCAGTAACTGCAATACCTTTTGGTATCAAATAATTTCTGGCATAACCATCTTTTACTTTTACCATGTCATCTTTATGTCCAAGGCCATGAACATCTTGTTTTAAAATAATTTCCATATTATGTTCCTCCTCGTTTCTATTTTAATAAATCGGTGACAAAGGGAAGTACTGCAATGTGTCTTGCGCGTTTAACAGCAGTAGCAACTTTTCTCTGGTATTTCAATGAAGTACCGGTGACTCTGCGGGGCAGCAAGCGTCCCTGCTCGTTTAAGAATTTCTTTAAAAAGTTAGGATCCTTATAATCAATATATCTGATCTTACTCTTTTTAAATCTGCAATATTTTTTCTTTTTAAGGTCAAAAGATGGAGGAGTGAGATATCTTATTTCACCATCTCCGTGATTCATATTTGCCATTTATTATTCCTCCGATTTATCGTTTTTAACTGATTTTCCCATTCCTTTTGTACGCTTTTTCAGATTATATTCAATTGAATATTTATCTAATTTAATCGTAATAAAACGAATAATGCGTTCATCGCGGCGGTATTCGGTTTCCAATTTACCGATAAAAGCAGGGTTGGCTTTAAATTCAAATAATGAATAAAAGCCGGTGGTTTTTTTCTGAATCGGATAAGCAAGCTTACGCAAGCCCCAATCTTCTTCGTTGACAATCTCGCCCCCATTGTCTGTAATCAGGTTTCTGAATTTTTGAACCGCTTCCTTCATCTGGGGCTCAGATAAAACGGGAGTTGTAATGAAAACGGTTTCATACTGGTTTAACATACTTAAAAATTTAATTAATTAATTGTTTTAAAGGCCGCAAAGATATGCAATTTTATTTAAAACAATACCATTTAAATAATAAAAATTATATTCATAAATTGAACATTCATCTAATGTTTGTAACTTAATAGTATGAAAATCGTAATTTAACTTTAACAGTAATACACAATTTCTATCTTTGCCGATTATGAAGTTTCTTCTTTTTTGCATATTATTTTACTTTGCTTTCCTTGGGTTTACGAATTCACAGGTTTTGATTTACGGAGATTCACGTTCGAATCCAACAATGCACAAAAAGATGGTAAACACTATGATTAAACATAATCCGCAAGCTGTTTTCAACACCGGAGACCTGGTTTTTTCAGCAAAAAGTAATTCCGACTGGCAGGAATTTATTGATGCAACTTCTGAACTCAGAAAGAATGTTCCGTATTATCCTATTGTCGGCAATCATGAAAAAAACACCCTGGAATTCGATAAAGTATTTAAATTACCTGATAATAAAGAATGGTATTCGGTTAATATTTCAAATATTCAATTTATAGTAATTAATTCGAATCAGGATATCAGCAGTGGTAGCAATCAATATAAATGGCTGGAAGAACAGCTTTCTGCGGCTCAGAAAACGGCCATTTTTACTATTGTTTTATTCCATCACCCTCCTTTTTCATCGGGAACACATAAAAAAGACCCAAAAAATGCAAAAAAGTCAATTGTCCCCTTATTCGAAAAATACGGTGTAGATGCAGTATTCTCGGGTCATGTTCACATGTACGAACGATTGCTGGTAAATGGAATATATTACTTTGTTACAGGCGGCGGTGGCGCTCCTTTGCATAATGTAGGCGACAAGTCTGTATATTCACAAAAAGTTCTGAAAACATTTCATTTTTGTGAATTAACAATCATTAATAACAAATTACACATTTCTGTTTTCGATTCCGACAATAACCTGATTGATTCAATTGATGTTATACCTAAACAGTAGTTTATCAAATTTCAGGTTTAATCTTTTTTCCCGTTATTTTCACATGTTGGATATAAACAATAAAAATCACCCTTGCCTGACTCAAAGCGCGTTCAATTATACCGATGTGATTTATATTTTAATCTAATAAGTAGAAATCAATCGGCATAAACCAAAGTAGAAATTATAATTCGTCCGGTTTGGACTCTTATAAATTTCACTTTGGTATTATTTATTAAACAGGTCTATAATTTTATTTAACCATTCTGAATCTGTCTCATCAAAATGATTAAAATTTCTGCTGTCAATATCCAACACGGCAATTATTTCATTTTCTTTTGAGAAAACAGGAACAACTATCTCTGCATTAGAGCACTGATCACAGGATATATGGCCTGGGAATTTATGAACATCAGGAACAATTATTATTCTTTTCTGATTAACACTTTCCCAGCATACTCCTGTATCTTTTTTCAATTTCTGGCAAGCCAAAGGCCCCTGGTATGGACCTACCAGTAATTCTTTTTCATGTAAAAGGTAAAATCCCGTCCAGAAAAATCCATCCATCTTATGATAAAGAACCGAGACTATAGTTGCCATTTTAGAATATGGAAATTCAGTAACAGAAAGTAATTCATCCAGTTGTTTATAAACATGACGGTACCGGATATTTTTATCCATAGAATATTTCATTATTTATACAAAGATGAGAGTATTTTTCTTATTTTTGGTATTCAACCTATACTCAAACACTATGAAATCAATCATCATTTATTTTTTATTAGCCATACCATTTTATGCCAACAGCCAGGCAGTTCAAAAGAATAATATTGAAATCGCCGCAGGAGTCGGAGTGGGTATTTATGGAACTTCCAGTAATGATAGTTCGGCTGATAACAGTATGGCTGCTGCCGGCCTATTACACATATCTCTTCAATATGCAATTTCAGAAAAATTCAGCACCGGTTTATTTTTTGAACGTAACGGATTTATTACAGAACGAGATTCTTCCAATAAAGGTGTTTCGTTAAATACCGGATTAGATGTACAATTCAGGGTTCTTAACTCCGAAAAAACCACCATTTTTTTTAATATTGCCGGAGCATATTCGCATTTCAGATATGATGACTTCAGCAGTAACTCATGGGTTTCGGGTAATGGCCTTTCTATTCAGCCCGGCATTGGCTTCAGACATTACTTTTCAAAAACAATCGGAATGTTTTTTCAAAGCAGTTATGCCAGTTATAATTATAAAAAACTGGCAGATGCCAAGGGAAATATACTACAAACAAGCCACATAGCTGATAAAAAAGATTTACATATTAAGATTTCAGGATTAAACCTAAAATTAGGTCTAACTTTTAAGTTCTAGCCTTTTTCAGGCTGCATTCTTATCAAAAATATCCTTGATTATTTTTTTATGATCACCATTGAAAGAATAATTCAACCAACCTCTTAATTCAACCTTCTCTTTTGCAGTCAACCATTGAATCGATTTCTGCAACTCCTTACGAAACAAAGCAGTATCGAAACTCACTTTCTGCAGAATTGTTTTTACATATTCTAACATAGCTGTAATTGTTTAGGCAAATAAACATTCAAAAAACCTGCAAATTGTATTTGAGTCCGGGTAATTATCAACAGATTTTTCACTTGATTTGGTTAATAGCATATATTCCAGAATCATAAGAATTAGTTAAAATTCCTGAAAATCAAAATAATTTTCAATCCTGTCATAATGTCAATTTAATTTGAATATTTTGACATTGATTCATGAAGAAAATTCTCTTACTTTTACATAAAATTCGGTTTTATGTATAAAGGGCATATACTCTATAGTATAGTTCTTATTTCAATGTTATCCGTTTTCCTTTTGTTTTGTAAAAAAAAGGAGGATACATTGATTATTTCCGGAAATGCCATAAATGAACAGATGGGTCAGCCAGTTGCCGGGATGAGTATTGCATTATATGCCAAAACGGTTACCGATGGAACATGGAATACCCAGTTTTCTCTTATTGCAACACAATCTACAGAAAGCGATGGTAGTTTTACCTTTAAATTTAAAAAAGTCCGTGTGTCCGAGTTCAAACTTATATTTTCAAAAAACGGATATTTTCAGGACGAATATATTATTCAGCCCGACCTGGTAGTAGCTGGAGAGGATTATCATAGTAACTATCCCGTTCATTTTGAAGCCTGGCTAAAACTAATTTTTAAAAACAATCCTCCCTCCTCACCCAACGATATTGTTTCGTACCGGTTTTTAAAAGGAAGCGCAACTTGTCCCAGTGGCTGTAACGATAGTCTTACTTACTTATATGGAGCCAATATCGACACATATCATATATGCAAATTATATGGTTCACAAAATGCAGTTATTGAATGGAATTATTCAAGTAATTACAGCCATCAGCAACATATTGATTCTGTGTGGGCACAGCCTGGAGACACAACCATTCACAACATTAATTTCTAACACATTTTACCGGAGCAGCTGGATATAACCGTGCTTTTCAAGTATTAAGCCATTATATGTTTCAGCTTTTGCAGTATAAACATAGGTCTCTATATTCTGTAACTTCCCTTTAAAAGTTCCATCCCAGCCAGCATTAAAATCATCTGAACTAAATACCATTTCACCCCAGCGATTATAAATATTGAACTCTATCAGTTTTTTCAGCCCCCATCCCCGAACATAAACGATATCATTGCTTCCGTCGCCATTGGGAGTAAATGCCGAAGGAACATCCATGGTATACTCTTCTTTTACTTCTATCAATACGGTTCCGTATCTTTCGAAACAACCCAGAGAATCGACCAGTAAAACAGTATACTCGGTTGTATGCATTGGCATGGCAAACGGATTCGAACATGTAGTACAACTCAGACCTTCGGACGGGGACCAGAGAATGGATGTTCCTCCCTGGGTATAATTAACATTCAGTTGAACGTTTTCGCCAACTACAATTTCCATGGAATTTGTAACATTTATCACATTTGGCTCTATAACACTTACCTGTATATTATCAGACCGGGAACAGGAATTTAAATCTGTAACAGTTACATTATAATTTGTTGAAAAATCCGGATGACAGGTTGGATTATAAATATCGGCATTATTTAATCCGGTTGAAGGTACCCAGTGAATAGTATCACCCCCCGATGCAAATAAAGATACGGAATCGCCGAAACAGATGGTAGTGTCAGAGCTAACAAAGAGAGGAGGCAACGGATGAACAACAACCTGAACCAGGGATTTATAACTTAAACAACCATTCTGTTCTGCAAAAAGGCTGTAAATACCTGAATTTAATGTTGACGAAGAAACAATAACCGGATTCTGGTCTGATGCAGTATAACCATTCGGTCCCGACCAGTGAAAGCTGACATTAGGAATTACATCTGAATACAATTGGAGGGTTTCACCGGCGCATACCGGACTGTTTGAAGATACTGAAGGAGTAAGAAATGTAACAGAATCAAGTACGGTTACAGTTACGGGAACCAGGTCGCTTTGGCATCCCGATATTTCTGAACGAATCCAGTAGGTTGTTGTTTGGGTTAAATCAGGTGTTGTAAAACCAGGTCCGTTTCCAACGGGGCTGACAGCCGATGGTGAATCATACCAGAAGTATTGTGCCGATCCGGTTATATTTAATGTTGCTGTTTGCCCGGAACAAATGGTATCATCCTCTGATACCGGGCTTTGTACATTAGTCACATTTACTGTTATCACATTGGATACAGCATCGCAACCCATCAGGTCGGATGTAACAAGGTAATAGTCGCCTGATGTATATACCGTCATTGTGGTATCTAAAATACCGCCGGGATGCCAGTCATAAACCTCCATACCACTATTACCCAACAAAGTTACCGAATCGCCTGAGCAAAATGTAGTTGGACCTAATGCAGATATCTGTGCCACCGGAAAACTGGCAATAATGGTTACACCAGCCATAGTCGTAATTCCACAGGAGTTTACCTGGCAGCTATAATAACCGGGTGTCAGAATAATCTGGGTATAACTATTTCCGGATAATGGGGGTTGCCATACAAAATTACTTCCGGGATTTGTAACCAATGTTAACATTACGCTGTCATCGGGACATAAAGCTTCATTTGGAGTAGCTAGCAGAAAAGGAGTAACATATTGCTTTACTTCAACCGTATTGGAAGACACCCTGCAACCATCGGGCATTGTAACAATACAAAAATAATAACCGGCAGCATTTACCTGTATGGAAGAAAGATTTGTCGGAATTAACCCGGCAGGACCATACCATTCATATTGACTACCTCCGGAAGTCGTAGTGAGAGTTACTATACCGTTAGGGCAAATCAGTCCACTGGCAGGAGACATCTGAATTTGCGGAACACTCCAGTTACCAACGTTTATTCCTGCATAATCGCTGGCAGAACAACCATAAATATTTGTTTCAGAACTTCCAACGGAATAGCTCCCGGGTTGATATACAAGGATACTGTCGTTAGCCGGATCGCCCAGGAAATTTGCAGATGACTGCCAGGTATAGTTTGAAGCACAACATACGGTCAGCCATAAGGAGTCGCCGGGGCATATGTGAGTTAAACCGGAAACCGCTATGGAAACTGATGGCTTAGGAAAAACATTAACATAAAAATTTTTACTTACTGTTACTGTGTCAGTATCACATATATTTTGCCGAATCAACAAATAGGTAACAAGATAATTTCCAGAAACAGAAGGAATAAAATGAGCTTCCGGCATAGAACCATATACAACCGGAATTACAGGAACAGATGTCCAGCTTGAAAGATCGCTAATAAGAACAGGGTTGTCCAATATAGTATGATCAATATCGGTAATTGAATCAAAAGCATTTATTATAAATGGTTCCCCTTCACAAATAAATATTGTGTCGTTGCTTACAGAGTCTTGGACATCCAACAGGTATGGGGCTACATCATCGAACGGCTCAATAAAATTAACTGTAACATTATTTAAATTTATGCATCCATTGGAATCGACAACGGTAAAAGTATATGTACCGCTTATCGGGACAAAGATTGCTAAACTATCACCCGGTACAGGAATACCGTTATTTGACCAGTAATAATCCGAAGTTGTAACATTACCGGCAGTAAGAACTATTGAATCGCTACAAACTTCAATCGTATATGGATTGGGAGAATTAATTCCTATACCCAGATTATCCGATATCCATGGCACCTCAGGTATAGAATTTACTGTTACCACAATGGAATCGTTGCTTTGAAAACAACCGTCCTGCGATGTAACTGTTACATAATAATGTCCAGAATTAGTGACATTAATCTGCCTGTTTAAATCTCCAGTTGACCATACATAATTAAAATTTGGACCGGGAGTAAATAATGTACTGTAAAATGAAGAAGTATTGGAGGCAGCAGCTATAGTCGCACTACCACAGAACTCTACCGAATCTTCACAAAATGAATCCGATCCGGTACTGTTGATACAACAGCCTACATAAGGTCTCTCACAGGCAGATCCGTATCTTTTGTAATAATCGTAAGGCTCCCTTGATAAATCTATTGCATTTACAAGAAAAATATCATTATACCCGGAAGACCTAAGTCCTGTAAAATCTCCATAATGTGAATCTCCGCAATATGTTAGTCCGGTATTGGCAGGAAGCATAGTAGATGGCTGGTGATTTGAAACGGTATTCCCCGATGAAGCGGCAATCAATACATTATGAAAGCCGCCGGCTAAAACCGGGTTATCATTTATAAGAGTAATACCGTGCACAAAATCATCCATCTTTCCTCCCAGGTTTCTCATCCATATCCTCTGACCATTCGGGTCAAACTTTGTAACAAATATATCTCTGAATCCTACACTGTTAAATGTACCCTGTCCAAAAACATCGGCATACTCGGAAAACTTACATCGGAATTCCCCGGTAATATATATATCCCCGTTATTTCCGAGCACAATACCCATTGAGGTAAGATCCGATTCAGAACCATCCGAGACAGCCCAAAGCAGGTTACCGTTATTGGAGTATTCAGCAACAAAAGCCTGGTTTGAATATGTGTTGGAAAGAGGATAATTCGGATTTTCAAAAAAATACAATGTTCCTGCTGCATTCCCTGTTATCAGGACATCCTGGTTGCTATTTACAACTATTTCATGAGCGGCATTTAACAAACTTCCCCCGATTCTTTTAAACCACTTTTCGTTTCCCAGGGAATCAAATTTCATGACATAAATTGCGTTATTGATATTGTTATTATGAAAAACATCAAACTGAATTGTATCAGAGAATTCACCGGTAGTAAAGATATTGCAGGCAGCATCCGTTGTAATACTTATCCCGCGACAATTTTCAATACTGCTGCCCTGCTTTACCCACAAAAAATTTCCGTTATTATTATAATGGGCAACAAAAATATTTGTAACATTTTGCCCACTGGTTGGGTTTATCATTGATGTCAGGGTAGCTGTACCAAATGTTGAAGTTCCTGTAAACTGTCCTGTAATTGTAATATTTCCATGAACATCAAGGGTTATTGAATGCGCTATATCTGTTCCTGCACCTCCGGCGCTCACAACCCAGACAAGATTACCGGATGGGTTATATTTTGCAATGAATACATCCTGGGCGCCGGCAGATGTTATTGTTTGTGTCCCAAATGTTGCCGTTCCATAGAAAAAGCCGGTAACATATATATTCCCCTGGCTATCAGTCTTTACAGACTGCCCCCTGTCTTCTCCGAATCCTCCTGCTTTTTTCACCCAGATAACATCTCCATCCGGGTTACTTTTTAAAAGAAAAATATCAGACGCCCCGGAAGAAATTAAAGTATTATTGTTAGAAAAGTCAGCAATTGTTCCGAAGTAACCGGTTGTAATTAAATTTCCATTTATATCTTTGGTAACACTCAAAGCTTCATCTTCGGCAATGCTTCCTGCTCCATACATCCAGTACTGGCAATACGAAACTTTGGAAAAACAGAGGAAAATAACAAATAAAGAATATAATATTGAATATTTCTTTGTTATCATTCATAACAGAATAATCAAACAAATATAACAAATAATATGTCTTTCAGCAAATAAATCATGTAATGATTAAATTTTTAATTTTTCTTAAAAAATTTGGATTATTAAAAATAATTGTAGTATTTTAGTACCTGAATTTTAATTAATATTAACCTGTTAAATATCAATATTATGTCAGTACTAGTAGGAAAAAAAGCTCCTTTATTTAAAGCAAATGCTGTAGTAAATGGAGGTGAAATCGTTCAGAATTTTACCCTTGAACAGTTTATCGGTAAAAAATATGTGATTTTTTATTTTTACCCGGCCGATTTCACTTTTGTTTGTCCCACCGAAATTATTGCATTCCAGGATAAAATAAAGGAATTTGAAAAAAGAAACGTAGCCGTTGTGGGCTGTTCGGTTGATTCAGAATTTTCGCACTGGAAATGGCTGCAAACAGAATTAAAAGACGGTGGAATTAAAGGTGTTAAATACCCCCTGGTTGCCGACTTTTCAAAAACCATTGCAAAAAATTATAATGTTCTTGCCGGAGAATATGATTATGATGAAGAAGGCAATGCTGTATTTAACGGCGCACCCCTTGCTTATCGCGGATTATTCCTAATTGATAAACAGGGTGTTGTTCGCCATCAGCTGGTAAATGATCTGCCTTTGGGAAGAAATATTGATGAAGCCCTCCGTATGGTAGATGCACTCCAGTTTTTTGAAGAAAACGGTGAAGTTTGCCCTGCCAACTGGAGCAAGGGTAAAAAAGCCATGAAAGCCACACAGGAAGGTGTTGCGGAGTATCTGGGGAGTCATTAGAGTTTATTGTCATCTTTCGGGAGCCTCAACGTAAAATTTTCCGGCACCTTTACAAGATTGAAAAATAGTTTATAAAAGCCATTCATTTCCGGATGGCTTTTATATTTTTGCAGCATGAGAAAGCGCCTGGAATTTCCTATTGACGATATTGAACATTTTCAAAAACAGCTTGTCGTTTATGCTTCCCGGCAAAAGGTATGCTGTGTATTAAACTCAAACCATTTTTCATCTTCCATTCCGGGACTTCCTTCACATGGATCGTTTAATTTTCTGGCAGCCTTTGAACCCCTGAATATTTTACCTGTAAATAAAGCTCATAATCCTTTTGATTCCCTGTACAACTTTTGGCATTCACATAAAGACTGGATTTTTGGCCATTTTTCGTACGATCTGAAAAATAAAATTGAAAACTTAAGTTCGGATCTTCCCGATAGAGTCTGTTTCCCGGAAATTTTCTTTTTCCGGCCTGCAGTTGTAATTGATATTCAAGCCAAAAATGCCATAGTATGGTTTACAGAAAACAACACTGACGAATCCATATCTGAACTTATTAGTTCTATTTGCGACATTGTTATAAATGAGAAAAATGATGAGAAACTAATTATCCAATCGCGTTTAAGTAAGGATAATTACCTTAAGACAGTTGAACAGTTAAAGCACCATATTCAGCAGGGAGATATTTACGAAATAAATTTTTGCCAGGAATTTTATGCCGAAAAAACGGGAATAAATACTGCTTCGGTTTTCAATAAAATATGCCGGCTCTCTCCTGCTCCTTTCGCTTGTTATTACAAAGTTGAGGATTCTGTGTTAATTTCTGCCTCTCCTGAAAGATTTCTAAAGAAAACCGGCAGCTCCATTATTTCACAGCCTATGAAGGGAACTTCAAAAAAAGGAAAAAATCCGGAAGAAAATCAGAAATTAATTAAAACTTTATCCGGAAGCCGGAAAGAACAATCGGAAAATATAATGATTGTAGACATTGTCCGCAACGATCTTTCGCAAACTGCCTTACCAGAAACAGTTAAAGTTGAGGAAATGTGCGGTATTTATGAATTTCCCGGTGTTTTTCAGATGATATCAACCATTCGGTCGGAAATTTCTGATAGTACCAGGTTTTCTGATGTTGTTCGCTGCGCTTTCCCCATGGGAAGTATGACAGGCGCTCCAAAAATCCGGGCAATGGAACTCATCGAAACGTATGAAAAAACCCGAAGAGGCCTCTATTCGGGTTCTGTCGGCTATATTCAACCCGGCGGTGATTTTGATTTTAACGTTGTTATCCGAAGTATACAATATCATTTATCCGCAGGATATCTTTCATTTATTACCGGCGGAGCTATAACCATTGAATCGGATGCAGTAAAAGAATTCGATGAATGTTTATTAAAGGCCGAAGGCATTCTGCTGGCCTTAAATGGAAAACTTGCAGAAAATCCATAACTTTAAGAAATTTTTCAGCTATTGAAGGAAGTATTTAAACAATATTGTATTCATAACAAATTATTCGGCAGTAACGACAAAATACTGGTTGCCGTAAGCGGCGGTATTGATTCCTGTGTATTGCTTCATTTACTTAAAAGTAATAATGTACCATGTACTGTTGCTCACTGTAATTTTAAACTGAGAGGAGATGATTCAGAGAGGGACGAACAGTTTGTTAAAGGTCTTTCGGATAAATACGGGTTTGATTTTATTTCCACTCAGTTCAACACATCACAATTTGCAGAAGAAAACGGGGTAAGCATTCAAATGGCAGCCAGGGAACTCCGCTATCAGTTTTTTGAGGATACACTGGCATCAACATCCTGTTCATTTATTGCAACAGCACACCACGCCGATGATTCCATCGAAACATTTTATATTAATCTTCTGCACGGAACAGGGCTCAGAGGACTTACAGGCATTCCTTTAAAAAAAGGAAACATAATCAGGCCTTTACTGTTCGCAACCCGTCGCGATATTGAAGAATATGCAAAAGAAAACGAACTGTTGTGGAGAAATGATACCAGTAATTTTTCAAATAAGTATATCCGGAACAGAATAAGAAACCAGGTAATCCCTGTATTTGATGAGATAAAGCCGGGATTCAGAAGTATAATGCAGAGAAACGTTGAAAATCTTAAAGAATCCTATGTATTATTTGATGAATTGTTAAAAGAAAAACTAAAAAGTATTATTCATCAAAAAAATAATTCCATTTACCTTTCCATTCGCGAACTAAAAAAATCAGCATCAGGAAAATCCCTACTTTTTCATATTCTTAATCAATACGGGTTTGATTCAAGGCAGACCGAAAAAATATGGAATACGCTGGATACATCTTCCGGGAAAATGTTTTATTCCAGAGAATACGTATTGAATAAAGACCGCGATTGTATCATTATTTCGGATATTGTTCAGGATTCTCAACACAGGAAATTCTATCTTGACGAATCTGTTGAACTAATCACAGAACCATTCGAAATGTCATTGGAAAAACATAGCTGGAAAACAGGAAATCACATCTCAAAAGAATCAAACCAGGCTTTGGTAGATGCCGAAAAAATAGTATTTCCTTTAATCATCAGGAAATGGCAGGCCGGTGACTTTTTCAGGCCTTTGGGAATGAATGGTTTTAAAAAGGTAAGTGACTTTTTTATAGATCAGAAAATTTCCAACATTGAAAAAGATAAAACATGGGTAATTGAATCGTCGAACCGGATAGTGTGGCTGGTTGGACTTCGTATTGATGACCGTTTTAAAATCACTTCCAAAACTCAGTCAGTCTTGAAATTGCAGTTATTCTGATTTTTTATTAATTTTGTCGCACCAAAAAACTATTTACTATGTTAAATAAAGTCACATTCCTTTTATTCGTTATTTTTCTGTATTCATACACTACTTACAGTCAAAACACTAACGAAAAACCCAGCCTGGTACCAGATTCAAGTAAAAGCAATAATCTTTCCATACCTGCTTCAGGGGGAGGTAGTGCTTCACCAAGCCCTGCACTTGCTCCTGAAAATGAATTAAAGGGGGGAAATGCAAATCCTCTCGAAATTGAAATACAATCGGCTCCCACGGGGAATATGAAAATGGAAGAAACACCTGCAGTGATGGAAGAAGCGCCCACGAAAAGCGAACCGGTTCCCGGCGCTGAGATTCTGATAGAACAGGAACAAAACGATATTCGTTCCCAGTCTCCTGCCGTACAACCCACAAAAGAGAATAAAGAAAAAAAGAAAAAGGAGAAGAAACCCAATAAATAATCCGGGTTATTTATTTTTCAAAATGCAAGATCTACGACCTTGTAAAAACACTTTACACATAATTTTCTACCATTCTGAAAGGTCTACGACCTTTATTATTGAGTCTGATAAATAATTTCACAATCAGTATTTTGTAAGATAGTCTATATTTGTGCCAGTATTCAGGAAATGTGTAAATAATTAATAGGCTATATATAATTGCCGGACTAAAAGATACCCGATGATTTAGTGCAAGGCCCACGACCTTGTGAAAATTTCGTTATTTTTTATAATTCTGAAAAGCCTACGGCTTTAATAACCGAAAACCGGTGGTTCCCGGGAGACTGTGCAAAATCTTCAACCTTACAAGGCTTTTACCATATTATTCGACAACGTTTATAAAAAATCTGTAGTTCTTAAAAAATCTTTAACACACACACTATAAGAATATTATATCAACTCGTTCTTATAATAAACTTCAGTTCTTTTTCTTTTTAATACTCAGTTCTACCATAATAAAACCCTTCGGAATTGTCTGGCCTTCTTCAACATTTATCTTTTTTATAACTCCTGCAAACGGAACCGTTATGGTGTTCTTCATCTTCATTGCATCCAGTACCAGTAATTTATCTCCTTCATGAATTTCGTCTTTCTCTTTTACATATAGCTTACTTATTGTTCCCGGGATAACAGATGAAATTAATGACGGGTCGGGACTCTTCCATACCTTACGGTTTTCGAACTTTTTAGTAAGATTGGTTTTATATTTTGTTTCATCAATGTTCAGCATTTTCGTTACCGAATCATTTTCTACTACTTCTTTTTTATTCATATGATTTTTAATTTTTTATTAAAGCAATTACCCAAAAAAACCGGGAAAATACCCTTAATAATCATTTCCAAAAGTGTTCATATTTTCAGAATTTATCAGAATGGAGGAATTCCATGCTTTTTACGAGGATTGGTTGAAGTTTTATCTTTTGAAACCTCAATGGCATGAACCAATAATTTTCGTGTTTCGGCAGGTTCAATAACCGAATCAATATACCCCTTAGCTGCAGCCACATAAGGATTTGCAAAAGTATCTTTATATTCTTTCACTTTCAACTTACGCATTTTCTCAGGATCTTCTGCTTCCGTAATTTCTTTGCGGAAGATAATATTTGCAGCACCTTCGGGCCCCATAACGGCAATCTCAGCACTTGGCCATGCAAACACGAAATCGGCACGTAAATGACGCGAACCCATAGCAATATAACCTCCGCCATATGCCTTACGAAGAATAACGGTAATTTTCGGAACTGTTGCTTCGCAGTATGCATAAAGTACTTTTGCGCCATGGCGGATAACTCCCGCATGCTCCTGGTCGACTCCCGGCAAATATCCGGGCAGGTCTACAAGGGTTATTATCGGAATATTGAAAGCATCACAGAAACGGATAAAACGCGCCGATTTATCGGAAGAATCCACATCCAGCACACCTGCAAGTACAATAGGCTGATTACAGACAAAACCTACGGTTTCTCCGTTAATACGTGCAAATCCTATAACAATGTTCTGAGCCCATAACTCCTGCACTTCAAAGAAGTCGCTGTCATCAACAACTGCCCTGATTACATTACGAACATCGTAGGGAAGTTTTGGATCACCGGGAACAATTTTCTGAATATCAAATTCGGTTTTAGGTTCTTTTGGTTTGAAAGGAAGCGCTTTGCGACTATTATTCCAGGGAATAAAGGTTACCAGTTTTTTAATCTGATCGAAACATTCCTGTTCGCTTTGAGCATAAAAGTGAGCATTCCCGGTAGTTTCGGCATGAACACGTGCTCCACCCAGGTCTTCCATAGAAATTTCCTCACCTAAAACCGTTTTAATCACTTCGGGACCGGTAATAAACATTTTTGAAATATTATCGACCACAAAAACAAAATCGGTTAATGCCGGAGAATATACGGCTCCCCCTGCACAGGGTCCAAGAATAACCGAGATCTGAGGAATAACGCCAGATGCAAGTGTATTTCTGAAAAATATATCACCATACCCAGCTAAAGAACTAACACCTTCCTGGATACGTGCCCCCCCGGAATCGTTAATCCCGATTAACGGAATACGAAGCTTAAGTGCATGGTCCATAATTTTTGTGATTTTACGTGCATGGGAAAGGCCTAACGAACCTCCGGCAACAGTAAAATCCTGTGCAAAAACACATACGGGTGCACCATAAATATTTCCCGTTCCGGTAATAACTCCATCGCCGTGCAAAACTTTGTTGCTCATATCAAAATCGCGGGCCTCATGCTCTACAAACAAATCATACTCATGAAAAGAATCCTTATCGAGTAAAGAGAGTACCCTTTCGCGGGCAGTCATTTTACCCATCGCTACCTGTTTCTCAATTGCTTTCTCACCGCCTCCCTGCTGGGCTTGTTCCCGGCGTTTTAATAATTCAAGAGTTTTACTTTTTAGTGACATATCTATTTTGTTTAGTTAACTACAAATAAATAAAATGATTACAAAAACTTTTCCCCCAAGTTAATGAGCACAAAATTACATAAAAATTAAATGGCGAACAGGTGATATTCCTCATGAATGGTTCAAGTTCTGTTTAACAAATTGATTGATGAACGCTTAAACGGTTAATAAAAAAATATTCAGGGGGGAAGATATTGAATATTATACAAGTTATGTCAACATAAAATATTATAAACAAATCTCCGCATCATAACACATCTATATTCGGACTGCATACATTTCCACAGAAAGGTCAAAATCATATCTAACATTATAAAATGATAAATTATTTCGGAGTTATGCGATAGAGAATTATCCCAATAACAGAATACATTAAAGTAGGAATGCTTACCCCGAGAATGGATGGTAAAGATCCTCCTATAGCCATGTTAGTGGATACCTGTAAAAACAGGATATATGAAAAACTAAGCAACAACCCTATTCCAAGATGCAATCCTATACCTCCCCTCACTTTTCTTGATGAAACAGAAATCCCGATGAGAGTCATGACAAAAATACTTAAGGGATTTACCATTCTCTGGTATTTTTGAACAAGGTATACTTCTATATTCTCTGAACCCTGCATTTTTTGCTCTTCAATAAACTCGTTTAAACGATTGTAATCCATGGTTTCCACTATTTCTTCCCGGCGTTTAAAATCTTCGGGTCGCAGTTTTAATAAGGTATCGAGTGATGCATATGATTTTATTATTTCCTGGTCTTTAGCAAAAGTCCGGATATAACAATTCATCATTTTCCATTTTCCTTTTACACTATCCCATTGAGCATAATCGGAAATTAATTTTGAGGTTAATTTTCCGTTTTCGAATTTTTCAATGGAAAATTTATAGGCCATATCAGACTCCACCGAATAATTTTCCAGATAAATAAACAAGCCCGGTTCAATTTGTTTATGGATATTAATCTCATCATTTCTGTATTCGTTCCTGATATATTTATACTCAAAATCGAGCTTCTTTTTAGTAGAATATGGAATTACAAAGTTCGACAGAAAAAAAGAAAGTACTGCGATTACAAAAGCTGAGAGAAAATAAGGCCACATTAATCGTTTAAAACTAACTCCATTGCTCATAATGGCAATAATTTCACTATTCTGCGCCATTTTAGAAGTAAAGAAAATAACAGAAATAAAAACAAAAAGGTTGGCAAAAAGATTTGTAAAATAGGGAATAAAGTTCAGGTAATATTCTAAAAATATTTTGTCGAAAGGAGCCTTTTTCTCCAAAAAATCATCAAGACGTTCAGCAAAATCAAATACGATAGCAATACTGATAATTAATATAATAGAATACACAAAAGTACCCAGAAACTTTTTAATAATATAAAGATCAATCCTTTTTATTCCCGGCCACCTCATAATCGCGAAGCTAATTGTTTAACCATTGAATTTTTCCAATCCGTAAAAGTTCCCTCTTTAATATGTTTTTGTGATTCATTTACCAGCCAAAGATAAAAACTTAAATTATGAATACTTGCAATCTGAGGACCGAGCATTTCTCCGGCAATAAACAAATGCCTGAGATACGCTTTAGTATAATCGGTATCAACAAAAGAAGTCATTATTTCATCAACAGGCGAAAAGTCGTATCTCCATTTTTCATTTTTAATATTAATAATGCCCTGTGAAGTAAATAACATTCCGTTTCGTCCATTACGGGTAGGCATTACGCAATCGAACATATCAATACCCCTCGAAATCCCTTCCAGTATATTAGCCGGAGTTCCAACTCCCATCAGGTACCGGGGTTTATCTTTTGGTAAAATTTCATTTACCGTTTCAATCATTTCATACATCATTCCGGCAGGCTCTCCTACCGACAATCCTCCAATGGCATTTCCTTCCGCTCCTTTAGAAGCAATTTTTTCTGCCGATTGTTTTCTCAGGTCAGCATAAACACTTCCCTGGACTATCGGAAAAAATGCCTGTGAAAAACCGTATTTAGGTTCTGTATTTTTATATTGTTCAAAACCCCTGTCGAGCCATTTATGGGTAAGCTTAAGGCTGTCGTCCGCATATTTATATTCGCAGGGATAAGGAGTACATTCATCCAGGGCCATCATTATATCGCTCCCGATGGAACGCTGAATATCAACCACATTTTCGGGGGTAAAAAGGTGTTTCGATCCGTCAATGTGCGAATGAAACTTTGCCCCTTCTTCGGAAAGTTTTCTCCTGTCGGCTAAAGAAAATACCTGATATCCTCCACTATCTGTAAGAATAGGTCTCTCCCATCGGATAAACCGGTGCAGGCCCCCGGCTTTCTCAAGAACATCGAGTCCAGGGCGTAAATACAGATGATAAGTATTACCTAAAATTATCCGGGCTTTAATATCTTCCGATAAATTTCGCTGATGAATGCCTTTCACGCTTCCCACAGTCCCTACAGGCATAAAAATGGGTGTCGGAATTTCGCCATGACACGTTGTTATCATTCCTGTGCGGGCATTAGAATGTTTATCGTTATATAAAATTTTAAAATCCATCCTGCAAATTAACTCACAAAAGTAGAAAATTGAGGGAATAAATAGTTAATTTATGTTAGTCGGGGGATTGGATTTAGGATTTAAGATTTGGGATTTGTTTATCAGGGATTAAAAATGTTGACTGTTTTATAATAGAATAATTTGTTAAGTAAAATTAATAAAAGTTATTAACAATAAACGTATTTCTTTGTTACAGTTCATTTTTATTTTATATTTGGATGGCATTTTTGAATGCTGTAATTAAACTTGTCGTCTTATACTGAACAGGCGTTAAGATATGGGACTGACGGGGCTGTGCTGTGAGAAAATGCTGTCGATTTTGATGGATATGCGCAATTGTTTTTATGAAAATACTATTTTTGTAGTAAACACCCTTTATTGTTTATGAAAGCAGAAAAAATAACACATCATAACGAACCACGCATAAAGGTTGTATTTCCTTACAATCAATCTATTGCAACAACCTTAAAACAAATACCGGATGCGAAATGGAGTCAGACCCATCGTGCATGGCATATTCCATATACAAAAGCTGCATTTGATCAATTAAAAACTCTATTTCCTGATATTGAATTTCAGAAAAGCAAAACAGAAATTTTAAAAAACAAAGAGTCTGACGATACCATTTCAAATAATAATCCTACAAAAAAAAGTGATGTTTTCACTGTCGAAAAAAAGACAGAGAATTTAATAAAGGATGGTATTGCAGAAATTTCAAAACAAGCGACAGAAAAATTATCAATAAAATCTGATGTAAAAATTAATGTTTTCGGTCGTCAGATTGCTGTTCAGATGCTTAGAAATGATAATGATATACACTTTATCAAAAACTTGCAATATAGTCGCTGGGATTTTAAGCAGTTTTGCTGGATAGTCCCAAATTACAGTCAAAATCTAAAACAATTACAGAAATACTTTGGTGAAAGAATTAGTGAATTTGAAATTCATGAGCAAATAGAAATAAATCCAGAAAAAGATGTTTATCAAAAAATAGATAAGAAAGAGATTTTAATTATAAAAACAAGTAAAGGTCGGTTAAAGTTGTTTTTTGACTCAAATAAAGACTTGACAAAAGCAATAAAATCGATGCCATTTCATAGTTGGAATGCTCAGTATAAATACTGGAGTGTACCTTATTCTGACAGAATATTTAATGAAATTAAGACTTATGCAAACAATCTGAATTTAAAGTGTCTCTATCAGGAAGAAGAAGAGGATAAGACCGAGAAAAAAAATAAAATTTCAGTTTACGATATTCCTAATTATCGTCGATGCCCTGAAGAGTATATTTTAAAACTCAAGGAAATGCGCTATAGTGAGCAAACTATTAAGGTATATTCAGCCATGTTCGAGGGTTTTATAAATTATTATCACAAGTTTGAATTAAACGAAATTGAAGAAAAGATGATAACAGAATATCTACGTCATCTGGTATTTGATAGAAAAGTTTCAATTTCATGTCAGAATCAAGCGATAAATGCTGTAAAATTTTATTATGAAAGGGTATTAGGAGGAGAACGTAAAGTATATTTAGTTGATAGGCCAAGAAAAGAACAAACTTTACCAGTAGTATTAAATGAAGAAGAGGTAAGTAAAATATTGAATGCTACTGAAAATATAAAGCACAAAGCTATATTGATGACAATTTACTCAGCCGGATTACGAATTGGAGAAGCCCTTTCATTAAAAATAAAAGATATTGATTCAAAAAGAATGCAAATTCTAGTAGAACAAGCTAAAGGAAAAAAAGATCGTTATACGGTTTTGTCTCCAGTAACGCTTGAGGTTTTAAAAACTTATTTTAAAGAATACAAACCTAAAAAATGGTTATTTGAAGGTCCAAATCACACAAAATATTCAGATACCAGCATTCAAGCTATATTACGCATAGCTGTGGAAAAAGCGAAAATTAAAAAGCGTGTTACAGTTCATACACTTCGTCATAGTTTTGCAACTCATTTACTTGAAAATGGCACTGATTTACGATATATTCAAACGTTGTTAGGTCATTCGAGCAGTAAAACAACTGAAATATATACTCATGTAACAACAAAGGCATTTGGACAAATTAAAAGCCCTTTGGATAATCTAAATATAGATTAAATTTGAAATGATTATTTAAATAAACTATTTTTATAGAAATTAAAAAATGAGTTAAGGTTATTCCGCTAAATAGAGAATAACCCACACTCAAGTAAACTGAAATTTTTTAAAATAAATAAATTATGACTACTATTTTAAATAAGCAAATAATACTGACTTACAAAGCGATGCAGAGATTTTCCGGTTTTAGATATAATGTATATACTCCCCACAAGGCGGGAGTATACAAGTGTTAGCCACAAGCATAGAAAAGTATCAACAAAATAATATTAACAAATAAAATAAAAAATGAATTCATTTACATCAGCGAACGGTCTTCCTTTTATGACACATTATAAGAGGGACAAAGAATCAAGAATTAATGTGCTTATTAATAATTTAAAAATAAATGACGTTAGAGATGATACGGCATTTGAAAAAACAACAGCGCGAATTAAACATGAATTATTAATACAGCCAGTTGTATTTGGACAACCAAAATATATTGACCATACTTTTGAAGATGTCCCATTGACTATGCAACAACAGGTTTTAGGTGGTATTAGTAGAAATCACTACACTCATGAAATAGCATTCCCATTTTCAGGTGACAGTGAACTATTTTCTCATATTCCAGAAAGTGGTTTTTCCTTTGGTGCACATGACCGGGGACTAATACTACCGTATGGAAATGTCATTAATGTTGAAGTTGATATTCCTGAATTAAATCCGGACAGAGCAATTAATGAAGCACGCAATTTATTAAGCATGACTTTTCAATTTGTTAATGCAAATAATGCTTCATTACAAGCATGGACACCCATGATTGAAAATAGAATTGATGAACAACTTAGACAGAAGCGTACTGAATTAATAAGCATATTTGGTCATAAACAATAAGAAATAATATGCCAGTGGCTAACACACGTTTGGCAAAAACTGGGCGGGTGGTGCATTTTGACAATGACAACAATATACAAACATACCAACGGTTTGACGCCCTCTGCGGCTAATCGCCCAGCTTTTCCAAGCGCCAACCGTTACCGGCAATGCTTGTGACGTCCTAAAATATGTCTACACAAAAAAAGTAGATATGTTAAAAAATAGACAGCCCATCAGACGTTTCAGTGAAAGTTTAAAATTGAAAATCCTTGCGGAAATTACCAAGGGAAATTACACAAAGGCACAAATTTGTGACATGTATGGTATCGGAAGAACAACAGTTAATGACTGGATACGTAAATACATGAGAGACGATTTAATGAATCATCGAGTAATTGTACAAACTATGGAAGAACAAACGAAAGTAGAGAAGCTAAAGAAGGAAATAGCCATGCTTAAGGAATTGCTATTAAAGAAAGACCTTGATGCATTGGTATTAGATTCCTATCTTGAAGTAGCAGCTAAAGATTTAGGCTATAAAAATGCCGCTGAGTTAAAAAAAAAGCTCGACATAAAGCCATGAAAGTAGCTATGATAAAGTATTCTCAAAGCGAATACAAGAGCAGATCACAGTTAATTGAGTGTTTTGGCTTGAAAAGAGATGCCTATTACAAATATCAGCGAAGAGCTAATCATGCCAATACTACAAAAGAAACCGTGCTTGCAATGGCAAAAGAACGACGCAGAGACCTTCCACGTGAAGGTGGTAAGAAAATGTACCGGGCATTAAAAAAAGAATTTCTAAGAAGAGGTATTAAGCTTGGCAGGGATGGATTGTATGATATACTCAGAGAACAGGAAATGTTAGTTACAAGAAAACGTTCTTTTGTTAAAACAACTAACTCATATCATAGATTTCACAAATACAATAATATAATAAAGGATATTAAAATCTATAGGCCCAATCAGGTTTGGGTATCGGATATAACATATATCAGATTAACGCAAGGACATTGTTACCTTGCTCTCATTACAGATGCGTATTCGCGTAAAATAGTGGGATATGACATAAGTAATAGTCTTGAGTTATTAGGGTGTATAAGAGCTTTTAAAATGGCTATAAAACAAGCCAAACCTACACGAAAATTAATTCATCATTCCGACAGAGGATTGCAATATTGCAGTAATCAATATGTAAAACAATTGAATAAACATAATATACATATCAGCATGACTGAGGAAAACCATTGTTATGAAAACGCAATTGCTGAAAGAGTAAATGGAATTTTAAAAGATGAATTTTATCTCGATCAGAACTTCGCTAATGTAGAACTAGCAAGAAAAGCAAGTGAAAATGCAATTAAATTATATAATAATAAAAGACTTCATTTATCTTTGAGGTACAAAACTCCAGAACAGGTCTTTAAAAAAGGTGCTTAAATTGAATATTAACCTGTAGCCATATTTTAGGACAAGACAGCTTACAAAAAATTACCATATACAATGTTGACACCATATAAATAAAAAACAACCTATGACTGGAATTATTATTACTTTAAGCGTGTTATTGATTGTTGCCATTTTGACAACAATAATAGTTCGTAGCAAATTGACTAAACGCAACATTGGTTTAATCGCAGAAAAAATTGAACTAAATAATCAACTTCAAGCGTTACAAGAAAGAAAACAACAACTTGAAAAATATCAAACAATAATTGACATTGAAGGCAAAGCAATAGAAATATTAACATCAGCCGAAAAAAATGCAGAAACAGTATTAAACAATGCAAATATTGAATCTTCAAAATTACTTGAACAATCAAAATCAGAATTAGCTAAAGCCAATTCTGATTCTGAAGAAATTCGTTTAAATGCGCTAAAGGAAGCGAAGGAATTAAAAACCAAAGCTGATTCAATTTTGCAAAATGCAACTGTGGAGGCAGGAAAAATTATTGCTGTAGCTAATAAACGTGCTGAGGAAATTGCTGGAGAAGCATACGAAGCACTTAAGAAAGCTGACAGTTTGGAGAAAACTGCAAAAGCAATGAAAAACATAATTGACGGTTATGGAGACCAATATATTATTCCTTCATACACGTTGTTAGATCAACTTGCTGACGAATATAGTCACACACAAGCTGGTGAAGAATTAAAAAAATGCAGAGATCGAATGAGATTAATGATTAAAAACAATACAGCTGCAAAGTGTGACTATGTTGAAACAAATCGTAAAGACACAGCAATTAATTTTGTTCTTGATGCCTTCAATGGTAAAGTAGACAGCTTACTTGCTACTCTTAAAAATGACAATCATGGAACACTTGCACAAAAATTTAAAGACGCATTTTACACAGTAAATAACAATGGAAAAGCTTTTAGAAATGCAGTTATTACAGAAGAATACTTACAATTAAGACTTGAAGAATTAAAATGGGCCGCAACTGTTCAAGAATTAAAATTCCAAGAAAGAGAAGAACAGAGAATTATCAAAGAACAAATTAGAGAAGAAGAAAAAGCTAAAAGGGATTTTGAACGGGCACTAAAAGAAGCTGAAAAAGAAGAAGACACATTAAAGAAAGCCATTGAGAAAGTGCAGAAAGAAGTTGGACAAGCAACAGAAACTCAAAAATTAAAATATGAAGAACAGTTGCGAGAACTAAACGAAAGGTTAAAAATTGCGGAAGAAAAAAATCAACGTGCTTTATCAATGGCACAACAAACAAGGACTGGACACATTTATATAATTTCTAACATTGGTTCATTTGGAGAACACGTTTATAAAGTCGGAATGACCCGTAGACTAGAACCATTAGATAGAATTAAGGAATTAGGAGATGCAAGTGTACCATTTTCATTTGATGTTCACTCAATGATTTTAAGTGAAGATGCACCGACGCTTGAAAGAGAACTTCATAAGAAATTTTTGCGAATGCAAATGAATAAAGTTAACCCACGAAAAGAATTTTTCAAAATCACGCTTAAAGAAATCAGAGAAGAAATCGAAAAAATGAATATCAATGCTAAATGGACAATGACGGCAGAAGCGAGAGAATATAGAGAAAGTTTAGCGATTGAAAATTCAATAAAAGACAATTCAACTAAAGCTGACGAATGGCTTAAAAGATCATTAGAACATATGCCAATCGAAGTTGAGGACGAGCAAGAACCAGCATAGGTTAATTGACTTAATAACAGAAAGCACAGCCGGTAACACACGCTAAAAAATAACTGGGCAGTAACGTGCAACTTGACAATGGCAACAATATACAAACATATTAGCGGTTTGACACCAACTGCGGCTAAATGCCCAGCTATTTCTAGCGCAAACCGTTAGGGGCAATAAGTGGAAAAAAAAACAAATCCGAGAATTGTACCTACAATAAAAATATTCGCCGACACTATTAAAATCCGGACTTTTTTATTAATTTTAATTTTCGTATGACTCAATTAATTAACAAAATATCACTCCTCTCCTCACACGCGTTGGACTTTTATATTCAATTCCGGTTCTCGTTGACGCAATTTACATACTGCATATTTCGCTACTCGTTGACATCAATGTACAGCGACATTGACATCAACTACTTACAGCCCCTAACACACGTTTGGCAAAAACTGGGCGGGCAGTGCATTTTGACAATTACAACAACATACAAACATATCAACGGTTTGACGCCCTCTGCGGCTAATCGCCCAGCTTTTCCAAGCGCCAAACGTTAGCGGTAAGCGATAAAAAAAGCAACTTGACACAGTATTACTAGAAAATTTAAAATAAAATAAAAAATAAAATCCATTCTTCTTGACAAGAAATTAATTAATTTTTAAAATCAACGTAAATATTATTCTATGACAGAGCAGATTTCTCTACCAGCAGTCTTTTTTCTATACATACTTTATCCTGGAAGTTGCTTTCTTGTTGCATTAATCGGAAAAAAAAGAAGTATTGGATATTGGCGTACATTTTTCCTCTCAATGGTTATGACTCCTGTTTTTGGAGCTATTTTAGCTTTAATATCAGAGCGAAAAGATCAAAATGTAATGAAAATTGAAAATGAAAAAAATAACTAAAACTAACATAGCTAAAATTAAGACACCATTAACCATTTGACAAATAATCGCCTAACCGCTAACACACGTTTGGCAAAAACTGGGCGGGCGGTGCATTTTGACAATGACAACAATATACAAACATACCAACGGTTTGACGCCCTCTGCGGCTAATCGCCCAGCTTTTCCAAGCGCCAAACGTTATGCACAAGCGTAATACTACTGTTCTACATTGACTTGACAGAAAGTAAAAGATAAATAAAGAATCATTAATTTTGCAAAAAAATACAACAATGAGTTATACCGATAAGCTTAAAAAAATTGACACATTACAAGAAAAAATAAATTCTCATGGTGAATTTACTTCAGAAATGAAGAAAAAAATAAATTACAGATTTCGGCTTGACTGGAATTACTATTCAAATTCTATGGAAGGCAATACGCTAACCAAGGATGATACTCGTAATTTAATGGTGGACAAAATCACAGTGGGTGGAAAACCTATAAAAGATGTGATGGAAATGCAAGGACACGATAATATTATTTCAGAAATTATTAAAATTGGAAAAGGCAATGCTCGTCTTTCAGAAAAAAGAATTAAGGAAATTCACAAAGGTATCATGCACGAAGTAGATGAAGTAAAAAAGAAAAAAATTGGAATTTGGAAAACAGAACCCAACCATATTATTAATTACAAAGGGGAACGTTTTGATTTTACTGCTCCTACTGATGTGGCAGATGAAATGCATAAATTGCTGAATGATACCAATGCTGCTATTGATGCGATAGTTAGTAAAAAGAAAAATGCACCACATCCTGTTGACCTTGCGTTACAATTTCACTTGAAATACATTACCATCCACCCATTTTATGACGGTAACGGCAGAACAGGACGTATACTTTCCAATCTTTTGCTTATTTCATTGGGTTATCCGCCATTTGTAATTAAAACCGAAGAGCGTGACAGTTATTATCATTACATAGGCGATGTGCAATGTTACAATGGCGATCAACATTTGCTTTTTGATTTTATTGCTGACCTGGTTATACGTTCACAAAAATTGGTATTAAACGCAATTGAAGGGAAAGATATTTCAGGACCTGAAGATTTTGATAAAGAAATAGAAATGCTAAAACGAATGCAAAAACCAAAAAAAGAAATCATAAAGAAATCAAATAAGGTAATGCAAAAAATTCTGAAAGATGTTTATTTTCCTTTGCTGTCGGAATCAGACAAAAACTTATCAAAATTAAATAAACTTTTCAAAGAACAATCATGGACTTATTTTGAAGAACCTAAGCCTCCCAAGCACAATATACCATTGACTCCAACTTATGGTTCGCTAAGCAACACTATTAATATTTATAATACTGTACCAACAAACCATGGCGATTCTTATCATGATTTTAAGTCTGCATACTGGTTAATTAAATACAACGACCAGAATGATTTTAGTTTAGAGGTTTCTTTTAAAATTCATTTTTCAGACATCAACTATAAAATTGAAGTCTTCGTAGGACAACCTTTTGCAGGGGCTACTATGGTTAAAATGTTTACAAATCTAATAAATGTTATAACCAAAGAGAAAACTCCATTTGACGAATATAAAAATTATCATTTTCCTGTAAAAGAATATGCCGATATTGTAATGAAAGAAACTATTAAAGATTGGGCTGCACAGATAAGTAAGGACGCATTAGACTTTATTAAGAAAAAGGTAAACGGAAAAGAAAAATAATATTGCAACTGGACACATCTGGTTAGAACGCCAGTGCATAACACACGTTTGGCAAAAACTGGGCGGTGTGTGCAATTTGACAATGACAACAAAGTACAAAAGCGGTAACGGTTTGACGCCCTCTGCGGCTAAACGCCCAGCTTTTCCAAGCGCCAAACGTTATGGGCAAGTTTTGTGACGTCCTAAAATATGTCTACAAAAAAACAAGTAGATATGTTAAAAAATCGACAGCCCATAAGACGTTTTAGTGAAAGTCTAAAACTAAAAATCATTGCGGAAATTAGCAAGGGAAAATAC
>JBBIRU010000016.1:0-159686 GCA_037441645.1 Bacteroidota bacterium
CCACATTCATTTTTGCCGTGGAAAGCAATTGCCCCAAACCATCGTGAAGCTCCTGGGCAATGCGTTTGCGTTCCTTCTCTTCTGCTTCAATTACTGCCTGAAACTGTAGTTTCTGCTGAAGGTTTATTTCTTTTTCAAGAACCGATTTCTGTTTAATCCGATACCGGTTATATAACAACGTAGCAACAATTATCACAAATAAAATTATTAAAACAACTATTATCAACTGTGTTTTTATTCTCTGGTTCTGAACTTCGATTTCGTGCGACTTTGCTTCAATCTCTCTGTCTTTTTTCTCGGTCTGATAACGGGTTTCTATTTCAGCTATTCTGCTTTCTATCTCAACATTTTTAACAGAATCACCTATTTCTTTTGACCGTTTATAAAATATATAAGCATTTTTAAAATCACCTGTATTTCTATAACTGGAAGATAAATTTCTTGCTGCAACTTCTTTAACTAACATGGAACCACAATTCTGAGCTAAATTGTAAGCTATAGTGTAATGTTTAATAGCTTTATGTTCATTACCCTTGATTGAATAGGCAAGTCCTATATTATTGTTACAGTTGGCAAGTCCCTCGTTGTTATTCATTTCTGTATTATACATATTTGATTTTTCAAGAACCAAAAGAGCAGAATCAGGCTTTTTAGTATTGTTAAATAATTTTCCCAAGTTTAAATAAGTATTGGCCAACCCTTTTCTATCACCTAACTCCTCTTTCAGTTTTGCAGAAAGATTAAAATAATAGATAGCTTCTGAGTACATGTTTTTATCATCATAATCTGAGCCTAATGAATTAAGGACATTGGCTTCACCTGACTTTATTCGAAGTTTTCTGAAAAGTTCCAGTGCTTTATAATTATACGAAATGGATAAATCTATTTTATCAGAATAAGCATAAACATTAGCGATATCAGCAAAGTTTCTTGCGATGGAGGCAGAATCGGATGCTGCTTCATTTGCTCTTAAAGCTATATTTAAATATTCCAGCGCCTTATCATATTTTCCCATATTGGTATATAAAATCCCAAGGTTGCCGGTAGATTTAATTTTCACTTTAAAAAAATTATTCTTTTCAGCAATTTCCAAAGCATTTAAATAACAATTTTCAGAACTATCCAGGCTACCCACCTGGTAATGACAAACACCTAAAATATTAAATGCTGAAGCTTCGCCCGATTTAAAACGAATCTTCTGTGACAAACGCAAAGCCCTATATCCATATTTAAAACTCTTTTTAACGTCGGCTGTAAAAGATTTTCTTGCTACGTCAAGTAATAAGTTTACCTTATTTGTATCGTCGGGAGAAGATTTAATCACTAATTCAAGACTATCTGCTGCAAAAACTGTCTGTGAAAAACAATGACCAACATAAAATACCAGAATAATAGAAATGAGAAGCCTCATTAGTTATAATTTACACTACAAAATAAATAATAAAAAACTATTTTATCAGGATTTAGCTCATTAATATTTGCCATCTGGCATACTCAACCTTTTTTTTGATTTTGCCCGTATCGGTTCGACATATTGCACGTTACTGCATTTAAAAAAATCACCCTACAAACCACTTCTTTGCATAGTGATAATCCAGGTAATAAAGGAATTTTACCGAAATCGTATTCTGTTGTGGCGAGGCAAATGTATCATCCATATTTTTCTTAAAATTCATAGTAGTGAGCGGGGCATCTTTCTCTATGGCGTTTTTGTAAGCTACTGAAAGTATGCTGCCAGGCGCAAACTGCCAGGAATATACAAGGTCGATATTAAAGGCATTATATGAAAAATCATTTTTACCAGTGTATTGATCGTTCAGTTCCACTTCGCCATTTTCAAGCAGGGTATAATAATCGAGATAAGTACCATTATTCCAGTAATGCCGGCCAACCAGGTTTAGCGACATATCATTTTTAAACATAAAACGCACCTCTGCATTGATTATCCAGGTTCTTAAATGCCGGCCACCGTATATAACCGTACCATCTGGTTCTATATCGGCAAAACCAAGATTATATGTATCGTTATAGTGCTGGCCGCCAAATTTTACCAATAACCTGTTACTGGCACGATAACGGATCATGGGATTCATACCGTAACCATCACCGTGCCTGGGCTCATCAATAAATTTTCCATAATTAGCCGTGAATTCCAATCCCAACGGACTCCTTGTATTGGTTGCAAGGCTCAGGTAATAATAGGAAAGTTTCCAGTTCCTGGAATATTTCCCCGGTACCCTGGGCTCTAAATAATCATATGTAATGCCAGGATGAACCTCGCCATGAAAGGATACCCCGGTAAAATTATGCAGTGTAGCATACAAATCAAGCGCTCCGGTTATATAAATTGGTTTTCCGGAGGAAGGATTTGTCCAGTAATTAAAGGTAAGACTGTTATATGACTCCAGGAACAACTTATTGGGTTTAAAAAAATTTAACGCTAAATATATTCTTTCCTTCATAACATCACCAATTACATTGTAGCCAAGGTCACGTGAATCGTATGATTTATTGATTATGGAATGAGATAAACCATATTGGAAACGTCCGCTGGCTTTTCGTGCGCCCAGGAAATAACGATAGCCCATAGTGTTCTGAAACATATTTTCGAGTGAATCATCTGCAGAGTATTTCTGGCTCACAATTCCAAAAAAATCAATTGCAAATTTGTTATTCTTTGTGAAAAAAGTTCCCCCCGAACCTGTTACATTGGCATCGTTTCCTTTTTTTGTTCTTATCACATTTGTATTTATCAGGTAAATATTTGAATTGTGCCTGAGTTGCTGGTCAAACACAATAATATTGTAATTGGTAAGAGGTTCGGTAAGCAGCCTTCTGCGGTTTCCCGACGAATCTTTAATAACTGCATACATATTATTTGTAATGGCATTAAAAAAGCCTATTCCCAGTCCGTTGTTATTTCTTCCCGAAATCTTTGCAGCATTAAGTAACGTTACCTGCGACGGGTTTTCTTCGAGGGTTTCGCCCTCCTTCACATCATTGAAAACGGAATAAAAACCCGAAGGAGTTTTCCCGATCCTCCGCGAATAAAACATTTCATTTTTATTGAATAACTCCGTACCTTCTTTAAAAAACTGCCTGTTCTCGGTATACACCACTTCCTGGTAACCCAGGTTCTTAATCCTTGCATCCGACTGCACCTGGCTGAAATCAGGCAACAATGTAACATCCAGTGTAAACCTGTCGTCGATGCCATATTTCAGGTCTGCACCGTAATTATATGACAATGATTTATTATAGGTATAGGTATTTGCTGAGCTCCATTCCGGACTTTTGTCATAAACCGCAGAAAGAAAAGGAGTAAGAGACAGACGGGCAGGTGCATTTATATTACTGATACCTTTCATTTTCCCCCAGTATGCAAGGACATTTGCACATCCCCTGGGAACCACAGCCCACTGGTCGTACTCGGCACAACGTTCAACCGTTCTGCCAACCTGAAATCCCCATGTCTGTTCAGGTGTCGAAGGAAAACGCAGGGCAGAATATGGTATGCGAATCTCCGCACACCATCCGAGACTATCAATTGTTACTGCGCTCTCCCAGACAGCATCAAACGTAGGGTCGGAATTCTTATTTTCGCGTTGCACTCCCGAAGCGGTAACTTCAAAAATATAGCAATCCTGCCGGGTATTGTAAGGATCAAATCCGATTTTAACAACATCAGCATTCAGGGTATAGTCATCGCGATTGCCTAATTCCCTGAGAATACTGTCGGGTGAAGTATCATACATACGGGCGGCAATATAAATGGCAAAATCATCATAGGCAAACCGCACTTCAGTCTTTTGCGAAGGGGCTATTCCCTGTACGGGACTGTACTGAACCATACGGGTAACCGTCGCCAGGTTTTTCCATGATTCATCATTCAGTTCCCCGTCAATTTCCGGGGGCTGTAATATTCTTGAAGAGAAGCATACAGGCAGGGTATCCTGAGCTAACATTTGTTTTGCAAGGAGCAATAACAGAACAAAAAAAAGAATAAACAGGCTTTTCATAATACGTATTTTATACAAAAATACTGTTACCTGCCGCTCTATTCAAAAAGTATTATACGAATGCGCTTATTCTGTCAACAATGCAAAAAGAACTATTCAAACCAATCTATCAACACCTCTTTTTATTCAATTAATTTTCACAACACATTTCAATTCACCCGAGATATTTTAGAAACTGTTTTGAAAAATTACCATTACTTTATCTGTATGAATTTATTAAGAATCTCTTTCATTTTTTTCTCCATTATAGGTTTTGAGATATAATCATCACAACCTGCCTTAAGGGCTTTTTCTTTGTCTGATAACTGGGCATTGGCAGTTTGAGCTATAATGGGTATATTTTTTTTGATTTTTTTTATTTCTCTGGTGGCTTTATAGCCATCTAAAACCGGCATTTTCATATCCATAAGAATCAGGCTTATGGATGGATAATTTTTGACAAGTTCAATAGATTCCTTACCATTTATTGCACGTATTGATTTAATGTTCATATTGGTCAATATCTCCGATAAGTATACATAATTTGAATCATCATCTTCTGCAATTAAAATTGTATTTTCACCTATATTCAGAACAGCTTCCGATGTTATTGGTTTTTCATTTTCTGATTCAACTGGCCTGTATGGTATTGTAAAATAAAATACAGACCCCTTACCTTGTTGTGAGTTCAACCATATGCTACCGCCAAGTAATTCAACAAGTGCTTTTGAGATTGGTAAACCCAGGCCGGTTCCGCCCGACATTTTTGACAACTCTGTTTCAACCTGCGTAAAACGGTCAAATATCTTTTCCTGCATTTCAGGAGCGATTCCTATGCCGGTATCTTCGACAAAGAATTCTATCATTTCTTTTTTTAATGTATAACCATACTTCACATAACCTTTTGGTGTAAATTTTATAGCATTATTAATTAAGTTTATCAGTACCTGACGAAGACGGTTGCCATCTGTTAAAATATTACATTGATCGTCATTTAGCTCTTTTGTATACGATAGATTAATATTTGAAATAGCTGATTTTTGTTGTACCAGGAGGAATAATTCCTGCAAAATAATATTTATGTTATCCGGATAAATTTTAATTTTCATCTGGTTTGCTTCTATTTTTGAAATATCAATCAAATCGTCAATAATTGACATTAACTGATTTCCACAATTATCTATTATTACAGCATATTGTTTTATTTTTTCATTGGATAATTCCTGGTTAGTAAGCATTTGTGAAAATCCAAGGATTCCATTCATCGGAGTCCGGATCTCGTGACCTATGTTAGCAAGAAATACGTTTTTTAAACGGTCACTTTCTTCAGCTTTTTCTTTAGCTTTGATTATTTCATTCATAAACATAATCCGCTCTTTATCTACCCTATGCAATCGTCTAATATAAGAATATATTATTCCGAATGAGATCAAACAAAAAATGCAGGAAATCACTCCAACAATCACATGCTCTAAGTCAAAATAAGGAATTTCGGAATGTAAAACAACGTCAACAATTGCGTTTATATTACTTAAAAAAACAATAATTACAATACCGATTATTATTTTAAAAGGTCCAACCTTACCTACGGATACTGATAAATTGTTATTGTTCATGACCTCTTTACCATAATTTAAAAAAATACTTTTTAAATTTAATTAATTATCCATCACGGTTAAAAGTATATACTGCAAGAAATTTCGAGCTTTGTCTATATCATTTGAAATCCTGCTGACTACTATACTGCAATACCAAGAACCTTATTTCCTGTCTTTTATTGTCAATTTACATAGTTAAAATTCATTAAAATGCTTTTTTATTAACTCTATTAACAAGTCCAGGTTCAATGGTTTTGGTATATAATCATCGCAACCGGCCTCCAATGCTTTTTCTCTGTCTGACGAGAGGGCATAAGCAGTTTGAGCAATTATGGGTATATCTTTTCTGATTTTTTTTATTTCTTTAGTGGTTTTATAACCATCTAGAACCGGCATTTTCATATCCATAAGAATCAGATTTATGGATGGATTATGCTTTACTTTCTCAATTGCTTCTTCTCCATTATTTGCACGAATTATCCTGATATTCATGCCTGCCAGTACTTCCGATAAATAAAAATAATTCGAGTTATCATCTTCTGCTATTAAAATTGTATTTTCACTAACATTTCGAACAATTTTAGAAGCAATCATCGGTTTTTCATTTTTTTCTTTTTCTGCCTGAACATAAGGTATGGTAAAATAAAACACAGACCCTTTACCTATTTCTGAATTCAACCAGATTTTTCCGCCTAATAATTCGACAAGAGCTTTTGATATGGATAAACCCAGGCCGGTTCCACCAGACATTTTTGAAAACGCCGTTTCAACCTGCGTAAAACGGTCAAAGATTTTTTCCTGCATTTCAGGAGCGATTCCTATGCCGGTATCTTCGACAAAGAATTCTATCATTTCTTTTTTTAACCGATAACCATATTTCACATAACCTTGTGATGTAAATTTCAAGGCATTATTAATTAAGTTTATTAATATCTGCCGTAAACGATTGCCATCTGTTAATATCACGCAGTTATCGTCATTCAATTCTTTTGTAAATAAAAAATTAATTCTAGAAATAATTGCTCTTTGTTGCAACAGTTCGTACAGCTCACGTATAATACTGTTTATATTTGCCGGATGAATTTTAACAGTCATCTGATTTGCTTCTATTTTTGAAACATCAATTAAATCGTCAATAATTGAAAGTAATTGATTACCGCAATTATCTATTACTTTAACATATTGTTTCAATTTTTCATCTGAAATATCCGGCGCCAGCAACAGGTGTGAAAATCCTAAAATTCCATTCATGGGGGTTCGTATCTCGTGACTTATGTTAGCAAGAAATGCGGTTTTTAAGCGGTCGCTTTCTATGGCTTTTTCTTTAGCTACTTTTAGTTCCTCGTTTTGCTTTATCAGTTTTAATTCGGATCTTACTTCTTCAGAGATATCTTTCAAAGTGAGAATAAATAACTCAATTTCTTCATTTTTATCTAATATCGGAACAAATCCAATATCCCAGTAAGTTGTTCCCCACTCCGGATGGTCAGCATAAATAAACGGGCGTGCATGTTTACTGTAAATAATTTTCTTTTCTTTAACTTCATCTGCCTCCTCTTTAAAATCAGAAGGATACAAATCAAAATGATTTCTGCCGATAAATTCGGAGATATCTCTCTGGCAGGATTTCGCGTAAGTCTCGCTAACTTTAATAAAGTTATAGTCTTTATCAAGAAGAGCCATATTATCCAGTGTATGTGCAAAAATTAAATCCAACAGTCTTACCTGTTCTTTCAGCCGGACTTCATTTTCTTCTGCTTTTTCTTTTGCTTTTATTAATTCTTCTTCCACTTTCTTGCGTTCTGTTATATCCAAAACCAGGCCATCTACCCTGATGGGAATACCGTTTTCATCTCTAACCAGATGACTCCGGTCATGCACCCATACAATACTTCCATCGGGCCTGACTATACGACGCTCATCCTCAACATATTTTTCTTTTTGTAGAAGTTCAAATCCATTGAAATTTCTATTTCTGTCATCCGGATGAATGGCTTCTCTCCACAATAGCGGTTTCTCAATAAATTCCTGTATAGATCGCCCATACAATTTTTCAACGGATGGGCTTACATAAAGAAGTTTAAAGTCCGGCCATGAAACTGACCACACTACTTCTGTCATAGAATTCATAATGCTGCTCAGTTTTTCTTCACTTTTCTGCAGTGCTTCTTCGGCTTTTTTGCGCTCGGTAATGTCCTGAACTGTTCCGTACAGTTGAATAACCCGACCGGATTTATCCTTTAT
Source organism: Bacteroidota bacterium (assembly GCA_037441645.1). Lineage (GTDB taxonomy): Bacteria > Bacteroidota > Bacteroidia > Bacteroidales > GWA2-32-17 > GWA2-32-17. Next base: position 7,841 of record JBBIRU010000016.1, read on the forward strand.
TGCTTTACCCCACGTATTTGTATGTAAAATACTTCCGTCAGGACGAACAATATCCAGTTCCATCTCATAAGGCGTACCTTCACTTACTGCTTTTTCCACTGCCTGGCACAGAAGTTCCCAGCTTTCTTTTGTATAATATGAAGCAAGTTCGGAATACGAAGGGGCAGGTAACTGAGGATTCCTCTGGTTTAATTCATAAAGCTCTTTTGACCATAGTACCATATCGGTTTCTATAATCCATAACCAGCTTCCCATGCGGGCAAGGTGCTGTGCCTCATTAAGTAATTTTTCACTTTCCAGGAGTTTCTCCTCCGCCTGTTTACGTTCCGAAATATCACGGTGAAATCCCAGGATAAAGTTTTCGCCACCAATACTAACCAGGTTTGCCGATACTTCAATGGGAACCGTCTGGCCGTTCTTACAATAATGCTCGACCTCAAACGACAACATTTCTCCTGCCAGCAACCGTTGTATTCTTGCCGGCACATGTTTAGCGGTTTCAGGCACATCCAGATCTCTGATACCCATCGAAAGCATTTCTTCAATGGTATATCCATGCATAGTGGCAAAGGAGGTATTTAATGACACTATTTTACCTTCGGTTGTAAGAAGTAAAATACCGTCTTTTGCACTTTCAAATAATGCCCTGAACTTTTCTTCCCTGTTAAGTAATTCTTTCTCTACTCTCCAACGCTCAGTAATATCCTTATCTACGCCGCGGTATCCCCTGAAATTTCCTTCTTCGTCCAGTATAGGTACGCCATTCGTAAGAAGACATACTTTTTCGCCATTTTTCCTGATATTCCAGTTCACCAGGTCTTTTATCGGTTCTTTATTTGCTGCTATCTCAGAAAATATCGCGGCTACTCTTTTTGCCTCATCCGGTTGCATAAAATCGAATGGTGTTTTTCCAATAATATCGTTGATGGATCGCCCAAGCAGATCGGCACCCTTGCCGGAACTGTATGTATACACACCATTCTCATCCACCTCCCATACCCAATCAGCCATGGTGAACATAATATCTCTCAGCCGTTCTTCGCTCTTTTTTATTACCTCTTCCGCCTGCCTGCGTTCGATAATATCATTTTGATACAAAGCTTTTAAAGAGCTATTTTCTTTCTGTAATTTCTTTAACTCATTAATAAGCTCAGCCTTGGATTTCGCCTGATAATTCATTTGAATTCTTATTATATCCTACTCTACTTTTGACAATTCTCCCATCCAGACTTATAATAACTTCTATAAATCATATTCAAATTTAAGCATATTTAATGAGAATTTAAAACGTTATTCAACCAAATCTCAGCATCCGGAGATTACAAAAGCTCTTATTTGCAGTTCTTGTTAACTGCATTTAACATATTATTGCAGGATAATTTTTCGGATTATAACTAAATTACCTGCACTATCAATAAATGTAACAATGTACATACAATAACCTCCAAAAACATTAATATTTACATGGAAACTGGCCTGTCAGGTTCTGAAAAACTGTCTGGTTCAGATCATTTTCAATCTTTATGGCAAATTTGCCATATTCAGATAATTACCAGTATTTATAATTACAAAATATCCAGTCGAATCAGAATAAATTTTAATGGTGTATTATTATCAGGAGGTGCTACAGGGAGCATAACATCCGTAACAAGTGTACCGGTAACAGAAACGGTATCCGTACAAACGGCTCCCGGCGTATCATAAATTACGTTTTTATGAGCCGGGAAAAAATTATTGTTTTATAAATCTCTTCGCAATAATTCCTTTGTCAGTTATTATTTTCAGGGTATAAAAACCATCTGATAATCCGGATATATCCATTGTTAATTTTTCACCTGTTAAATATCCGTTTTTAACAATTTGTCCCTGTGTACTGATAAATTCAAAAGTGCATATCCCGTTTATTTTCTCTATACCGGATATACTTATACATTCGGAAGCCGGGTTTGGACAGGTAATTATTTTTGTATCTTCTGACGGATATGATTTATCATCAGTAATTCCACCGTTGGTTGTTTTTAAAATTAAACCATTTTCCCCGGCTATATATCCGGTATTGGCATCGACAAAATAAACCGACCATAAAATATTTGTAGTATTTGATATTTGGCTTACCCAGCTAGAGCCACCATCGGTTGTTTTAAGAATAGTACCCCCAAATCCAACAATAAAAGCGCTATTTGCATCAATCAGCTTAACTGAATATAAATTATTGGTAGTATTGGATGTCTGGGTAATCCAATTGGTTCCACCATCAATTGTCTTTAAAATTGTACCTGTAAATCCAACAGCAAAACCTGTATTGGCATCGGTAAAATTTACCGACCATAAATTTTTAGTTGTTCCGGAATTCTGAGTATTCCAGGTAGTGCCGCCATCAGTAGTTTTTAATATCGTACCTGCCAATCCGGCTATATAACCTGTATTTGCATCTGCAAAATAAACGGAAGTCAAATATTTCGTTGTTCCTGATGTTTGTGAGATCCATGTACTTCCTCCGTTGCTGGTTTTATAAATCACTCCATGAAGACCAACTGCGTATCCTGTGTTTGCATCAATAAAACAAACTGATTTAAGAGTATCTGAAATACCCGGATTTAAAACAGTCCAGTTTGTACCACCATCAATTGTTTTGAGAATGGTACCGGCTAAACCAACGGCGAAACCTGTATTGGCATCGGTAAAATAAACGGATGACAAATGATTTGCTCCTATCGATTGAGTTGTCCAGTTTGCACCTCCATCGGCAGTTTTTAAAATAGCCCCGGATAGTCCTACAATATGTCCATTGTTTGCATCAGTAAAACAAACCGAAGATCCGGCGTCAGTAGTCACAGGAGCTAATGTTAACCACTGTGCATGAACAATATTAATAACAAATGTGGCTACTAACAATACATTCATTTTTTTCATTTAAACCTCCTTTTTAAATTGTTAATCATGAAACATCATTGTCACAAAAATTCAGAAAGCAATAACATTATCTGTAAACCATTAATTAACGAGAATTTTTTTAGTATGAAATACTTTTCCTTCGTTAATTTTAATAAAGTAGATTCCTTTCGGAGAATAAGAAATATCTATGTCGCTTGTTACTTTTTGCAGATTGTCATTTCTTGAATAAATCTTTTCTCCCAACATATTGTACACTTCAATACCGGTTAATTGATTCCTGTCGCCGGCTATATGAAAGACTCCGTTTGTTGGATTTGGATAGACTGTTATATTTGTTTCATCTGAAAGGTTTGAAGAAATTCCTGATGCATGAACATTGATTGTAAAACCAGCATCCCTGGTTATATTTCCATACATATCTTTTCCTAAAAGATGGCAATACGAAGAGGAATCGCCATCAGCAAGGTATATTTTCAAACAGACATTAAAAACAGAGTCAACTGTATATACATGTGATGGTGTAGCAAGCGTTGATGTTGTTCCATCACCAAAATCCCAAAGATAGCTAACTGCCAAAGCCGATGTTGTAGAATCAATAGTTAAATAAAAAGTATTTTGAAGCGTATCATACGTTGTAGTATATTGAGCATCGCCAGCAGTAAAACCTAATTTAAAAATGGTTCCCATACTATAAGAACCGCTTGTAGTTCCATAAATATAGGTTCCGTCAGTAAACAGATCATTAGACATTTCGTATGAATAAGGTTCATACTCGAACATTTTACGATATGCTGTTCCATCGGGCTTTATTTTAAATATTACACTGCCTGTTCCATATAAATAGGTTCCGTCAGTAATCAGAGTACCATAAGGCGCAATTGGCGTACTTTCGAAAAGTTTCGAATACCCTGTTCCATCCGGTTTTATTTTAAAGATTATTCCGGAACCGTATTCGCTTCCACACACTGTTCCATACAAATAGGTTCCGTCGGAAATAAGAGAAGCATATGGAAACCGTCCGGTTACATTAAGCGAAAAATCAAGTAATTTTACATAATTTGAACCGTCTGTTTTTATTTTAAATATTGTTCCATCACCATTTGTACCGCCATCATAAGTCATTCCATATAGAAATGTTCCGTCATAATAAAGAGAACCACAAGGATGGCTACCATTTGATATTCCTGCAAAATCTAATAGTTTTGTATATTCAGTTCCATCTTTTTTTATTTTGTAAATTACTCCACAACCCCCTCCGATACAACTTCCTGTACCGCCTGTTCTTGTTGTTCCATAAAGGTATGTTCCGTCAGAAACAAGCGTACATCTTGAATCTATTCCATCTGTAATAAGTGAAAAAACATGCAAGGTGTCAAATCCGGTTCCGTCTGTTTTTATTTTAAATATTTCTCCCGAACCGGTTTCGGTTGCGCTGAGGCTACCACCACTAGTTGTTGTACCATAAAGAAAAGTTCCATCAAAATAAAGAGAACCATAAGGACGACCTCCATTAAAATAGTCGAAATCAAGTAATTTAGCATATCCCGTACCATCGGGCATTATTTTATAAACTACCCCACAACCGGCATACCCACAAGGCCCGTTAGGGTTGCCTGTACCGCCCTGCTTTGTCATTCCGTATAAATAAGTTCCGTCAGAAATAAAAGAGCCAACAGGAAAATCACCATTTGCAACCCCATTAAAATCTAACAACTTTGTATATTGGGCTAATGAGTTTAAAGTACAGAGCACAAAGTTGAATGTTGCAAGAACAACAACTGCAAGAAATACATTTGATTTTTTCATTTGAATATTTTTATTATGTTTTGAAAAATTTAATAGTGTTTAGATTTTTTGGATATTTCTGCTCTCAGTTCAACATAAGATTAAGACCCGTAAATATATATACCTGAAATTTTAATATTGTCAAAGTTTATAATCTTAGACAACACGCATTATACACTATATAAACATGATACGATTTTATTTACAGATTTGAAGGTGATTTATATTCTGAAGGTGTTCATCTTGTATTCTTTTTTGTTTTTTTATCCTGCATAAGTTTACGAAATCGAAGAAGTTCATTTCACAACCTATGTTAATTGATTAAGCAGAAAGTGTTATAGTATTTTAATTCCGGTAAAGTCTTCATATTTAAACCCGGATACAGATAGTCTTCTCGATTTAAAAGTATGTTTCAGGCCTTGTTGTATAATCAGTTAACAAAGCATCTGATAAAATTGAATTTTAATATTTTTCTTTACGTGATAAAAAAACATATTCTTCGCAAACCTTATTCTTACTGAATTTCATTATTATTGTAGTAAAAATGTTATCCGTTGAAAAGAAATCATTATATATTCTTTTTCATCATTTTATCCTGGTTTCCTGTATTTACAGGTTATGCACAGGACGAAGGCATGCCTTTTATCCGTAATTACAGACCCGAAGAATACCACGGTTTTTTCCAGAACTGGTGTGCCGAACAGGATAACCGCGGGGTAATGTACTTCGGCAATGGCAAAGGCATACTGGAGTACAACGGAAAAAACTGGCGACGTTTTTTTACCGAAAAGGTAACCACCGTGTTATCGATGGGAAAAGATAGCAAGGGCAGGATTTACGTCGGCGGCGAAAACGAAATCGGTTACCTTGCCCCCGATTCCACCGGCCTGGTCAGGTTTTACAGTTTAATGAACCGCATTCCCGAAAAAGAACAAAACTTTGGCTACGTGTGGCACGTGTATACAAACGAATCGGGAATTTACTTTGTAGCACCCGAAAAAGTTATAAAAATCACACCGGGTAAAACAAAAATATACAAACCTTCAACTTCCTTTTTCACAGCATTTATGGCCCGTGGTCAGTTCTTTATCCAGGACCAGACCAAAGGCCTGTTTATAGAAAAAAGTGATTCGCTGGTAAGCACTCCCGGCGGGGAAAATTATTGCGACATCAGGGCTATCCTGCCTTTAGGCAAAAAATATTTATTTGCTACCCGGAACAGGGGTTGTTTCCTGTATGACGATTCCACTCTCCCACAAGCTTATAACACACAATGCAATGCTTTATTCAGGGAAAGTCAGTTGTACAAAGGAGTTGTCCTCCCCGACAGTTCCTTTGCTTTCGCCACTAATGCAGGAGGCATCATTTTAATGAACCGGGATGGCTCTGTAAAAAATGTTATAAACGAAAACTATGGCCTGCTCAGTAACCTGGTATATTACCTTTATGTGGATAAGCAGGGCGGGTTATGGGCCTGCCTGGGAAACGGACTGAGCCGCATTGAAGCCTCCTCACCTTTCACTTATTTCGGCAAACACTATGGAATTAATGATGTTGTGCAGGATTTATTAATTGCGAACAACGAACTTTACATTTCCTGCCTCGACGGTTTGTTTGTATTAAAAAAATCGACTTTCGGTAAAGAGGGATTTCTCTCTGCCCATCCGCAGAAATTTGAAAATTTAAACACCCAGGTATTTACCAGCAGTGCCTTCGGAAACGGAATTCTGTTTGCCGGGAGTGGCGGAGTTTATTTTTACGATGGCAAAAATTTCAAACTTACATTTCATTTTAATAACGAGATCTGCGTAAAAACCTCCCGCTTTTATAAAGACTTGTATTATATCGGCGGCAGTGGTTTTGTGTACGCTGTTAAAAAAAGAAACAACCGCTGGATTGCACATAAAATATACGATAACGGAATTGAAGATTTTTATTTCATATGCGAACAAAAAAACGGCAAAATATGGGCAGGTACCGTGAATCACGGAATTTTCAAGTTCGATTTTACAGACACACTAAAGTATAACTCCGGTAAAGAAATTTACGATTCTGTAAAGGGTATTCCCAAAGGGATGACGGAAATAACCTGTATAAACAACAGCCTGTTTGCCGGAACAGCAAAAGGCATCTTTAAATACAACGAAAAAGAAAATAAATTTATACCGGCCAATGAATTTGATTCGCTTTTGTTCAGCGGAAAACATTCCGTTTACCTGCTCTCGTCCGATTCCAATAACAATATCTGGTCGATGTACGACAAAACAATCTGCATCTCCCGGCCGGATTCCGGAAAATACAAACTATTCGATGTTCCCTTCCGTCGCCTTCAGTTTACCGACATGTACAAAATTCTTCCGGGCAAGGATGGAATTATATGGATTGGCGGTACTGACGGGCTTATACGCTATGATGAAAAATCAAAGAAAAATTACAAGACAGAATTCTATACCGTTTTTTACAGGATTATTGCTATAAAAGACACTGTTTTCTCCGGAACATATTTTGATTCAAATGGATTTGTTACAACAACTCAGCCTGAACAGATAAAAAATACCTTCAGGTACAAGGGAAATGCTTTTATTTTTGAATTTGCCGCTCCCAGCTTCGATAATGAAGAATCGAATACCTACAGTTATTTTCTCGAAGGCTTTGACGAAGTATGGTCGGACTGGACATCCGAAAATAAAAAAGAATACACCAACCTCCCCGAAGGCACATACACGTTCAGGGTGAAAGCAAAAAACATATACGGAACCGAAGGACAGGAAGCCACTTACAGGTTTACTGTACTGGCTCCGTGGTACCGGACATGGTGGGCTTATTTTTTGTTTTTCATCCTGGCATTAATTGTTATTTATCTGGTTGTAAAGTTCAATACCAGGAGATTACGCAGGGCTAACATAAAACTCGAATCGATAGTTACCCAACGCACCGAGGAACTCCGGAACCGGAATGCAGAAATCATGCAGCAGAAAGAAGAAATAGAAGCACAGCGCGACGAGATTGAAGCTCAACGCGACAACCTGATTATACTGAATGAGGAAATCCACCAACAGAAAGAAGAAATAGAAGCACAGCGTGATGAAATAGAAATCCAGCGTGATAAAATCGTATTCCAGAACAAGGAAATGACCGACAGTATAAAATATGCCGAGATGATTCAGTCGGCCATCATGCACCCGCCTATTCTTCTCAATTCCATCCTGCCCGAAAGCTTCATTTTCTTTAAACCCAAAGATATTGTGAGCGGTGATTTTTACTGGTTCACCGAGATTGACAAAAAGATATACGTGGCTGCCGTGGATTGTACCGGGCACGGCGTTCCGGGAGGGTTCATGAGCATGCTGGGCATGTCGTTTCTGAACGAAATAGCCGGATTGATAAAACTGAAAACAAAAGATTTTACCGCTGCCGATATTCTTTTTGAGTTGCGAAAGAAAGTAATCCGTTCACTTAACCAGACCAGTTTAATATATAACGCCAAAAACATTTCAAAAGACGGTTCTATTGTAAAAGACGGCATGGATATAGCTCTCTGCATCATCGACCAGGAGCATAATAAAATAAATTTTGCCGGGGCCAATAATCCACTTTATATAGTCAGAAAGTTTATAAAGCCGGAAAGTAAAAAAGCAGAAAGTGAAAAACCTGTAGAGAACAACTTTCAGCTTGACGAACTCAAAGGAGATAAAATGCCCATCGGCGCCTATACCGATAACGAAAAGCCATTTACCAACCACGTTCTGGATATTGAAGAAGAAAATTCCTACTACTTGTTTTCTGATGGTTATGCTGACCAGTTTGGTGGTGAAAGCGGCAAAAAATATAAATATAACAAATTAAAAGAATTCCTGCTTTCGGTCAATAACAAATCCATGCACGAACAAAAGAAACTTCTCCATGCTGAGTTTGAAAACTGGACATATACCGGAACTCAAAGATTCGACCAGGTAGATGACGTTTTGGTGGTGGGATTCAGAATTTAGTTTGTAGTTAAAAAAATGATGATTTAAAGAGATTTAGCTATTTCTTCAGAATCATGATAATTTTTTCCAGAAAACAATTTTCAACTGATTCTTTTGTAAATTTGTTCGAATCAACAGAAATTAAATTCAACACAAAACAAAAATTTATGAAATCAATTATTTACCTCTTCATGCTCATTGTTTTTTCGGTTACAGCCAATGCCCAGGGTTATCTTCTCGGACCTCAACAGTTCAATTCCGATATAGTGGTACATGGCACTACGGCTCCCACTACTTCGTGGTTTGCTCCCAATTACAACACACCTGTTGATTTTATCGCATCGGGCGGATGTACAGGTTCGTGTGTGGGCTATTCGGGCTCGTGGAACAATTACTGGGGAAATTTCCTCAGACTTCCGCAGGTAAATTGTTCGGGTTATGATACCATATTAATGACTTTTGATATTTCAAATTCATATTTTGCTACACAAAGCGCCGACTGGTGCCGGTTTTATATATGGGCAGATAACGGATACAAGAATAATGTGATATCTGTAAAAATTGACGGCATTGACGTTACTTACGATTCAGGTGCAAACGGCAAAGGGTTTAAATTCTCTGAGGCCAGGAACTGTGCTTCGGTACAGGTATTATTTAATATTTCAGCTATTGCGGATAAATCCAATATCCTGTTTTACCTCGAACCTTCCTGTGGGTACAATAATTCAAACACTTTTATGGTAAAATTTGACAATATAGCTGTTACAGGAGGAAGTACTGTTACGGTTGTTGAAAATAATACTATTTCAAAAGAGCATGAGAATATTGTTATATCCGTTTCAGAAAACTCTGTTACATTCAGTGCAGTTCAAAATATAAACAGTATAAAATTATTTTCAATAAGCGGAATACCTGTATATAGCAGGGAAAATATAAATAACATAGTGTTCTGTTTAAACAACAGGAGTTTTCTTAACGGCACCTATATTATACAAATTAACTGTAACGGAAAACTTTATAATAAAAAAATAGAGATTTTAAAATAAACACCGGAGGAATACAACAAAGAGAAAAAGAACAGACATGCAATTGCCGGACAATAGTTATTAGTCTATTGTTAATAATTTCATATTTAACATTATTTGTTGAAAGTTAAAAATTCAATTGTCCTGTTATTCAACCGTTCCGTTTTAAAATATTCTATTGCAGAAAACCGGGATTGATAACTTTTTCCAGGGATGCGATAGCGCTTTCAGTTCTCGCATCGCCTTTGCCGGAAACAAATTTAAAGGGAAAACCATAGGATTCTATTTCGCGGCAATACCATTCCATAAAATAATCTCTTAATCCGGGGTTTTCGCGTACCGGATCATACTCCCAGGGCAGATCGGGTTTACAAACAAGGTAAAGCATGCGGGGGGCATTCTTTAGCCATTTGTCAATCCAGCCGGGACAGGAGCCATAGATATGCAACAACCATACTTTAGTAATAATAAGATCAGTATCGACAAATAACAGGGAAGTTTTTTGAGCATATTCTTCTTCCATCTCAGTCTGTTTCCTTGCAATGTGCAAAACATCCTTCTGTGTATATGGCCTTTTCAGCTTCTCAACATATTCGCGGGCATATTCCGGCATCCATAGAGTTTGATAATGGCCGGCAAGCTCACTGCAAAGTGTAGTTTTACCTGTCGACTCAGGGCCTACAATTACAATTCTATGTTCTTTTCCAGGCTTCTTTTCCATTGGTTATAACCCACAAATGCTAAAACAGTAAGAACGGCAAAAAGAACAATGGTTGCGTAGAGTTCTTTATAAATATATACTCCTACACAAACAGAATCAACTACAATCCATACCATCCAGTTTTCGATCTTCTTTTTGGCCAGCAACCAGGTTGCAACAAAACTGAGAGATGTAACAAATGCATCGATTACCGGAACATCGGTATTCGTAAAACGATGTAACAAGTAGGCCATTCCTGCAAATGTTACCAGGAAAATAATCCCCAGTTTCAATAATAGCTTGTTACTGCACCGGGAAACCGGAAGAATTTTCTTTTCCGATTTTTCACCTCCCTTTGACCAGTAATACCATCCGTAACCACTTACCACCAGGTAATAAGTCTGCAGGCTGACCTCAGCATAGAGGCGCGAAGTGAAGTACACAAAAATATACAGGATTACATTTACCAGGCTTACCGGCCAGAAGATCACCTTTTCTTTTATCTGAAAATAAATAGCCACTAACCCGGTTAAGGCTCCGGCCACCTCAACCCAGTTTTTAATGAACCAATCGGATAACATTAATTGATTTAGGAATTAGGATTTAGGAATCAGGATTCATTATCATTAATTAAGATTTACCATAATTACTATTAATCTGCAACTATTTATGATTTTGAAAGTTTTTTGCTATACATTTTTTTGTCATGCAAAACTTCAATAGCTTTCATGTATTCCGGGCGGGAAGGATTAATAATTTCGAAATAATCGCTGGTTGTCCACTGATTGCTGGCAATCATAGCTTTTATAATAAGCCTTATATCATCTTTCGATTTGGCTATCTCATCCTCTTTCTTTGCAATTCCTTCTTTGGCTGCCATACTCACCAGGCTGTCCAGCATAACATCGGAAACAGCATATTCATTTTTAAACTTGGTAAAGTCATCGTACTTAGCTTTAAATTCATCGCGGTGTCCGTCAATATAGCTCAATACAAAACGATTGATGATGCCTTTTCTCATTAGACTCCTGTAATAATCCGTATAAAGTGTTGTATCAAGCGGAACAAAAATATCGGGCATAATTCCGCCACCACCATAAACCGTTCTTTTTGAATTTAAAGTCTGAAATTTTAGACTGTCAGGAAAATGAATACTGTCGGCATGAATCAGTTCACCATTGTTGTAGCGGTGAATAATATCTTTTGAATACTCATCGAAACCATCGGAGTAGGGCTTTTGTATCAGCCTTCCCGAAGGAGTAAAATAACGGGCTACTGTTAACCTTATTAAAGAACCATCGGGCAAATTAAACGGGCGTTGAACAAGGCCTTTTCCAAAGGTTCTGCGGCCAATAACAACCCCCCTGTCCCAGTCCTGCACTGCTCCGGTAACAATTTCACTGGCAGAGGCAGAACCTTCATCTACTAAAATAATCAACCGGCCATCGTTCCAGCTTCCCATATCAGTTGCCCTATAATCCGAACGGGGACTGTTGTTTCCTTCGGTAAAAACGATCAGTTCTTTATCCGGCAGAAACTGGTCTGCCAGGTCTACGGCAGTATTCAAATAACCACCGCCATTACCAGATAAATCAAGTATAAGATCTTTTACTCCCTTACTCTTTAGCTTTGTTATTGCTTCCCCGAATTCGGTCATGGTTGTTGCAGAAAAACGATTCAGTTTTATGTATCCTATCTGGGAATCTATCATGTAGGAAGCATCCAGGCTATAAATGGGAATCTTATCACGGGAAATAGTAAAGTCAAGCAAATCCTTTTCACTTCGTCTCAGGATTGAAACAGTCACAAGGGTTCCCTTTTTGCCCCTGAGTTTTTTAAATACATCGTTATTTTTTATCCCGGTTCCGGCAACATTTTGCCCATCAATTTTAATGATACGGTCGCCTGCCCTTATTCCCAGTTTTTCTGACGGGCCTCCCGGAATCGGGTTTACAACCATAATGGTATCGTTAAAAATATTAAACTGTACTCCTATTCCTTCAAAGTTTCCTTCGAGGGGTTCGTTCATTTCCTTTACTTCATCTTTGCTGACGTAAACGGAATGAGGATCAAGCTCTTTTAACATTTCGATAATGGCTCCTTCAACCAACTTGTCGTTGTTTACGGTATCCACATAAAACATATTTATGACATCAAGTACCCGGCTCAGTTTATACGATGCCTGGTTGGTAACTTGTGAATATCCCTGAATGGAAATCAGAAGAATAATGATATAAAACAGCGTTCGGATTGTGCGCATAATTAAAAAAGCTATTAATTTTACAAAACGTAAAAATAGCATTTTTCTGCATGCAACCTCAAACTAAAACAACATAAAATAACCTAACAACTTTAATAGCTATGGATTGCGATATCGAAAAAAATGTTAAAAGCTGTAACTGCACCTATCCGTGCAGCAGAAAAGGCAAATGCTGCGATTGCCTGAACTACCACAGAAGCCTTGGGGAATTGCCTGCATGCTATTTCTCATCGGCCTATGAAAGGTCGTACAACCGCTCTGTTGACAATTACCTTAAATCCATCGGAAGAAGATAAGCATGACAGATTTCACAGAAAACGGGAATAATAATCCGGAATACAAAAAAGATTATTCTTTCAGTTATTCAGAAACCAACCTATTTAATGTCGTATTATTCTTTTCCACTTTTCTTTTTTTCGGCGGGATTTATATTCTTCTATGGGGGCTGCATCAAACCTGGGATGAAGCAAAAAAATATATTTTTGATGCTTTTATTACCATTCCTGTAATTATCGGAGGCATTTTTATTCATGAAGGATTACACGCTTTACCCCTGCTGGTCTTTTCAAAAATAAAACGGCAGGACCTGAAAGCAGGAATAAACTGGATAAATTTCACTCCTTACATACATTGCAAACATCCCGTAACAGTAAAAGAATATAGAATCAGCTCCGTTACCCCGGCTGTATTCATGGGTTTTATCCCCGTGTTCACCGGAATTGTTACAGGTTTATTTCCTTTGGTATTTTTTGGAATCATTTTTATCGTTACTGCCGGCTCCGACCTTTTATCCATCTGGAAACTAAAAAAAGTTCCGGGAAATTTTCTGGCCTCCGACCATCCCGAAAAAGCCGGTTGTGTTGTTTATGAAAATCCTTTTGAATAAAGTTTAAAATTGATTTATTTTGCACCATTCTTTAACATGAAAAATGTTATTAAATGATTTTTTTACACATAAAAAATGAAAAACAATTTTAACTCAGAACTTATCAATTTAAGCAAAAGCTTCGGAACACCGCTTTATGTATACGATTCACAAAAAATAACCGAAAACTATAACAATTTTAAAAATGCCTTTAAAGTTAAAGATCTGAAGATTCACTATGCATGCAAAGCATTATCGAGTCTTGCCATTCTGAAACTTTTTAAGGAACTGGGCGCTAATCTTGATACGGTCTCTGTCAACGAAGTGAAACTGGGGTTAAAGGCCGGATTCAGCCCGGAGAATATAATATTTACGCCGAATGGAGTTTGTATCGACGAATATGCCGAAGCAATTAACCTGGGAGTCCATATTACGGTAGATAACCTTACCATGTTGGAAAAAATCGGGATTAAATACAGGAAGATCCCTGTACACATTCGCATTAACCCGCATATTATGGCAGGAGGTCATAATAAAATCTCTGTAGGGCATATTGATTCTAAATTCGGGATTTCCATTCACCAGCTACCTATTATTAAAAGACTGGTTGACAAATTAAATATTCGTGTTGAGGGCATTCACATTCATACCGGTTCCGATATTTACGATCCGGAAGTTTTTACGCGTGTTGCTTCTCTTGTATTTTCCATTGCAGAAGAGTTCAGGGATCTGAAATCGCTGGATTTTGGCAGCGGATTTAAAGTAAAATACCGCGAAGGAGATCATGAAACGGATATTGCTGCTATAGGAAAAACTTTCAGTAAAGTTTTTAACGATTTCTGTAAAAAAATAAAGAAAGATATTACCCTGCGTTTCGAACCGGGAAAATATATGGTAAGCAATGCCGGTTTTTTCCTGGTCAAAGCAAATACAATTAAACAAACAACTGCCTGCACTTTTATTATTGCCGATTCGGGATTCAATCACCTGATACGTCCCATGTTTTACGGCTCGTATCACGAAATTGAAAATATTTCGAACCCGAAAGGACAAAAGAAATTGTATTCTGTTGTCGGTAATTTGTGCGAATCCGACACCTTTGCCGAAGACCGGCTGATTAGTGAAGTCCATGAAAACGATATCCTCATGTTCAGGAATGCGGGAGCCTATTGTTATTCCATGTCGTCGAACTATAATTCCCGTTTCCGGCCTGCTGAAATTTTGATTTATAAAGGTAAAGCATACGAAATAACCGCCCGCGAAACGTTTGAAGATATTTTAAGAAACCAGAAAATTCCTGAGATAAAAGAATGGAAATAGCCTCCATAGTAATTTCATTATAAAATCAGTAGCGCTACTGATTTATTTTATTAAGAGGTTCCTGGTGTGTTGAAAACAATTTACACTCTTTAGGGCAATGTCATTAGGTTAAGTATTATTGCTTTTCAGTGCATCATCTACGATGATGCTTGTTTCTAATCTTTAAATTATTACAATTCTTTAACCTCAACGAGGTTATCTGAAAACAGCTAACCTGGTTCCATTTAAATAACAACAATATTTAGGAAATCCAGGTTATTTTATTTGTTTATGAAGATCGAAGCATCTTCCATATTTGTAATTAAATACTATCAAGGCTTTTAACAAAATTGGAGACCTTACACTCTTAGCAAAAGTAAAACTCAAAACTTTCCAGGTATTTTCATCTTCGACTTTATTACTTTCTGGCTATAAAAACTTTACCCGCCAATAGCGGGCTGTATAAACAAGGATTGCCTGACCTGAAGCAAAAACAGGTTTTATTTATTTTTTAAATTACTGATATACACCATAAATAAGAAATAACTATTTTTTATTTATCACCACCCACACCCTTTGTCTCTGAAGGGAACCACGCTTAATAATCCTGTCATCTAGCACTGAATAGGGTAAAACCAGTCATCCTTCGACTCCGCTCAGGATGACGATTCTAATTCTATTTTTTATTTTCTTTGGGGCTTGCAACAGAAAGCAGAACTCCTAACACAATTCCCAGGAAAGCTGCTATAACCACCCTGTATTCCGAAGCTACCGAAAATGTAATGGTTTGCATAGGTATCCAGAAAAGGGGAATGGTTTTCTTAAAGATAAAGCCCCATTGCATTTTCCAGTTTATCTGGCTAAAGTTTCTTTCAAAATCTAAAGGTCTGAAAAAACCACTAATGGTTCCTCCATTATTAATTATATGTAAATCTGTTATCTTGTGAAATACCATCATTACCGGGGCATAAAAAAGATTCATTATGGTACTGATCATAAATGCAGAAAATAAACGTGTTCCAAAAAATCCGTTTTCCGATGCTGCAAAAATATCTTTAAAGGCCATGGCATCTTTAGCTCCGTTAATTCCAAAATATTTTTCAACAAATGCAGGAACACCGGCAGCAAAAACAACAAAAGCAATTTTTATAGACAATCCAAGAAATCCCCAGACGATCATCCGGGGAATTAAACCAAATCCTTTTTGTAAATAAACTCCCGCCTTAATTCTTAAACCAATCACCTCGCCCATAGTGGCCAGTAATGCAAACTTCACAAAGCTGGTCCATAACCATTGCGACTCATTATACAGGTAATTACTTTGAAAATCCTTTAAAAAAGGAAACGGCAAAAACGGTGTAACAATTAAACAGAAAATCAGAACAAAAATCACATCGGCTTTCTTCATAAAAAAATTATTGTTTATTGTTCAACGTTTGTCGTTGTATCCTGGGTCTTGGAATCTGGAATTTATTGTTGAGAATATTTGGATTATACATTGTTAGATAAATCATTTTTCGACTCTTATCCTGGCATCTACCGCTACTACTCTGTCCATCTTACCAAGCAGAGGATTTAAATCCATTTCAAAAATTTCGGGAGCGATAGTTACCAAAGCAGCTATACGAGTAATTATTTCAGCCAGCATTTCTTCATTAACTCCCTCCTGCCCCCTGGCTCCTTTAATAATTCCATAACTCTTCAGGCGATGAATCATGCCCAGGCTTTCATCTATTGACAGAGGCGCCAACCCGGCGCTAACATCTTTCAGAACTTCAATAAAAATTCCTCCCAGACCACACAATACCAAATGACCGAATTTTCCTTCCTTCTTTGCTCCAACAAAAAGTTCAGTCCCGGAGAGCATCGGCTGTATTAATATGGAAGTTGTATCCTTTATCCGGATCATTCTTTCAAATTCCTTACTAACAGATTCGGAATTTTTAACATTTAACACAACTCCCCCTACGTCTGATTTATGAACCGGACCCACCACTTTCATTACCACGGGAAAACCCAGTTTTCCGGCTGAATCAATGGCTTCATCGCGGGTATTAACAATGGCTTCTCCTGCACGCGATATTCCGGCAGCATCAAGTAATGCCTGAACCTGACCAGGTTTTAAATAACCATTTTCAGAATTATTAATTACTTCCCGGATTTTCATTTCATCCATGGCCGGAAAAATTACTTTTTCGGGAGCAGGTTTAGGAGTAAAAAATACTTTTGTCAGCGCCTGCCCAAATAATACTTCATCGGGAAAATTAATCTTTTCGTGTGATATAAATTCAGTTATTTCGTTTTTGCCATTTATAATGGAAGGTAAAATAGGATAAATCGGTTTTTTGCATGTATTCATTTTTTCGTTCAGCAACCGATACACGTCATATATTTCAAATAATCCCGGACTTCCGAAAATAACAATCATGGCGTCAATACAGAAAAATTCTTCCTCACAATAATCAATTATTTTTCCAAGTTGTTCAGCCGTGCCGGTTGCCAAAAAATCGATAGGATTGGCAACAGACGAACCGGGATATAGAAACGTAAGCAATTCATCGGGCTTTACTCCTTTAATATGAGGCACTTCAAGACCACCATTAGCTAACGCATCCGTAAGCATTACCGCAGGTCCGCCTGCATGAGTAATAATGGCTATTCTTTTCCCTTTTAATTCGCGATACATAAAAATGGACGCAACAGTTGTCAACTCATCCCGTCCGTAACATCTGACTATTCCTGCTTTGCGAAATAGCACATCCACGGCCAGATCCGGACTGGCAAGCGCTCCTGTATGAGACGATGCTGCTCTTACACCCGCTTCAGAGGATCCCGACTTAATGGCAGCTATCTTACAACCTTTTCTGATAAGCGAAGATGCGTGTTTTAAAAGTTTATCCGGCTTTTTTATATCTTCTATATAAAGAATTTTAACTGATGAACTTGTTTCCGGGTCATAAGTCTCGTCCAGGTACTGAAGCATTTCTTCTATTCCTATTTGTGCACTATTGCCTACCGAAACCAAACTCGAAAAAGTTAATCCTTTAGGTATCCCCGACTCTATAATAAAAACTGCCGTAGCTCCGGATCCGCTGATAAGATCACAACCCCAGGGTTCCAGCTTCGGAATAGGCGTTGTAAAAACACCTGTATAATTAGAATTAAGAAAACCTATACAGTTAGGCCCTATTAAACAGCCATTTACACTATTAATTATATCTACTATCTGTTTTTCAAGAACAGCGCCTTCATGATTCTCTTCACTGAAACCGGCAGAAAGGATAATAAATGCCCTGGTATTTTTTTCTTTTGCCAGAATATCCACAGTTTCGGGACAAAATTTAGCGGCAATGGCAATAATAGCCAGATCGACTTCCGGCAGATCGCTCACTTCCCGGAATGCCTTTAAACCCTGGACTTCGGCTTCTTTTTTATTGACAACCAATAATTCTCCTTTAAAATGGTGATCCAGCAGATTTTTCAGGACTTTTCCGCCCGGTTTATTAATAGAATTAGATCCTCCTACGATTACAATACTTTTAGGGTTTATCAACTGTTGGTTAATCATATGTATACTTGTTTAATGCATGTAACTATACTACAACCGGATACGAACAATATCGTTTTCTCAGTTTTTTTCAAAAGTATATAAAATAAAATATTAAAAAAATGATTTTTGCCTTGCAAAAGCAGAACTATTTTGTAGTTTTGCCCACAAAACCTATAACTCATACCTTATGAAATCATTTAATTTGTTATTTCTCATTTTAATGTTTACCGGATTTGCAAATTTCTCATTTGCACAGACTTCAACTCTTGACAATGAAAAAGGGACTTCAATGCAACCTATTATTGACGGACTTTCGGGAATTGTAAGCGCTGTTGAAAAAGAAGGAGCCGAAATTGTACGCATGGAGTTCGACCTGATATTCAATACCGGGTCAAAAGAAACGCAGCGGTGGTTATTTTCCGACTATACCTATGGAATTATGGTGTGGGGAGATTACAGGATTAAAAATATGGCCGTTAATGTTTATAAGCAAAACTCCAGTGGAGAATGGGATTTTGTAACAACGGGCGAAATGAAAAATGGCATTTCAACTGCATTTATAACACCTACAGAAAAAGCTCTTTACAAATTTGAGATTATAGCGCCCGAATTTTACGAGGGCTATACTGCCGGCCACTACGGCATGCTTCTATTGCATAATTAATTTCCTGGTTTTTAAATTTAGTTCCCGCTGAAAACCTTCTCCGGGAATTTTTTATTGATAAAGCGAAGCAATAACAAATAACCCAAACACAAGCCCTGCAATACCATTTATAACGGCAAATGCCATATTTACCCGGCTTAAATCTCCCGGTTTTACTATAAAATGTTCATACGTTAACATGGCTGTAAAAATTACTACTCCTGACCAGTAGAGCCACCCAAAGGGCCAGGATAAACCGGCCGTGATAATTATCGAAATGGCAGCCAAATGAGAAATTGAACTAAGTATCAGTGATTTTTTTCTTCCTATTTTTACCGGAACCGAATGAAGGTTCAGACTTTTATCGAACTCATCATCCTGCAGTGCATAGATTATATCAAAACCTCCAACCCATAACAATACGACTATTGAAAATAATACGGGGAGAATATCAAATCTCGATGTTACCGACAAATAGGCTCCGATAGGTGCTAGAGATAAACCTAGCCCTAATACAAAATGACATAAAGAGGTGAACCGTTTGGTATAACTATACATAAAAATAACAATTAACGCAACAGGCGAGAGATAAAAAACCAGCCGGTTAATAAAAAAAGTTGTAACAATGAATAAAAGTGAACTTGCCAGCACAAAAACGGTTCCCGAAAATACTGATATTTTCCCTGCGGGAATCTCACGGTTAGTGGTTCTGGGATTTTTTAAATCGAAGCGCAAATCTACAATCCGGTTAAAAGCCATGGCTGCACTCCTGGCAAAGACCATACACAAAACAACGTATAATAAAATACTCCCGTCAAACGAAAAACCGGGCTGATGTATGCCAAGAAAATAACCGACCAGGGCAAAAGGCATGGCAAAAATAGTATGGCTGAACTTAATCAGCGAAAAATAATTTTTAATTGCGGCAGGCACCTACTTCAGTAATTTCTGGTACAACGAATAATTTTCATCATCAAAGGTTACAAAGATAACTTTTTCAATATTTGTTTTCGATGATAAAAATGTTTTCACCTGGTGAACAGCAATTATAGCAGCCCTGTTTTTTGGGAAATCGTAAACCCCGGTACTTATATTTGGGAAAGCTATTGATTTTAAATTATTTTTATTTGCAATGTCGAGACTTTTCTGATAACAACTGGCCAGGTATTTATCTTCATCGCCGCCACCGCCTTTCCATACGGGACCAACTGTATGAATCACAAATTTTGCGGGTAATTTATAACCCTTTGTAATTTTAGCATCACCGGTATTGCATCCCATAAGCAACCTGCATTCTTCCAGCAGTTCCCTTCCGGCAGCCCTGTGAATTGCTCCATCAACTCCTCCTCCACCCAGCAGTGAAGAATTCGCAGCATTAACAATGGCATCGACCTGTAACGTTGTTATATCGCCTTTTAAAAGTTCAATTTTTGCTTTCATTGTATGGTGTATCTCCATAATTTATTTTTCCAGGTATCCCCTGCATAATCAATTCCTTTTCTTTTTGATGAATCAAAATTATAAACCTTCCCGGAATCTTCGATCCACAAACCTGTTTTTTTTGACAATAACTTTGCATTAAAGGTTTTATCTATCCCTAAAGCTTTGGTAAGTTTTCCGGGTCCGTTAAATCCTTCTATTCCCCTGATCAAGACTGCCTGCGGATTATCTCTTTCGCCTGTAACAATATTTAACATCCAATACATGCCATATATAAGGTAAATATAAATATGTCCTCCTTCTTTGTACATAACCTCAGTACGGGGGGTGCGACCCTTGCTTGCATGGCAGGCCAGATCTTCTTCACCCCGGTATGCCTCGGTTTCGGTAATTAAATATTTCGATTTTTGTTTATTTTCCACTACCAGGTATTTCCCGATAAGAGACGGCGCTATTTCAAGAACATCTTGCAGAAAATAATCAGCAGATAAAACTTTTGTATTCATCAGTACTCCATTTTATCTTCCTTGGCTGTCCATTTTTTAAATGCATCCAGGGCTTCTTCTCTTAAAATCTGGGTGGAGGGCAATTTCCGTTCATCAAGCGGAAGCATTATTTCTTCATAAATAAATGCATCGTCGAAATGTATATTGCGGGCATCGGTTTTTGAGTTTCCAAAATAAATCCTGTCAATATGTGCCCAGTAAATTGCGGCAAGACACATCGGGCAAGGCTCGCAGGATGTGTATATTTCACAACCAGATAAATCAAAAGTATTTAACTCTTTCGCAGCTTCTCTTATTGCAGTTACTTCTGCATGTGCCGTCGGGTCATTGTTAATTGTTACTTTATTTACTCCCCTGGCAATAATTTTACCATTTTTTACAATGACGGCTCCGAAAGGGCCACCGCCATTATCCACATTTTTACATGATAGGGCAATAGCTTCGCGCATGAATTCTTTATGAACCTGACACATCAATAATTTAATTATTAAAAAACAAAGATAACCCTATTGTTCCATTTGAACAATCTGTTTTTCTTTCGAAAAGAGAAAAATAGTATAAAAGAAAACAAAGAAAGTGAGACCTGCCTGGGTTTCAAGAGTATCCTCATTGGTAAATGATAAAATTGCAATACTAAAGAAAATCGTAAATAAAAAGCTTTTGTACCCTTTCTGTTTTATTACCGGGTAAAACAGTGCAAATATTATCCAGGTAAATCCGAAAATTCCAAAAGTTAAAAGAAAAGTTACAAACTGGTTGTGCGCCCTTAACCTCCATTTATTGTCCAAACCGGAATTCATTCTGTAATACTCATTATCAAAAGCAAGTTTAACATTACCGGTGCCAACTCCAAGCAATAGATTATCTTGTATAATTTCCATTGCGGTTTTCAGGTATTCAATTCTTTGTGCAATGGAATGCCCGTCGGCATATTTATTGCTTTTATAATCGTATAACTCCCAGATTATATTGTAGATTAACGGGTAAAGTTTCCAATTATTTATAAATGTATAATTAGGTATTCCATTCTCAACTGCTTTTATATCGTCCGGTGTCATTTGAGAAAAACCCAAAGAATCTTTTCGTAATCCTTTAGATGTCATATACCTGACTAAAGTGAACCGAAGATCATTATTATTATTATCCTTTCCCAAATATAAAATATCACTTTGCTTGGCCCATTCTTTCTGTAACTCCTTTTCACAATAATATGCCCATACAAGATATCCGTTCTCAATTGATTTATCCTCCGGATTAAAAGTATAATCGTTTCCCAGAAGAGTTTTTTTCTCAACCGTATTATAGTCGATCTTTTCTATATCAATAAATTTCCTGGAAATTAAATAAACATAAACGACTGGAAATACAGGAAATATTATCAATAATAACATGATAATGTATTTATACCATAATTTTAATTTAAATGAGAAATACCATAATAATAAATAGGATACTATTGCGAAAACAAAAAGTCCGGTTTGCGCTTTTAAAATAAAAAGGAAAAAAATCAGGCAAACCATTATTAAAACAGCAACTATTTTATACCATCTCTTTAATTTTAAATCCGTGCATACAAAAGAGTAATAAAATAAGATAAATATTGACAAAACAACCATTAAGGAAAACCTTATATGAGAAATAAATACAGAAAGTTCCCTGTAATTAATAACATTTGATGATTGATTTTTTAGTAATAATCCTATGCTTATTAAAGAAGCTACCATAATAGAAAAAACAAAGCATAGTAATATATTTCTGATAGTTTTTCCATGTAAAGGCCGGGACATAGAAACGATAAGGGGAAATACCATCAGGGGTATTTTTATTTTTAAATCGTTAAATGCATAATTATAATCCTGGGGAGGAAAAAGCCAGAAAAGATGAATTATATAAATAGAAACAAAAATCCATAAATCATACCTTTTTCTTATGCTATTAAACCGATTCTTAAAATCACCTTCCAGGATAAAGTTTCCAAGTATAATCAACTGGGATACACTCATTCCAAAAACAGAAAAAGGCAAAGAAAGAGCTAATAAAATAAGTCCCCCTATATATATTTTACAGTGTACAGTTTCGGAAAATACTGGCATATTTTAAATTTAACGAAACGTTAACGTAGAATAACTTTATTTATTACAGTAAAAACTGGTATTTTTCAAAATTTTTAAACTCTTTTTAATCATAAACTATTCAAAAAGGCAGTCCCTATTTTCATATTTAATAAATATTTTCAAAATTAAATTAGTGAACATTGATAGAATATAAAAAATAATTGTATTTTTGCAGTCCGTAAAATAAAACGGTTTTATATAGTTAAAAAAGTAATAATAAGTTAGAAAAGTGGATTCAAAAAGCTACAAAACAGTTTCTTTGAATAAAGCAACTGTAAAAAAAGAATGGTTAGTTATTGACGCTACCGACTTGGTTGTTGGTCGTCTTTGTTCAACTATTGCCATCATACTCAGAGGAAAACACAAAGCCAGTTTCACACCTCATGTTGACGGTGGAGACAATGTAATTTTATTAAATTCTGACAAGATCAGTTTTACCGGTTCAAAATGGGCTGATAAAACTTATGTTCGTCATACCGGATATCCTGGCGGTCAACGCTTTATTTCACCTGAAAAACAAATAAAAAAGGATCCAAGGAAGATTATCGAGCATGGTGTAAAAGGAATGCTTCCCCGCAACAGGCTCTCCAGAAGACTTATTCACAACCTTTTTATATATAATGGCACAGAACATCCTCACGAAGCCCAGAAACCAAGAGTTATCAATATTAATGAAATTAAATAACGTATATGGAATTTGTTAACGCGATAGGTAGAAGAAAAGCTGCAATTGCACGCGTTTATCTTAAAGAAGGAAACGGTAAAATTGTTATTAACAACAGGGAATTTAAAAGCTATTTTACAACTCCCCAGCTTCAGTATACTGTACTTCAGCCTCTTTCAACCATACAGGCTGAAAGTAAATTTGATATTTTAGTTAATCTTGATGGTGGTGGTGTAAAAGGTCAGGCTGAAGCTCTCCGTCTTGCCATTTCAAGAGCCCTGTTAAAAGTTAGTCCTGAAGTTCGTCCTACCCTTAAATCAAACGGATTTTTAACCCGCGATCCACGCGAGGTTGAACGTAAAAAACCAGGACAGAAAAAAGCCCGTAAGAGATTCCAGTTCAGCAAACGTTAGGATCATTTCAGGCGAATTAGTTTAGTATCTAAACTTTCAGGACTTCTGTATAGAACTACCTGGGGGTTGATAAATAAGAAAGTAAACAAAAACAAATCATGTCAAAAGCAACATTCGAACAATTATTGGAAGCAGGTGTACATTTTGGTCACCTCAGAAGAAAATGGAATCCTAATATGGCTCCTTATATTTTTATGGAGAAAAACGGAATCCACATTATTGATTTACACAAAACAGTTGTAAAGCTTGATGAAGCTTGTGCAGCTATTAAACAGATTGCAAAATCAGGTCGTAAAATTCTTTTTGTAGCCACAAAAAAACAGGCAAAAGATATTGTGGCCGAAAAAGTAAGCCGTGTTAACATGCCTTACGTTACAGAACGCTGGCCCGGTGGAATGCTTACAAACTTTCCTACCATCCGTAAAGCGGTAAAAAAAATGTCAACCATCGATAAAATGGCTACCGATGGAACTTTTGACAACCTATCGAAAAGAGAGAAACTTCAGATCAGCCGTCAGCGTGCAAAACTGGAAAAAAACTTAGGAAGCATAACCGACCTTACCCGTCTTCCTGCAGCATTGTTCATTATTGATGTTACCAAAGAACATATTGCCGTAAGAGAAGCAAGGCGTTTAAGTATTCCAACATTTGCTATGGTTGATACTAATTCAGATCCAAATCTCATTGATTTCCCTATCCCGGCAAATGACGATGCTTCAAACTCTATATCTTTAATCTTAGATAACGTTATTTCTTCCATTACCGAAGGTTTGGATGAAAGAAAAATGGATAAAGAAAAAGAAGGCAATCAACCCAAAGAAAAAGTTTTAAAATCAAAACATAAATCAGATTCTGAAGCCATTGAAAACAATGAAGAACCTGTTGAAGAAACAGTAGTCGTTGCAGATGAAGTTTCAAGCCATGAAGAGTCTGCAGAAAAGAAAGTTCCGGCTAAAAAAAATATCAGAAAAGCTCCGGCTAAAAAAACAAGTAAAGAATAATAAAAATCTTAATAAAATGTCACAAGTTACAACTGCAGATATTACCAAACTGCGTAAAATGACAGGTGCAGGAATGATGGATTGTAAAAATGCACTGGTTGAATCAGAAGGTAATATTGATAAAGCTATAGAAATCATCCGTAAAAAAGGCCAGGCGGTAGCAATGAAACGCTCTGACCGTGAAACCAGCGAAGGTGTTGTTGTTATTAAAATGAGTCCCGATGGTAAACAAGCTGCCATGATAGCATTAGCCTGTGAAACAGATTTTGTTTCTAAAACCGAAGGATTTATTCAATTAGCCAATACCATTGGTGAAACAGCTATCAATGCAAAACCTGCAAACATTGAAGGATTGAAACAATTAAAAGTAAATGATCTGACAATTGCTGATTTAATACTTGATAAAGTAGCTTCTACCGGAGAAAAAACAGATGTAATATTTTATGAATTAATATCAGCAGAGTTTATTTCTTCATATATTCATCAGGGCAGTAAAATAGGAACTGTTGTTGGCTTTAACAAAGCTATTAGTGATTCACAGGTTGGAAAAGATGTTGCCATGCAGATTGCAGCAATGAATCCTGTTGCCATTGACAAAACTGATGTTCCAAAAGAAGTTGTAGAAAAGGAAATTGAAATCGGAAAAGAACAGGCCCGCGCCGAAGGCAAACCCGATGCTATGCTTGAGAAAATAGCTATGGGTAAACTGAACAAGTTTTATAACGAAAGTACTTTGTTAAATCAGGAGTTTGTAAAAGACAATAAAACTACTGTTCGTCAGTATTTACAAAGTAAAGATAAAGATTTGTCAGTTTCTGTATTTAAACGCTGCTCATTAGTAATGTAAAAAAAATATCATTCTCTTAATAAAAAAAGCAGCTCACCGGCTGCTTTTTTTATTTCTACCTTATTACCGTTACCGGCCCTGTTTCTTCATGCAGGTCACCGCTGTCTTTTGCTCTTACTCTGCAATACCATGTATATGTTCCAACAGGTACTAATTTGTTAATATCATTATTCTTTCCTCCGTTCCATCCACCAGGCAGCCAGCTATCATTAGCATTCGCTTTAGTTCTTACATCATCTGGTCTCATACTTGTTGCTTCAGGATAAGTAGTAGTTTCAAAAACTACCTGACCCCATCGGTCGTAAATTGCCAGGTAATAATTATTTTTATCAAAACCATTTCCCTTAGGATAGAAATACCCGTCTCCTACGCCCGTTCCGGGATAAAATGCTGTAGGAGCCCAAAGAGTAAATACTTCATTTACTTTAATAGTTTTATGAACTGTATCAATACATCCATTTGCAGAAACTACCAATAGAACATCATAAGTTCCTGAATCTGTATATAAGTATACAGGATCCATTATACCACTGGCTGAATTTCCTCCGTTCTCAAAGTACCAGGTAACATCATTTGACGGGTCTGTTTGCGCATAGAAATGTACTTCGCCATGAAAAGCATCAATTCCCTCAGTTGGAGTATAGTAAAAATCTGCTGTCGGAATAGGATCGGCTATAACCAGATCATTAAAGGTTTGTGTGTAATCGCAACCATAATCAGAAGTTAAGGTCAGAGTTATGTCATACGCACCTGCTATAGTATACAAATGTGACGGAGTGGTATCATTTGATATATTTAATGAGCCGGAAGAAGGATCACCAAAGTCCCATTCATAATTTATTCCACCGGTTGAAACTGAAGCAATACAATCAAAATCAGCCAGGAATTCCACACACCCTTTCTGGAATCTTGGATCACGAACTAAATCGGGTGCTTGTTTTACAGTTATAGTCATTGAAACAGTATCGGAATGAGTACCGCAGGCATCAGTAACATATAAGGTATAAGTAGTAGTTGTAATAGGTGAAACATGATTCGGATTACCTGTTCCAATATTCCAATAATAATTATAAGGAGCGCCACTACCACCCGAAGCTGTAGTTTGAATATCATAAAAATCTCCTTCACAAATTGTTGCATCTGCTGAAATATTTGTATATGGTACAGGATATACGTAAATCGGAACAACACCTGGGGTAACTGCGGCACAACCATGCGCATCAAAAACATTTACATAATAATTTGTTGATACCGGTGGTGAAACCTGTTGAGTTTGTGATGTTGGATTTACAATCCCTAAGCCAGTCCATAAATAATTATAAGGTGAGGTTCCCCCCGAAGCATTAGCCGTTATATTTACCGCATAAGAATTTAAGCAAATTGAATCTGCTCCATTAACAAATATAGTAATTGGATTGGGTTGAGTTATCTGAGTTGAGTTTGATATAGTACAACCATTCGCATCGGTAATTGTAACAGAATATAAACCAGCAGAAAGAGCTGATGCAGTTTGAGTATTTTGAAGATCAGACCATAAATACGTATATGGTGCCAACCCGCCTACAGCATTAGCTGTAGCAGAGCCTGTGTTAGTTCCGTTACAAGTCGCATTTGTATCAATAAAAGTTATTTGAGTTGGAGGAGCTATGCTATTTACAACAACTGTAACAAATCCACCACACCAGTTATTATCTGTAATCTGAAGCTGATACAATCCACTGGTAAGGTTACCAATATTTGGAGTAATATAATTGCCGGGAGACCATAAATACGTATATGGAGAAGTTCCACCGGTTACAGAATCCAAAGTGGCAGTACCGTTATTTAAACCACAGGTTGAAGGAGTAGTTGATAAATAAGCTAAAATAGGTGTCGGTTCGGTAACTGTAAAAGTAGACGTCATAGAACAGTTATTGATATCGGTAACAAGAACAGAATAAGTACCATCCGTCAGGTTACCAATGGTCGAATTGGTACCGGTTAAAGGAGCCTGCCAGACAAACTGGTATACCGGCGTACCACCCGTTACACTGGTTGCAATAGAACCATTGGCATCTCCGTTACAATGTGCGTTGGTAACCAGCCCCGTTATACTAATTGGGGTAGGTTCCGTAATATCTATCACATTTACACTTGTACAACCATGGGCATCAGTTGCCACAACCGTATACTGTCCCGCACACAAATTAGATGCGCTTGACCCTGTTTGCCCGATTCCAAGCCAATTCCAGTTATAGGGTTGAGTTCCTCCACCTGTTAAAACAGAGGCCGTTCCATTACAATTTCCATTACATAAGTTATTGGCAATACCATACGGAACCGAGACAAATTGTGTAGGTTCATCAACAATAATTGAACCTGCAGCTTCGCAACCATTCGCATCGATAACTGTAACATAATATAATCCACCCTGTAATCCGCTAGCGGTATCGCCTACCCAGGAATTACTCCAGGTTGAAATATAAGGCGGTGCAGGTGGGCTCGAAGGTGAATAACTTACAATTGCAACTCCGTCATTCATACCGGCACAACTGACAGGAGTTGGAGTAAGTGCAATAATCTGTGGTCCGTTTAGATTTTGAACCGGAACTTGCTGAGTAGTACTACATCCGTTATTATCTGATAAAGCAACCCATTGGTTACCGGCTGGCATATTCGTTTCATGTAATGAATTACCGCCTGTAGACCACGAAATTGAATACCCGGTAGTTCCACCCTGAACAGAAATAAATGCTTCTCCATTTGATACTCCACAGGTTGCAGGTACAATACTATCGACAGTTAAAACCAGTAAAGGAGGACCGGTAATTGTAGCGCTTTGCGAAACAGTACAGTTGTTATTATCAGTTACGGTTACGCTATATGTACCCGGGCATTTATTTATAATTAAATTTCCTGAACTTAAATCCGACCACAAATATGAATAAGTAGGCTGGCCACCGTTAGGGTTGGCCTGAATAGAACCATTACAAAACTGGTAACAGGTTTCATCTGTAACATTTAAAGTTACGCTAAAGGGTGGCGGTTGATTAATAACTGCAGAACTGGTAACAAAGCATCCATTCTGATCTGTAACCGTTAAGAAATAGGTATCAGCTGATAACCCGGAAATATTCTGGCTGGAAGAAGAAAACGAAACATTGTTCAGGGCAGTCCAATTAAAGGTATAGTTTGGAGTTCCACCGGAAACGTTTACTCCAATACTTCCATTGTTTAATCCGTTACAGGGAATATTTGTCGGAGTAATATTGCTTATTACCAGTGGGTTTGGAGTATTAACAGTAACTGAGGTTGTTTCAGTACACAGATGAGAATCAGAAACAACAACCGTATAAATTCCGCCTGTTAATCCGGTAGCAGTACTTGTTGATTGGCCGCCAGCATTTGCACTCCACTGGTATGTATATCCCGGAGATCCGCCAGATGCATTTACGGTAGCTGAACCATTCGATTGACCACTACATGATTCATCTGTATTTGAAGAAGTTAAAGATAAAAATGTGGGCTCTGTTATGGTAACCGTATTTGAGACTGTACAACCATTTGCATCGGTAATGTTAGCCGTTAGAACTCCGCTGCAAAGTCCGGCAGTAGTATCATTTGCAGGTGTCAATCCTCCAAATGGAGCGCCTCCCGTCCATGAATACTGATATGGTACCGTACCCCCATTTACAAGAACAACTGCAGTTCCGTTACAGTCGCCATTACATGCCGGATTTGTTCCTGTTATTGAAACGATTGTAAGAGCCGAAGGTTCGGTTATAGTAACAGTTGCAGTAGAAACACATAGCATAGCATCAGTAACAGAAAATGAATAAATACCACTGCAAAGATTAGTAGCTGTTTGAGAAGGTTGTGCGTTACTCCAGGAATAAGTATATGGTGCGGTTCCACCGGAAACACTACCTGTAGCAACTCCATCACATAAACCAAAACAACTTACATTGGTGAAAGAAGAAATAGAAGCAACGGGTCCTGAAACATTCGGAACATTAAATGTACCGGCCGCGGTACATCCCTTCACATCTGCAACAGTAACACTATAAGTTCCTGCCGGAATCGAAGTTAAATCTTCCGTTGAATAGGGACCGCCTGTCCCTGTCCACAAAAAAGTAAAAGGAGCTGCACCATTAGTTACCGTTAAATTTAACGCACCATTGGATTGATTACAGTTTGCACTTGTAGGAACAGCGCTTAATGTAATGGCAGGTATTAAACTAATGTTCTGGGAACCACTAATTGTACAACCATGCGTATCGGTAACCGTTACAGTATAAGGCCCGGCACATAAATTAGTATTATTAGGGCCAGCATAAACATTACTCCAGCTATATGAATAGCCGGAAGTACCGCCTGACGGAGTTGCAATAATGCTTCCCGAACAATCGCCAAAACAAAGGACATCATTCAAAGTTAAATTTACAGCCAACAGCGCTGGTTGTGTTATTGTACCGCTGGCAACTGAAGTACAAAGATTCGCATCTGTAACAGTTACACTAAAGGGTCCGGCACATAAACCGGAAGCAGTTATCAGAGTTGAACCACTTGACCATGCATAAGTAAAAGGCGCTACGCCTCCACCCATTGAAACAGTGGCGGATCCATCACACAAACCATTACAGGAAACATTTACCTGGTTTGAAATACTGGCTGTACCACCGGGATTATTGCCCACAGTTACTGAAGCAACTGCAGTACAACTATTGGCATCACTAACTGTAACTGTATAACTACCCGGGGCAAGATTCGTTGCCGTCTGGGTTATCTGGCTACCGGCAGCAGCACTCCACAAGTAAGTATACGGTGGAGGTGTAGTACCGCCTAAACCGGTAACAGTAGCAGAGCCGTTTGAATTTCCACAATTAGCATTTACTCCAACTGCAGATGCAGTAACTGCTGTAGGCTGTGTTACAGAAACTGATGCTGTAGCAGAACATAAATTGGCATCTCTTACAGTAACGATATACGTATTTCCTGCACATAAACCTGTAGTTAAAGGAGCGGTTCCTGCATTTGACCAGGAATAAGTATAACCTGGAGTTCCGCCGCCGGCAGTTACGGTAGCTGTTCCATTACAAACTCCATTACACAATGCAGGCGTTGATCCTGTTATTGTAGCTGTAACAACAGCAGGTTGTGTTATTGTTGCCGAAGCTATTGATGTACACCCGGCGCCATCGGTTACTGTAACAATATAAGTACCTACTCCTAAATTTGTGGCAGTTGCGGTAGACTGATTTCCTGCTGTTGCAGGCCATAAGTATGTTGGTGTTCCGGTTCCACCTGTTCCTGTCGCTGTTGCAGATCCATTGGTTCCACCAAAACAGGAAACATTTGTAATAGCTGATATTGAAGCTGTCACTCCGGCTGTATTATTAACTGTAACAGTAGCAATTACTGAACATGAATTAACATCTCTTACAGTAACTGAATAAGTACCTGGAGCAAGGTTAGTTGCCGTCTGGGTTGTTTGACTACCCGCAGTAGCACCCCATTGATAAGTATAGGAACCTGTACCACCTATGGCATTAACAGTAGCAGAGCCATCACTCTGATTACAATGTGCATTTACTGATGTAGTTGTCGCTACTAATTGTGCAGGTTGTGTAACTGTAACACTTGCTACAGCAATACATCCCGCATTATCTGTAACAGTAACTGAATTTGTTCCATTACATAAATTACTTGCAGTATTCGTTGTAGAAGCAGTACCGGTTGTAGTGCTGCCTGTTGACCAGGAATAATTATAATTGGGATTTAATGTTCCTCCCAAGGAAACGGTTGCTGTACCATTACACTGGCCAAAGCATGTCGGATTTGAACTGGAAGTAATGGTTGCTGTCGGAGCACCGGAACTTCCAACATTAATTACGGTTGTTGTTGAACATGAATTACTGGTAACTGTAACAGTATATGAGCCTGCACCAATTCCGGAAATAGTATTTGTAGTTGAAGTTGTGCTTGCTGTATTTGATCCATTAGACCATGAATATGAATAATTTGGCCCACCACCAGAGTTTACGGTAACAGTTGCGCTTCCATTATTGGCACCACAGGTAGCATTCACATTGGAACCGGATAGAACCATTGAAGGAGGAGCTGTTAATACATAATTAGCTACTTGTGTACAACCACCGGGAGGATTTCCGGGTGCATTATCAGTAACTGTAACAGTATAGTTGTTTGCACATAAACCAGAAATACTTGCAGTAGTTGCCAGGTTACTCCATGCATAAGCAAATGGGCCAAGACCGCCTGATACTGCAATGTTAGCCGTTCCATTACAAAGTCCGTTACATGTGGGATTTGAGCTGGAAGGTGTTAAAGTGAGTGCTGCCGGCTGAGATATGGTACCTGAACCTGTTCCGGTACAAGTATAAGTATCAGTAACCGTAACTGTATATGTTCCCGGGCACAATGAAGAAATGTTTGCGGTATTACCTCCATTACTCCATGAATATGTGTATGTTCCTGAACCTCCACTGCCTGCAGCAACGGCACTACCGTTACATAATCCAAAACAGGCGGCATTCGTCGGGGTAACAGATACCGTTGGTAATGCATATACAGTTACATTCTGTGTATAGGTAGCAGTACATACGCCTACTGTTACAACAAGTGTGACAGTGTGCGCCCCGGCAGTACTGAAAGTAACTCCGGTGGGATTCTGCGCTGTTGACGTTGCAGGAGTACCGCCGGTAAATGTCCAGGCATAGGTTGCACCGGTAGAAGTGCCGGTGTTTGTAAAATTATATGGAAGACCCTGGCAATGATTACCATTATATGTAAAACTTGAAAGCGGGTTGGTAAAAGTTACTGTCATCTGATCGGAACAGGTCACACTGCTTGAGTTTGTTCCCCACCATGTAAAAGTGTATGTGCCGGGTGCGCTTGCTGTAATTGTAGAGGTTGCAGAATTAATATTACCAAATGTTATTCCGGCAACCGGATCCCAGTGATAAGCAGAATAACCTGCAGTTGTGGTTGCTGCTAATGTTGCAGCTAGACCACATACAGATTGATCAACTCCGGCATTAACTGAACATGCATTACAGGGACCTGGTGCAGTAAAGGTTGAAGTCCATGTACAAGTAGGAGCATCCGAAAATGTCCCGGTTACAGTGTATGCACCTCCCGTAGACGGAATATTTGGAATGGAAAAACATGAACTGCCTGCCGCAAACGGGGCACTAAACGTTTGCGTATAACCACCCGGATTGACAGTTACTGTTAGTGTTCCTGTTGTCGGCGGATGGTCGTTAGCCGTATTGTTATAATTTACGCAACCTGTTAAAGTAAATGTATTTGAAGCAGGAACACATGCTCCGGGCGTTGCTGTAATACCAGTAATATTACAATACACAATATTACAGTTAGTAGTGCCAGTACCACCAGTTTGTGAAAAAGTCACATCAGTTACTGAATTTGAATAATTTGTAATTAACAATATATAATATTGTCCTGTTAAAGCATTAGAAATATTTGCATACTCTATATAAGATGTAGAATAACTACAATCAACAGTATTTGCAGCAGTCAAATTACCACAATTATTCAAAGAACTAAAAGGCCCCCACATACTAAAATCAACATCGTAAGTTCCCGGAGATGACTGAATTGTGATATCTAAATTTCCAGGTTGGTCAATTAATAAATAATACCATACAGGGTTTGGTTGAGTTAATAAACAAGTATAGGCTGGTCCTACTTCGGCACTTCCGTTATTGGTTGCTAAAGGGAAATTATAAGTTGTTCCAGTGCAAAATGGGTCAGAGGTAGCACAATTAATTCCTTGACCAAAACTAATTATACTAAATAAACAGAAAATTAATATTAAGTCTATTTTTCTCATAGTTTTATGTAAGTATTATTGAAATGAAACAAATCTTCATATTTTGTATTGAGAATAAAACAGATTATTGTTTTATTGTGTATTTCTTTTTCCAGATTTCAGATGCTTTATTATATAAACCATCTGTTAACTTATTAAAAGGACCCATTATTATTTTTTTAGGCGGGTATGAAGAAAATTCATCAGGTTTAAATCTTCCGCGTTTCATATAAATTTCTAAAAAGAAATCTTCTGTTAATTGAATCTCTTCACTACCAATAAAGTTCATTTCACTTTCGTTATTCAATAATTTTTCAATTTCATGAACTTTATAAAAGTTATCTACAATAAAATAACCCGTACTATTTGTAGTATCCACATAAGAAAAAAGACTTAACATCATTTTTTCCATCAATCTTTCAATATGGTCGGCTTTATTATAAGTATCTGCTCCTTTCATAGTTATTTTACATGCCTTATCATTTTCAAAATTAAATACCGGTTCTTGGGAATAACAATATCCAGAAACAAAGATCAACAGAATTAAAAATTTTTTCATACACCTAATTTTTTATAAAAATAAGAAATTAAACAAAATAAACTATCGCTGCAGGATAACTTTTCCATTTTTTCTATCAGTATTACCAAACTTATCTTCAATTTTTAAATCATAAAAATAAATCCCTTCATCTGCAAGCTTGTTCGAAGATTTATCAAATCCATTCCACTGAACATCATTAGGGGTTCCTTTTGCTTCAAAAATCAATTTTCCGTTTTTATTGAAAATTTTAAAATCACAATGGAAATTATCATTGTCATTCTCAACCACCTGTGGTCCGAAATAATCATTTCCACCGTCTCCATCAGGAGTAAATGAATTAGCTGCCATCTGATAAGGCATTGTTATCTGAACGTTCACCTCTTTTGTAAAAATATCACTGCATCCGTATTTATTGATTGCAATTAACTGAACCGGGTATTTTCCTGATACTCTAAATACTTTACTAACATTCTCTTCATTTGAGGTTGAATCACTGAAAATCCATTTAAATTTAGTAGCTCCCAATGATAAATTTTCAAATCCAAAAACATTATCATTATTTGTCCAGTTAAACTGTGCCACTGGCTGCTCAAATACTTTTATGAGGTTTTGAAGTTTATTTGTAACCACAGATTCGGATTTATAATACTTTACAATTAAAGTTACAGAAAAATTACCATCTTCTTTATAAATATGCTGAGGTATTTTTTCAGTAGAAATATTTCCGTCACCAAAATCCCAGGAATATATTAAGGTATCAGAAATCTCGGTCGGAATAAATTTAACAGTCAATGGCAAACAACCTTCTTTTTTATCGCATATAAAAGTAGCATTCGGCTTATTAGTATGCTGGTTCGTTTGAATATTATTAATGACAGGATTATTATAATTAATTGTTACCTGATTGTCATTACTAATGCTTCCATTTGAAATATTATCAGTTGTAATTACTTCTGTATTTTTATTAACAGAAGATACTGAATTTATAATATTAGTCTTTGATTCCGAATTATAAGAGTCAGCGTTAATTTCTTTTGCATCGTTAAGATTATTTACGGCAACAGAATTATCTTGTTTATCTGTCAGTTTATTCTTTAAGCATAAACTGGCTGTATTCTGGCTGTTAAAATAAACCATTAAACAAATAGCAGTAATTGCAACTATGCCAAAAAGTGCGGCATATCCCCAATAACTGGATTTTCCGGAAACAGATTTCTTAAATTTCTTCCAGGATGCATCATCATAGGGATATTCAAAGCTATCCACTTTCCCTTTGATGATTTTCTCAAATTCACTTAAATTATTCATATTTAAACTCATTCCAATGTTCTTCAACTAATTCTTTTAATCTTATTTTTGCTTTGGCAAGATTCGATTTCGAAGTTCCGATATTAATATTCAACTTATCTGCTATCTCTTTATGAGTCATATTTTCAATAGCATATAGATTAAATACCATCTGATAGGCAGGAGAAAGTTTCTGAATCAAACCTATCAGTTTTTCTACTTTCATTTCTCTAACCTTCTCAAGTTCTTTCTCATTAGGCGTTTCATCAACCATATCATCTATCAGATAATCCTGCTCTTCTCTTAAATAAAAATCCTTACGAGTTCTAACAAAATCAATAGCATTATTGACAATTATACGCCGAACCCAACCTTCCAAAGAACCTTTGTTTTCAAAACTTCCAAGCTTCACAAATACTTTTATCATTCCGTCATGCAGGATGTCCTGAGCCTCCTCCCTGTTACGGGAATACCTCATGCAAACAGCCAGCATTTTTCCATAGAACGTTTTGTAGAACAGCTCCTGGCTTCTTCGCTCGCCTCTGACACATGCCTCCACAAGCTTTTTAACAACCTCTTTATTTGTTAAATCCACCATTTGCTGTCAAACATTAATAAGACGATAACATTTGTTCAGGGTTGCCACTAAAATATATTTTTTAATAAAATTATTCATCCAGCGGTTCAAATTCTTCCACCGATGCGCCACATAAAGGACACGACCATGTTCCGGGGATATCTTTAAAAGAAGTACCTTCCTTAATTCCTGATATTGGATCACCATTTTCCGGATTATATATATATCCGCATATTTTACATTTATAAATGTCTTTCATAATTGAATTTGTCTCTTTCAAAGATACAAATTGAATACATAATAACTAAAAGGATTAAGGCTTTACTTTTTTGAAAAAAAAATGGAATCAATTTTTGATTCCATTTTAACTTTACATTTTTTTTGCTGCCTCAATAAGATTGTTTACTATAAAATCGGGCGGATCTTCCGAAAATTCATCCAGAACTCTTTCTAAAGCATCAAACTCATAGTTTATTTCATTCAGGTCTGAAGCCTGGTTTCCAAATATATTTTCGAATGTAAATAGTAGTGTAGAAGTTTTCCCCATAGGCCGTTATAATTTTTAATTGTTTTCATGATGGTATAACGAACTACTTCAGGAAATATTATCTGCAAGGATTATTTTTTATTCAATAACAAGATTCATTTGTTTTTCGTCAATAATCCTGCGCATATTCATCAGGGCATACCTCATTCTTCCAAGCGCAGTATTAATACTGACATTGGTTTCTTCGGCAATTTCTTTAAAACTCATATCCATAAAATGCCTCATTATAACCACCTGCTGCTGTACTTCGGGAAGCTCTTCAATTAATTTTCGGATATCTTTCTGAACCTCATCTTTCACCACTCTTTGTTCGATATGAGTTTCCGAATATTTTCGCTGATTGAAAATATCATACTCATAATCATCCCGCGAAACTGTTTTTAATCTCTGTTCACGACGCACATTATCGATAATCAGGTTATGTGCAATACGCATAACCCAGCCCAGAAATCTTCCGTCGTCGGTATATTTACCTTCTTTTAAAGATTTAATTACTTTCAGAAACGTTTCCTGAAAAAGATCTTCGGTCTTTTCCCGGTTTCTTACAATAATTAAAATGTAAGTAAAAACTTTACGCTTGTGACGTTTGATTAACTGCTCGATAGCGTTTGAATTTCCGGCAATAAACTGGTTTACAAGTTCGTTGTCGCTGAATTCTTGTGGCTTCATTTCCACCTCCCTTTTTTTGGTTAAGTGGTAGAAGTTTTATCTATAGCAGTCCTCCGTTTTTTAGGTTAAACAAATTCGAGTGCAAATATATTCAATTCTTTCAATGTCTACGCAAAAAAAATAATAAGGATTGGTTTTTCTTGAATTTTTTAAGAATTACCTTTGCGGGTTTAACAAATTTTATGCCCTTTTATACAATAAATGCAAAATAATTATATCGAAATAAATGGTGCCTGTGAACATAACCTTAAGAATATTAATGTTAAGATTCCACGAGACAAACTAGTAGTAATTACCGGGTTATCAGGATCAGGAAAATCATCTCTTGCATTCGACACCTTGTATGCGGAGGGACAAAGAAGATATGTTGAAAGTCTTTCCTCATATGCCCGGCAATTCTTAGGAAAAATATCGAAACCCGATGTTGAAAATATTTCAGGTATTCCTCCGGCAATAGCTATTGAACAAAAAGTTAATTCGCAAAATCCACGCTCAACCGTAGGTACTACCACTGAGATTTATGAATATATAAAACTACTTTATGCAAGAATAGGAAAAACCTATTCCCCGGTTTCGGGAAAAATGGTAAAGAAAAACACTACAAAAGATGTTCTCGATTTTATTTGTTCTCATAAAGCCGGACTAAAGGCTTATGTTCTTACACCTGCTATTAAAAAAGATAATTTATCTGAAATCGAATACCTGAAAATATTAATTCAGCAAGGCTACTCCCGGATTGAAATAAATGAGAAAGTCGAAAAGATTGAAACTATACTTCAGGCATCTAAACCTAAAATTTCCTACAAAAATTTCAAAGTAATTATTGATCGTTTCGAAACCGTCTGTGATAAGGATACCCTGGAAAGAATTTCAGATTCTGTTGAAACAGCATTTTTCGAAGGTCAGGGTACCTGTATTATTAAGGTTGAAAATAACAATGGTTTTACACAACAGTTGTTTTCGAATAAATTTGAAGAAGACGGAATTTTGTTTGAAGAACCCCATCAGCATATGTTTAATTTCAATAGCCCTGCAGGTGCGTGTGGTGTTTGCGAAGGATTCGGACAAACCATCGGAATTGACCCCGATTTGGTAATTCCCGATAAATCCCTTTCGGTATACGACGATGCTGTTGTCTGCTGGAAAGGTGAAGTAATGGGCGAATGGAAAAATCAACTTATCTATAATGCTTCCAAATGTAATTTTCCTATACATAAGCCCTATTTTCAATTAAGCCCGGAACATAAAGAATTACTATGGAAGGGAAACAATTATTTCCGTGGAATTAACGATTTTTTCAGATCTCTCGAAGAAAATCTCTACAAAATCCAGTACCGGGTAATGCTGGCCAGGTACAGGGGAAAAACTCTTTGCCCGGCATGCAATGGATCACGCTTAAAGAAAGAAGCTTCCTTTGTTAAAATAAATAACCGTGCCATCACGGAAATAATGTTATTTCCTATCAGTAAACTAAAATCATTTTTTCAGAATATAAAACTCTCTGACTATGAAAACACCATAGCCAGCAGATTATTACTGGAAATTCAGACCCGTTTGGAATATCTGGATAAGTTAGGACTAGGATATTTAACATTGAACAGAAATTCATCTTCTTTATCAGGTGGAGAGTCGCAACGGATTAATTTATCTACTTCTCTTGGAAGCAGCCTGGTTGGCTCGTTATATATTTTAGATGAACCCAGTATAGGTTTACATCCTGCGGATAATGAGAAATTAATCCATATTCTGAAAAATCTCCGTGATATCGGGAATACTGTTATTGTTGTTGAACATGATGAAGAACTGATTAAATCTGCTGATTATATTATTGATATGGGGCCGGGAGCAGGAAGTCTTGGGGGTGATATCGTATTTGAAGGTGATTCAAAAAAACTGATAAATGAATCGAAAAGCTTAACTGCTGATTATATCCTGGGCAGAAAATCGATAAAAGTACCTTCCATTCGAAGAAACTGGAATCAGTTTATTGAGATAAAGGGAGCGAAAGAAAATAACCTGAAAAATATTGATGTAAAAATTCCGTTAAACACCTTTACTGTTATTTCAGGTGTCAGTGGTTCAGGAAAATCGACCCTGGTAAAAAGAATATTATATCCTGCTTTAAAAAAGTATTTTGGCAATGGCATAAACGAAAAAGCAGGGTCTTTCGATAATCTTTCCGGCGATTTAAAACTTTTAAGCGACATTGAATTAGTAGATCAGAATCCCATAGGAAGATCGTCCCGGTCAAATCCAATTACCTATATAAAAGCGTATGACGATATAAGGAGCCTTTTTGCAAACCAGCAATTATCAAAAGTAAGCGGATTCAAACCTTCGCATTTCTCATTTAATGTCGATGGTGGCAGATGTGATGAATGTCTGGGTGACGGAATCATCAAAGTTGAAATGCAGTTTATGGCCGATGTTCATTTGGTTTGTGAAAGTTGCGGAGGAAAAAGATTCAAACCCGAAATTCTGGAGGTAGAATACAATGGGAAAAACATTTACGATATTCTTGAACTTACCGTAGAAGATGCCATTGCTTTTTTCAGTTTAAAAAAAGGTTCGACTGAATCGAAGATTATTGAAAAAATAAGTGTTTTACAAGAAGTTGGCTTGAACTATATTAAACTTGGACAGTCATCAAATTCATTGAGTGGTGGAGAATCTCAACGATTAAAACTGGCCACATTCCTTGGAAAGGTAACAACATCCCCTACTCTATTCGTTTTTGACGAACCTACCACAGGGCTTCATTTTCACGATATTAATAAACTATTAGCTTCATTTGAAGCATTGATAAAACTCGGACATTCATTAGTAGTAATAGAACATAACCTGGATGTAATAAAATGTGCCGACTGGGTTATAGATCTTGGTCCCGGTGGAGGTGAAGAAGGTGGAAATATTGTATTTTCCGGGATACCTGAAGATTTGATTCAGACAAAAAATTCCTTAACAGGCAGGTATTTAGAAAGTAAAATCTGATTTTTAGAAAACAAAAAAGAAACTGTATCAAAACCCAAGAAATCAAATGATAACTTTGAACGGTTCTGATACAGCTTCTTATATCTTTTTTAATTTTTCCTTAATTCTGGTTGAATGAATTTTCAACATTCATAAATCCTACAAGAACTGAAACACAACCACTTAAAATCTGGTCGGAAAGTTCATCGGAAGTTTGAACCTGAATAGAAATAATTAATTGTTTACTTGATTCCAGTTTAAAATCCCAACTTTTTGCAAACTGGTGTTTTTTATTGTCATACAACACATTTCTTTCAGCATCAAGAACCTGAAACTGAATAGGAGGTAAATTCTCGTCACCACAGATAGCTATTCTGTATTCCTGACCGGAATAAAATGTTTTATATAACTCAGCTGTTTCACCTTCTGAAAGTACAGTGGCATTATAAATACCATCATGAACATAAGGCAATAACTCTAACTTACATATTTTTTTAGCAAAATTCTTGCATTGGGCTTCAACTACATTAGGAAGCGCTACTATTAACATTGCAATTATTAATAATCCAAAAATCTTTTTCATGGCTTCCAATTATTTAATAATATTTGACCTAATCTCACTAGCGGCTGTACAAATTTCATTGAACACTTCAGTTGAAACTTTCACTTCTGATTTTGAAGAAATAACTGACTTACCATTTTGTTCAACAACTTCCATTTTTGATGATGAAGTCTGGATCTTGTCAAAAATAGTTTTTAATCTTTCCATATCGGGAAGTACAGCCTTAATATTGGGATCTTCTTTATATTCTCCCATCAGGCTTAATAATGTGTTTAAAGATAATCTCTGATCGGCAATTCTTTCGATGAGTTCTTTATTGGATGCGGTATTCTTAGCTACCTGTGTTCCAATATAAAGTCCTTCCACCCAACCACCTGCTAAAATAATGGCAGCAATTTCCGCACGATCATTCTCTTTCAGGAAAGAGTTTGAATTCATAAAAGTTTCGGAAATTATTTCCATTAAAGAATCACGGTTATTAATATTGGTTTCCATACGTGTGATAATGGATTTATCAATCGCATTTAAAATACCCAAATCATCAGCCAGTTTTTTTGTAGCCGACAGGTATTTTATTGAAGATTGTGACTGATCGAACATGCTGGCAAAACTTAAATCAGTACTATAAACTCCTAAGTTCAAAGCCATACTCTTTGTTGTTGTATAATTTCCAAGGTTGGATAAAGGATTTAAATAATCCTGGTTATACTTGGCCCCTGCTCTTTTCATCAGCATCGCTGTTTCTATCGGAGAAGGAATTCCGTAAATAACCTGCTTGGCTTTGTTAAACTCATCTACATTGTTGTCAGTTGTAACTGAATCTTCGATTTGGTCTTCAACATTGCTACTATCACCGTTACATCCTACAAATAAAGTTGTAGCAGCGAATAAAGATAAAATCGTTAAGTTGGTAATTTTCATTAATTTAAAGTTCATACGTATTTCCTTTTATGTTACTTACAATATTAAGGATTATCGCAAAAATAACAATTTTTTTAGAAAAAAAATAAATTCCTTAAAATTATAGTCTCAAAAATTCAAAGAATTTAAATTTGTTACTTTGTTTTACACATATTATTATGAATACAAAAATTACTCTTCGCAGGAAATTATTTTCTTCAAATGAAAAAGAAGTTCTGGAAACATTAAACATTCTTACAGAAAAAGGATACCCCGAAATTGTTCCGGATATTATTAAATTATTTATTGAGAATCCTTCATGGAATGTTAAAGATCAGGCTATCTTTATTTTAAATAATTTAAAAGATAAATCTTCTGTTCCTTATTTTATCGAAGGACTAAAATCATCCGGGAAAACTAAGTGCAATGGTCAGCTTATTTCATCCTGCTGGCAAAACGGTCTTGACTTTTCACCATACCTTTCTTTCTTCACAGAAATTATAGCTATTGAAAATATTGAAATCGCAATTGAAGCTTATTCGGTTATTGAAAGTAATATTTCTTTATTATCCGATGAAAAACTGGAGAATTATAAAAAAGAATTTGAAAAAATCTGTAAAACAAAAAATGTAAAAAATAAAAACCTGTTGGAAGAAATCCGAAGATTTTTCAATTAGCGATCACCAAAAATTAAACTTCCTATCCGAATAATGGTGCCTCCTTCTTCAATGGCAATTTTATAATCGTGCGACATTCCCATTGATATTTCGCAAAAATCAGGATTGGTTAAAAAATAATCTCTTTTAAGTTGTGCAAAGTTTTTGTGTAAAGAATTAAACTCTTCTCTTACCTGTTTAATATTATCAGTAAATGTTGCCATTCCCATCAAACCCGATAACCGGATATTTTTTAATTCCTGAAATTCACGGGAACATAACATTTCATTTAATTCACCGGTCGAAAAACCGAATTTGGTTTCTTCTTTCGCTATATATACCTGCAAAAGGCAAGGTATAATGCGGTTTATTTTTAATGCTTCCTTATTAATTTCCCTGAGTAATTTAAATGAATCGACCGACTGAATCAAAGAAACAAAGGGTACAATAAATTTTACTTTATTTGTTTGCAAGTGGC
Organism: Bacteroidota bacterium; assembly: GCA_037441645.1. Lineage (GTDB taxonomy): Bacteria > Bacteroidota > Bacteroidia > Bacteroidales > GWA2-32-17 > GWA2-32-17. The sequence goes on from JBBIRU010000016.1 coordinate 50,834, forward strand.
CTATCATGTGCCATTCAACGGGTAAATCAATTTCGCTTTGCTTCTTTGTTAATTCCTGTACCCTGTTTTCGCCAAATCGCCTCTGACCGCAATTCCATAATTCCAGGACAGAAGAAACGGGTTTTGTTTTCGAAACAGCAACTAGCTTAACGTGGGATGGAATTGTATTTACTAATTCCTCAATATTTCGCCTGATATTAATCAAAAGTAATTTCTGTTTATTCCAATGAATGAACCACCAGTCCGCTGCGTAATTTAGGTTCGAACCAGGTCGTTTTCGGGGGCATTATATTTCCTGAATCAGCAATATCCAGTAATTGTTTCATACTTACAGGATAAAGTGCAAATGCTACTTTCATCTCACCGCTGTCGACCCTTTTCTTCAATTCGCCCAGACCTCTTATACCGCCAACAAAGTCAATACGTTTATCTGTTCTGAGATCTTTAATTCCTAATATTTCATCCAGTACCAAACGGCTAAGAACAGTAACATCTAATACTCCAATAGGATCATTATCGTTGTATGTCCCGGTACGGGCAGTTAACGAATACCAGTTTCCATCCAGATACATTCCAAAATTGTGCAAAGAACCTGGTTTGTATATTTCTGTTCCGGTTTTAGTCACAGAAAAATTTTTCCCTAATTTATTAATAAAATCCTGAACAGTAAGGCCATTAAGATCTTTCACTACCCGGTTGTAATCGATAATGGAAAGCTGATTATCGGGAAAATGTACTGCCAGGAAATAATTAAATTCTTCTTTCCCGGTAAAACCAGGATTATTTCTTCTTTTTTCGTTACCGACCAATGCCGCAGCTGCCGTACGATGATGTCCATCGGCCACATATGTTGCAGGAATCTTTGAGAATATCTCAATAATTTGTGATATTGTTTGCAAATTTCGAATCACCCAGAAATGATGTCCTACTTCATCAGAAGTAACAAAATCATATTCCGGCTTTTCGTTTTTTACAACTGAATTAATTATGGTATCCAGTTCTTTATTGGCCCTGTAGCTGAAAAAAACAGGCTCCATGTTTGCTTCTGTGATACGAACATGTTTCATCCTGTCTTCTTCTTTATCTTTTCTTGTCAGTTCGTGTTTTTTAATAACGTTATTCAGATAATCGTCAACTCCTGCACAACCAACCAATCCATACTGGGTTTTACCAAACATGGTCTGTGCATATATATATAGGTATTCCTCTTGGTCCTGAACCAGCCACCCCTTTTGTTTGAACTTTTCGAAATTATCAAAAGCTTTTTCATATACACAAGGTGCATGTTCATCAATATTCTTTGGCAGATCAATTTCGGGTTTAGTAATATGTAACAACGAATATGGATTACTTTCAGCTTCGTTTCTTGCCTCGTCTGAATTCAACACATCATACGGACGGGCAGCCAGTTCCTTAACAATTTCTACCGGAGGACGAAAACCTTTAAATGCTTTTAATATAGCCATTTTTTGATTTAGGATTTAGGATTTAGGATTCAGGATTTATTGATTTGATTCGTTTTCTATTAGCCAATGTTCTATTACAATTATTTATTTACCTGAAAAGTTCTGTTTCCATTTTTAAAGAAACCAATGATCTGCCTTGCTGCGGCAATTCCTGCATTAATATTAGCCTCGGAAGTTTCGGCACCCTGTTTTTTGGGTGTTGCATAATACCGGTTTTCATATTTCAGCAATTCGGAATGACAAGCGGGTGCGATATCTGTAATATATTTAAAATCATCTCTTTCTGCAAATATCTTTTTTAAAGAATCTTCACAAACCACTTCTTTTCTCGCAGTATTAACTAATGTTGCGCCTTTTGGCATTTTAACCAGTAATTCATAATTAATTGAGTTTTTCGTTTCCTCGTTTGCCGGAATATGAAGTGAAATATAATTACAGGTAAAATACAATTCTTCAACGGTATTTAATTTATTTACCCTGTCTTTATCCATTATTTCTTTTGAAACATAAGGGTCATAAGCAAAAACATTCATTCCAAAACCTTTGGCTATGTTAGCAACTATCTTACCCACATACCCGTATGCATGAATTCCCAGATTTTTTCCTCTGAGTTCGGTTCCTGAAATTCCCTTAAAATTTCCTCTGGCCATAAAAACCATCATTCCCAAAGCCAGTTCTGCAACGGCATTGGAATTTTGTCCCGGAGTATTCATAACAACAATCTTCTTTGCCGTAGCCGCAGACAGATCAATGTTATCGTATCCGGCTCCTGCTCTTACTACAATTTTCAGATTTTTTCCGGCTTCAATTACTTCTTTGGTTACTTTATCGCTTCTTACGATTAATGCATCAACATCAGCTACAGCTTTTAACAAATCACCGTTATCGGTATACTTTTCGAGAAGTTCAAGGTGAAAACCAGCACCTTCCACAACTTTTCTGATTTCGTCAACTGCTTTTTTAGCAAAGGGTTTTTCAGTTGCAACTAATATTTTTAACATGTTTGAAAATTTAAATTAGATTCGGATTTTGTAACAATTCCGTAAAGTCAATTCATAAGTTTCCTTTCAACTCAGATATCTCTCCGTCAGAAATCAGCCATGCAATTTTTCGAATTCCTGCATACAATTAATCAATGCCTGAACCGATTCAATAGGCAAGGCATTATAGGTTGATGCCCTGAAACCACCTACCAGGCGATGGCCTTTTATACCAACCATTCCCTTCGTCTTGGCAAATTCCATAAAAGTGTCTTCCAGATTCTTGTATTCTTCTTTCATAACAAAGCAAATATTCATAAGTGAACGCGAACTATTTTCCACGGTACCTACAAACAGTTTATTACGATCAATTTCATCATACAGAATCTTTGCTTTTGCCCGGTTCATTTCTTCCATTTTCTTAATTCCGCCAATACTTTTCAGCCATTTTAATGTTTCTTTTACGGTAAATATGGGCAATACCGGAGGAGTATTAAACATAGAGCCTTCGCCTATATGTGTACGATAATCGAGCATGGTTGGAATTGTCCGGCTTACCTTTCCAAGAGTATCTTCACGAACAATAACAAATGTTACACCAGCCGGTCCGATATTTTTCTGAGCGCCTCCGTAAATCATAGCATATTTGCTGACATCTACAGTACGGCTCATCATATCTGATGACATATCGGCAATCAAAGGAACCGGCGAATTTAAATCTTCACGGATTTCGGTTCCATAAATGGTATTATTTGTTGTAATATGCAGATAATCCAAATCAGATGGTATAGTAAAACCTTTTGGATAACAGGTAAAGTTTTTATCGGATGAGGATGCCACAATCTGTACTTCGCCAAATTGTTTGGCTTCCTTTATAGCTTTTTTAGCCCAAACACCGGTTTCGAGATAACCTGCTTTTTTATTAAGGTAATTAAAAGGAACCATGGCAAACTGAGTGCTTGCACCACCACCCAGGAAAAGAACTTTATAGCCATCAGGAATGTTCAATAATTCTTTAAAAAGTGCTTCGGCCTCATCAATTACTGCCTGAAAATCTTTACTCCGATGCGAAATCTCCAGAATTGACATTCCAATTCCGTTGAATTCCAATATTGCTTTTGCTGTATTTTCGAGCGCAATTTTAGGTAAAATCGCTGGTCCGGCATTAAAATTATGTTTTTTCATAAATTAAAATTTTACGACTGCAATTTTGCGATTTATTTTGAATTTTCAGGTAAAATTCTTTATGCTATTCAATAGTTTTTTTACAACTATAACTTAGTTTTCATGATAAAAAGCAGGTTATTATTTCACTTTAAGAAATTTGAATCCTCAGACATTATGAATAATTGAATAACGAATCAGGAACTAAGACTAATGACTATGAACTGCCTGTCTAAAATTTCACAACTAAATTTTAGTTATAAAAATTTACCAGTTCTCCATTTTTAAAAACGGGTAAAACACTTACCAGGTCGCAGGTATGGCAATATTCAACTACCTCATCTGTGACAATGCCACGCAAACGATGGCGGTGAGCTGCTTTCTCAATATACCTCATCACATCATGTCTTGCTATACTCCATAAATCAATAGCAGCATGGGTGGAATCGCAAATGGTAGAAAATTTACCTGATTCGATGAGCTTTGTTGCCATTGCGCCGGCACAAAGCGAGTCTTCGATGTTAAATTTCTTTTTCCAGCCCGAACAAAGAATTACCACATCTGAATTATCTGAAATAAGGAACTCCACTACTTTTGATAAATTAACAAAAGCCCCGATAATAACATGTTTTGCATCTTTAGCCATATTAATAGCCTGGGTTCCGTTGGTTGTACTGTAAGCTATGGTTTTTCCCCGTACTCGTTCCGGCGTAAAAAGGTTGGGCGAATTTCCGAAATCAGCAAAGTCAAGTACTATGCCATCTCTTTCGGCGGCTAAAATATAACCGGCTTCTTTCATTTTTTTTTGCATCCTCAACTGTACCTACAGGGATAATTTTATTGGCGCCTGCTGCGAAAGCCGCACAAATAGATGTGGTTGCCCGCATAATATCAATCACAACCACATTTGCCTCTGCATTATGATATAAGTTATATAAAGCCGGCGTAAAACAGATTTCAATTTTTTTCATCAATAATAAATAAGATGTAAAGTTAGAAAAAGACTTCATTACACACAAAATGACACTAACATTTTGTAGCTTAAATAAAGTATTAACTGTCAGCTTAAGAAAAAATTAGCCCGGACATAGTCGAAGGCTGAGCGAAAAGACACATAGCCATACTTCGACTTCGCTCAGTATGGCTGTAAAAAAGAGGCTTTCGCCTCTTTAACCTAATTTTTATAAATGGGTAATTTAACCACTTTTGCTTTAAGGGCTTTATCGCGTATTTTAATATAAATTTCAGCATCGGGTTTTGAGTATTCTGATTTCACATAGCCCATCCCAATCCCGATTTTCATCATAGGCGACATAGTACCCGATGTTACATGTCCGATAGAGGTACCGGAAGCATCTACAATTTCATATTCGTGGCGGGGAATTCCACGGTCAACCATTTCAAAACCGACAAGCTTACGCTTTGTTCCGGATTTCTTTTGTTCCAGTAAAATTTGTTTATCGATAAAATTCTTATGGTCGGCGAACTTTGTTATCCAACCCAAACCAGCCTCAATGGGTGAAGTTGTATCATCAATATCGTTTCCATATAAACAGAATCCCATTTCCAGGCGCAAAGTATCGCGGGCAGCCAGGCCTATAGGTTTAATCCCAAATTCGGCACCGGCTTCAAAAACGGCATTCCATATTTTTTCCGCATCAGAGTTTGCCATATATATTTCGCAACCACCTGCTCCTGTATATCCTGTTGTGGAAAGAATAATATCCTTAACTCCTGCGAAAGTCACCTTCTTAAAGGTGTAATATTCCATATCCAGGATAGGAGTATCGGTCAGTTTTTGCATTGCTTTAAGCGCTAACGGTCCCTGAACTGCAAGCTGGGAAATCTCATCGGAAGCATTGTAAAGCACAACTCCCATATCGTTCTGGGAACTTACCCATTTCCAGTCTTTATCGATATTGGCTGCATTAACAACTAACAAATAGGTCTCTGAATTAACTTTGTAAACCAATAAATCATCTACTATTCCGCCTTTCCCGTTTGGAAAACAGGAATACTGCACTTTGCCATCAAACAAAACTGTTGCATCATTGCTGGTAACTTTTTGCACAAAATCCAATGCTTTGGGACCTTTTACCCAAAACTCACCCATATGGGAAACATCAAAAACCCCAACTCCATTACGAACGGTAACATGTTCTTCTATATCGCCCGTATATTTCAGGGGCATATAATATCCTGCAAAAGGAACCATTTTGGCTCCCATTTTTTCATGAAAATGAGTAAACGCTGTTTTTTTCATTTTTAAATATTTTAAGAAAAGTTTATTATTTGTTATTTACTTAGTATTTTAAATTCCACTCTCCTGTTTTGCTTTTTTCCATCTTCGGTATCGTTGGAAGCAATGGGTTGCGAAAAGGCATAACCTTTGCTTTCGAGCCGGTTTGCTGCAATTCCTTTTTTCACCAGGTAATCGACAACAGCTTTTGCCCTGGCTGAAGACAATTTTATGTTTGTTTCCAATGAACTCTGGTTATCGGTATGGCCGGAGATTTCTATTCTCATATTCGGATTGTCATTCAATAATCCAAACACCCTTTCAAGTTCAGCAATAGACTCATCTTTAATCACATCGCTGGCATAGTCGAAGAAAATATTCCTGAGTATCATTTTCGAACCAACATTCATTTTACTTAACTGAACATTCAGAGTAATTTCCGAAAATGTAGCTGATTCAGGAATGTTAAAATTTTCGGAATGGAAAAGGTAATCTTTTGCTTTTACCGTTATTCCGTAATTCTTACCGGAAGGAAGTGATACTAGGTACTCGCCAGATGAGGAATTAGATGTAAATATAGCCACCAGTTCATTCTTTGCGTTATCGGTTATTTCAATTTCAGCTTCAATTGGTTGTCCCGATGAAGAATCTCTTACTTCCCCTTTTACTAAAGTTACATTAGCAAATGCCATAGGCGATTCGGTCTCTGTAAAATCTATCAGGTAAATATCCTTATCTCCTTTTCCTTCGGGCCTTACAGAAGAAAAATAACCATGCTTACCGCTTGCCGACATAGTAAAATACACATCATCATCGGGGGTATTAATCGGGTAGCCCAGGTTTTTAGGTTCAGACCAGGTTCCATCAGGTTGCAGTACCGTATAGAACACATCATAACCTCCCATTGTCTGATGACCTTTTGAGGAAAAATATAATGTTTTGTTATCAGGGTGTATAAATACACCTTCCTCATCATAAGGCGTATTAACAACGTCACTCAATTTTTTAACTTCGCCCCATTTCCCTTTATTATCTTTTACGCATTTGTAAATATCGCGGCCGGTATTTATATCCCTGTCGCTAACAAAGTATAATGTATTTCCGTCGGAAGAAATACTGGCGGATGATTCCTTAAATTCTGAATTGATGGGAGAAGGTAATGAACGTGGTTCGCTCCATTTATCACCTTTAAGTTTACATACAAATATATCGCCTCCTTTGTCACCTTTGTAGATATAAAGTTCCTGCCCGTCAGGCGAAAGCCCGACAGTTGCATCATGATTGTCTGTATTTATAGGTGAACCAATATTTTCTGGTTCGGACCAAACAGAATCAGTTTTATGGCTTATATAAACATCTTCAAAATATCCTAAATCTTCATCATCCATCTGGTTTCCTGTAGTCGTACTTCTACGGGAAGTAAAAATCATCACTTTTTCATCGGCAGAAATTAACGGACAATAATCGGGAAATTCTGAATTCACTGATCGTAAATTGATGATTTTTCCTTTTACCGTAGTGCTTGCAAGAATAAAACCATTCTTACATTCTTCTACCTTTTTGTTAACGTTTTTCTCTATTTCAGGGAATTGTTTCTGATTTTTAGCAACGCTTTTATAAATCAGATATTCTTCCATTGCTTCATCAAAGCGTAAATCACTTTGAAGAGCCATTCCCAGCTGATAATGTATGTCGTCGGCAACCTGGTTATTTAAATCAAAGGCTTTCTTCAGAAAGGGATAGGCTTTATCTTTGGTAAAGCCATTCAGGTAACAAACACCTATTTTATAGTTTAGCTGGGCATTCTTCGGGTTAAAGTCATTTGCTTTTAAATAATAATTCAGGGCAAGCTGGTAACCACCTTTTCTCTCCATAAAATAATCGTTACCCTGCAGTATATTTTTTTGGGCATTCCTTAATCCTTCGGGGTCATTTTTAAAATTCTCCTTTGTGAATTCAACATTTTGCGACAATAACAGGAATGTCTGAAAAATAAATAACAAAAGAAAAACACTTCTGTAAATCATATCAATAACTGCTTCCGGCAGTATATTAGTTGCTTTGCAAAACTTTAAATTCTACCCTACGGTTTTGCTGGCGCCCCTCTTCATTATCGTTGGTGGCAACGGGCTGGAAATAAGCATAACCTTTATATTCCAGGCGGGAGGAAGCAATACCTTTACTGATCAGGTAATCAACAACGGCTTTTGCCCTGTTCTCGGATAATTTCTGGTTCGTTTGCAAAGAACCCTGGTTATCGGTATGTCCGGAAATCTCAATTCTTGTATTTGGAAAATCGGTAAGAAGTTTTACTAAACGATCCAATTCAGGAAATGATTCGGAACGTAGAGTGGCCTTTGCATAATCGAAGAAAATATTTTTTAAAATAACCTTCGAGCCAACCACCATTTTATTCATCAAAATGTCCTTTGTTACTTCCTGGTAATTGGTTGCGGCAGGGATATCAAAATTTTCGGAATGGAACAGATATCCGGTAGCTTTTACAGCAATTCCGTAGTTACGTCCCGAAGGTAACGACACCACATATTTACCTGTTGAGCTGTTACTTGAGGAAGTAGAAATCACTTCGTTTTTAACATTATCAACAATTTCAATCTGTGCTTCCACGGGATTCAGGGTTAAGGCATCCTTTACAGTTCCTTTCAGAATTGTCAATCTCATTGTTTTTACTTCAACGGCTTCTTCAATTACAGATTCGCTTACAGGTTCAACATTAGCCAGGAGATTATCTTCGTTTTGTAAAACCGGTGATTTTTCAGGGCCCCGGAAAGTAATCATGTAAATATCATAATCGCCATAACTGTCATCCTGCACGGTACTATAATACCCGTGTTTTCCACTGGCATTTAACACGAAAAATAAATCATCATCGGGAGAATTTATCGGGTAACCAAGATTTTCAGGTTCTCCCCATGTACCGTCATCTTTCATTTCGGACTTAAAAAGGTCATACCCACCCATTCTTTTATGACCGGTTGAACTGAAATACAAAGTTCGCCCATCAGGGTGCATAAAAACACCTGTTTCATCGTATTGGGTATTAATCACAGCACCCAAATTCTGGGCTTCTCCCCAACGTTCTTTTTCCATATCCCAATGAGAGACATAAATATCATGCTTGCCATATCCGCCTTCTTTATCGCTGACAAAGTATAAAGTTTTACCATCAAACGAAAAGGATGCAGCTGATTCCCATGATTTTGTATTTACATTTTTACTTAAGGGACCATCGCTCGGCGAACTCCATTCAGTACCTTTTAAATTTGATAACAAAATATCGCCACCATTAAGCTTTCCGTTAAAAGTCATAAGTTGTTGTCCATCGGGCGATAACGCAACGGTTGCATCGTTGGTATTGGAGTTAAGCGGTTTTCCCACGTTTTTTGCCTGTCCCCAGTTTTTTCCATCGAAATAGGAAATATAAATATCTTCGTAATATAAACCATCATCTTCATCTATTCCGCCACCATATGTATCCGGCCTGCGTGAAGTAAACATTAAAACAGATTCATCAGTAGAAATAACGGGAGCATAATCTCTGTATGCTGAGTTAACATTCGGTCCAAGATTATCGATAAATACACGTACCGGGTTTTTAATTAACTCCTTTCCATAATTACATTCTTCAATTCTTCGATCCATTTCTACCCTTTTTTCCTGTAATTCTTTGGGAGGCAGCTGATTTCTAAACTTATTATAATATTCAATGGCCTTATCAAAATCACAGCTTAAATGATATCCCATGGCAAGGACATAAAGTATATCGGGCGAAACATTTGGGTTTATCTGGTATGCTTTTTTGTAATAATCAATACATTTTACTTTCTGAACAGAATACAAATAACAATTACCTATGCGATAATTCAGCACGGCATTATTGGGGATCATTTTTACAATTTTCAAATACAATTCAAGAGCTTTTGGATAAGTAGCACGACCTGTGGCATAGTATCCTTCAGCCTCTTTATTGTAGTCTTTTGCTATTTTATAATCTTCTTTATTTGAAAATTCGTCTTTATTAAGTTCAAATTCCTGGGCAAAAACAGAATTAAAAACAACGAACAAAAATCCCGATAGTATATATTTCAAAATTTTCATTTTACTCATTTTTTAAATTAATTACAGTCAGACAAAAAATTATTGGCAGCATTTATTCCCAACTCTTTGGCCTTTTTCCAATCTTCGCAGGCATCTTTTAACATGCGTAGTTCTTCTTTTGCTATTCCCCTGTTTAAATAAGCGTAACCATAATTCGCATCTTTTGCAATCAGTTTGTTATAATCTTCTATGGCGCCTTTATAATCCTTCATCTTAATTTTGGAAGAAGCCAGATTGTTATATGCTGCCAGATAATCATCTTTCAGTATAATTGCTTTATTAAAATCCTCATTTGCGCCTTTAAAATCTTTCTTTTCAAATTTTGCACTTCCCCTGTTATTATAAGCAATATAATAATCGGATTTTAATTTAATTGCCTGGGAATAGGCATCAATAGCTTCATCAAATTTATCTTTTTTACGAAGCACACTACCAAGATTATTATATGTAAATTCCATATTAGGGTCAATCATTAATGCCTTACGATAGTCGGCTATGGACTCATCAAACTTTTCCAGTTTCCGGTAGGCGCTTCCACGATCATTGTAAGCAACGGCATACTTTGGATCCAATTGAATAGCACCGGTATAATCCTCAACGGCTCCCTGGTAATCTTCCGTCTGGAACTTTATCATTCCACGATAATAGTATGCTTTGGGTTCTTTCAGGCCTTTTTGGATGGCCATTGAATAATCCTGGATGGCAGCCTGGTTATCTTTCATCTGTTGCTTTATCCTTCCTCTCGAATAATATGCATTCAGCATAGTTGAATCCCATTTTAAGGTCTGATCAAAATCTGCAATTGCGTCCTGAAGCATTTTCATTTCAACCTTTACGCTTCCCCTGTTGAAATAAGCTTTTGCAAAATCAGCCTTATAACTTATTGCTTCGGTAAAATTATTAATAGCTTCCTGGTATTGCTTGTTTTTAAAATTTTCGATACCCTTGTTATAGGCTATTTCGGCTTCCTGGTTTTCAGCAACTACCAAAGTAGTATCGGTTGGATCCTGAGAATAACCAAGGGTGCTGGCCATGATTAAGGAAAAAATAAAAAAGCAAATCTTTCTCATACAAGACATTATTTATATTTTTATAAAAATACGGACTGCAATTTAATTATTTATAAGAAATAATGAAAAAAATAAATGAAATTGTACTTACACTTATTGTCGAACAATAAGTAAGCCAAATGAAAAAAGATTTTTTCCCTTAGAGATCAGGAAAGCATTAAAATAAGCAGTTTATTTAACGGATAATAAGAAAGCATGTTAATCACTTCACTGATCCTGATTCTTTTTCCATCCCTGTACACGACAATCCAGGCATCGGAGGTTCCGCAACCTGTTTTTTCCTGTTTTGCTTCGGAATATTTCTGGTAACTACCTATTAAATATTTATACCATCCTTCATGTGTTTCCATTGTTATTGTTTTTTTCCCGGGATAACGCTGATGTAGTTCTGCACTGGAAATTTCTCTATGGCAAGCTCCCACCTGCACTTTAAAAACAACATTTCCGGAGGATAAAACCGGGGGATTCTCAATAACAGGATTTTCATTTTTCACAACAGGTTCATTTTTTACAGTAATAGTTGTATCGCTATTTACATTTACAAAAAAATTAGCAGGATCGCCGTTTTCAACAGGTACTCTATAATTTTCCGGATTATCTGACGAATCCGGACTGTTTTTTTGTACCAACTGATCTTTAATATTTTGAAAAGAATAAATATCAATTGAACCATATCCTTCTTTTCTGATTGCAGAATAATATCCATGGATATTTTCATTTGCGCCCATAACCTGAGGATACCTTTCGTCGTCAGGAGTATTTAAAGGATAGCCCAGATTTTGAGGTTCTGACCATTTACCCTCTTCGAAAGTTGTTTTAAACATATCATAACCGCCCATTGTATTATGACCTGTGGAAGAAAAATAAAGAGTATTTCCATCGGGTGACAAGGATACTCCTTCCTCGTCAAAAGTTGTATTTATTACACTTCCCAGGTTTTCCGGCTCAGACCAATCACCATTTTCTTCCAGGTGGGATACGAAAATATCACGCATACCAAGAGTTTTATCTGTTCTGTCGCTGACCAGATAGAGTGTTTTTCCATCCGGTGTAACACATGCAGAAGTTTCGCGAAACTGTGTATTCACTTTATTTATTGACTTAGGGGTCGACCATAGTCCATTTTCAAGAGTACTTTCATATAAATCGCCGCCATTAATCAGACCTCTGTAAATAAATATTTTTTTTCCATCTCCCGATAATCCGACACATGCATCGAGCGAGTTCGTATTTACAGCGCCGGCAATACTTTTAGGAATGGTCCACTGGCCATTTTCTTTCACAGACTGATATACATCTTCCAAATATTCAAGCTCGTTCGGATCTATTTCACCCCCTGTACTACCCTCCCGGCGGGATGTGAAAAACAATTGATTTTCGTCAGCAGTCACAAGAGAAACATAATCAGTGTACTTTGAATTAATGACAGAACCTAAATTTGCTATTTCAACTTTAAGCGGGACTTCAACTATTTTTTTCCCATTTTCGCATTCTGATATTTTTTTAACAACTACAGGGTCTAAACTGTTTTTATCTGATCCTTTATAATTATTAAGGAAATAGTTATAATGAATAATTGCTGTATCAAATTGCAGGTTATAATGATACCCCTGGGCAATTGCATATTCAATTTTTGAATCTACTTCAGGATTTAATTTTTTGGCCTTCAAAAAATAATTTAACGAGGCTGCTTTATCGGATGAATTTAAATAACAGATTCCTATTTTAAAATTCAACATCGAACTATTCGGGTTAAACTCATTTGCTTTCAGGTAATACTCTTTTGCATTCGAATACAGCCATTTTTTTTGATTTGCAAAATACTCGTCACCTTTTTTCAGGTTACCAAGAGCTTCGTTATACCCTGCCTCATCAGCAAAATTCTTTTTTTTAAATTCAACATCCTGACCCAAAGAAGCATAACATCCAACAAGATGAATGGAAATAATAAATAATATATATTTCATTGCATTACTATTTTATCAGTATTAAAATTAGCATCGTGAATGTTTGTAAATCAACGATTTTAATGAAAGTTATTAACGAAACATTGTTAAAAAACGCAAACATTAAATCTGTGATAATATGAAGCTTAATATAAATAAATAATATTTTTATATTTGTTATTATAAACAGGTAAAGATTTTATTTAATAATAGAGAGTCATTAACTTTTATTATCTTCATCCGTATAACTACCAAATTTAAAGAGTCACTTTTTTTAATGTTTATATACCTAAAATTCATATCATTAAAAAGAATATTTATTATTCTGCTTTGTTGTGTTTTTTCTTTAAACTTACACTCGCAGGAGACTCCTAATTCGAAGAAAAAACTCCAAAAAATTGCTTATGAACACTTTAATAACCAGGAATTCGAAAAAGCTCTTCCTTTGTTTTTAAAGTTAGATTCTTTGATTCCTGACAATTTTGAGATTAAATATAATATCGGGGCATGTTATCTGAATACACAATATGAAAAAACAAAAGGTATCCCATACCTTGAGTATGCCATCGAAAAAGGAGGAAATTATTTACCCAATGTTATATTTTTTGACCTTGGCACTTTATATCATCTGAATTACCAGTTTGAAGAAGCTATCATTCAATTTAACAAATATCTTAACATTGCTCCCAAAACAGATTTGTTTGTTGCGAAAGCCATTCGTATGATTCAAGTATGCAATAATGCAAAAGAAGTGTGTCAGGCTCCTGTAACATTCGATATTTTTCCCCTTGGATCGCCTGTTAACAGCGAAAACAGTGAAACTACACCTTTAATTTCTGCTGATGAGGAGATAATATATTTTACACGTTCATTTTCAAAGTTGTTTGGACAAATTGAGATTGAGTATATGAAAAAAATATATTTTTCCATTTATAAAAACAGAAAATGGCAAGAACCTGTTGAAATGACTATTGCCGACCCTCCTTCGGGCATGCAGATTTCCCTGGCAGGAAGTTCACCCGACGGAGAATTACTGTTTTTTACCATAGGAAACGATGTTTCGTCTGATATTTATTCCTGCCACATTATAAACTCTGTTTGCTCTGAACTTACCAAACTCCATGAAACGATAAATTCTCCTTTCTGGGAGGGAAAAATCAGTATTACTCCTGATGGTAACGAAATTTTCTTTTCCAGTAGCAGGCCAGGGGGATATGGCGGAAAAGACCTGTACAAATCAATAAAAGACGAAAACGGAAACTGGTCTAAAGCCATCAACCTGGGGCCATCCATTAACACGGAATACGACGAAGATGCTCCTTTTATTCATCCCGACATGAAAACACTATACTTCAGTTCCAGTGGCCATAACACTATCGGAGGATATGATATTTTTTCTTCTACCCTAGAAAACTCTGTAAACGACTGGAGTTTACCGACGAATCTTGGTTATCCGCTGAATACCACCAGCGACGACATAGGATTTGTAATTTCTGCTGACGGCAACAATGCCTACCTGGCTTCATCGCATGATAACAAATTCGGAAAATACGACATCTATAAAGTTGTTCTTCATAAAACTATTCCTTTAACATTAATAAAAGGAACCATTATGGGAGGCGACCCTCCAAAACCCATAAAAGCAAAAATACGTGTTGTTGATCACGAAACAAAAGAAAGATTAAGGTACATATATAACCCTAACCAAAAAACAGGTAAATACCTTATGATTTTCCCCCCAAATAAAAATTACGACATGGTTGTTGAAGCAGAAGGTTACTACCCCCAGCTTATTAATATTCATGTTCCGAATCAAACTTATTTCTATGAATTGTTCCAGGAAATATTCTTAAAACAGATCAGGGTAACCAAGAGCGATAGTATTATCGGACAGGAAATTACCGTAACAAATACATTTTATGATATTTATAAAACTCATATTTCTGACAGCCTGTATGAAACAAATGAACAAATTAAAAAGAAAAATTTTGATGAACTTCTTAAAGTTGTAGAAGAAATTATTAACACCACAGACAGCATAGGCCTGGATCAGCTGGATAGTATTTCGTCAAAATACTCCAACCAGATTCCGGATAAAAATTCATTCAATTCCTATAAAAAGTACGATGATCTTTTAACTAAAATTGAAGATGCCATTAATGTAGAAGACTCCGTATCGTTACTTCTTTTAGATGCAAATGCTGTATATAATGATGTTACAAACAAAGTTTACTTTTTTGATGCAAAAACATACTCTCCTTATTTAAATCCTGTCATTCTGGGTCAAGATACACTATATACTCTCCCTTCGATAAATGCTTCTGAAAAAGACAAACCGGTTTTTAATCCGGATTCGTTAAAAGAGAATGCTTTAATCCGGACAAAACGTATCGATTTCAAGAGTGTTCCTGATAGTTTAAGAAGATATGTATATATAAATTATGTTTATTATGAATCAGGTGAATCCGATATAAACAAAAAATATCTCCAGATGTTAAATGGAGTTGCTCAGTTATTACTGCTAAACGAAGATCTTGGAATAGAACTACATGGTTATACTGATATTGTCGGTACAGAAGAATCGAATTTTGAATTATCAAAAACCAGAGCATTTAATATTATGGAATTCCTGGTATCAAAACAAATTGAATCAAGAAGGATATTAATGACGGGTCATGGCGAAACCCATACCGAAGAAAGCAATAATGTTCCTGACCTTCAACAGCAAAGAAGGGCAGAAATAAAAATATTTGAGGTAAAAAAACAATAGTGTCAGCAAAATGCAAGTTCTTTCAACATATAAGAGCCTTAACATTTGTATACTATTATTTGTATTATTTATTTTAAATCCAAGCGCTGCCAGAAGTCAACAATATACTGAATACGAATTAAAGGCAGCCTACCTGTTTAATTTTGGAAAATTTGTTCAATGGCCGGCAGAAGCTTTTAAGAAAAGTACCGATCCCTTTATCATAGGCATATATGGGAATGATCCTTTTGGTGAAATACTTCAGCAGACTATTCAAAACAAAGCCCTGCTTAACCGCCCGGTAATATTAATTAATGTTACAACCCCTGAAGAGGCAGAAACCTGTCATGTTCTTTTTATCTGCAAAACAGATAAACTTCAATTAAATCAAATAATTCAGGCTATCAACAACAAACCAGTCCTTACCGTTGGAGATAACATTGATGACTTTTGCCAATCAGGCGGTATGATTAATTTTACAAGCCAACACTCTCAAAAGAGATTTGAAATTAACAATAAAGCTTCTTCGAGAGCTAAATTAGTAATCAGTTCGAAACTACTTTCCCTTTCCAGAATAGTAACCGATGATGAAATTAAGTTTTAGAGATATTTCCATCAAATATAAAATCATTTTTGTAATCATAACAGTTACATTAATGTCCCAGATAATTGCTGCTTATATTTATATGCAGTACGACAAAAAGGATTTCAAAGAAAATGCCCTGAAAAATCTCGATATGCTTTCGGAGATAATTTCGAATAATTCTACCGCTGCTTTGCTTTTTAATGATTCTACCCAGGCCAGGTACATTTTACAATCGATCAAAGCAGTACCATTTATAAAACTTGCCTGCATATACGATAAAAAAAAGCACCCTTTTGCTAACTACCGGAGAGAAATTCATAACACTTTATCACAACAAATTTTCATTAATGCCCTGGACACTACATCCATAACAGATAATTCGATAATTATTGTCAGGCCCATATTTGATGAAACCGAAAAAAAGGAAGTTATTGGATATATTTTCCTGGATCGTGATTTAAAAGATTATGAACTAAGATTATCGCAATTCATCTGGGTATTGTTAATTATCACACTGGCTTCACTGCTTTTTGCAATTGTTATTTCTTTTCAGATGCAAAAAATTATTTCACGCCCTATCAGAAATCTTTCGGCAATAGTAAAAAAGATTACAACTAACCGGGATTTTTCGGTAAGGATCAAGAAAAAGGGTAACGACGAATTAGGCGAATTAATAGGAGGATTTAATGGAATGCTAACTAATATTGAAACACAGAATGATGCATTAATACAGGCAAAAGAGCAGGCAATAAGTTCGGCCAAAATAAAAGAGCAGTTCCTGGCAAATATGAGTCATGAAATAAGAACGCCTATGAACGCCATTGTTGGTATGACCAATTTGCTTCTTGACACAAAACTGGAGGGTGAGCAAACCGAATTTCTCAGGCATATTAAAACTTCATCAGATAATCTCCTGGTAATTATTAACGATATTCTTGATTTTTCAAAAATTGAAGCCGGAAAAATTGAATTTGAAAATATCCGGTTCAGCCTGAATGACTCATTTGAAGATATCCGAAAAACTTTTAATTTTAAACTCAAAGAAAAAAATCTATTCCTGAATATTAAAAAAAATAACGATGTCCCCGATTTTTTCAATGGAGATCATGTCCGGTTGAATCAGGTTCTTCTCAACTTAATTGGCAACGCCATTAAATTTACCGAAAAAGGCGGAATTACATTAAAAGTCGAAAAACTTAATGAAAACCAGGACGATATAGAATTGATATTTAAAGTTAACGATACCGGTATCGGAATACCCAAAGATAAACTGGAACATATTTTTTTAAGTTTTAACCAGGCTACCAGCGAAACAAACCGGAAATACGGAGGAACCGGGCTGGGCTTAACAATTAGCAAACAATTAGTTGAACTGCAAAAAGGAAGAATGTGGGTCGAAAGCGAAATGAATAAAGGAAGTACATTTTATTTTTCAATACCTTTTAAAAAAGCTGCTGTGCCAAATTATAGTGAATACCATAATTCCATTGTTGAAGAATCAATAACCATTTCACCGGAAAGAATAAGCAATGCACAACTATTAATAGTAGAAGATAATCAATTGAATTTACTTCTTGCCAATACACTGTTAAAAAAACAAAAGTTCCAACACATACACACTGCCGAAAACGGACAAACTGCCGTAGAAATGATAAAGAAGTTTGATTATGACGTTATCCTGATGGATCTTCATATGCCTGTTATGGATGGATATGAAGCTACAAAATTTATCAGGAACAACATGCCTGAAAAGAAAAGGTTAATTCCTATAATTGCATTGACAGCGGCGGCTATCAAAGGCGAACGGGACAAATGTTTTGAGGTAGGAATGAATGAATATATCTCAAAACCTTTTAAAGCAAATGAGCTATATGAAAAAATCTGCAAGTTTTTAAAAGAATAATCATCGTTTTATTTATTAAAATATACTATTTTAGCTCATAATTTTTTCTGAAAAATGGAAATCTACATAGATCTTAATTATCTCGAAAATATGTCGGGTGGCGACAAGCAATTAATGAAAGAAATGATCGACATTTTTAAAGAACAGGTTCCGGAATTTGTTACAGAAATGAAAACATTTTTAAAGAACAATGATCTTAAAGGCCTGGCTTCAGTGGCTCATAAAGCTAAATCATCTATTTCAATAATCGGATTAATTCAACTCATTTCCGACCTGAAAGAATTCGAAGATAATGTTACAAATTCAGAGAAACCGGAATCTTATATAGATTTTATTTCCCATTTCGAAGCAACCTGTAACCAGGCTCTTGTTCAGCTTGATAAGATGAATCTGTAGGATTGATTATGAAAAGGATAAAACACATCTTAAATCCATTCATCTTCAGTTTCATATTCGCCTTATTACTTGCCGGAGGCTGCACCATGTTTACGGCCGAGACAAAGGATCTGGAAGAAAAAGAAGGGATAACATATTTAAAAGGTACCAATAAACCATTTACAGGCCAGTCGCTTGATTACTATGATGACGGAAAAAACAGCATTCTTTATAATTTCAAAAATGGCAAAAAAGACGGTGAAGCCAAAGCCTGGTATAAAAACGGACAGGTTGAATTTCAGGGAAATTATCTGAACGGTGTTAAAGAAGGTCTTTTTAACGGATGGTTTGAGGACGGAAAAATGGGCGCTGAAAGAAATTACCTGCATGGTTATGAAAATGGTGTATGGAAAATCTGGAATGAAAATGGAAATTTAAAAGAATCCGGCTTTTTTAATAATGGTATCCGCGACAGCTTATGGATATGGTATTATGAAAACGGACAAAAATGGGTCGAAATTAATTTTATAAACGGAAAAGAAAACGGAGTGTGGCATGCATGGTATAATAATGGCAACAAACGGGAAGAAGTTAATTACCAAAACGGAAAGAAAGACGGGCTATGGCAGGGATGGAATAAAGAAGGTATTCTGACATCAAAAGGCCTGTATGCCCTGGGGCTTGAAAATGGGAACTGGTACGAATGGCACGATTCAGGTAAGCCCAAGTCCGAAAAATTATATAAAAAAGGCGAATTAATATACCAGAAACAATGGGGCGAAAAAGGAAATCTGGTTTCCGGATCTGATAACAAATAAAAAAAGCTGTCCTGAATCCAGAACAGCTTTCATAAGATTATTTGAAAAATTATTGTACATCCATTAACTCAACGTCAAAAACCAGGTCTGACTTAGGCGGAATGGCTCCCGGATAACCTTGTTCTCCATAGGCAAGCTGGTATGGAATTAATAAACGAAGTTTATCGCCTTTTTTCATTAAAGATATTCCTTCGTCCCAGCCTTTAATAACTTTTCCGGTACCCAATTCAAAACTTATAGGCTGGCCACGTTGTACTGAAGAATCGAAAATATTACCATCCTGAAAATAACCTGTATAATGTACTGAAACCGTTTTACCTGCCTGCGCTTTAATGTTATCTTTTTTACCTTCAGACACAACAATATACTTTAATCCCGAGGGTGTGGATAATGTGTCTTTTCCTTTTGTATTAAATACTTCAGGTTTAATTTCAGGGGTAAAACTTACCAGTTCAACATCAAAAATCAGGTTGGTTTTAGCTGGAATTACAGGCGGACGGCCAGTTTCGCCATATGCCAACTGGTAAGGAATTAATAATCTTGCTTTATCGCCTGGCTTTAATAATGAAATGCCCTCGTCCCAACCTTTTATCACCATCCCTTTACCTAATTGAAATGAAATAGGTTCGCCTCTTTTAATGGAAGAATCGAATATTTTTCCATCTTCGAAATACCCTGTGTAATGTACTTTCACATTTGCACCCCTGGAAGGTTTATCGCCTCCTTTTTTGGAATCGAACACCATAATATATTTAAGTCCCGAAGAAGTAGTTAAAGTATCTTTCCCTGCCGTATTATATGCTTCAACTTTGGGTTCGGGCATCACTTTTAATAAATGAACCGTAAATTTCAGAACCGAATTAGGTGGTATGGAACCTGCCTGTTGTGCCCCGTAACCCAATTCCGAAGGAATTATCAATGTTGCCGAATCGCCTTCATTCAGTAAAGCAATCCCTTCGTCCCAGCCTTTAATTACCTGCCCCTGCCCTAAAGTAAAAGAAAAAGGTTGTCCTCTTTTATAGGAAGTATCAAATACGGTATCGTTCATTAATTTTCCAACATAATGCACAGTAACCCTGTCGCCGGGTTTAGCCTGTACTCCTTTTCCCTTCGAATGGATCTGGTATTTCAATCCCGAAGCGGTAGTTTTAAATTCCTTCATTTGTCCGGATGTTTGTAATATTAAAAGATTTAAAGTCAAGGCCAGAAGCCCGTTCAGTAATGTTTTCATGTCAGTTGATTTTTATTAATTCTATTTCAAATATTAATGTTGAATACGGGGGTATCATTTTATATTGTTCCTTGCCATAAGCTAGGCCGGATGGAATTATCAGTGTTGCTTTTCCGCCCGGTTTCATTTTCCCGACACCTTCTTCCATACCGGGTATTACCTGGTTTGCACCAAATTCAAAAGTAAACGGCTCGCCCCTTTGAAGGGACGAATCAAAGACCTCGCCGCTAAGAAACGATCCGGTATAGTGTATGGTTACTTTCTGGCCTGCTTTCGGATAAGCGCCTTTACCTGCCAGCTGTTCTATATAATATAAACCACTGCTTTCCGGTTTCACGGTAATATTTGCATTATGTAAGTAAACATCGAGCATACTTTTCTCGCTTTCTGCATTTGTTACCTGTGATTTTTTCTGTTCCTCAAGGAAATTCTCGTAGCTGAAAATTTCAACCAGTTTAATATCAAAAACAAGTTTACTTTTTGGTTTTATAAATCCCGGGACTTCCGAACCTTTGGTTTCGAGAAAAAAACGTTCTGCATCGACAATAAATCTGGCGCTATCCCCTTCGTGCATCATGGCAAAAGCATCGTCTATTGTTCCGCCATTGGTTGAACGGGGCTTTACTTTCATTCTGAAGGGCTGGCCCTGCATTTCCCTGGTATCAAATAACACCGAATCATTTTCAGTGGTGTATCGCATATATAAAACAACAATATCGCCCGGAACAGGCGTCTTCGCTTTTTCGTTACAGGTATAAAACTTATATTTCATGCCCGACGAATCCGTTTTATATTCATTTGTTTTGCATGAATACAAACAGAGGGACAGGAAAATAAAAAACAATATTCTTTTCATAGCGCTTTTTAGAACAGGGCAAAGATATTATTTTAAATAAGAAACAAAGTATAAAACCTTCCGCTTTAACCTTTTTTAAAAAACAAAAAAGCCGGAATTTTCGTTCCGGCTCATCCTATTAACATTGTGCCTTATTTTGCATACGATACAGCCCTTGTTTCCCGGATAACCGTAATTCTTATCTGCCCGGGATATGTGAGTTCGTCCTGAATTTTGCGGGCCAGATCGAACGATAATGATTCTGCATCTTTATCGGAAACCTTTTCGCTGCCTACAATAACTCTTAATTCGCGGCCTGCCTGGATAGCATAGGTTTTCTGAACACCCGGGTATGACAACGCCAGGTTTTCAAGATCTTTCAACCGCTTGATATATGATTCGGCCACCTCGCGGCGGGCGCCGGGACGTGCGCCACTGATAGCATCGCATACCTGTACAATAGGTGAGATCATACTGGTCATTTCCACCTCATCGTGATGCGCGCCAATAGCATTGCATATATCGGGTTTTTCTTTGTACTTCTCGGCTAATGACATACCCAAGGTAGCGTGCGGAAGTTCAGGATTGTCGTCGGCCACCTTCCCGATATCGTGCAGTAAACCTGCCCGCTTGGCCGATTTTGCATTTAATCCTAATTCAGAGGCCATTATTGCGCATAAATTGGCCACTTCGCGCGAGTGTTGCAACAGGTTCTGTCCGTAGGAAGAACGGTATTTCATTTTACCTACCAGCCTGATTAATTCGGGATGCAGGCCATGAACGCCCAGATCGATGGTTGTTCTTTTACCGGTTTCGACCATTTCTTCTTCAACCTGTTTTCTTACTTTTTCAACTACTTCTTCGATACGGGCCGGGTGAATTCTGCCATCAGTAATCAACTGGTGTAAAGCAAGGCGTGCTATTTCCCTGCGGACAGGATCAAAAGCAGAAAGAACAATGGCTTCGGGGGTATCGTCAACAATAATCTCAACGCCCGTAGCTGCTTCGAGTGCACGAATATTTCTTCCTTCGCGGCCGATAATCCGTCCTTTAATTTCGTCGTTTTCGATATTAAAAACGGTAACACTGTTTTCAACAGCGGCTTCGGTAGCTACACGCTGTATTGTCTGCAACACAATTTTTTTCGATTCTTTGGTGGCGGTCATTTTGGCTTCTTCCATCACTTCATTGATATATGCCATTGATGACGTTTTAGCCTCAGCTTTTATGGATTCCATTAACTGGGCTTTAGCCTCTTCGGTAGTAAGTCCGCTGATGGTTTCCAGTTTTTCGAGATGCTCATTACGCTGGCGATCAAGCTCATGGCTCTTTTTTTCTAATTTTTCTCTTTGAGCATTGAGGCTGGCCTGCAATGAATCCAGTTCTTTTTTAGTACGCTGAACTTCTTCGATTCGTTGTGAAAGGGCGCTTTCTTTCTGAACCAGTTTAGCTTCGGCCTGGTTAACACGGGCACCTTTCTCATTAACATATTTTTCGTGATCGGCCTTCAGTTGCAGAAATTTTTCTTTAGCCAGTAATTCTTTCTGCTTCCTGATAACTTCACCTTCCGATTCAGCCTCTTTGACAATCTTCTGAGCTTTATCAGACAGCGCTTTATCCCATACAAAGTATGAAACAAGCCCTCCCGCACATAAAGCTACTACTCCAACTACAATTGTTATTATCATATTATAAAAACATTAAAAAAATTAATAAAAAACCCGCACTATCTTCTTTAAGCATTTTAGAAAACCCAATATCACATGGGCGGGGTTAACCGGTTGTTTTTGACTTCCACTGCTCAACGAAGAGTCTTTGGCGAACCAAAGCTGCGGCCTGTCATACACATCTCGAGAATCACCCCTGGTTTGATTCTGTTGATTTTTAAAACGAATAAAGAATTAATGCGGGCTATGTCGTTTTATGTAAAAGAACGTTTTTCTCTTTTTGCAGATAATCTTCTAACTCACTTTCTACCTCTTTAATCTCTTCTACGAACGGAGCGATATTTTGTTTGTCTTCAAACTCTATCAGCTTACTAACATATTGCAATACTGCCATGGCAAGGAAATCCTGACCATCATTATCTTTATACAATTTTCTATATTGCAATACCGTATCATTAATTCGCTTCGCTGCCTTCCTTACTTGTTCTTCCTCATTCTTATCTATTCTAAGCGGATAATATCTGTCGGCTATATTTACTCTTATCGTTAATTTATCGTCGCCCATATTATCCCTATTTATTTAAAAGAGCTATGCACTGATCAACCTCCCGCACGATTCTGTTTATCTTTATCCGGGCATCGTGAACATCGGTACCCGTTATTTCCATCATTTTACCAAGTTTAAGATTTTCATATTTCCGGTTCATGTCATTTAACTGATTTATTTTTTCATTTAACTGAACTTCGAAATACTCTTTATCTTTTAAAAGAACCTCATTTTTCTTCTTTTCTTCTTCATAGAGTAAAATCAACCTGAAAATCTTATCTTTCAATGAATTTACAAGATCATCGTACTCTGAATTCATTCCTTCCTATTTTAAACACAAATATAATACAAAGTGCTTAAAAAAAAAACAAGGGAATCCTTTATATATATTAATCTATTATTCTGAATATTAAAAAAATTATTTTGAAGAAATTGAAAGGTTCAATCAGCGCTTTTAATATTAAAAGATAAATTCCTGTTATATTTATGTCGTGAATGTTTATTATGCTATCGGAATTATGTCAGGAACTTCGCTGGATGGCGTTGACATTGCGTTGTGCCAGCTTGAATACAATCGTTTGCAATGGAAATACAAACTGATTAATTCTGCGATGTATGCATACTCCAAGGAATGGAAAAACAAACTTTCTATTGCCCATACACTGGATTCTTACAAATTTATTCAATTTCATAAAGAATACGGACAATACCTGGGACAATTGGTAAACCGTTTTATCAATGGAATGCCTATTAAAATCAATTTAATCGGTTCTCACGGACATACTGTGTTTCACGTTCCGGAAGAAAAAATAACTTTCCAGTTGGGCGACGGGCATATGATTGCTGCCGAAACAGGCATTACAACAGTCAGTGATTTCAGAACTTTTGATGTGGCGCTTGGCGGACAGGGCGCACCCCTGGTACCTATGGGCGACGAACTTCTTTTTCATAATTATGATTATTGTATAAACCTGGGAGGTTTCGCCAATGTTTCGTACAAAAATGAATCGAAAAGAATTGCTTTTGATATTTGTCCTGTAAATATTGCTATCAATCTTTTATCATCAGAGGCCGGAAAGGAATTTGACAAAGATGGCTTTTTAGCCATGAAAGGAAAAATAAATGAAAAACTTCTGGAAAAACTCAACTCCCTGGGTTATTATCAGCAGCAGCCACCCAAATCGCTGGGCAGGGAGTGGTTCGAAAAAAATGTTATTCCCTTTATCCTGGATCCCGGTATCAGGCTTGAGGACAGGTTAAGAACCATCTACGAACACATAGCTATGCAGGTTTCCATTTCCATCCAACACGAAAAACAACGTTCAGTATTGCTTACCGGGGGCGGTGCATTAAACAAATACCTGGTTCAGATAATCAGAGAACATTCTCACCACCAGTTTGTGGTTCCCGGGGCGCCCATTATTGAATTTAAAGAAGCCATTATTTTTGCCTTTCTTGGGGTGTTAAGAATACGGAACGAAATTAATGTTCTGTCGTCTGCTACAGGTGCAAGAATGGATTCATGCAGCGGTGTGATACATAAAATAAGTTGAAAACACAAAGTAGGAAGTTTAAAGGAAAAAGAAAAATGTAAGGTATAGGGGGAATAGGGGTAGATAAGGGAATTCAAAAGACAATAGATAGGAGGCAGGAGGCAATAAACATTCTACAAATAACTAAAAACAATGAACTATAAATATTTTCAACATGAACAACTTTGTTGCCTATAACCCTACCCGTTTATATTTTGGAAAAAGTGTTATTAATTCAATCCCTGAACATCTGAATTCATTTGGAAAAAATGTTTTGCTTGTATATGGCAAAGGCTCCATTAAAAAGAATGGTATTTATAATGAAATTATAACATCTCTCAGGAAAGCGGGAAAAATCATTACTGAATACGAGGGAATAAAACCCAACCCACTTGTCAGCGATGTTGAAAAGGCGGTCTCTCTTGGAATAAAAAACAAAGTAGATATTGTTCTTGCCGTGGGTGGCGGAAGCGTTATTGATTCGGCAAAAATTATTGCGTTATGTATTCCCGGCAATTCAGATCCCTGGAAAATAATGAAATACCAGGAAAAAGCCATTACAGCACTGCCACTTGTTACGGTTCTGACTCTTGCTGCCACAGGAACCGAAATGAACCAGTTTGCCGTTTTACAGAATCAGCAAACAAAGGAAAAAACAGGTTTTGGCTCTCCCCTGGTTTACCCGGCCATTTCTTATTGCGATCCCGGTTATACTTTAAGTGTATCGAAAAAATATACTGCATTCGGAATTGCCGATATCATTGCCCATTCGCTCGAAGCATATTTTGGCGAGGGCGAAGCTGCTCTTTCCGACCGTTTTGTTGCCGGAATTATCAGTGAAATGGCCGATACAGGACCGAAACTCCTGAACGATTTAAATAACTATGAACTACGGGCAAGGGTAATGTGGGCTTCCACCTGTGCACTCAATGGCATGACATTCTATGGGCGTAAATCAGGCGATTGGGGCGTACACGATGCAGGACATATTTTATCATTGTTATACGATGTGCCTCATGGAGCTACCCTGTCGGTTGTTTACCCGGCCTGGATGAAGTACCATTCCCACAGCCTGGGTGAAAAAATTCAATGGCTGGGGAAAGAGGTTTTCGGAACAAATTCAACAGAAGAAAGCATTAAAGCATTTGAAAATTTATTTATTAAGCTTCAATGCCCTGTAAGGGTTCAGCAAACCGGAATTGATATCTCAAAAAAGAATGAAATAGTTGCTCAAATGATTCAGAACAAAGTTTCGGGAATGGCCATAAAACTTGACGAAAAAGCTATAAGAAGAATAGCTGATCTGGCTTTTGAAAAATAATTTATTAATGGGAGCAAGATATAAATTGTGAGTATTTTATTAAATACAATAATGACAATGGTTTTAAATTTTATTGACGACCCCATATAGTAAGGGCTTATTAAAGAAATCAAGGCTCAAAATAAAACTCCATATTTTTATCGGGCATAAAATCTGTTTTATTCCAATAATAAATCTTTTTACCATTTTCCATTCTCATACTATCTTGAATGTATGACATCGAATTTATTTTCAAGTTCTCTGGCACAATCAGTTTATATGAAGCTTTTTCGAAAGGCTTAGCCCATTTCTGAGTAGTTTTTAATATGTATTCTGCTTTGTTTTTTTCTGTTTTCTGCCTATAATAAACATGGTATTTTGATACTCCATATGCTTCAATTCTGACATTAAAAAAAGCGCCCTTTTCGGTTACATTTGTTATTATATTTTTCGAACCAGACCTAAGGTCAGCTGCAAAAACAGTATCCACAAATCCATATAAACTATCAATGGGAAACGGATAAAATAAAACCTGATTTATTTCCTTTTTACTATTATTGCAAAAATGATAGATGCCATCAACATAAAAACAGTTGTCTTTGATTTCAAATGTAAGGTCTTCTTTATAAAACTGAAGCCCCTGGGAAAAAGAAAACTTTGCAAAAAAAGAAAACAAGAAAAAAATAAATACAACTATTTTCACTTTGTAATAACAAGTTTATTTGTTGCAACTTTTTTCCCATCCAATTCAAGGTTGTAGTAATAAACTCCGGATGCAACAGAATTATCGTAAGATTTACCATCCCATTCAACTGAATATTTTCTTTCCTTACCTGAAAAGTCTATTGGTAAAATCTTAATAATCTCACCTGTTGAGTTGTATATTTTTATAAGAGGATTTAAATCCTGAATATTCTTTTGCAAATCAAATGTTATTGTTGTTCTTCCATTGGATGGATTTGGATAACAAGACAATAAATAATTATGATAAATTGAGTTAAATGTTATTCGATTGAGTAATGTATCTAAAACAAATTCATAGTAATTTACTGAATCCGGTTCGATATTTACTGCAGTATCCAAGAGAATAGCAGATAAAGTATAAATCCTGACATAATGCCTTCCACTTCGTATATAAAAATTAAACCCTCCGGAAGAATCGGTCAAACCTGTAAATTCAACATTACAAGTTCCGGACGGCTCATAATAGTTTGCCGGGTTACCAATTTTAATACCGGTGATTGGATTGTGATTCAAATCAAATACTTTTCCTGTAAAATTGCCCATATATACACTGGCCTGAAATGGATTTAACCCAATGCTGGGTATATTTTCCTTTACCGGTTTATAATAAGTAGCAGGTTGCATATTAAAAGTATCAAAACATCCATAAGCATAATTTACTATAGATTGTCCGGGAAAAGGGGAATCTATCATGGAATACATATTATTCCCAAACCCGATCTCATCTATATACATCCCATCTTTTTCAATCCGGATAAAATCTCCGGTTCGATGAACAGACAGATGATGTTGCATACTATCCTGAGTAATTACGACTATATTTCCTGACAAAAAATGAATACCATTAAAAAATTGAACCGTGTCTGTTGAAGTAATTATCTGATACCCATCAAGAGTTGTATCTGGATAATATACCGGGTCAAAAAACAATTCAAGATACCAGGTTGAGTCATTAACCAGGTAAAACTCACTTATTACAGGTGGCAGGGAAATAGGATTTGCTTTTACCAATCCTAAAGAAAATAAAAGCAATAAAGAAATAATTACTTTTTTCATAGTCAATTGGATTATAAAAAACAGACTATTCTAAAGTCTATAAAGTTGCATCACTAATTAATGCAAGATACCTGTTTTTTTCGAAACTGCCGATGCAATAAAAAATCCCATCACTTCTTTCTTTTTATCCGTCAGGTTTTTCACATTTCCTTTCACGTTCGACGGAGGGCCTGAAAAAGGATTACCTGCTCCCATCACTTCACTGAATATAGCGTAAATAAAATCATAATATTCTTTATTAATCGATTTCATTTCCAGGGTAATTGTATCTCCCGGTTTAGCCTCAATAGTATAAATCGGAAAACCGGGCATATAATTCCCATTAACCATAGCATCATCAGAAAACATCCACTCTCTCAGAGAATCAGATTTTAATTCACCATTAACATAATAGAGCCATAAATAATAATCTCCGATGGTAGCAGGTTCCTGTGCCCACAAATTCACCGTTGGTTTTCCCGGTCTGAACGGGTCCTGGCCAAATGAAATGGAATCCAGGATGGCAACACTTTTCAATAAAGAACTGGCCGAATATTCTTCACCATCATATTTAATATCAACCGTATATAATTTTCCAATCTCACCAACATAGGTAGGGTCTGTCTGGTAAATTCCAGGCGAAGTTTCGGTTAAAGCAACAACGTTTACGCCGTCGCTTATTGTAACAACTGCACCTGAAACTTTTGGCTGTGCTTCGTTTGAAAAATAGTTACTTGTCTGGGTAATTTTTATTGTATGTCTTTTCGCCTCATTGGTTATCTCTCCTTCTACAACAAGTCGCACATAAGTTTCTTTCAGTTTAATATCAATCTTTTCCTTACAGGAAGTTATAAAGATTGATAACAATAATGAGATAAAAAAGAAAATATTTATTCTCGAAGTGCTCATTTTCATATACATTATATACATTTTTATTTTTTTCATGTGTTTATTTTTTTATTTTTTATTAAATCGGTCACATGGAATGCCATGATAATCATTAACTATTGATGATAAATTATATCATGGGCATTTCATAACTAAAAATGGAAATTATAGGTTACTGAAGGAAGGATTGGGAATAAATAATATTTATATGCCTGTATAGTGTTA
Organism: Bacteroidota bacterium; assembly: GCA_037441645.1. Taxonomy (GTDB): domain Bacteria; phylum Bacteroidota; class Bacteroidia; order Bacteroidales; family GWA2-32-17; genus GWA2-32-17. Next base: position 80,253 of record JBBIRU010000016.1, read on the forward strand.
GGATCATTTTTCTCGGGCTCAAAACTAATCATCCATGCATTTTTCCGGTTATAGGCATTATAAACAGATATGTTTAAATCGCTGAAAAATTTCTTTTCCGGCCTGTCTTTTCCTAATTGAATGGTAGTACCTACATCAAGCCTGTGATAATCGGGCATCCGGTAAGTATTACGTTCTGAATAAACAGGAACAATAACATTATTGTATTCAAACCTTCCGGTGGGGAAAGTGGCTGCTGCTCCAGAGGCGTATATCCAGTTTACAGAAACATTAATTCTTTTGCTAATGTTATAACTTAAAACAATTGAAATATTGTGTGGTTTATCGTAACTGGCGGGATATTCAAGTCCATCATTTATTTCATTAATTTTTCTGAATGCACGTGCCCAGGTATAACTTACCCATCCGGTAAATTTCCCTTCCTGTTTTCTGATCAGAAACTCAACTCCATACGATTTGGCTTTTCCATACCGAAGTTCACCCTCAATTTTCTGATTCAGTAACAACTGGGCATGATCTTTAAAATCAATTTCGTTATTTACAATTTTATAATAAGTTTCGACAGAAACTTCAAAGGTATTGTGCTTAAAATTCCGGAAATAACCAATGGCACCCATATCGGCTATTCTGGGCTTTATGTTAATACTTGATGGGAGCCAGATATCTAATGGCATTCCGCCTGTTGTATTGGATGCCAGATGCAAATACTGCCTGGTTCGGGAATAAGAACCTTTTACCGAAGATACTTCATTTAAAGAATATTTCATGCTTAACCGTGGTTCAAAACCAGAGTATGTATTATAAAATTCTCCCTTGGAATATACAGTTGAATCAACAGACTGGTGATTATTATCAAAATTATATACCGTTGAGCTTCCAACGCTTTGAAAAATGGAATACCGTAACCCGTAATTTAAGGTTAAAACCGCATTAATCTTTTGCTCGTTACTAATAAAAGCTGCACTTTCAAGTGCATTTGAACCAGGCATTTTTAATTCATTGATAACTGAATTTTCACCGTTACCTTCAGCAAATCCCGGTTCGAAATGATGATAGGTTGAAACAAAACCGAACTTTATGGTATTCTCAGGGTTTAAAAAATATGTGAAATCGGGTTTAACACTGAAATCTCTCATCTTTGCTATCCATTTAAATCCCTGCATGGAGACATTCGATTCCAACGAATAGTCGTAATTACTGAAAAGGAAAGTCATATTAGAAAACAACTTGCTTGAAAAAAGATGATTCCACCGTACAGTTTCGGTATTATTACCCCAGTTCATTCCAAATTCTTTACTGAATTTAAATACATCGCGACCGAAATAACCTGATACAAAAAAGCGGTTTTTTTCGTCCAATGTGTAATTTATTTTCATGTTCAGGTCATAGAAATAAAGCTTTGTTTTCTGCATATTGGTATCATTCGAAAGCTTTAAAAATAAATCGGCATATGATCTTCGTCCGGAAACCATAAAGGAGCATTTATCTTTAATGACAGGGCCTTCGAGAGTTAATCTGCTGGAAATAGTGCCGATACCACCAGCTCCTGAAAATTTTTTCATATTTCCATCTTTCATCCTTATGTCAAGTAAAGAAGAAAGTCTTCCTCCGTATTCAGAAGGGATATCGCCTTTATACAGCTTTACGTCTTTTACTGCATCATTGTTAAATATGGAAAAGAAACCCATCAGGTGAGATGCATTATATACTGTGGCTTCATCAAGAATAATTAAATTCTGGTCGGAACCCCCGCCTCTTACGTTAAAACCCGACATACCCTCGCCCGAAGCCTGTACACCCGGTAACATCTGTATCGCTTTTATTATATCAACTTCACCAAATAGTGCAGGAATTGCCTTAATTGTTTTGGCATCCATTTTTACCACACTCATTTCTGCCTTGGTAATATTTTCGTCTTTCTTTTCGCCAACTACAACCACTTCATTTATCATTACCTGTTCGGTCTCAAGCTCCATATTAAAAACAGTGTTTTGAGTTAAATCAAATGTTTTTGTTACAGTTTTATATCCGATATAAGAATAATTAACCTGGTATTTTCCGGCAGGCAGGTTTATTGAGTAGTAACCATATACATTAGTAACTGTTCCAATGTTTAGTTCTTTAACATAAACTGTAACACCGATCAGCATTTCACCATTGCTTTTGTCTTTAACCCGACCACTGATGGTATATTTAGCAGCATCCAGTGCAAATACAGAATAATTACTGCTAACAAATATTAAAATAATCAAGAGAATCCGGGATGTTTTAAATAGTTTTTGCATTTATTTATATGATTTCAATAATTCAGTATAAGGACAGTATTATTATTTAAAGGTTGCAATTTCGACACAAAAGTATCTTTATGTTTTATTTTCTGAAACATTAAACCGATAAATTAACAAAATTTTACGATAAAATAACGAAACAAATGGATAAATATCGCGCCTAAGACGATTCTTTATTTAGAAAGTTACACGTGTACTATATATATTTGTTAAAATCCTGATTCCTTTTTAGATTCAGAAATCTGGAACAAACAAATTCAAGTCTGTTAATTCTTATTTCTTCCGGTTCACTGCTTTTAACCCCTCCTCCAGAAACAATTTTACTCTATCTTCCGAACCGGCCTCGGCGTATATCCGTAACAAAGGTTCAGTGCCCGAGGCCCGTAACATGAGCCATTCATTTTCGTTGATAAAATATTTGAATCCGTCGAGTGTTTCCACATGTTCAACTTTCAAATCGCCAAAAGATTTAAACATATTGTTTTTGCATGCTTCAACAACAACTCTTTTATGATTTTCTTCGATTTTCAGATCGTAACGGGCATAATAAAAAGTACCTGTAATGGCATAAATTTCTTTAATAATCTGTTCAATACTTTTACCCGTTTCAGTCATAAACTGCCAGATGGTAAGTCCCATCCAGATGCCGTCACGTTCGGGGATGTGACCTTTGCAGGTGATACCTCCCGATTCTTCGCCTCCCACCAGTACATCTTCCTGTAACATCACTTTGCAGATATCTTTAAATCCTATTCGCACACGCTGTACGGGAATGTTATATCTTGCACAAAGTTTTTCCACTTTTACGGTACTCGAAAATCCTGTTACCACTTTGCCTCTCATTTTTCTAAATTCAGCCAGGTAATAGATAAGAATGAGAATAATGAGATGGGAATTGATGTAATTACCCTTACTGTCATATAATCCGATACGGTCGGCATCTCCATCTACCACCAGGCCACAATCGATTTTGCCACTGGAAGCAATATAGTTACTGAATTCGAGCAGGTTCTTATGAAGAGGTTCGGGAGGAATACCACGAAACGAAGGATTATTTTCGCAATGCAGAAGAAAAATGTCTGGAAAAAGTTTTTGCATAACATTTTGCCCGGCACCATACATGGCATCAAAACCAAAATTGAATTTTGATTTTCTAAGAGCCTCTATATCAAAACCGGAATGTACATGTTTAATGTACATATCTTCCAAATCTGTTTCGTTTATTAAACCAGCCTTAACAAAGTCATCCCATTTTATTGAATCAAGAATCAGATCGTGTTCTTCGGGAATAGTGTTTTCAATTTCTTTAGTGCTTTCTTCCAGCAAAGGTCCGCCATGATGTCCTTTTAGCTTGTACCCGTTATAATCAGGAGGATTATGGCTTGCAGTAATCATTATACCCAGGTGAGCTTTCAGTTTAACAACGCCCAGTGAAACGGCCGGTGTAGAAACTTGTCCATTCGAGATAAAAACCTTAATTTCATATGTTGCAAGCACCTTTGCTACAGTTTCTGCGAATAATTTTCCACCAAATCTGAAATCATATCCGATAACCACAACCGGATTTTTCGATTTGTTATTCAGCCACGATGCAACGGCAACAGAAACCCTGGCTACATTATCAACGGTAAAATCCTTAGCAATGATGGCTCTCCATCCATCGGTACCAAATTTAATCTTATTCATATTATTTTATTTTTCTTTTATTCAGCGCCTGCCTGTATTTAGCAGCATTTCGTTCATGTTCGGCCCCGGTTTTTGCAAAATTATGATAACCCGAAAAATCTTCTTTTGCACAAAAGTAAATATATTGGTGTTTTGAATAATTCAATACAGCATCAATGCTTTTAGGCCATGGAATACAAATAGGTCCTGGTGGTAAACCTTCGTACAGATATGTGTTATAGGGCGAGTCAAACTGAAGGTGTTTTTTCAGTACCCTTCGTAACGAAAAATCACCCACAGCATAAACAACAGTCGGATCGGCCTGAAGCAACATACCTTTATGTAAACGGTTAATATAAACCCCTGCAATTACAGGCATTTCATCAGTTTTCCACGATTCCTGCTGAACAATAGATGCCAGTATGGAAACATCGGTCTGGGTCAACCCTGCTTCATGCGCTTTATCTTTTCTTTCATCAGTCCAGAAAGTTTTATATTCTTTTGCCATTCGTTTAAAAAACTCATCGGGTGATGTGTTCCATAAAAACTCATACGTATTTGGAATAATCATAACCAGCACATTGTTTGGAGTAAATCCATAACTCTCAGCAAATGCCCGGCTATTTAGCAATTCCATTATAGAAGAAGAGTCGGCTTCAAGATTTGCCCCGATTTTTCCTGCCAGTTCCTCTTTCAGCCTGTATCCGCGGATAACAAGGTTTACAGGTTCCTGTTCACCGGAACGAAGAAGGTTTACAAGCTCGTTGTTGCTCATGTTATTTTTTATCTTGTACCGGCCGGGTTTAACATGGTCTTTATAATTTTTATATTCTGCCAGCCACTCGAAAGAAGCCATATCTACTATTAACTGCTCCCGGTTTAGAATGGAAACCAGGTCGTTGAAATCGGAACCGGTAGGTATATATAAAAATGTTTTATTATTGCCGAGCTTTACATTAGGGGAATATATTTTCTGATAATAGGAATACCCAACGTAACCACCTATTATCAGCAACAGGAATAAGATACTTAAGAATATTTTCAGAATGAACGGAAATTTATTTCTCTTCTTCTTTTTTGCCATACTCTAAATTGAAACACAAAGATAAAATGAATAAAATAATCCGAATAAAATAGGCACCTGTACTTATTAACCATTAATAATTTTTATAATTTTGATTTTTGTGTTTCAAATGAAAATATTCGTTCTTACAATATTTATTATCTCTTTCATTATTTCATCCTGTTCCAAAAAAGACCGATGCGGTTGTTTCGATTCAAACGGGAAGACCGAGATTGAAACAAGAAACCTTGCCCCTTTCAGTGAACTTGAGATTGATGATGTATTTGATATTACTATACATTTAAACTCCAACCCGGTAATTAAAATTGAATCAGGCAAACACCTTTTCAAGGGAATTGAAACCAAAGTAGAGAATAACAGGTTAATAATAAAAAATAACAATATATGCAACTGGACCAGAAAATATAACGGGCATATAAAACTCGATATCAGCTGCGATTCTATTTCCTATCTTAAACTCAATGAAAGTTGCGATATCCGGTGTTCAGATACCATAAAGGCCAGAGAATTCAGATTTGACAATTTTGCCGATATTTCTACCGTAGATATGAACTTTGTTTGTTCTACCATGACATTTGCGGTACATGCAGGAACCGGAGACATGAAACTACATGGCAGTGCAGGAGTTTGTTATCTCTGGAGTATGGGTTACAGCTATTTTTATCTGAACGATTTTGTAACAGACTATTGTTTTATAATGAGTAATTCTACCGGAAATTGCTATGTGAATGTAACAAAGGAGATTGAGGCTACATTAAAAAATTCAGGCAATATTTATTACTCGGGTAATCCTTACAGGGCTGTTTCTGTTGAAAAAGGGAAAGGGAAGCTAATAAAAAATTAGAGCTATGATACAAGATTGTAATCAGTTGTCATACGGTTGTCATACAGTTGTAAAACGGTTGTCATACGGCTGTAAAACAATTGCCATACAGTTGTAATACGGCTGTAAGAACATGCTATTTTTATATTATTGCGCTCTTTTGGCTCTTTCCCAGTTTACAGACTGTTTCCCTTTTATATACCTGAAAAATCCAAGCCACATGGCAATGTTCATAACAAATATATAATAAGGCACAAACAAAAACTTCAATACTGTGTTCTTTTCCTGAATTAACCATCCCACAACTGCTAAAAAATAAAATAACGTCTGAAGCCAGAATAACAAAGAATACATATTAATATCAAATAACCCCATCCTCAGAGCCAGGAATATATTAAATATATATATAAACGGCAAAGCCATGGGAACCAATATCCATCGAAGAATCTTATGTGAAACAAATTGAAAAGAAAGCAAAAAATCGTGAAAGGGATTTATTGCTTTTCCCAGGCGCATGGTCGACTGAATGGCACCGGCTGCTATACGTACTTTTCTTTTCAGTTCTTCTTTAACATTTACCGACGAAGTTTCAACAGCATATGCTTCAGGAACATATTTTATTCTGTACCCATCAATAGCTATTTTCATCGACATCATAAAGTCATCGAGTAATGTATCTGCTTCCACTTCTTTAAAAAGTTCGGTTCGTATGGCGAAAAGTTCACCGGCAGCGCCTACTGTTGTATATAATTCCGAATCCCATTTTTTTAATAAAGATTCGTATTTCCAATAAATTCCTTCGCCTGAACCGGCAGCCGAATCGGATTCTTTCTGTCTAATCCTTTTTTCACCGGCAACACACCCTACTCTTTTATCGTTAAATGCACTTGCTATTGCTTTAATACTTCCTTTTGACAAAATTGTATTTGCATCACAAAATATAACAATGGAAGTTTTTACATATTTCATTCCCCTGTTCATGGCATTAATCTTACCTCTGCGCTCCGGCTCATGAAGTACTGTAATATTCTTAAATTGACTTAACGTTTGCTCCGAACCATCGTTTGACCCATCTGTAACCCACAAAAAATGCAATTTATCTTCAGGATAATCCAATTCGTATCCGTTTTTCACTTTTTCTTCGATATACTCTTTTTCATTGTAGGCTGCTATAAAAAGCGTAACCTCGGGATATTCTTCATAAATTACCGGCTCCCGGGAAGAAGTTACTCTTTTCATAACATTTAACAATAACAAAAGAACTGCATATCCTGCATAAGAATAAATTACTATTCCCAGTAGCAACCAGAATATAATAACAATGATTAACATGCTTGGTGTTGGCATGTAAAGTTAAATCAATAGTCTCTAATTAAAAAACTTCTTCGGTAAAAGAGAATTGGGACAAATAATTAAGTATTTAAAAGCTAACAGTAAAAGAAATCCCATTTATGGTAATAACAGCATCTTTATCGCAGGTTCCATCACCAAAATCTACCGTTCTTGAAGATAACCCCTGGGGAGTTAATTCAAGTACTCCTTTGGTTATTATACCATTATAGCAGGAATTATCGAACGTTAATGAATCTTTGATATCAGAATCATATCCCAGTCCTTTTCTGTTAATTCCGGTAATATTTCCGGAGATTAAAAAACAGTCGTCGTTTTTTTCGTCCAAAGTCTGAAAACCGGATTTCCATTTTATAGTCCTATCCATTGTCCAGGAAGTATTTTCACCATTCGGAAAGACCAACTTTGAATTATCCGTTTTAAACGTATATTCCGGCATAACCATACCTGCTCCAAAACAAGTTAATTGAAAACTCCCTATTACCTGAACATTATCGAGATAAAAAGAATTCAGGCTTATCTCTGCACTTATTTCAGCAATGGAATCGATAGTCCATCTTCCGTCAAAAACAACAATTATCTTTCCTTTTCTCTGGAAACCGTCAGAACAGAGAATTCCATTGCCATAGTTAATTATCATTGTTTTAGGAAAAGAATCTACAGGAAACTGCGGTGAAATTGTAACCATTACATCTGTATCAACCTTAGGATTATTTTCACTTAAATAGTTTATTCCATAGTCATTTACAGTAGTCAGCAGATTTTCGGCAACATTATCAACACTAATATTGTCGATAACAGATTGCGTATCATTGTCAGTCTCCTGTTCCGGTTTCTGACAGGAAAAAAGAAAGAGCAATAAAAAAACAACTATGAAATTTTGAAAAATTTTCATTTTATTCGATGCAATTTCAACATAGACAAAGAGCAAAGAATAAAGGTTGCACTTATGCACTTTTTTGCATATTTAGGCTTCTGCTGCAGGTCCTCCAAAAGTCATCGGAATAATGGGCCCCTGATCAGTAACTTTAATAGTACCGAACTGTGATTCGAATTTGTTCACATTTTCTTTAAGTGCAAGAAGTAATCTTTTTGCATGTTCAGGGGTAAGGATAATTCTTGATTTTACCTTTGCTTTTGGAATTCCGGGCATTATTCTGACAAAGTCGATGACAAACTCAGAACTGGAGTGAGTAATAACAGCCAGGTTTGAATAAACTCCCTGTGCTGTTTCCTCATCCAGCTCAATGTTAATTTGTCCTGCGTTTTTAGGATTATGATCTTCCATATTCATTATTCTGAAACTTCTATAGAGCGTTTTCTTGACATCATGGTTTCCAGTTCACTTTTCGAGCCTACCACCATTTTGGTATATTCACGCAGACCTGTTCCGGCAGGAATTAAGTGACCTACAATTACATTTTCTTTCAATCCTTCAAGAAAATCTACTTTTCCATGAATTGCAGCTTCGTTAAGAACCTTGGTTGTTTCCTGAAAAGAAGCAGCCGACATAAAGCTCTTTGTCTGAAGGGCAGCGCGGGTAATACCCTGAAGTACCTGGCTTGATGTAGCAGGTACGGCATCGCGGGCTTCAACCAGTTTTTTATCTTTTCTCTTCAGCATTGAATTTTCATCGCGAAGCTTACGGGCAGTAATAATCATACCTGGCTTGAAATTTTCTGAATCTCCGGCATCAACAACCACTTTTTTATCATAGATCCAGTCATTTTCTTCCATGAAATCAAGTTTATCTACCAATGATTTTTCAAGGAATCTTGTGTCGCCCTGATCTTCAATCAGAACTTTACGCATCATCTGCCTTACAATGGTTTCGAAATGTTTATCGTTAATTTTAACACCTTGCATTCTATACACTTCCTGAATTTCATTCACAATATATTCCTGAACAACAGTCGGTCCTTTGATAGCAAGAATATCGTTTGGTGTAATTGCTCCGTCTGACAACGAAGTTCCGGCGCGAACGTAGTCGCTTTCCTGAACAAGAATCTGTTTTGATAAAGGAACAAGATATTTTTTTACTTCACCTGTTTTGGAAGTAATAATAATTTCGCGGTTACCTCTCTTAATTTTACCATAGAGTACTTCACCATCAATTTCTGCAACAACAGCAGGATTTGAGGGATTCCTCGCTTCGAAAAGTTCAGTTACTCTTGGTAAACCACCGGTGATATCGCCCGATTTTCCAACAGCTCTTGGTATTTTTACTAAAACAGAACCTGCTTTAATTTTTTCGCCCTGAGATATTGAAATATGTGCACCTACAGGAATGTTGTAACTCTTCTGAACATCGCCTCCTGTTGTTACAATTTTTATTGTCGGGTTCTTTGTTTTATCACGGGTTTCGATAATAACTTTTTCTTTAAATCCGGTCTGTTCATCCGATTCTTCACGGAAAGTAACGCCTTCAATTACATTTTCAAAATCAATTTTACCGCCGGCTTCAGAAATAATAACAGCATTATATGGATCCCATTCGCAAATGAGTTCACCTTTTTTAACTTCTGCATTATTCTTGACAAATAATTTCGATCCGTAAGGTAAGTTATGAGTCATTAAAACGATTCCTGTCTTTTTATCAGTAATCCGCATTTCAGCTAAACGACTAACAACAACATCTACGCTACTGTTTTTTTCTTCTGCTAATGCAACGGTTCTGAGTTCATCAATTTCAATAACTCCGTCATAACGTGCAATAATATTCGATTCGGTAGTAATATTGGAAGCTGTACCTCCCACGTGAAATGTACGAAGAGTAAGCTGTGTTCCAGGTTCGCCAATTGATTGTGCTGCTATAACTCCAACCGCCTCTCCCATCTGAACCATCCTGCCATTTGCAAGGCTGCGTCCATAACATTTAGCACAAACTCCTTTTTTGGATTCGCAGGTTAATACTGAACGAATTTCTACGTTTTCAATAGGTGATTCGTCAATTTTCCTGGCAACTTCTTCGGTAATTTCTTCACCGGAAGCAATGATAAGTTCACCGGTAAACGGATGGTATAAATCGTGGACTGTTACTCTGCCAAGAATTCTATCATACAATGATTCAACAATTTCTTCGCCTTTTTTAAGTGAAGATGCAACCAATCCGCGTAAAGTACCGCAATCGTTCATGGAAATAATAACATCCTGTGAAACATCAACTAACCTACGGGTCAGATAACCGGCATCAGCTGTTTTCAGAGCTGTATCAGCTAACCCTTTACGGGCACCGTGAGTAGAAATAAAGTACTCAAGAACCGATAATCCTTCTTTAAAGTTGGCCAAAATCGGGTTTTCGATAATTTCCGAACCTGTAGAACCGGATTTCTGTGGTTTTGCCATCAAACCTCTCATCCCGCATAACTGACGGATCTGTTCTTTGGAACCACGGGCTCCTGAATCCAACATCATGAAAACAGGATTGAATCCCTGGTTATCTTCCGAAATTTGTTTTAATACCAGGTTTGTAAGTCTGGCATTAGTATGTGTCCATATATCAATAATCTGATTGTATCGTTCATTATTGGTTATAAATCCCATGTTGTAGTTAGAGAGAACTTCTTCTACCTGCTGATAGCCATCATTCACGAGTTTCTCTTTTTCAACAGGAATAATAACATCATCCAGGTTAAACGACAATCCACCTCTGAATGCCATCTGGAAACCTAAATTTTTAATATCATCGAGGAATTTCGCAGCACGGGCAATACCGGTAACTTTCAATACATTCGCAATAATATCACGAAGTGATTTTTTAGTAAGAAGTTCGTTTATATACCCAACTTCTTTTGGAACAACTTCATTAAAGAGAACCCTGCCCACAGTTGTTTCAATAATCCGCAGCACAGATTGTCCGTCAACTATATCGTGAGTTTTAACTTTAATCATGGAATGAAGTTCAACTGCTTTTTCATTATAAGCAATGATTACTTCTTCGGGAGAATAAAATGTGAGGCCTTCTCCTTTAATAATTCTTTCTTTAGTACTTTTACGTGCTTTGGTAATATAATAAAGACCCAAAACCATATCCTGCGAAGGAACAGTAACCGGCGCACCATTGGATGGATTAAGAATATTATGTGAAGCCAGCATCAGTAACTGGGCTTCCAAAATTGCAGCATTTCCTAAAGGTAAATGAACAGCCATCTGGTCACCGTCAAAGTCAGCGTTGAACGCGGTACAAACGAGTGGGTGCAACTGGATAGCTTTACCTTCGATAAGTTTAGGCTGGAACGACTGAATACCCAAACGGTGAAGTGTTGGAGCACGGTTGAGTAATACCGGGTGTCCTTTCAGAACGTTTTCCAAAATATCCCATACTACAGGATCGCGGCGGTCAACAATTTTTTTAGCAGATTTTACGGTTTTTACAATACCTCTTTCAATCAGTTTACGGATGATAAAAGGTTTGTATAACTCAGCTGCCATATCTTTCGGCAAACCACATTCGTGTAATTGTAATTCTGGCCCTACGACGATAACCGAACGGGCAGAATAATCGACACGTTTACCCAACAAGTTCTGACGGAAACGACCCTGTTTACCTTTTAAGCTGTCGCTTAATGATTTTAAAGGACGGTTTGCTTCCGTTTTTACTGCATTCGATTTACGTGAGTTATCGAGTAAGCTGTCAACAGCTTCCTGTAACATACGTTTTTCGTTCCTGAGAATTACTTCAGGAGCTTTAATATCAATCAGCCTTTTCAGACGGTTGTTACGGATAATAACTCTTCTGTAAAGGTCATTTAAATCGCTGGTTGCAAACCTGCCGCCATCCAATGGGACCAATGGTCTTAATTCGGGCGGAATGACAGGAATAACTTTTAAAATCATCCATTCCGGTTTGTTTATTCCTTTTGATTCGCGGAAAGCTTCAACCACCTGGAGTCTTTTTAAAGCTTCATTTTTTCTTTGTTGTGAGGTTTCTTTGTTTGCCTGATCGCGTAATGCATAGGACAGATCATCCAAATCGATAATTGATAACAAATCATGCATCGCATCGGCTCCCATTTTTGCAATAAATTTATTGGGATCGGTATCTTCCAGATACTGATTATCTTTTGGAAGATTTTCAATGATATTTACATATTCTTCTTCCGTAAGAAAATCCATTTTATTAAGACCATCGGCAGCTTTAACCCCGGGGTTAATAACAACGTAACGTTCGTAATAAATAATCGAATCCAGTTTTTTGGAAGGCAATCCTAACAACGCACCGATTTTATTGGGTAACGAACGGAAGTACCAGATGTGAGAAACTGGAACAACCAATTCGATATGACCAATACGTTCACGACGAACTTTCTTCTCGGTAACTTCAACACCGCAGCGGTCGCAAACAATACCTTTATATCTTATTCTTTTATACTTTCCGCAATGACATTCGAAATCTTTTACAGGTCCGAAAATTCTTTCGCAGAACAAACCATCACGTTCAGGTTTATAAGTTCTGTAATTGATAGTTTCCGGTTTTATAACTTCACCACTTGAACGTTCAAGAATTTCTTCGGGAGAAGCTAATCCGATAACGATTTTTGAGAAAGTGCTTTTTACTTTATTGTCTCTTCTGAAAGCCATAATTGTTTTCTTTTTTTTAAGTTAATTAAAGGGCAGAGCCCAAAAAACCAGGCTATTCTAAATTAATACTTAGACCCAGGCCACGTAATTCATGAATGAGCACATTGAGTGACTCAGGAATTCCGGGAACCGGCATTGGTTCACCTTTAACAATCGCTTCGTATGCTTTGGCACGACCCATAACATCATCCGATTTAATTGTAAGAATTTCCTGTAGAATGTTGGCTGCACCAAATGCTTCGAGCGCCCAGACTTCCATTTCACCAAAACGCTGACCTCCGAACTGAGCTTTACCGCCCAATGGCTGTTGCGTAATAAGTGAATAAGGACCAATGGAACGTGCATGCATTTTGTCGTCAACCATGTGACCCAGTTTAAGCATGTAAATTACACCTACTGTTGCAGGCTGGTCAAATTTTTCGCCTGTGCCACCATCATACAGGTGCATACGACCATAACGTGGAATTCCGGCTTTATCAGAGTATTTATTAATTTCATCCAAATCGGCTCCGTCGAAAATAGGAGTTGCGAATGTCATTCCTAACTCACGGCCGGCCCAACCCAAAACAGTTTCGTAAATCTGTCCGAGGTTCATACGGGAAGGCACACCAAGTGGGTTAAGTACGATATCAACAGGGGTTCCGTTTTCGAGGAAAGGCATATCTTCTTCACGAACAATTCTTGAAACAATACCTTTGTTTCCGTGACGACCTGCCATCTTATCACCTACTTTAATTACACGTTTCTGTGCAACATAAACTTTTGCAAGTTTTACAATACCGGTAGGTAGTTCATCGCCAATGGTAAGATTGAATTTTTTGCGTTTAGCTTCAGCTTCAATTTCTTTATGTTTAACAATGTAATTATTTAACAGATCACGGATCAAATCGTTTTTCGATTTATCGGTAGTCCATTTATTCGGATTAATATTGATAAAATCAACTGTCTGAAGCATTTTAAGAGTAAATTTCTCACCCTTTGCTATAACATCCACATTGTAATAATCTTTTACTCCCTGCGATGTTTTGCCATTTACTACAACAAATAATTTTTCAATTAATTTTTGTTTAAACTCATTGAGTTTCTTTGCTGCTTCTTCATCAATTTTATCGAGAAGAGTCTTTTCTGCAACTTTTACTTTACGATCTTTAATCTGACGTGAGAAAAGCTTTTTATCAATTACAACACCATACATGGATGGCGGAACTTTTAAGGAAGCATCTTTTACATCACCGGCTTTATCGCCAAAGATTGCACGTAAAAGTTTTTCTTCGGGAGATGGATCTGTTTCACCTTTAGGAGTGATTTTACCAATTAAAATATCACCGGGCTGAACATAAGCACCTCTGCGGATAAGTCCATTTTCATCAAGGTTGCGTGTAGCTTCTTCGCTAACGTTAGGAATATCAGAAGTTAATTCTTCAACTCCACGTTTTGTATCACGAACTTCTAATATGAATTCATCAATATGAATAGAAGTAAATGCATCCTGTTTTACGAGTTTTTCATTAATAACAATAGCATCTTCAAAGTTGTATCCTTTCCAGGGCATGAAAGCAACCATCAGGTTTCTGCCAAGTGCCAGTTCACCGTTACGGGTTGCATATCCTTCAGTAAGTACTTGTCCTTTCTGAATTTTCTGTCCTTTTTTAACAATAGGGCGAAGTGTAATGGTAGTATTCTGGTTTGTTTTTCTGAATTTTAAGATTCTGTAACGAACCACATCTTCGTCAAAACTCACAAATTTTTCTTCTTCAGAGCGTTTGTAACGAATTACTATTTCGTTGCCATCAACAAACTCAACTACCCCATCGGCTTCAGCCATCAAAAGTGTACGCGAATCTAACGCTACTTTTTCTTCCAACCCGGTACCTACAATCGGTGCCTGAGGAACAAGCAACGGAACTGCCTGGCGCATCATGTTTGATCCCATCAAAGCACGGTTAGCATCATCATGTTCCAGGAACGGAATAAGGCTGGCTGCAATTGAAGCAATCTGATTAGGAGCAATATCCATTAACTGGATCTGTTCTTTTTCAAGAACGGGGAAATCACCTCTGAATCTTGCTTTTACTTTTGGATTCTGGAACACACCTTTATCACTAAGCGGTGCATTTGCCTGAGCTATAATTTTTTCTTCTTCTTCTTCAGCGCTCATGTATACAACACCTTCGTTTTGCAGGTTAACAGTTCCTGCTTCAGCCAAACGATAGGGAGTTTCTATAAAACCAAGTTTATTGATTTTTGCATATACACAAAGGGAAGAAATAAGGCCGATATTCGGTCCTTCAGGGGTTTCGATCGGACATAGACGGCCATAGTGAGTGTAGTGAACGTCACGAACTTCGAATCCGGCTCTTTCACGTGTCAAACCGCCTGGTCCTAACGCTGACAAACGACGTTTGTGAGTCATTTCGGCCAGTGGATTGGTCTGATCCATGAACTGTGACAGCTGGTTTGTACCAAAGAATGTATTGATTACAGAAGAAAGGCTCTTTGCATTGATCAAATCAATAGGAGTAAATACTTCATTATCTCTTACGTTCATTTTCTCACGAATGGTTCTTGCCATACGTGCCAAACCAACACCAAACTGGGCGGACAATTGTTCGCCAACGGTTCTGACTCTACGGTTACTCAAGTGATCGATATCATCAACATCTGCTTTGGAGTTGATAAGTTCTATCAGGTATTGAATAATATAAATAATGTCGGCTTTGGTAAGAATCTTTGTATCAATAGGAATTTCAAGTCCTAATTTTTTATTGATTCTGTAACGGCCAACTTCTCCTAAATCATATCTTTTAATGGAGAAAAATAATTTATCAATTACGTCGCGTGCAGTTTCTTCATCGGGAGGTTCTGCATTACGTAACTGACGATAGATGTACATTACAGCTTCTTTCTCAGAGTTACAGGGATCTTTCTGTAATGTATTGTATATAATTGCAAAATCAGTCAGGTTTTGATCTTCTTTATGGAGAAGTATCGTTTTGGAACCGGAATCAACGATTAAATCAATATGATCTTTATCGATAACGGTTTCCCTGTCAATGATTATTTCATTTCTTTCGATAGACACAACTTCGCCGGTATCTTCATCCACGAAGTCTTCAATCCATGTTTTTAAAACACGGGCTGCCAGTTTGCGACCAATAAGTTTCTTCAAAGCTGCTTTTGAAACCTTTACTTCTTCAGCTAAACCGAAGATCTCAAGAATATCTTTATCGCTTTCGAAACCTATAGCACGCAATAAGGTTGTTACCGGTAATTTCTTTTTTCTATCAATATATGCATACATCACATTATTGATATCGGTAGCAAATTCAATCCACGATCCTTTGAATGGGATAATACGGGCTGAATACAGTTTTGTACCGTTGGCATGTACGCTTTGTCCGAAAAACACGCCGGGTGATCTGTGTAATTGTGAAACAACAACACGTTCTGCGCCATTGATTACAAATGTTCCGCGGGGAGTCATATAGGGAACTGTCCCTAAATATACATCCTGGATTACTGTATCAAAATCCTCATGATCGGGGTCAGTGCAAAAGAGTTTGAGTTTTGCTTTTAAAGCAACACTATAGGTTAATCCTCTTTCGATACACTCGTTAATTTCATAACGCGGTGGATCCACAAAATAATCGATAAACTCCAGAACAAAGTTATTCCGGGTATCGGATATGGGGAAATTTTCCTGGAAGACACGATGAAGTCCTTCCATTTTTCTTTTCTCAGGAGTAGAATTCAGCTGAAAAAACTCCTCGAAAGAGCGAACCTGAATCTCCAAAAAATCAGGATATTGAAACTGATTTTTATGGGATCCGAAACTAATTCTATTGTTATTTGTTGCAGACATTTTAATTCTATTAATTGAACATAATAAATAAAACGACAAAAAGGCTTAAGGCCTTCAAGAGGCCCTAAACCTATATAGGTTACTGAACTTCGTTTTTATTTAAGTTCAATTTCTGCGCCTGCTTCTTCTAATTTTGCCTTTAATGATTCAGCTTCTTCTTTTGAGCAACCTTCTTTAACTGCCTTTGGTGCAGCATCAACTAAGTCCTTTGCTTCTTTAAGTCCAAGACCTGTTAATTCTTTCACCAATTTAACTATCTGAAGTTTTGCACCACCGGGTGATTTAAGAACCACATCGAATGAGCTTTTTTCAGCAGGTGCTGCAGCATCGCCAGCGCCCGGAGCAGCAGCAACTGCAACTGCAGCAGCAGCAGGCTCAATGCCATATTCATCTTTTAAAATCTTGGCTAATTCGTTAACATCTTTTACTGTTAAGTTCACCAATTCTTCTGCTAAAACTTTTAAATCTGCCATTTTACTGTTTTTAAGATTAAAAACTATTTTGAATTATTTTTTCTCTGAGAGAGTTTTTACGACGCCAGCAATAATATGCTTTCCTGATTCGAGTGAAGACATAACGTTGCGGAGCGGGGATTGTAACAATCCGATAATATCTCCGATAAGTTCTTCTTTACTTTTGATTGAAACAAGTGCATCGATCTGGTTGTCGCCAATGTAAACTGATTCTTCAACAAAAGCACCTTTAAGTAAAGGTTTTTTGTTTGTTCTGCGGAATTCCTTAATCAGTTTTGCGGGTTCGTTTGCGGAATTAGAAAACATTACCGAGGTACCACCTTGTAAGACATTGTATAGTCCATCGAATTTTCCTTCGAATCTTTCCAGCGCTTTGCGGAGTA
This sequence comes from Bacteroidota bacterium, assembly GCA_037441645.1. Taxonomy (GTDB): domain Bacteria; phylum Bacteroidota; class Bacteroidia; order Bacteroidales; family GWA2-32-17; genus GWA2-32-17. The sequence goes on from JBBIRU010000016.1 coordinate 97,761, forward strand.
AAGTATTCTTAACAACTACTAATTCAATTTCTTTATCAAAGCATTTACGTCTTAAAACACTGGTATCTGCAGCATTCAAATCTGAAATATCCGCAAAATAGAAATGACTGAATTGCTGAAAACGTCCAGCTAATTCGTCAATGATTTTATTTTTATCTTCTTTTCTCATTTGTGCCTTGTAATTAGATTAATCAACTGATTTGGCATCAATCTGAATACCGGGACTCATGGTACTCGACAGATAAATACTCTTTAAATAAGTTCCTTTTGCTGCAGTAGGCTTTAATTTGATAATAGTACGAATAAATTCTTTAGCATTATCAATTATTTGCTCTTCAGTAAAAGATACTTTTCCTACAGATGAATGAACGATGCCATATTTATCAACCTTAAAATCGATTTTACCCATCTTCACTTCCTTTACAGCTTTTCCAACTTCCATTGTAACTGTACCACTTTTAGGGTTAGGCATAAGGCCACGGGGGCCTAATACTTTACCTAAAGCACCGATTTTAGCCATAACAGATGGCATTGTTATAATTACATCAATATCTGTCCAACCACCTTTAATTTTTTCGATGTATTCTTCCAGACCCACATAATCAGCGCCAGCTTCGGTTGCTTCGTTTACCTTATCGGGTGTACAAAGTACCAAAACCCTGGTTAGCTTACCTGTTCCGTGAGGAAGGGTAACGATACCACGAACCATCTGATTTGCTTTCCTGGGATCAACACCGAGTCTAATGTCAAGGTCAACAGAAGCATCAAATTTTGTGAAAGTAAGAGTCTTTACAAGTTTAGCAGCTCCATTAATATCATATGACATATTAGGATCTACTTTCGCCTGCGCAGCCTTACGGTTTTTAGTTAATTTTCCCATTGCTTCTACGTTGTTTAATTTTGAAATGGTGAAACTCCTGTAACAGTAATTCCAATACTACGTGCGGTACCGGCAACCATTTTCATGGCTGACTCGATGGTAAAGCAGTTAAGATCGGGCATTTTATCTAAAGCAATAGCTTTAACCTGATCCCATGTTACAGAACCTACCTTATTTCTGTTAGATTCCGGAGAACCTGACTGAAGTTTGGCAGCTTCGAGGAGTTGTACAGATGCAGGAGGAGTTTTAACGACAAAATCAAATGATTTGTCGGCATATACAGTAATTAAAACGGGTAATACTTTTCCAGCCTTATCCTGGGTTCTTGCATTAAATTGTTTGCAGAATTCCATGATATTTAACCCCTTTGAACCTAATGCAGGTCCTACGGGAGGAGACGGATTAGCGGCACCACCTTTAATCTGTAATTTGATAAATGTTTCTACTTGTTTTGCCATAAAACACAATCCATTTTTTTATTCTTTTTCGACTTGCATGAAACTTAATTCCAATGGTGTTTTTCTTCCGAAAATTTTTACCATTACTTTCAGTTTCTTCTTTTCTTCATTCACCTCTTCAATAATTCCTGTAAAGCCGTTAAAAGGTCCATCAATAACCTTTACTGCTTCAGTAACCAAGAAGGGGCTGTTAATTTCTTCATCGCTTTCAGCTAACTCATCAACTTTACCCAGAATCCTGTTAACTTCAGACATTTTTAAAGGAGTAGGCTGACCTTCTTTGGAAGCCAGAAAGCCCAACACACCCGTAACATTTTTAATAATGTGTGTTATTTCTCCGACAAGAATGGCTTCAATCAGGATATAACCCGGGAAGAAGCTACGTTCTTTACTAATCTTTTTTCCGTTTCTGATCTGATAAATCTTCTCCGTTGGAACAAGAATCTGGGAAACATATTCCTGAAGATTAAGACGATTAATATCAGCCTCAATATACTCTTTGATCTTCTTTTCTTTTCCGCTGATCGCCTTAACTACGTACCAATGTTTCACATTTTCTGCCATAATCTTCACTTAAAGATTAATAGAACATACTATAAATTTGCTTCATGATGTTACTGAAACCGAAGTCCATTAACGATACAATAAGCGCTATAATAAAGGAAGCAACCATTACAACTATTGCACTGGATTGAAGCTCTTTCCAGGTAGGCCATGTGACCTTCTGGGTTAACTCAATGTAAGCTTCTTGTAAATATAATTTTAGTCGTTTCATTATAAAACTCTTTGCACGGGTGGAGAGACTCGAACTCCCAGCCTATAGTTTTGGAGACTACCACTCTACCAATTGAGCTACACCCGTGTTTTGCATGAGAGAATTACCTCTCATGCAAGGATATTTAATTATTCAACAATTTCTGTAACCTGTCCGGCACCTACTGTTCTACCACCTTCGCGGATAGCAAAACGGAGACCTTTATTAATAGCAACCGGATAGATAAGATCTACCTGAATTGTAATATTATCACCAGGCATTACCATTTCCACACCTTCGGGAAGAATCATTTCACCGGTAACATCAAGTGTACGTAAATAGAATTGTGGACGATAATGATTATGGAATGGGGTGTGACGTCCACCTTCTTCTTTTTTCAGGATATAAATCTCAGCTTTAAATTTGGTATGAGGAGTAATTGAGCCTGGTTTTGCGATAACCATACCTCTTTTAATTTCCTTTTTATCAATACCACGAAGTAAAAGACCAACGTTATCACCAGCTTCACCTCTGTCAAGAATTTTACGGAACATTTCTACTCCGGTAACCACTGTTTTTCTCTTTTCAAAGCTTAATCCGATAATTTCCATTTCATCACCAGTGTTTACAACGCCTGTTTCAACTCTTCCGGTAGCAACTGTACCACGACCGGTAATGGAGAATACGTCTTCAACGGGTAATAAGAATGGTTTTTCGTTTTCACGGGTTGGTATTGGAACGTATGAATCAACTGCATCCATCAGTTCCATAATTTTAGCTACCCATTTTGGGTCACCATTCAAACCACCCAATGCTGATCCGCGGATAACAGGAGCATTGTCACCATCAAATTGATAGAAGCTAAGAAGTTCGCGAACTTCCATTTCTACCAGGTCTAACATTTCTTCGTCCTCAACCATGTCTACTTTATTGATAAACACAACAAGTTTAGGAACATTTACCTGGCGAGCAAGTAAGATATGTTCTCTTGTTTGGGGCATAGGACCATCAGTAGCAGCAACAACGATAATAGCACCGTCCATCTGGGCAGCACCGGTAACCATATTTTTAATATAGTCGGCATGTCCGGGGCAATCTATATGTGCATAATGCCTTGTGGCAGTTTGATATTCAACGTGAGCTGTATTAATAGTAATACCTCTTTCTTTTTCTTCCGGAGCGTTATCGATAGAATCGAATGAACGGAATTCAGAAAGTCCTTTTTCGTGTAATACTTTAGTAATTGCAGCTGTCAATGTAGTCTTGCCATGATCGATATGACCAATTGTACCTACATTAACATGCGCTTTTGACCTGTCAAATTTTTCTTTTGCCATAATTTTTGCAAGTTTTTGTTGAATAATTAATTAAACATTTATTTTTAGTTTCTGAGCCAATGATGGGAATTGAACCCATGACCCCTTCCTTACCAAGGAAGTGCTCTACCCCTGAGCTACATCGGCAAAACCAGAGCGGGAGACGAGACTCGGACTCGCGACCCTCAGCGTGGAAGGCTGATGCTCTACCAACTGAGCTACTCCCGCTGGTGTGGGGAGAGCAGGATTCGAACCTACGAAGACGTACGTCAGCAGATTTACAGTCTGCCCCAGTTGGCCACTTTGGTATCTCCCCAATATTTTCTAGACGTCACTCAGAGCCGATGGAGGGATTCGAACCCCCGACCCGCTGATTACAAATCAGCTGCTCTGGCCAACTGAGCTACATCGGCATCTCAAAGAACGTTTTTCAGGTTTTAAAAATCAGACCGCAAATGTATAAATATATTTCTTAACAGCCAAACATTATTTTAAAATATTTGTATGGTTTTTGAGAGGGATATGAACAATTTTAAAATAAACAAAAACGCTGATCCGAATTTATCGAATCAGCGTTCTGATTTTATGCATTATATATTACTTGCCGGTCTTCTTCTCTTTATACTTTTTTAACTGCCTGTTTAAAGCATCAACAGCAATATCTGTTGCTTCCTCAAAAGATTTTGACTGTTTTTTAGCGAATAAATTGTTCCCCGGAACTTCCAGTTTTATTTCGGCAACCTTATTATCCATCGATTGTGCTTTATCGAGTTTCAGGGTTACTTCGGCCTGTACAATGTTCTGATTTCGGGAAATAAGTTTATCTAATCTACCATGAATAAATGTTTCGAGTTTTTGATCTGCATCAAAATGTACTGATTGAATTTTTACTTTCATATTAATTCCTCCATTTTTTAGTTATGCCCGTGGATGAGCTTTTTTATATATAGTACGAAGTTTTTCAAATGAATTATGAGTATAAATCTGAGTTGCCGCCAGATTTGCGTGTCCTAACAACTCTTTTATTGCATTTAAATCGGCACCGTTATTTAATAAGTGTGTTGCAAAAGTATGCCGAAGTACATGCGGACTCTTTTTTTCGATAGTTGCTACAATATTTATATATTGGGTTACCACTCTGTAAACAAGTTTCGGGTAAAGTTTTTCACCTTTATCTGTAACAAATAATTCCGGATTTGTACTTATTTCATTTCTTTCCTTTAAATAATCCTGAATTTCGTTTCGTAAACCGGTATTAAATGGAATTATTCTTTCTTTATTTCTTTTACCCAAAACTTTAAGAGTATTCTCATGGAAATCGATATCACTTATTTTAAGTGATATTAATTCAGATAATCGAATTCCGGTCATATAAAACACATTTAAAATCAGCCTGTTCCGTTTCCCTTCATATCCTCCGCCAAAATCTATTTTTGTAAACATATCCGACATGGGCTTTTCTTCTACAAAAACAGGAAGTCTCTTTTTATTTTTAGGAGAGGTTACTTTTTCTGTTGGGTTAAATATAACTAATTTCTCCCGTAAAAGGTATTTATAAAAAGTATTTAATGTAGATAATTTCCGGTTTACCGACCGGGCTTCGTTTTTTTGTTCCATTAAATTGACAACCCACGATCTTACATGCCTGAAATTAGCATTTAATGGATTTATTCCATTAAATGAACTTGTTAAAAAAGTTGCAAATTGATTTAAATCGCGTAAGTAAGCATTAACCGTGTGAGCAGAGTACCGTTTTTCGTTTTGAATATATCCCCCAAATGCACCAATCACATCCATCATCTCCGAGTATAAAATGTATTTTATTAAACGAAGAAAAACAAAAAATAGTTACGAAATAACTTTTTGTTAGTTATTTTTAACTATTTATCCTGTTGCTGAAGCTGCTGAATGTAGCGGGCTTTGATAATTTCTTCGCGGCGACGAATAGAAGGCTTTTTGAATGCTTTTCTTTCACGCAGTTCTTTCATAATCCCTGTTTTTTCGAACTTACGTTTGAATTTTTTTAAAGCTCTGTCGATGTTTTCGCCTTCTTTAATTGGAATAATAATCATATACTTTTCGTTAATTGAGCCGCAAATGTACGGAAAATTTCAATATGTCCAAACCTTCTTAGTAAATTTATTTTTAATTTATAACTCTATATACTGCTTAATCTTATCGCATTGTTCCTGAGTTATCATTTTATCTTTTACCAAATCCTGAATATTTAATATCTTTCCCTGAATTCTTCTGTATTCAAGTATCTTATTTACAATATCTTTTGAAAAATACGGATGCCGGATTAATTGTTTGAATTCTGCTTTATTTAAGTTCAGCTTTTTAACTGAAGAAGATTCGACATAAACAAGGTTTTCGATTTTTGAATACATTTCTGCTGTAAAACCAAAAACTTCGAGTAATTGCTCTTTTGCGACATAACCTCCCAGTAAATCACGGTATTTTAAAATACGCCTTGTAAATCCGTACCCTATTCCCGGCAATGCACAAAGACCGGCAGAATCGGCAGAATTTAACTCTACGCTATTATCTTTTTTATCAGAATAACTGGTTTTGTAATACTTAGTACCAGAGTTACTATTCCATTCCTTGTAATTTGTTTTCCATTTTTGTGTATTCTCATTCTCATATTTTTGATTACTACCACTTATGGGAATTTCGATATACGGAACCAATTTCTGATAAATTGAATCTTCAAGTCCCCATATCTTTCTCACATCTTCTTTATCCCTGAATTTTCCACCCTTTGAAATATAATTTATCCAGGAATGAATCACTTTTTCGGGAATCCCCATCCGCTGTAAATTGTTTTCAGTTACAGTATTCGGGTTAAACAAAGCATATCCGGTTACATTATACGAATTGTTATTATTTTCATTATAAGAACCAGAACTGTCCTGATTTTGAACAGAGGATATAAACTTCCCTATCTCGTTTTCGAAAGAAGAATAATCGACCTGTTTTTTTCCAAACCATAAACTGACAGTTTGTAACAAAACCAGTAAGACAATGATAATAAACAATAAGACAAGAATTCCATTTCGTTCGGAACGGGTAAAGGTAAAATATTCGCGAAATTTCCCCACTTGTAAATAAAAATTATGTCAGACAGTTGTCAATAGTTGTTAGTAAAAAACAGAAAACAATTGTCACTCATTGTCATACGACTGTAAAATCTTAAATCGTTATTCATAAATCGTTCGTGGTTCATTGTTCTTTGTTCACTGCCTCCTATTTCTTTTTTGCTGCATCCCGCCTCCTTTCTTCTACCGCTTGTTCCTGGTTTTGGTATTTGGATCCGATAGTTATCGGATTTTGTTCTTGACATCAGTTCCTATTCTCGGCATTTAAATCAGTAAAAGCAATTTTTAATCGTTCAACCACTGATTTTTCACCATCTCTCAACCATGCGCGGGGATCATAATATTTTTTGTTGGGTTTGTCTTCTCCTTCGGGATTACCAATTTGTCCTTGCAGGTAAGCCGATTTTTTGGAATAATAATTACGAACACCATCCCAGTAAGCCCATTGCGTATCGGTATCAATATTCATTTTAACTACGCCATAAGAAATGGCTTCACGAATTTCTTCCCTGAGTGAGCCTGAACCTCCATGGAAAACAAAGTTTACAGGTTTTTCAACTGTATTATATTTCTGTTTTATAAAATTCTGTGAATTTTTAAGAATGATAGGCTGAAGTTTTACATTCCCGGGTTTATATACTCCATGTACATTGCCAAACGAGGCTGCAATGGTAAAATTTTCACTTATTTTAAGCAGTTCTTCATATGCATAAGCGACATCCTGTGGTTGCGTATAAAGCTTAGAATTATCTACTTCCGTATTATCTACACCATCTTCTTCTCCACCGGTAACACCTAATTCGATTTCGAGAAACATTCCGATTTTTGACATTCGCTGTAAATATTTTTTACAGATTTCGATGTTTTCGTGAAGTGGTTCTTCGCTCAGATCAAGCATGTGTGAACAAAACAGGGGTTTACCATGCTGTGCAAAATATTTTTCACCGGCATCTAAAAGGCCATCGATCCAGGGAAGCAGTTTTTTTGCCGCATGATCTGTATGTATTATAACCGGTACTCCATATGATTCGGCCAGATGATGGATATGTACCGCACCTGAAATAGCCCCGGCAATGGATGCTTCGTATTTGTCGTTGGGCAAAGATTTTCCGGCATAAAATTGCGCACCTCCGTTTGAAAACTGAATTATAACCGGCGAATTAACTACATGAGCTGCTTCCATAACAGCATTTACCGTATTTGTACCTACTACATTAACCGCTGGAATAGCAAAACCATTTTGTTTGGCAATTCGGAATATTTCTTTCAAACCATCTCCCCAGGCTACTCCCGGACGTACTTTATCGAATATTTTTTCAGACATAACAAAGTTTTTTTGTGATGACCAAAAATAAAAAAATATACGATAGTAAAAAAATATCAAAAGGGATAACCTATTCCCAGGTTGAATGCATAATCGTCTCCTGTAATTTTCTTATGCCATTGCAACCATCTCTGGCCAACCGGTTGAGAGGGATCTCTTCCTTTTAAACCCCAGTCGACTCTGAAAACAAAAAACGAAAAATCAAGCCGTAATCCAAAACCATATCCTATAGCTATATCATTATAAAATTTATCCAAGCGGAACTCCGCTCCGGGTCTTTCATCGGTTTTCCGCAAATCCCAGATATTTCCTGCATCAACAAACAAAGCGCCTTCAATTACCCACATTAATTTAAACCGGTATTCCAGGTTTGCTTCTAATTTGATATCAGCTGTCTGGTTTGGCACCAGCATTAATGAATCGCTGAATGATCCCGGACCCAAACTACGTACAGCCCATGCTCTGTTACTATTGGCTCCGCCGCAAAAATATCTTTTTTCAAAAGGAAGTACATCAAGGTTACCATATGGAATTCCTATTCCTCCAAAAGTACGATAGGCCAGCTTTGTTCCTTTGGAAATAAAATGATAGTACCTGAAATCCATTTCAGCCTTAACAAACTGTGCATATTTTGTATTTAAAATCTGATAGCTCCCTTCAACTGTGTTAGAGTGAAGCATATCATTTATTCCTGATAATAAATTTCCTGCGGTTTCCAGTTGCCCTCTTACATAAACCACATCGTGATGAATTCCAATATTTGGTTCATTAAATAAAAAACCATAAGAGGTAACTCCCACCAGGTGATTAGTATAACTGTTTTCGAGAAAAGTATTTCTAATTGTATTCTGAAATTTACCCGAAATAAAAGGAAGGTTTACATAGTTGATTTCAGCCGGATTGAAAAAATGCCTGAGATTCTTATTTCCTTCCCACGAATATCCAAATGTAATATTTGAGATGGTTCGTGAATAATCCGGTCGTTGCTGAAAGTTATAGGCTAAGATAAGATTGGTTTTGGGGTTCTTGTTTTTCTTAAATTTTTCAGAAGAAAATGGCATTAAAAAAGTAGGAAAACTCAGTTTTGATTCACCTCCGATTTCAATTGTATTAAATGGAAGCTGATCCTGGTTTTCTCTTACAACAGCACTTTGTCTTTCAATGGCTCCTCTTAATTTAATATCGAATAATTGTGCTCCTTTAAATAAATTCCTGTTCAGATAAATAACATTTCCGGCCAACCCCAGGTTTCCTGAAGAATTTGTTCCTTCTGCTTCGAGTTTATAAGATTGCTTACTTAATGGTGTTAGCTGTATATAACAATTTAAGAAGTTGGGCTTTGTTGATTCGAGGAACTGAATATTTACCAATCGAAAAGTTTTTAATGAAGTCAGACTTCTATAGGTTCTTTCAACATCTTTTGAATCATATAGAATACCTGAGTTTAAATAGCATGAACGGGTTAAAACCCTGGTTTTAAAATCCAGTTGATTGTTATAGATAAAGAAATATCCATTTTCATGTAAGGTATCAAATGTCTGAAAATATTTTTCCCTGTCCTGGATTGCCAGCTTAGGATCGAAATCGGTAAATATAAAAACAGAATCTAATGCATATTGTTTGTGTTTTTCTTTAACAATTCTTCCATCAGACAATTGTTTATCATTATCCTGGATGTTTATTTTAAGATTAACTCTATTGTTTCCAACAGTGGTATCCGCATCAAAATATATAAATTCTTTCACAAAAAAATAGTACCCCATTCTTTTTAACGACTCGGTCATTCTGATACGTTCTTTTTGAAGTACATCTGTATCGAATAGATTTCCTTTTTTAAGGAATGAAGAAGAAGTATCTTCATTAATAATTTTACTTACATTTTCATCTTCTATTTTATATTCAATATTATTAATCAGATAAGGTTTTCCGGTTTGAATAACATAAATCATATTCTTTCTTTTTCTTCTGATTTTGACAGAATCCCTGACACTGGCATTATAATATCCCTTATTCTTTAAATAAGAATTAATTTGGTTACAGGATTTATCGGCTTTGAACTGATCGAATATTACAGGTTCTTCTCCTACTATATTTCCAAGTTTGGTTTTCCACTTCCTTTCTTTTCCTAAATGCGCTATGTTATATACCATCAGGTGAAAACGAAAAAAGGCAAGGATATGCTTATTGGGTTTTTGTTTTATATAACTCTCTGCTTCTTCAAGATTTACATATTTGTTATCGCATTTTACCTTAACCCTGTTTAATAAAAATTCGTTTTCAGGCACAAAGCGCGTAGGCGAACAGGAAACAAAATAAATTCCCGCCAGGATTATAACAATATAATTACAGGTTCTTTTCAACAACAAATGTTTAAGTGGCAAAGATAAACTGAAAACATTCAATTATTGAAAATATTATAAGTCCCCTTTTGAATTGATTAAAGAATTAATGCCGGTTGTCTTTTATCCTATATTGTTCGGGCACAACAATATCTTCTATTTTAATTCTACCCTGATTCTCATCTACAATCTTAATTTCAACTCTGCGGTTATATTTTCTTCCTTCCGCGCAATCTGTACCGTCTGCATTATTATTTATTGCTACCGGGTTTTCATAGCCTTTTCCGAGGGAAATTAAACGATCTTTTGAAATTCCTTTCTTAATTAAATAATCAACTGCCGACTTAGACCTAAGTCGTGATAAATTTTCATTGTACATTTTAGAACCTTTCGAATCTGTATGGCCAATCAACTCCAATTTGATATCCGGATTATCAGTCAAAACTCCGGCTAATTTATCGAGAACTGCTTTTGATTCGGGTTGAAGACTATACTTATCATAATCAAAAAGAATATTATTCACAACCAGGATAACTTCCGGTTTAGGAGTTTCAACTGGCTCCATATTGAGAATAATATGACTTTTAAAAGCGGTATCGTTTTCAGAAATTATTACCTGTTCTGTATAGGTTTTATAGCCATCTGCTGTTATCATCAGGTTATAGTATCCTCTATTTATTTTATGCTTATAAATGAACACATTGCTATCGGGCAAATATTCAAAGATTGAGTTTACAACGGAAGAATCAAGCAATTTAATTTTAAAATTTCCAGGAATTTTCTGTGTCTGATTATTAAATGATAGTTTTCCATTGAGAGTTATAAAATATTGTTTAGTAAAGGATTTTTTAACCGTATCTTGTAACGAATCAACAGGAATATCTCTGAACTTTCTGAATACTCCTTCCAGCCTGAAATACGGATCATTATAACCCCTTTCTTCCTTTTTATCAGTAAAATATATCTTACCTGCAATTTTATATGCATAATCATCCTCAACGTAAAGTAAAGTATCACTGATATTGTTCATAATAAAAATTGACAGATCAGAAAATCCCCATTCTTTAAATAACCACATGCAATCCCATTGCCTTGCCTCTTCCTTACTCGTTGTTTTATATACAATAATGTCTGCATCCTTTTTATTGTCAACTTTTACCAAAACCAAATCTGCATCAGTAGGATAAGTCATTTCTATGACAGTCTGTCCAAAAGAGTAACCAGGAAAAAAAGATGAAATAATAAAAATAACTAAAAGTACTATTACTAAATTTTTCATTACGAATAGTTTATACCGGACAATTGTACTAACATGCCCTAAATTCACATCATAAAGTTAAAAAATAATATTACAACCCCTTATTTGCTAACAGAAAGTTTCAACACGGGGTAAAATACATATCATGCTATATATAATTACATTACATAAACGTAATTAACAATTACCGGGCACAGAGCTTACACGTGTTTTTAAAACAACAGTGTCCCGGTTATTCAACTTTAATTCTTACGCCCTGCGAATGGGATGAAAACTCAGGTGCATACATACATTGTATGCTTGTAATACCATTTGAAAAATCTCCTTTAAACGATGTTCTTAAGGGATATTCAAACACATAGGTTCCTTTAGGTAAGTAATCCATAAAGAAATTTGTACTGGCATCTTTGGTGGTTTCATAATAGCCCAATCCATCCTGGTACTTATATGTTGAGATTACATTCATAGGTTCAAAAGCTGCCGCACGCATATCTTTCATGTGAACAAACTCCATATTCCGGTCAACTCTGAGTTCGATGCGAACAATTACCTTATCGCCGACTTTAAGAATTGCTCCCGCAGCTAATGGTTCGATTACTTTTCCGGATGAAGTTAACCGCTCTACAAACAATTCTTTTTTCAACTTTAAGGGTGTTTCGTGGGGTGTGATTTTATCAAGCTGTTCGAAATATTGCCAGTAAACGGCACCCCATGCTACTCCCTGAGTATTCTTAGTAACTTTTACTTTACCCATTTCAGGTGTAATTTCTCCACCCTGCCAACTGGTTTTAAAGTACCCCGTTCCGGCTTCTACATTCACACCATCCGTTTTTTTCGGATCAATTACCTGATTTCCTACAACTATCTCAACCAATTGGTCATCAGCCAAGAGATCTACACCTTTTAATAACAAAGCATAAATGGCTTCTACCGTAGCTTTTGTTGTTTTCCAATCCTGGGTTTGCTTTTGTTTCAACAACCATATTTTCATCTCTTCCACTGATTTCTGATCATTGGAAATCTCGTCAAAAGCTTCAATCAACAATGCTTCTGTCTCAATGGGAGCATTCCACCAGTAATATCCTGCTTCCACATCTTTCCAGTACATGCCAAGTTCTTCGTGATCGATTGAATTTTCTTTCAAAGATTTTATGATATCCTGTGGAACCGTTTTGCTCCCATACCGGTGTAAACCAAGCGCCATCATTCCCTGTAAATATTTATTCTCTGTTAACCAGTATTTCTCGGCCTGTCCCTTAAAATAATCAAAAGCTTCCTTACACTTATTAGGGACCGGAATTTCAGTGTAGAAACTCCTGCAATATAAGTACTGTTCCTGGGTAGAACCAATATGTTTTTTCTGAAGTTCTTCTTTTGAATAGTACTTTAATAAATTATTGTAATCGTCGCGTATTTCCTCATCAAGAAACTTCACGCCATCCGTAACCATACTCCGTAATTTATTATCATTATTATAATCAACTACTTTCAGTTTTTGAAGATGACCGAAACCTGTAATAATGTGCTGGGTAATATACCGGCTTTCCGGCATACCCGGGAACCAGGGCCAGCCACCATTAGACGACTGGGCTTTTTCGAGTTTTGCAAGCGCCGACTGCATTTCATTCGCCATCCTGTTTAAATCAAACAGAAGTCCTACATTTCTTTTTCTCTGTGATTCATCCTGTGCATCGAGCACCCAGGGTGTTTCCTGTAACAATACAGACTTCAGCTCCTGGTTTTTCTCAAGATTTGACAATAAAGCCTTTGAATCGGGTGTATTTTTCCATGAATCAAAAACCGATTTAATTTTTGGTGATGAGTTTGCAATATGAGTTGCCAGGCTATTTGCATAATAACGACTGAACAACTGCTCACTGCATTCATAAGGATACTCAATCAGATAGGGCAATGCCTGAACGGCATACCAGGCAGGATTAGATGTAAACTCCAGTGTATATTTGAAATTTCTCAGAGTATTTGAGTTTCCTGACTCTATCAATTTTTTAAACTCAAATGTTTTCGATTGATTTCCACGGATTGGCAAAGGAAGTGATTCGGTAACCATCATGCGATTACTCATTACCGGCACAACACTTTGTTCACCATCACTGAATTGACCGGATACAGCGACAACCTTAACAGCTAAAGCATTTATTCCTTCAGGAATGGTTAATGCCCATGTTACTGTTGTATTACCTTTAGCGCTGGCAGTAAAAGTCTTTGACTCGTCCTGTTTTGCAATAATTCCGGAAACCGGTTTCATTGTTATCGGGTCGGTAAATTCAAGACCGGACTGCCCTGTCATTTCTTTATCGGTAAGATTTGAAATTTTTACCGATAGTTCCATTTTATCGTTTTCACGGAAAAATCGTGGCAGATTTGGAATCACCATCAGTTCTTTCTGGGTAACCAGTTCGTTACCAATAAAACCATACTCAAGATTCTGTGTATGTGCAAAACCCATCATTCTCCATTTTGTTAATGCTTCGGGAACAGTGAATTTAACAATAACTTCTCCATTCTCATTGGTAGAAAGTGTCGGGTAGAAAAAAGCTGTTTCATTCAGGTTGGTACGGACTTTAACGTTTCCGGAACCCTCATCTCTTTTATCAACATCGGCAGCAAAAGGATCTGAAATAGTTGTATCGGATACGGCTCTTTCTTTCTGCTCAAGCTTGCCAGTAGCATCCACACTTTTCTCTGCTTCGTCATATTCTCCATTCATTTCAGAGGGCGGAGGGGCTGCGGTTTTAGCCATTAATGCCACTCCTTTATGCCTATTGCCTCTGCTTTCCTCATAACCTCCATAACCATAATAATTTCCGGAGTAATAATAAAAGCCAAACCAGTTCAGCTGATCATAGGTTTGATATGGATACGAAGAATATGTTTTATAATTTTTAACTATCTGACTGGATGAACCAGAGCTGAATAAATCAGGAGTTAACTGCAGGCTCATATAATATGTCGGAAAAACACTGAAGTCCCAGTAATTTGCTTTTAATGCATCTAACGATTTATCGTATAGCGCGGCAACCATCTCTGCCGCTACCTTTTCGCCCTTAGGTCCCGATATTTTAATTTTCCATTCTTCCTGCTGTCCCGGAAGTAACTTATCGCGAAACGTTTCAAAAGACATTTTCAGCAATTTGTTAGAATACGGAACATATACCGTTTCGTCAAAAGAATAATACCTGTTATCTGCAATAATCCTGAAATGAACTGCAAAATTACCTCTGTATTCTTCTTTTACCGGAATATCAATCAGTACCTGCCCATTGCTTATTTTCAACCATTTCTTTAATATTATTATTTCATTTTTATGTTCCACTTCATATAATACATACGCATTTGGGTAACTACTGCCAACAAGGAATTTAGCCGATTCGCCGGGTTCGCAATCATGTTTCACCGATACTGACCAGAAGGGGGTTGCATAAGGCAGGTGTTCAGATTTTTCGGAATATACAACTATGTATTTTTTATTAATGACCTTTTTTCCAAAGGAATCGACTGAGTTCATATTAATAACATATCGTCCCGGATCCCATTTCGAAAGATCTTTAATTACAAATTTTTCTTCTTTGTGGGTGTCAAATGAATATTCAAATACCTGCTTAATTGTTTTTGATTTTGATAAATCAGATTCAGCCTGATACACATTACCGGGGAATAATTTATTCCATTCGTCTTTCGTATAGCTGTATTTATCTGGTTTCTGCCAGAGTCTGCTCCGGAGTATTTCTTTCTCATCCTCCAGTTTTGAAATGGTAATTTTCCCTGCAGCGCCAACTTCTTCACCATTTAAATTGGTAGTATAAATATGAAATTTCTGGGTATCGGCAGCATTTACCATATCAGGAATGGAAGAACTGATTTGCAAGGTAGTGTAGCCAACCGTAACCGATCCTGACGATGACTGGGTTTCCCCATTAATGTCTGTTATATCAATATATACCTGGTAATCGAAATCAGTATAATCATCTGCTTTAAATGACAGATCCGGAACTGCCTTAAATTTAAACCTGACTTCTCCTTTTTCGTCAGTTTTTAATTTTCCGTTAATAATTTCAACTGAAGTTTGCCTGAAAGGTCTCCACCACCATCCGCGCCACACAGGTGTGCGAACAACCCGGTAAGTAACCTGTGCATCAGAAATACTTGGCCCTGAATAGGCAGTTCCTTTTGCCACCACTTCAACCGAATCGCCAACCCTGTAACTCCCGTTAAATGGCAATACTTCCGTGATAAATTTCGGACGTTTGTATTCTTCTACCGAAATACTTTGTGAACCGTATGGGGTCACTAACTGAAATAATCCATTCAGCAATCCCTGCGGTATTTGTAATGTTCCGCTAAAAGTACCGAATTCATTTGTTACCTGATTTACTTCCTGAACACTTTGGTAGTTAGGATCTTTAAACGACAGCGTAGTGGAGAAATTTTTTGCGATATTACGGTTGTCGCCATCAACTTCAACTACCACTCCTTTATAATAAACCGTTTGTCCGGGACGATATATCGCCCTGTCGGTAAAAAGAATAATTGAATAAGTTTTAGGTCTTTCATTATTGTACCTGTAATTATAAAAATTCTGTTTGGTTTTTAAAGTTTGTTTATTCCAGTGAAATTCAAGTCCTGTATTATAAACATCTTTATCATACTTAAGTAAAACTGAGGCAAAACCATTTTCATCGGTGGTGTGAGTATCACCTTTATTAATTACATATTTCCTGGTTAAATAGTTATACTTAGAGAAATATTCCTGAACTATCACTCCCTGCAATGGTTCCCCGGTTTTTCTATGAGCCACATAAACCTGGTATGTACCATCTTCCATCCTTCGTTTCATATAGCTTATATCAGTAACCATTATATCATTATAAGCCATGGCATCATTATCATAATTGAATTCTTTGTTCTGGGAAACAAAAATAACATAGTGTCCAAAGGGCAGTGTATCTCCTATAAATTCAACAGAATGGTTGTTATAATCATTGTCCTCAGGCAATGGAACTTCATAATTCTTGATTACTTTTACTGCTTTCATCAATTTACCGACATATTCCACTCCATAATTATTTTCGGCCAGTTTTTCATACTCTTCAATATCGATGGATGCAATACGAATCCAGGCTTTTTTCAGGTTCAGGTAGTTCAGCTTAATTGCATATGGTTTGCCTGGATTTATAACATCTTCCGTTTCAAATGAAATGGATTTGTTTTCAATCTGTTCTTTCAGATTTTCACATTTTAATGTACCACTGGCTTCCGGATATTTCTGAATCATCTTAAGGCAAATATCCATGGCCTTATTTTTATAATTTTTAAATTTAAATGTGGTTGAATCTTCATAGTTATAGCCCGACGAAAGAGTGTTATACAGGAAAGCTAACCTGTATGATGCTTCTGATACAAATGGAACATCTTCGTACTTTTTACAGATTGATTTTAATGATTCGATATACAGGCTGTCCTTTTCAGGATTTACCGAATTAAAATAAACAAAGTTCAAACGAGCCAGATCGGCATCAATAAAGGCTTCGGGTTTAGCATCGCGGATGTGGAAATCGAGCAGTTTCTGCAATACTTTTATTCCATAGAACTGTAATGAAAGAGTATCTGAATTCTGAAAATTCTGTTTCACAAATTCTCCTGCGTTACTAAAATAAAAATCTTCTTTCAATTCAAATTTATCGACAGGCCGGGAAAGGGCAATTTCTTTGTTAGAAAAAAACTCAACTGCCCTGAACGCCAGAAAATCATATAATGTTGGTCTCAAACCATCGGTACCCTGGCCTTTGTTTAGAACAGCTTCTACTTCTGTAACAAGGGTCCGTTTTAAACTGTCTTCACTTTCGAGCGATTTCATATAATGCTTAATACAAACATCAGCCAGCTTATTCAAATCCCATGTTTTTATATCATTATTAACAAAGTTGACGGTTTCGCTACGGTTTGAAAATTTCCAGCGATTATTCTGATAATACATCCAATATAAACTGGCAGATATAGAATGAAAAACAGAATTATAGGGATAGTGCATTATTTCTGCATCTTTCGCCAGATCTGTAACTATTTTTTCGAAAGCATCTTCCTCGATGGCATTTCTATATTTCAACTGGTAAATACGGGCCTTTACAACCTGGGCTGCATTCTTCTCGGCAAATGCTTTTTTATAGATCTTATCGACTATTTCCAGAGCCGATTTTGGCAATCCCTTGGAATCGAGACTGTCTACAGTTGCCCAATCTTTCCTGTAATCATTTGAGTTTGCAAAATGAAGGGGCTTGTCGATAGGTCTGGGATTTATTCTTTTCATACTTATTCCGGCTATTACAATTGAAAACAGAAGGATTGCAGAAGCCAACAGGGGCATAAATTTATTCGTTTTCATAGTTCAGATATTTTAGGCTAATTACAACGATGTAAAATAGCTATAATTATTTATTTTTGAAAACAGATTCCTCATTTAGAAAATTCCATAAAATCAAAATGGATTTCTTAAGAATAAAATCAATTGGTACTTACTCTTTCACAGAGGTTATAACCAATTCTGTTCTGCGGTTCAATGCTCTTCCTTCTTCAGTATCGTTGGTTGCAATTGGTTTGGAAAAGCTGTAGCCTTTATAAGTCATTCGCTTTGCATTTATTCCACGAGAAGTAAGAAAATCATAAACTGCTTTCGCCCTGTTTTGAGAAAGTTTAATGTTATGTTCGGCTGAACCGACATTATCTGTATGTCCGCCAATTTCCACGGATACACCCGGATTGTCATTCAGAAACGTAATAATCTTCCCAAGTTCTACGGTAGATTCAGACTTAAGATTAAACAAGTCCGTATCAAAGAATATATTTTTCAGAACTATTGATGCTCCTTCTTTAACTGGCTGCAGGTATACATCACGTTTATATGTTGAACTAACATCTTTTAATCCCCTGAGTGAGAAATTGTCGCTGTAAAACAGGTATCCTTTCCTTGAAACATTCATTGCGTAATCGTGTTCTGCCGGAAGACAGGCAAGATATGCACCATTCCTGGGATCAGAAAGCACCTGGGCTACGGTGTCAGCTGTTTCCAATTCCTGAATATCGATTGCGGCTTCCAGTTTTTGCTTTGTTACAGCATCATAAACTATCCCGGCCACATATGTTACAGGAGTGGGTCTGGCTTCCGGATATAATTCAAAACCAAAAATATCCCAATCGACAGTACCTTTCCGGTTGGAAGAATAATATGCAAAATTTCCTTTTACATTAACAATTAATCCAAAATCATCTGCATATGTATTTATAGGATATCCAATATTCTTTGGAGTAGACCATGTTCCGTCATTTTTCAACCTTGAATAAAAAATATCCTGTCCTCCCATTCCCGGCCATCCATCGGATGAAAAATACAGGGTTTTGCCATCGGGGTGAATAAAAGGAGCATATTCATTCCCCGGAGTATTTATACTATCTCCCATATTTTCGGGTTCCGACCACGTACCATTTGCCAGCTTATGACACATATAAATATCGCGCCCACCTCTTGAACCGGGTCTTCCTCCTGAAGCAAAAAAAAGAATTCGTCCATCCGAAGAAGGTGCCGGGTTCGACTCCCAATAACTGGTACTGATAGGTGGTCCTATATTTTTTGGTTCTGACCATGTATTCCCTATTTTTTCGGAGTAATAAATATCACATGATCCGAAATCTTCCCTGCGGTTACAGGCAGTATAAAACAAGAAACGCCCATCGGCAGAAATGCCCTGGGCTCCTTCGTTATCTTCGGTATTTAAAGGAGGGCCGGCATTCATAGATGGCGACCATGTTCCATCATCATTTTTATAAGTAATAAAAAAATCTTCCTGCATTTGCGTTGCTCCCATAGGTGTTCGCATGTTGGTTGGCAGTTGCGAGGTAAAAATCAAAGTTTTTTCATCAGCTGTAAGTGAAGGCCAGTAATCCTTATATTTAGTATTTACGTAAGGCCCCAGATTAACAGGATTAAAAGGAACCGGGTGTTCAACAGCCCATGCGCCAAACCCGGCTTTTTTCAGTAATTGTCCTGCCTCATTCTCAATGGACGAATCAAGAGTTGTGTAAGTTAAACATTTCTCAAGATGTTTTACCGCTTCACTATAGAGCCCGGTTTTCATTTCGGATCTGGCAACAGTAAAATATATTTTCGGGTTAAAGTCGGGGTTTATTTCCATGACCTTTTTAAAAGCTTCTATTTCTTTATCGAAATGCTGGAGTTCATTTTCCATATCGGCAGTTAACAAATAAGGTTCGATAAAATTCGGATCCTTTTCGAGCGCCAGTCTAATGTAGGTTCTTGTATTTTCGAGATTCCCCTGGTTAAAATATGCCAATGCATTTTCGAAAAGTGCGATAGCTTTTTTATTTTTAGTAGAGTATTCATTTTGAGAAAATGAACAAACCGAATACATAAATAATATTATAAAAAGAATGAATCTCATGAATTAAGGAATCTGCATGAATTTATGTGATTGTAAAGAAATATTCCATTTTGGATTTGCTTTTACATATTCTACCACTTCTTTAATAATTGTATCGAACTTACTCCATTCAGGTTGCAAAAACAACTTGCAATTATTATTTATTAATTCGGCATTTTTTTCGGCCCATTCAAAATCTTCTTTTGATTGTATTACAACTTTAAGTTCATCGGCAATATTGTATATTTCAGGTTCGGGCAATGCCTGTCGTTTAGGAGAAAAACATATCCAGTCCCATGTACCCGACAAAGGGTGTGAACCACTCGTTTCCAGGAACGTCTCCATATTTTTTTCTTTTAGCTTTTTGCACAAATAATCGAGGTTATGACTTAACGGCTCGCCTCCTGTAACAACTACCGATTTTGCGGCAAATCCAGCCGCTCTTTCAACCACTTCGTCCACAGTTACCAGCCAATGCGATTGATTGTCCCAGGAGAATTTTGTATCGCACCATGCGCAGGTATTATCGCAACCTCCCACGCGTATAAAATAAGCAGGTTTTCCGGTATGAAATCCTTCCCCCTGAATCGAATAAAATTCCTCCACCACAGGAAGTTTTTTTTCACTCATATCGCTTTTGTTCATTGTCATTCATTACAAAACACTGCAAAAGTAGCTTAATCTTTTAACTGATTACAAAAAAAGGACCTGATTTCTCAGATCCTTTCTCATATTCAGTTGTTAGTTCAAACTTTCCGTTTCTTCGCCGGTATTTTTCTTTTTGTGCTTCGTATAATAGACCGAGATAGCTATTGAAATTATAGCCAGGAACATAAAAGCAACAATACGATAAATAATTCCTACGCTGGCAAGATCTACAATAAAAAGATAAATGGCGGCAGCTATCATAGTAAAGATTGCCATCCACCTGTATTTAATATTGTGAATCAAAATGCTTAAGATGAAATACACAACTGCTGCAATGGTCCATGATAATGTAACATATTGTCCTGGAACAACTTTATATAATGCATAAAGCATTGCAAAAAAACCTAAAATCAGGTAAATGTTTCTTAACAAATCTGTTTTGATATCCAGTCTTTCGCTTTGTAAATTAATAACACGGGCTGTTATTATTGCTATAACGGCAAATGAGAAATTAATGGAATGAATTGATTCTGCCGAAAAATAGTAACCGGTCATTAAAAGAATAAAAAGAAAAAAATTCATAAACACAATGATTTTTGACCTGAACCAGATAGCCATCGAAACGACCAGTAAACTCTGGATTGATAACAACAAATAGGCAAGTGGCAAACCAAAAATTCCATAAATGGCTGTACTTATTGAAACAAAACCATAAAGGGCATAAAAAGCCGGTGTGTATTTCCACTCTGAATATTTTTTCAAGAACACCGAAAAAAGTAAACAAATCGCAGAAATAGACAGGAAAATTCCTACATAATTCATCATATAGAAAGTAATCACATACATGGTAAGAATTACTGTAAAGAATAAACCATTAAGAATAATTGAAATAAAAACAAATGCTTCCGGAATAGATTCCCTTTGCTTAAATAATGTGATCATTGAGAAAGCAGAAACACAAATAAAGAGATAAGCAATGCTGTAATGATCTGTGAGTTCTGCAGGTATATTTTTTTCAGCATTAGCATGAACCAAATACCAGATAACAAATGATATGTAAGATATAAATTGAGAAATGATAATAAGTTTCCACCAACTGTTCTTATGCAAAAGATAAACCGAAAACAATACGGCCAGGGTCGCTATGGAAAGCATAAAGTGTGTAGTATTACTGATATTTGCCGTTATAAGAAGTAAAATAAAACCAATGGAGGCAAGAAACTCTGAACGGTTTTTATTGGCAAAATAAAATTGAACAATACTAATTACTACTAACAGGATTAAAGGAATAACCGGTTCTGAAATAAGCGGAAAATCGGTAAAAAAATGAAGCCGCAAAGTAACATAAAATAGAAGTATATAGCTTATAATATTAAATTTAGAGGATAGTCCCGGGATAGATTTGCGAATATAATGGGCTATGATAAATACTATGCCGGCAGCAAAGTAACCGAAAAGAGTAGAAAATAAGGGCTGTCCGGAACTCTGAATATATTGTGTAACAAATGCAATTCCAAACAAAAGAACAATACTTCCGAGCCACCCTAAACCAAACTCACCGATTCTTGATTCCATGGCAAACTCTTTTTCTGAACCGGAAGATTTTTGTTTCAATTCTTCAGTAGTAAGTTCCCTTTCGTATTTTTTAAATTCTTCCTGGGATACTTTTCGGATGCCTAATAAAGACTCCAACTGGCCTATTCTTCGTTCGAGATAGTCAAGCCTTTCTAAAATTTTATCATCCATTTTATGTTCTTCTGATTTTTCTGACATATATCATATTTTATAACTTCCTGTTTATATTTAAAAAATAAAAAAAGGTTTCATTTTATTGAAACCTTTTACATTACTAATTATTTATTTTTATACATAAATGAATTATTCATGTTCAATATGTGGTGCTTTTTTCCAGGGTGGCAGTAACCATAAAAGAACGGATAATATTATTAATGGAACTACAATCCATATCATAGCCATTAAAAATCCTTCTTTACCTATCAGATCTAATTTAAAATCAGTGAATCCATAGAAACTCTTTGAAAATAACTGACCGCCTATTACTACGTTCCATCTCATAAAGAATATTCCAACTAAAACAAATCCTGCAATAATAAAATAAAAGAATTTGCGAATATTTTCTTTAGGTTTTATAAATTGGAATGTGCCCAGTGTAACTAAAGGAATTAGTGTTCCTATTAATCCTTGCATTATGAAAAATGTAAAGAATAATTTACCATGTACTAAAAGATTAAGTATATCAAAAGATTCTTCAGCTACATAAATTCTGTGAATCTGATCCAAACCTTCAAGAACAAAGTCAATAACAAGAATAAAGAATAAGTATTTTCCAATGGCATCGAGACAAACTATGTCGAGTTTTTGTTTCCTTAAAAAATTTACTACCATATAGATAAACATAACCAGAGCAATACCGGAGACCATAGCAGAAAAAAGAAAAATAACAGGCATCATAACTGTGGACCACCATGGATTTGCTTTTATTGACCCAAAAATAAAACCGACATATCCATGAAGAAGGAAAGCCGACGGGATACCGACTACCGTTATAAAATACCCAAGTTTATTGTCAGTTTTACGCGATAATGGCGAAGTATCTTTAATCCCCAGGGTAAGAATTTTATAAAGAAAAGTTTTAAACCCTTTCTTTTCTTTTGACCATATAGTCATATCGTATCTGTAATCAAACCATATCTCTAACAACAATACAACCATCAGGTACCATAAATACACAAAACCAAAAATAGCCATGGCAGAGGTAAGATGTGGTGTGGTCATTATCTCATATGCCCGCCAGGGAACTCCCAAATGATTAATTAATGGCATGGTTGCAACAAGCATAAAGGAAAGTGCAGTAAGAAGAGATAACTCATAAGTTGGCTTTAATGCCTGAACATTAAAAACCCTGTTTAGAGATGCCAGAATAAAAGCACCGGCAACCAATCCTGTTATATATGGATAAAGAACAATGAGAATTGACCAGTTTAATTCTATCTCGTTCGGATAGCAGAAGCCATCCATATGGGACATAGCTTCATATAATGATTTAAATTCTTCCATACTAATGTACCTCCTGACTTAATGAATTATAATAGAGTTTTGATCCTGTATTTAAATTTGGTTTTAAAACGGCCACGTTATGGTTTTTAATAAATTTAACCAATTCACTTTTAGGATCGCGCAAATCACCATAAATCCTTGCACCGGTAGGACATACCATCATACAGGCAGGATCCAATCCTTTTTTAACTCTATGGTAACATAATGTACATTTATCTACCGTTCCCAGGTCAGGTTTAATATACCTGCAACCATAAGGACATGCCTGAACACAATAACGACATCCGACACAATAATTTGGATCTGCTAGCACGAAACCATCGGGCGTTTCAAAAGTAGCACCTACCGGACAAACCTGAACACAAGGAGATTTCGCACAATGATTACACATTTTTGGAACATAGAAAGTTTTAAATATCTCTGATTCAGGTACCGGTTGTTTATAACCATCAATACCGCCATTGGGAGATTGAACTTTTACTTCGCCGCTATTTGTAATAGTATATTGTTCAACCCAACTTCTAAAAAAGAAGGGTTCTTTAGGAACATCATTTTCAGCTTTACAGGCACGGGCACAACTGGCACAACCAATACATTTTTCGATATCTAATCCGATACCATACCAAGGGCCGTCTCCTTTAGGTTCCTGCGAAGCGTATACTGCTTTCAGCGGATTGAGCAGGGATGCAAATAATACACCTCCAGCTATAGCTCCAGATTTTTTAAAAAAATCTCTTCTTGAAAAATTTTCTTTTTCTTTTACCATAACACAGGATTATGAGAATTATGACAACTTATACATTCATCTTCTTTATTATGCTCTTCTATATCAATTTGTTTTATGACTTTTGCACGGGCCGGGTTTTTAGCATGACACCTGCCGCAAAATTCGCGGGTGTGTTCTTTTACAATATTCGTTTTTTGAGGATCGTCTACATGTTTGTAACCGGGGCCATGACATGTCTGACAGTCTATTGACTTATGAACACTGCTATCTTTAACAGCTGCAATTGAATCGTGACATGTAACGCATGTTTCATTCATGTTTACATACTTAATGGGCCTGTCTTCATTTTCCTTTAATGCATCGCCCCTGTAATGGCCATATTCACCAAAACTAGCCGGTCTTAAAAAATGACGGGCAACCAGAAATAATGCAATAAAGACCGCAAATGCAATCAGAAGTCTTTGTACTTGAACTGGCATATATCTATGTATTTAAATATTTGATTAAAAACACAATTCGAGAACTTTACAAAAATGCCTTATGTTATAAAACATTTTTATTATCGCAAACATAATTGATTTTTTGCCTTACCTAAAAAAAAATAATAAATATTTTCACTTGAATGCCCCATTTTAGAAACATTATAAATAAACAATATGAAAAAGAAAAGATTGACATAAAGCCAATCTTTTCAAAATTATTAAAAATTTATAACTGCTATCTAGAACATTTCAAAATGACATTCAGAACAATTGGTTGATTTCCATTCTTCACCAACATCTACCGGGTGGATAAATTCCATGGTGCTGTTAATAGGTGCATATTTCATTGAATCCCTCTGGCCCTGCCCGATTATTGAATGGCACAAATTACAATCTTTGGAAATAACTTTTCCATCGGAACTTTTGTGTTTATCATCGTGACAACGGAAACAACCTTTATTTTCAAAATGACCAATATTTCTCGGATACTGCTTATAGCTTACTTTCATCTCGGGAAATGTATTATATGAGAATGCTTCCTGTACCGCTGTAATCGCTTTCTTAATCTCCTTCTCATATTTGGAAAACAAATCAGGATATCCGTCTTTATAGTATTTTATCATTTGATCGTTTATTCCCATAAAAGCCGAATCTTTGGTAGAATAAGTGTCATTAGTAGCTTCCATAGCAGCGCTTTTAAGATAGGGAACTTTTGTTGATATCTTATTACCGGCAAATAATCCGTTCACATATTTCGGTGGAGAAAAATATTCGTGGGATGGGCGATTATGGCAGTCCATACAATCGAACATACGTTTTTCAGAATTCTCTAATTCCTTTGCATTCGGGTGTATAGAAGTATCTTCCTCCAGGAAAATAATTTCTTTTCCTGTTTGTTTATTAAAATATCTAACCCAAGGTATTGTCTGTCTTTTTTCATCAGCCTGATACGAGATTTCTACATCAGGGTTAATGTGCCAGTGTATTCCTTCAGTATTACCAAGTGATGAGTGGTCGGCTCCAATTCTCATCTTCATAATAACATCCCATTCGGTATTGGCAGAATCGGCCAGGTAATATTTTTCATTCCTGATTTTGTTTGTATAAAATTTCTGTGGCCAGTGACATTTTTCACATGTTTCGCGGGCAGGGCGCAGGTTAGCAATAGGTGTTTCTATGGGTCTCGGATAAGTGCCTAATAAATATTTGTATACCTGGCGTAACCCTGACATTTTTGATTTTACATAAAAATCGGCTCCTTCACCCACATGGCATTCGGCACATTTAACACGGGCATGAGGTGAATGCTGATATGCAATATATTCAGGTTCCATAACTTTATGACAAAGCTTGCCGCAAAACTCTACTGATTCGGTATAATGAAATCCTTTATAGCTACCAATTACAGTTGCAATAACAAAGAATATTGTAACAATGATAAAAATCGTAATCGCATTTCTTGTTTTGGAATCTTTTAAATTTATAATTAAAAGTTTTTCATCAGATACCGGCAAACCTTTTTTAAGTTTCCGTTTCTTTAAATACATACCGGCAGGTATCAGCACTAGGCCAAACACCAAAAAACCCGGGGTAACCAAATATGCAAACAATTCGAAATAAACATTATCTGCATTAAAGAAATTTAACTGGATAACAAAAAAGATAATTGCAAACGTTGCAATTAAAGCAATTATAGTTCCCAGGTAGGAAATGTAATTGTAATACGTCCGTGGTAGTTTCATTTTATAACTTATTATAGATTTAACATTTATAACTGAAAGCAAATGATTTTATATATTATCATATTTACCTATTCAGTAACGACAAATGTAGGACTGAGTTCCATTTTAAAAAATGCTTTAAAACATGTAAACAAAAAAAGGGTGTTTCACAAGTGAAACACCCTTTTTACTTTTAGCATTGTTATTAATTAGAATCTAACAGTAATATTAAAACCTATTAATAAAGTATTAAAATCTCTTTGATTATATAAGTAATTTTTTTGTGCAATTATATTATTATAAGTAGTTGCAAATAATTGAAATGCATGTGTTCCGGTATTTTTTTCAAGTCCAAATGCAAAACCCGGCTTAGGTGAACCTGGCACATCATTTCCATCAACATCTTTTGGATAGTCAAATGATTCAAGTGGTGAAACATAATTAAATTCTCCCATAAATGATATTTCATTCCATATCTTAATTCTACCGCCTACGCTAACACCAATAGCATCATTAGAATATAAAGAATCCACTTTATTAAAATGTAAATAATAGGGTGCAACTTCTAATGAAATTCTTTCGCTAAACTTACGTGCAATAATAAGTTGATGAAAAGTAGATATACGATCTTTAAAACTATAGTTATCTCCAAAATATGCTTCTTCTCTACCGCAAACAACTACATTGCCATAGTATGAAAGAAATATTGGCATTCCATTTTCTTTTTGCTGAAGTATCGAATATTTCCACATTAATTCCTGCATTTTATTAAATTTTTCGGAACCAAAACCAAGCATTAATTTGTCTGTAATACCATAATTAATTCCAAGTCTAATATTGGCAGGTCCATATAAACCAAATATATCACTTATACTTTTAATGGTTCCTATTCTGTGATGAATAATAAATTCTTTACCTTTCTTTTTAGGTTGAGTAATGGTTTGATTTTCTATTAGCATAGTACATGCAAATGCATCTTCAACGGTTTTTTTTTCTTCTTTCTGAGCTTCTCCTTCTTGAGAAACAGCATATTTAACGCTGACAATCAGCATCAAAGATAGAATGAACGATATTTTTTTTAACATAATCATTTATTTATTTTTTATTGTTTTTAATATTTTACCAGCATGTTTTACCTGCTCCGCAATGAGCTGCAGTACCATTACTTGAGTATCCCATACCATTTGCCATTGTTCCTCCTTCACTAATATTGAGAGGTTTGAAAAAAGTACTTCCGTCAACATGATACATGGTACCGTATGTACCTTGGTTGATAGGGCCATTAATATTTGTTTCATTTGTAGCATTAATAGAATGGCACCAGAAACATTGAACTCCATCCCAATAAGGAGTGGAATATGGGGTTGTAGAAAAATTTTGAGTATTTGACATGTGTGCACTTTTTTGATGTGAACCGGATTCTGGATAATCATTTATAGTCATAGCATTAGGCCGTTCAACAAGGTAAGGAGACGTCATATTTCCTTTACCATTATGGCAAGAAGAACAAGCCGTTATTTTACCATTATCCCATCTTGGAGTTGTTGCATATTCTACGGTATCAAATGGAGGAGTTTGCATACTCCAGGTATAAGTTCCATCAGTTCCTCTGTCGGCGGTAACTCCGTTACTGTGGCAATAAACATTTGAACAGGTTTTAGTGTCGGAATCCCACGTTGGAATATTACTATCAGCTCCATTTCTTGTTGCTAAACCATTAGGATCAAATGTGATATTTTTTACTGCATTCATGTGTGTTTTCGTATCCCATCCATGTCCATAATGACATGTTGTACAATTAAATGTATATAAACCCTTCGTATGTTTACTATGTGCATTAGTAGAATGCAAAGGGAAGGTATTGTTATGACAATTTTCGCAAAAATCAGGTAAAACAATTTGCTCTGTAGAAGAATTATTATGTTTGATTTTCTCTTTTTCACAAGAGACTAAATAAATTACACTACCTGCTAAGAGCAATGTAAAAATAACAGTTTTAAAACTTTTTAACATCATAATAACTTAATTGCTAATAGATTGAAGCTGTTTTTTATGACAGCAATTTTATATAATCGAGTCCAAAATTAATTTATTTATTTATTTGAAAAAAAAAATAACGTACTAATTTGCATTTTCATATTTAATTATTTTAATAGCTATAGATAAAAATAATAATAGCTTGAAAAGACTCTTCTTTTCAAGCTATTAATTTACAATCATTTAATTTATCGTATGCCTTTATTAAAAATTTTCAACATTTCAAAAACTACAGGCCTGCACCATCTGCAAACAAGGCAGGCTCCTGTTTCATTACAAATTATATCAATATTCTTTGATTTAAATTTATCAATTGCATTTAATACCTGTATTTTGAGACAACGGCACAAATACAAATAATAACTTCTTTGGGTCCATTCTAGTTTCCTTTAATCATATCAAAAGCATTTTAAATTTCTCGTTGGCATTAACTGCATGGGGCACATTTGCGGGCATAATAATAAAATTCCCTGTTTGAACCTGATAAGGAACCTTATTTATTATTATTTCCCCAACTCCTTCTACAACCTGAACTACTGCATCGAAGGGAGCGGAATGTTCGCTTAATCCCTGTCCTTTATCGAAGGCAAATAAAGTAAGGTTTCCGGTTTCCTTTTTTGTAACTATCTTACTTACAATTGCACCTTCTGAATATTCTACAGATTTTGCCAGATCGTAAATATTTGAATGCTGAAAAATTAATTCGTTCATATGTTTATATTTTTTGTAACCAGTTTTTTTACAAACAGTGAGTTGTAATTCAGCAACTGGCAATCAGTAGAATATGCAACTGACTACTAATCACTTATATTTACTTAAAAATCACACCCACATTTCCTGCTCTATTTCTCCACTGATTTTTAAAATAACCAATTTAATGGGAACTTTCCGTGCAGCTTTCTCTACTGCCTGCTGGGCTATGCGCAATAACCCTCCGCAACAGGGAACTTCCATAATAGCTACTGTCAGGGTATTGATTTTAGCATCGTCAACCATAGCTTTGATTTTGTCAACATAAACTTCCATTTCGGAGTCAAGTTTCGGACAGGCAATGGCAATGGTTTTTCCTTTCATCATTTCGGGGTGAAAACTACCCATAGCAAAAGCAGTACAATCAGCTGCAATGAGTACATCCGCATTCTGAAAATAAGGCGCTCTCGGACTTACAAGGTGCATCTGAATAGGCCATTGTCTTAATTGTGATGAAACTTTTCCTTCAAATGTTGTTTCTTCGTTTGTTTTATCCCTTAAATCAATTGTTTTTGCGCCGGGACATCCGCATTCTGAATGATTTTCCATGTTACTGTTATTTTTTAGATTAATAATTATGTTGTTCTTTTTTAAATATTCCAATGCCTGATTATAAAATTGAATTTCACCATGATCTTTAAGATGGTTCAAATGTGCTTTTATAGTATTTTCACCTTGTTTGGAAATAATTTCCATAACTTTTACTTCATCGTAAGGTTCTGCTTCCCTTTCTTCAATAGTTATCGCACCTTCCGGACAATGGCCCAAACATGCTCCCAACCCGTCGCAAAAAAGATCTGAGATTAATCTTGCTTTTCCATCAATAATCTGAAGAGCTCCTTCCTGGCAATTTGGAATACATAATCCACAACCATTACATAATTCTTCATCAATATTTACAATCTTTCTTTTCATTATCAATAAGTTGATTTTATAAATATTTTAAGTATTTAATTACTCAAATGTAATTATCTTTTTTATAATTTCCAAATAAAATCGATAAAAAATTACAAGTATTGATCTATCGTTCTGGATTTCAGATAGTCCCTAAATTCATTGGTAAGATTAAAAACCTTATTGGTCATGATACACATACCAAAAGGACAGATTTCTTTCTCGAACATACATTCAGAAGATTCTATTTTGCCTTCGATTGCCTCATAAATATCCAAAAGGGAAACAGTTTTTATATCTTTTTTAATACTAAACCCTCCCTGAGGCCCCCTATGAGAATATAAAAATCCTGCTTTTACCAAACGTTGCAACACTTTTGCAACATGATGTTTTGACGTGCTTGTTAGTTCAGCAATTTCCAAAACATTAATTTTACCATCCGAACGTGCAATAAGAATTATCCCATGCAACGCTATTGACGCAGCCTCTGATATGTTGATTATTTTACTCATTCAATAAAAAATAAAAGGAGTATTTAATTACGCAAATATAAACTTAATTTGGTTGTAAAACATATTTTTTATCTTTGCTTAAATATATTTAACATCAAATAATTTAACCATAAAAAATCTATGAAAACACTTTTATCAACTCTCATCTTTTCATTTTTTTTAGTTAATTTAATAGTTGGGCAAGCCACTATTAACCTAACTCCAACAAACGTAAGTTGTTTTGGCAGTTGCTCCGGTTCAATTAATAATTCAGTTACCGGGGGAACTCCACCCTATAATTATACCTGGAGCAATGGAGCAACAACTCAGAACATTTCCGCATTATGCGCCGGAACATATACAGTTACAGTATATGATGCGTTAGGAATGCCTTCTAATAGTTCTGCCACTGTTTCAGAGCCGCCACAATTAATCAGCTCTATTTTATCTTCTTCAAATGTCTCCTGCTATGGTCTTTCCAATGGAACAGCTACTGCATATGCAACCGGAGGCGTACCGGGTTATACTTATTTATGGTCGAATTCTCAAACTACAGTAACAGCTACAGGATTAACTGCCGGAACATATTCGGTTACAGTACATGACGTAAATTTATGTCAATCTGTTTCTACCGTAACCATTACTCAACCAACACAAATTAATTATACTACAGTTGCTTTAAATAATGTAACTTGTTCTGGAGGAAATGATGGATCATTTAATATTACAGTAACCGGTGGCGTTCCGGCCTATTCTTATAGCTGGACAGGGCCATCGGGTTTTACTTCATCCACCGAAGATCAGACTGGTCTTCAGGCAGGAACTTATTATGTTACAATTACGGATGCCAGCGCCTGCAGTATTACCTCTTCTATCAGCATTAATGTATCATCAACACTTACTTCCGGTATCTCATCTTTCACAGATGTTACCTGTAATGGAGGCTCCAATGGCTCCGCTACTGTAACTCCATCAGGGGGAAACCCACCCTACACTTACCTATGGAACGATCCGGCTCCTGTCCAAACCACAGCAACATGCACAGGATTAACAGCAGGATCGTGGTCTGTAACAGTTACAGATGCCAATAGTTGTACTTCAATTTCAACTGCAACAATTATTCAACCTCAGCCAATTACTGCCAATGCTGGTTTTGACCAAACTATTTGTGCAAATAGTACAATTGCTCTTAACGGATTTATTACTGTAGCAACAGGAGGTATATGGTCTTCAAGTGGTTCAGGTACATTTATTCCGGATAATATTTCATTGAATGCAACCTATATTCCTTCAGCATCAGATATTCTTGCAGGAAATGTGATTCTTACTCTTACTACAACGGGTAATGGTTCTTGTAGTTCAGTTTCAGATAATATTGTTATCACATTTTTGCCTTCACCTACAGCAACATTTACAGTGCAGTCTCCTATATGTGCAAATGATATATCATCTATTGTTTATACTGGAACAGGTGGGGTAGGTGATATTTATAACTGGAATTTTAGTGGAGCTATTCTGCTTTCGGGTGTTGCAGGTACTCCGGGGCCATTTACTGTTTCTTGGAATACAGCAAATAATTATTTGGTTTCATTAGATGTAATGAGTATAAATGGTTGTTCTAATAACTATCAGGTTATTGCAACAGTAAATGACAATCCTACTGCAACTGGAACAATAACCGGTTCAAGTTGCCTTAATAACGATGGAATTATTTCTATTATATGTAATGGAGGAACTGTACCATACTCATATCTTTGGACCAACCTGATGATTAATGATACGATT
Source organism: Bacteroidota bacterium (assembly GCA_037441645.1). Classification (GTDB taxonomy): domain Bacteria; phylum Bacteroidota; class Bacteroidia; order Bacteroidales; family GWA2-32-17; genus GWA2-32-17. The sequence continues at coordinate 130,254 of JBBIRU010000016.1, forward strand.
TCAGGATTATCATCGGGTATTTACTCACTAACAGTTACAGATGCTAATTCATGTACAACTACTGCAACTTATACTGTTCCTCAAATTTCTTTTAACGCAAACATAAATGGTTCTGCTTCCTATTCAGGAGGAAATATTCCTATGGGAGAAGCTGTTGCAAATTTATTTGTAGAATCGTCGGGAACAGGTTCGGCACAGTTTGATTCATTAACTTCTTCTTTCTTTACATCAACCGGCTTTAGTTTCTATAACCTTACACCGGGCAGATATCTTTTAGAAATAGTTCTGACAAACCCTGCAAGCTATCCAACGCTTTTAAATACCTACTATAATAATCAGTACTTATGGACTTTGGCAGATACAATAAATCTGGTTTGTGATGACAATTTAACCTTACCTGTTCAAATGTATGAGATACCAGATACAATGAACGGGAATTGTAATTTAAATGGTACCATAATTCTGTGGTCAGGAAGTAAAGCTGTTGGCGAACCGGTACCCGGAGCAGAAATATTAATTGAACAGGAGCCCAATGATGTACCTATTCAGTCGGCATATACAGATATTAATGGAAACTACACTCTTCAGAATATCTCATCCGGAAACGGTTATCATTTACTCGTTGATATTCCCGGATTTCCATTGCTGTCAACATATCTTAATCTTACGATAAACACAACTGATACCTTACTAAGTAATCTCAATTTTTATTTAGATACAACTCTTGGCGGAGGAATCTTTATCGATACGGCAACCGGTTTTTCAAATCCTTTTGTTGAGTCGGGTATTTCGTATCTCAAAGTATTTCCAAATCCTGTTTCCGATGTAATTAATATTGATTTTAATATTTTATCTGATACTGATCTCGCTATAGATTTACTTAACGAAACCGGAACAATTACAAAGAAGCTGGTAAATCTATCAACATGCAAAAAAGGAAGCTATTCTTATCAGGTTCCTGTTTCTGCTGACATTTCCGAAGGTATTTATATAATCCGGATAATAACCGGGAACAATATTCTGATAAAAAAACTGATTCATAAAAAATAAAAACAGGCCGGGCAATCCGGCTTTTTTTTTACTTTTGCCGTTTTAGTTTTTTTTGCCGTTTTAGTTTTTATGGATTACCTGATAATTGTTTTAGTTGCCGTTGGTTTATGTTTCGATACATTTGCCGTTTCTGTCAGCAGCGGTATCGCAAAACAAGAGATAAAATTTTTTGATGCATGTAAAATAGCCTTGGTTTTCGCTTTTTTCCAGGCCATAATGCCGGTAATCGGATGGTTCCTGGGAGAACAGGTTAAACGTTATATTTCCGAATTTGATCATTGGGTGGTTTTTGGAATTTTATTTTTGCTGGGGCTTAAAATGATTGTTGAAAGTTTCAAAAACGAAGAAAAAAAGAAATTCAATCCTTTACACTTCTGGGTTATGATTAGCATGGCCATTGCTACCAGTATCGATGCGCTTGCCGTAGGAATCAGTTTCTCAATTATCAACGTGTCCATTTTAATAACGGCATTTATAATCGGCTCAGTCACTTACCTTGCATCTATGTTAGGAATATTGTTCGGAAAAAAAACAGGTTCTCATTTTGGAAAAAAAATGGAAATCATTGGCGGGATTATATTAATAGGAATAGGTATAAAAATTATTATCCAGCATTTATTTTTCTGATTTAACTACCATTTTCAGCATATATGTTCTAAAACATCTTTTCTGGTTTATATCTGAAATTTAGCGTTAATAAACAATGATAATTCGCATATAAACTGATTATTACATTTGCTTTTTCGACAAAAATCAAATCCAAATATTTTCCGAATTCTTATAAAATACTCTACTCATTAATTACTGATATTCTTCACATTACCATGATATATTAATTTATCCCTTTAGTTAATTAAAGAACATGATATTTAGACGAATTCTTTTTTAAAAATTATATATTTTTGGCCACCTGAAAAATTAAAAACAGTATGAGTAGCGAATCATTAATTCTATTCTTTTTACTGGGAGTTGTACTGGTTGGAGGAGCCATTGTTTTCTCCACATTTGTTGCGCCCCGGTCGAAAAACCTGGCTAAGTTCGAGCCATACGAGTGCGGTATCGAATCAAAAAGTGTTGCCTGGGTTCAGTTCAATGTGGGCTATTACCTTTTTGCCATCATTTACCTGATATTTGATGTTGAAACAGTATTTATTTTCCCATGGGGTGTCGTTATGCGCGAAATGGGAATGGTTGCATTTGTTGAAATCATTATCTTCTTTTTCATATTAGTATTAGGCCTTTTGTATGCCTGGAGGAAAGGAGCTTTGAAATGGGTATAAAAATCAAATCAATGAAATATGAAGATTTCAAAGACAATGAAACTTTAGAAATCTTAAAAGAATCGGGTGGAAACATTCTTCTGACCAGTATTGACAATATTATTAACTGGGGCCGCGCAAATTCTGTGTGGCCGTTAACGTTTGCTACCAGTTGCTGCGGAATTGAAATGATGGCTGCCGGCGCTTCACGTCACGACTTTGCCCGTTTCGGTATTGAAGTTTACCGTGCTACTCCACGCCAGGCTGATGTTATTGTTGTAGCCGGAACAATAGTTCATAAAATGGCTCCCGTTTTAAAACGTTTATATGACCAGATGGCCGACCCTAAATATGTAATTGCCATGGGCGCATGCGCTGTTTCCGGCGGACCATTCTTTTATAACTCTTATTCTGTAGTTCGCGGCGTTGACCATATTATTCCTGTTGATGTTTATATTCCGGGATGCCCTCCCCGTCCCGAAGCACTATTATATGGTGTAATGCAATTACAGAGAAAAATCAAAGGCGAAAGCATCAGTAAATCGAAAAAAACCAAAAAGGTTTAATTGATATATTATGACCAACGAAGAATTAAAATCTGTTATCAGCGGTTGGGTTCAGGGGCTTGAGTTTCCTGAGAACAAACAATTTCTCGAAGTAATTGTACCGGCCGGTTCACTTCACCAGTTTGCCAAACAATTAAAAGAATCAAAAGAAACTGCTTTCGATTACTTATTTTGCTTAACCGGTGTTGATTATGAGAAATCTTTCGCCGTTGTTTATCATCTCGAAAGCAAAGCCCATAATCATAAAATGGTATTGAAAGTAAAAACCGAAAACCGTGAAAATCCTGCTTTTGATTCTTTGTCCGATATCTGGAGAACTGCAGAATTCCAGGAAAGGGAAGTTTTCGACATGTTCGGTATAAAGTTTAACAATCATCCCGATTTAAGGAGATTGTTCCTTGATGATGAATGGATTGGCTACCCGCTTCGTAAAGATTATAAAGATGATGAAAAACTCATCGAACGTTAATATTTGAAGGTATGGAAGAAGTAAAATATCAGGATATTATAATAAAAGAAAACGATGATTACATCATCAATATGGGTCCCCAGCACCCATCTACCCATGGTGTTCTTCGTTTTGAAGTTTGCCTGAAAGGCGAAACTGTTCAGTACCTCATTCCTCACTGCGGATATATACACAGGGGAATTGAAAAAATGTGCGAAAAAGACACCTATCAGCAGGTAATTCACCTCACCGACAGGATGGATTATCTTTCAGCACATATTAATAATGAGGCCGTTTGTTTATTAGTTGAAAATGCACTGGAAGTTGAAGTTCCCGAAAGAGTAAAATATATCCGTACAATTATAGCTGAATTAAACCGTATAGCTTCGCATCAGCTCTGGTGGTGCGCTTTCGGAATGGACTTAGGCGCTTTAACAACTTTCTTCTATGGCCTACGCGACAGGGAACCCATTCTTGATATTTTTGAAGAATCATTTGGCTCAAGGTTACTTCACAGTTACAACTGTCCGGGTGGATTGATGAATGACATTCATCCCAACTTTCAGAAAAGAACCAAAGACTTTATCAAATATTTCCGGAAAGTTCTTCCTGAATACGACCAGTTACTGACAGGAAATGTTATTTTCCAGAACCGTTCGGTAGGCATGGGAATTATGTCGAAAGAAGATGCCATTAATTATGGTGTTACCGGACCTTCGGGCAGAGGCTCCAATTTCTCCTGCGATGTAAGAAAACACAGCCCTTACAGTGCATACTCAAAAGCAGATTTTAAAGAAATTCTTTTAACCGAAGGAGACACTTTTGCACGCTACAAAGTTCGTATTGCCGAAATGTGGGAATCTATGAAAATTATTGAACAACTGATTGATAATATTCCTGCCGGGGATTTCACAGCAAAGATGAAACCCATTATAAAACTTCCGGTGGGTGAATACTTCCAGAGAGTTGAAACTGCCCGTGGCGAATTAGGTGTATATGTAATAAGCGATGGAAATAAAACACCGTACAGAATGAGATTCAGAACCCCCAATTTCTCCAACCTTTTTATCATGAACAAACTGGCTTCAGGTAATAAGATTGCCGACCTTGTTGCAATAAGCGGTTCTCTCGATTTAGTAATTCCAGATATTGACAGATAAATTATTCATTATGAATTTTAGCATATACGATTTTACATCATTTACACAATGGATTGACCAATCTATCAACAGTGTAATGTCGCCCGGATGGGCATTACTGGTTGAATTTGTCATCGTAGGGATTGTGTTCATTGCATTTTATGCAGTATTAGGTTTGTACCTGGTTTATGCCGAACGAAAGGTTTGTGCATTAATCCAGAACCGAAAAGGACCTAACCGGGTTGGCCCCCTGGGTTTGCTTCAGACCATTGCCGATCTTTTTAAACTTTTATTTAAAGAGTTAATTAACATTAAACATTCGGATAAGGTTCTGTTTAATATTGCCCCGTTTATTGTTATTATCGCTTCTTTTATGGCAATTGCCGCATTGCCTTTTGCCAAAGGATTACATGCTGTTGATTTCAACATTGGTTTGTTTTATATCATGGCCGTTTCTTCTTTAGGTGTAATTGGAATTCTGTTGGCCGGATGGTCGAGCAACAGTAAATATTCACTTTTAGGAGCAATCCGAAGCGGTGCACAAATTATTTCTTATGAATTATCCGTAGGACTTTCCCTTCTGGCAATTATTATTTACGCCGGTACCATGCAGGTAAGCGGAATAGTAGAAAGCCAGGCTGACGGCTGGTGGATTATCAAAGGACATATTCCGGCCATTTTTGCTTTCCTTATTTTCCTTGTTGCCAGCACTGCCGAAACCAATCGTGGTCCTTTCGACCTAGCTGAAGCAGAATCGGAACTTACTGCCGGATTCCATACTGAATATTCAGGGATAAAATTCGCTTTCTTCTTTCTTGCCGAATACATGAATATGTTTATTGTCTCTGCTGTTGCCGCAACTGTTTTCCTGGGTGGCTGGATGCCATTCCACATTGCAGGCTGGGAAGGTCTTAATCATGTAATGGATTTTATTCCTCCTATCGTTTGGTTTTTTGGAAAGACCATCTTTGTTATCTTAATTATTATGTGGTTTAAATGGACTTTCCCCCGTTTAAGAATTGACCAGTTATTGACTCTGGAATGGAAATACCTGTTACCGCTCAATTTAATAAATATTGTATTGGTTGCTTTTATAGTATTAATGGGCTGGTATATAAAATAAAAGAAAAACATGACTATGGTTTTTAAATATTTTGGTGAAATTTTCAGTGCGATAAATTCGCTCTGGAAAGGTATGCGGGTAACCGGGTATTATTTTTTCCGCCCGGATAAAGTGGTAACCCAGAAATACCCCGAGAACAGAAAAAAGCTGAAAATGACCGATGCTTTCAAAGGTGAGGTCATAATGCTGCACGACCAGAACAATCAGCACAAATGCAATGGTTGTGGGATCTGCGAAATCAATTGTCCAAATGGTTCCATCGAAATCATTTCCAACAAGATTCCAATTGCTGATGGAAAAACCGAAAGAATCATCGACAAACACATTTATCATCTTTCGATGTGTACCTTTTGCGGTTTATGTATTAAATCCTGCCCTTCAAAAGCAATTACCTGGGGACAGGACTTTGAACATGCCGTGTTCGACAGACAAAAACTTACCAAGGTACTTAACCAGCCCGGTTCATCGATAAAGAAAGAAGTTAAAGAAGTAAAAAAAGAATCTAAAGAAGCTTAAGCATGGAACTCAATCAAGTTATTTTCTTTTTGCTTTCAGGCCTTATCCTGATATTTTCAATACTGGCCATTACCAGCAGAAGAATATTAAGAGCTGCAGTATTTTTACTCATTGTATTACTTGCTACTGCCGGTTTGTACTTTATGTTAAATTATGAATTTTTAGCCGCGGTACAGTTAACTCTTTATGCGGGCGGTATCGTGGTACTCATCATTTTCTCGATACTTTTAACCAGCCACATCAGCCAGAAATTTCAACCTCCTGCCATTGCCAATGTCTTTGCCGGCATACTCGCAGGATTGGCCGGTTGCAGTTTAGCTCTATGGTCTATCATGAAATTCTCATTTGTCCCATCTACCATTCCGGCTATTGATGTAAACATGAACGTTATAGGTACCCAACTTATGAGTACGGGAAATTACGGATATGCTTTACCCTTCGAGGTAATCAGTGTTTTATTACTGGCAGCCATGGTTGCTGCAATTATTATTGCTAAAAAAGGAAATTAAAATATTATAACCATGATACAGGGAATTCCAATTCACTATTTTTTAGTCGTAAGTACCATCATGTTTTTTATCGGTATTTGCGGTTTTATCATCCGGCGTAATTTAATTACAATGCTTATGGCAATTGAATTAATATTGAATTCCGTCAATATTAACTTTCTGGTTTTTAACCGGTATCTCTATCCTCATCAACTCCAGGGCCATTTCTTTACCCTTATTATTGTTGCCATAGCTGCCGCCGAAGCTTCTGTTGCTATTGCATTGTTCATTAATATTTACAGGAGATTCTCAAATATTGAAGTTGAGAATGTAAGTGAAATGAAGTACTAATAAAGGAAAAATCAATCATTATGATAAACTATTCTTATACAGTCTGGATTCCGCTAATCCCAGTATTTATGTTTTTAATCCTGGGTTTCTTCGGGATGAAAATGAAAAATTCATTAGCCGGAATTCTTGGTACATTAGGCCTGCTTGCGTCCACAGTTTTATCCTATATAACAGCCTATTATTACTTTTTTGGAGTAGGGCCTGTTGAAGAAACCTTTCAAACAATTATTGCATATAATACTGAATGGCTTTCTTTTACCGATACTCTTCGAATTCACATGGGTGTTCTTCTCGACCCCATTTCTGTAATGATGCTGGTAGTTATTACTACTGTTTCGCTCATGGTTCATATTTATAGTATCGGTTACATGAAAGGAGAAAAAGGATTTCAACGTTTCTTTGCATTCCTTTCTTTATTTACATTCTCGATGCTTGGCCTGGTGATTGCCACCAATATTTTCCAGATGTATGTATTCTGGGAACTCGTAGGTGTATCATCCTTCCTTTTAATTGGCTTCTATTATGAAAAACCTTCAGCTGTGGCTGCTTCAAAGAAAGCTTTCATTGTTACCCGCTTTGCCGATTTTGGTTTCCTGATAGGAATACTCCTGATTTCATACTTTACCGGAACTTTTGATTTTGATATATTAACCGGAGGAGATGGTAGTATTTTCACCAGTATTCATGCTGCTTCATTTATGGGAGTCAGTGCAATAACATGGGCATTACTTTTAATTTTTATGGGTGGTGCAGGTAAATCAGCAATGTTCCCGTTACACATCTGGCTTCCCGATGCTATGGAAGGCCCAACCCCTGTTTCAGCATTAATCCATGCAGCCACCATGGTTGTTGCCGGTGTTTATTTAGTTGCCAGAATGTTTATGGTTTTCCATTTTCAGGCGCCCACCGCTTTGGAAGTGGTAAGTTATGTGGGAGCATTTACTTCTTTATTTGCTGCCGTTATTGCCTGTACGCAATTTGATATAAAACGTATCCTGGCATTTTCAACATTATCGCAAATAGGATATATGATGATGGCCTTGGGTGTTTCGGGATATGGAGGCGAAGAAGGTGTCGGTTATATGGCATCTATGTTCCATTTGTTTACACACGCTATGTTTAAAGCGTTGTTATTCCTTGGTGCAGGTTCCATTATTCATGCAGTTCATAGTAACGACATGAGAGAAATGGGAAACCTGAGAAAATATCTGCCCATTACCTTTGCTACTTTTGCCATTGCATGGCTAGCTATCTGCGGAATACCTCCTTTTGCCGGATTCTGGAGCAAAGATGAAATCCTGGTCGCAGCTGCAGAACATAATTCCCTTATTTATTATTCTTCTGTTTTTGTTGCAGGTCTTACTGCTTTTTATATGTCACGTTTATTCTTCAGTGTATTTTTTGGAAAGAAACCTCATTATCATCATACGCCCCACGAATCCCCGCTTGTTATGACAGGTCCGCTGATGTTCCTTGCCGTTGCTTCCATTTTTGCCGGTTTTGTTCCTTTCCACGATTTAGTAACATCTGACAGCAAGGCATTTGAATCGCACCTGGATTATGCCATAGCTGTACCTTCTGTTATTGTTGCATTAATCGGAATTACTATTGCTTTCTTCTTTTATTTCAAAGAAAGCAAAGCGCCCGATAAGATTTCCAATTCGTTAGGAATCTTTTATAAAGCCGTTTACAATAAATTTTATTTCGATGAAATTTATTTATTTGTTACCAAGAAAATATTATTCAACCTTGTTTCGAGACCTGTTGCATGGTTCGACCGTCATGTTATTGACGGTTCAATGAACGGGGTTGCAAAATTAACCCAGTTTTCATCAGGTAAGATTAAAGATCTTCAATCCGGGCAGGTCCAGCAATATGCTTTTGTATTTGTTGCCGGGGCTATTATCCTTGTTCTATGTTTTGCATATATGTTTAACTAAGTTGAAAATAATAAAAACATGAATATACTTTCATTATTAATCCTGATTCCTGTAATTACCATCTTTGGTATTATTTTAAGCCGTTCCCATAATATGGTAAGATGGGTAGCTGCCTTAGGGATGTTTGGCCAGCTGGTAGTAGCTGTTGTATTGTTATTTACTTACTTCGCCATCCGCAAAGCCGGAGTTACCGATGAAATGGTTCTTTACCAGGATCTTGAATGGTTTAAAACACTTAACATCCACTATACTGTTGGAGTTGATGGCATTTCATGTGCCATGATAATGTTGACTGGTATTGTTGTTCTTACCGGAATTTTTGCTTCCTGGGAAGTAGCTTATATGCAAAAAGAATTTTTCATTTCCCTTATTCTGCTGGCAACTGGCGTATTCGGATTCTTTATTTCGATCGATCTTTTCACTATGTTTTTATTTTATGAAATAGCAGTAATCCCGATGTACATACTCATTGGAATCTGGGGTAGCGGGCCGAAAGAATACTCTGCCATGAAACTAACCCTTATGCTGATGGGAGGTTCTGCATTACTAATGGTGGGTTTACTTGGTATTTATTTTAATTCATCGCCTGACGGCCATTATACTTTTAATCTTCTTGAAATAGCCAAAGTAGCTATTCCTCATGATGTACAAATATTTTTCTTCCCATTCCTTTTCATAGGTTTCGGAGTATTGGGAGCTTTATTTCCGTTCCACACATGGTCGCCCGATGGCCACGCTTCAGCGCCCACTGCTGTATCGATGCTACATGCAGGTGTGCTTATGAAACTGGGAGGTTATGGTTGTTTCAGAGTAGCCATGTATTTATTGCCACAGGCAGCCCAGGAACTTGGCTGGATATTCATAATCCTTACCACAATAAGCGTTGTATACGGAGCATTTGGGGCCATCTGGCAGAAAGACCTCAAATATATTAATGCTTACTCGTCAGTAAGTCACTGCGGTCTCGTAATTTTTGCCCTGCTCATGATGAACAAAACAGCCATGGACGGTGCCATTTTGCAGATGATTTCACACGGTCTGATGACTGCCCTTTTCTTTGCCTTAATCGGTATGATTTACGGACGAACTCACACAAGAATAATTGATAAAATGGGCGGTTTAATGAAAGTGATTCCGTTCTTATCAGTTGTTTATGTAATCGCAGGTCTTGCTTCCTTAGGTCTGCCCGGACTAAGCGGATTTGCTGCTGAGATGACAGTTTTTGTAGGCGCTTTCCAGCATCCCGATCTTTTCCACCGGATTGCTATCATAGTAGTTTGTTCTTCTATTGTAGTTACGGCAGTTTATATTTTGCGGGTGGTTGGAATTTTATTGCTGGGACCGATTAAAGACGACCATTATAATGAATTGAAAGATGCTAAATGGTGGGAAAAACTTTCTGTCGGAACGTTAGTAGTTGCTGTCGCCGGAATTGGTATTGCCCCTTTATGGTTATCCAATACTATCCTTGATAGCCTTACTCCCATCGTGGATAAATTAAGTCAGTTTGGTAATTTATATACTCATATTTTCTAGATCATATGATGAATATTAATGATTTCTTAACAATGCGTCATGAATTACTGCTGGTATTATTGGCAGTTATTATAATCGTGGCAGAAATTTTCATGGCAGAAAAGTCAAAACATCATGTTGTAAATCTTACAATATTTCTTTTTTTATTGACTACGGCAATCGGGTTTTTACCCATTAAAGAAGGAACTCTTTTTGGCGGAATGTATTCTAATGACCTTTTCAGGGCTACATTAAAGAATATTCTTAACATCGGAGTATTTATTATTTTTCTTCAATCTGCTTTCTGGATTAAGAAAGATGAAAACAAAGGAAAAGTCAGTGAATATTTTCTTCTGATGATTAGTACGCTGATCGGGATGAACTTCATGATTTCTTCGGGCGATTTCCTTATGCTTTACCTGGGTCTGGAATTAGCTACCATTCCAATCGCCGCACTCGCTGCTTACGATAAATACAAAAATAATTCTGCAGAAGCCGGTATTAAGTTGATTCTTTCATCTGCCTTATCCTCCGGTATACTTTTATATGGTATTTCTATGATATACGGAACCACCGGCTCTGTATATTTCACAGAAGTAGCAGCCAACTTTGGAAGAAGCAGTTTACAAATCCTGGGATTTATTTTCTTTGCCACAGGTATGGGATTTAAAATTTCCCTGGTTCCATTTCACTTATGGACCGCCGATGTTTATGAAGGCGCTCCGATAAACGTAACTTCATATTTGTCTGTAATATCAAAAGGCGCCGCAGTATTTATTTTTATGATTGTTCTTTACAAAGTATTTTACCACATGGTCGATTTGTGGAATAGTTTACTCTATGTTCTTGCTGTAACTACAATGACAGTTGGTAATCTCTTCGCCATCCGCCAGAACAATATGAAACGATTTCTTGCCTTTTCCTCCATTGCCCAGGCAGGTTTTATTCTATTGGGGATTATGGGATCTAATTTTGCCGGAATAACTTCTGTTGTATATTTTGTATTAATTTACATATTTACCAACCTTGCTGCCTTCGGTGTTGTTTCAGCAATCTACAATGCCTCAGGAAAAGAAAATATGAGCGACTATGCAAGCTTATATAAAACCAACCCTATGCTGAGTCTGTTAATGATGCTGGCATTATTCTCCCTGGCCGGTATTCCGCCTGTTGCCGGGTTCTTTGGTAAATTTTTCCTTTTTACCAGCGCTGCCAGCGGGGGTTATTATATTCTCGTTCTGATCGCTGTTTTAAATGCAACCATATCCTTATTCTACTATTTAAAAGTGGTTAAATCAATGTTTATTGATCCTTCCGATCATCCCATTCCTCATTTTAAATCCGATGGATATACCAAAGTCAGTTTGCTTATTTGTACCGCCGGTATTTTCGTCATAGGGTTTGCTTCCGTTATTTATGAATATATCTATCAATTAACTTCTAAACTTTAACATTAATAAACTATGTGGAATAAAGGAAAACATAATGTTGAAGAAGTAAACGGTAAACGTTGCAGTATTGTTGAAACAGAAATAAACGAAAACCGTATGAAATTTCTGAAGTCTCTTCTTGAAAACAATAAATATATTGTTGAAGTTGAAAACATGGGTGAAAAAGGATTTAAAATAGGGGTTACCGATTTGCTTTTTAACCCGGTAATCGACGTTTACAAACGACGTTTGTTTACCGATAATGGAGACGTTGTTGATTACAATTACTGGAATCAGCTAACCAAATAAAAGAATACGCCGGCACTGTCCGGCTTTTTTGTTTTTAATATCAGTGTCAATCTATTAAAAAGAATCTTTAATCCAGCCAGTCTTCGACTCCGCTCAGACTCTGGCTAAGAAATAAAGTCACATTTCGATTCTGCTCCTGTGACTATTAGTAATTTTTTGTAGAATAATTAAAATAAAGTACGTTTGCAAAAAACAGATTTTGTACTCAAAAGTATATCTATATTATTTTTCTGGCACCGGTAACGCCAGGCATGTAACAGAATGGATCGGAGAAAATTGTCAGTCCTCAGGGATTCCATTTGAAATAGTTAAAATTGAAGAAGGATTAAAACCAGCAATTGAACCAACTCCCGAAAAAAAGTTAATTGGTATTATCTCCCCTACTCACGGATTTAATGTTCCGCCATTGGTTTTGTACTTTATATTTAAATTCCCCCGTGTAAAAAATGCCGATTTTTTTATGGCAAATACCCGTGGAGGTTTAAAAATGTACAAACTGTTCTTACCCGGATTAAGCGGTTTAGCCCAAATTTTACCTGCAATAATTTTCTTTTTAAAAGGGTTTTCGGTAAAAGGATTACAACCCGTTGACCTGCCTTCCAACTGGATTAGTCTTCATCCCGGTTTAGGTCCGAAAGTTGTTTCTTCCATTTATGAAAGAATAAAACGAAAAATTGACCGCTTTTCGCAAAAAATGCTGAATGGCAAAAGATCATATATAGCCTTAATAAGCCTGCCTTTTGATATTGCAATTATACCCATCAGTTTCGGATATTTTTTCATGGGACGTTTTATGCTGGCAAAAACTTTTATGGCAACATCTAAATGTACTGCCTGTGGGTTATGTGTTAAACAATGCCCTGTTAAAGCGCTTAAAATGAAAAAAGACAGGCCTTACTGGACTTACGATTGCGAAAGCTGTATGCGGTGTATGAACAATTGCCCATCCCGTGCCATCGAAACGCCCCACGGTTTTATAACAACCGTATGGATATTCCTTTTCACATTCCCTCCTTTCTTCTTCAATTGGATACTAAATAAATATGCTATCTGTTCCTGCTCGTTAACATGGTATCATAAACTCGGATTTAACATTACAAAATATGCTTTCTGGTTTCTATTTGTATGGTTGACCTATTGGTTAATTTATAAATTCATGCGATTCAGAATAACCGATCTGATTATAAGATACACTTCATTTACACATTACAGGTTCTGGAGAAGGTATAAAGCGCCAAAGAAAGTCTGAAGAAGTTTATCGTTTATTGTTAATAGTTGTTGGTTATTAGCTTATAGTCTGTAGGCAGAAGTCAATAGTAAAAGAAGACAGAAAACAATTGTCATTCAATTGTCAGACATTGTCCTAAATCGTAAGCTTGTAAACACAAATTGCTTTTGTAAACAAGGCAGCATAAAGAAAAAGAACTAATTTTGTAAATGATTTCATCCCATTTAGGTGAATTTGCAGCCTTATTAACGGCTTTTTTCTGGACGTGCACTGCTCTTGCTTTTACCAGTGCCGGAAAACGCATAGGTTCGCTTTCGGTAAATATTTGGCGGTTAATTATCGGTATCCTCTTTTTGTGTTTTTTTACTTTTATAAAGTTTGGTTCATTTTTTCCACACGATATAGACTTACAAGGATGGCTCTGGCTCGCTCTTTCAGGATTTATCGGTGTTTTTCTGGGTGATTTGTTCTTATTTAAAGCTTTTACTATTATTGGTCCACGGATTGCCTTACTTTTAACGTCATTAGCACCTGCATTAGCTGCATTTATAAGCTGGATAGCGTTAAACGAAAAATTAGATTTATTTGACTTTATTGGAATGGGAATTACCACTCTTGGAATTGCCATTGTAATTTTAACAAAGCCACAAAATACTCATGGAGAAAAAAATAATTTTAAACTAAGACACAATGTTAAAGGAATTGTTTTTGCTTTTCTGGGTGCTGTAGGACAAGCCACCGGTCTAGTAATAAGCAAAATCGGTTTACAAAGCACTTCCAATCCCTTTTACGCAACCCAAATAAGACTTTATGCCGGAATTCTTGGATTTGTCCTACTTATAATATATCTCAAAAGATGGCCATCAGTTTTTGTTTCCTTAAAAAATTATAAGGCCATGGGAATTCTTTCGGTAGGAGCATTTTTCGGCCCCTTCCTTGGAATATCATTTTCGTTGCTGGCAATTCAATATGCAAATCCGGGAATAGTACAAACAATTACATCCATCACACCGGTATTAATTATTCCATTCTCTATCTGGTTCTTTAAAGAAAAAATAACATTGCGCGAAATATTAGGAGCACTTACAGCTGTTACTGGAGTTTCTTTGTTTTTTATTTAAAAATTAAATTTGTATTTATTTAAAAATTAAATTATGATTGCAAGAATCTGGCATGGCAAGACAAGTGTAGAAAACTTTGAAGCTTACACGAATTTTCTAAAACAAGTTGCTATTCCTGACTATCAAAAGACAGAGGGGTTTAAGGGTTTAACTTTTTTAAGACAAATCCAGAATAACGAAGGACATTTTAACCTTATAACATTTTGGGAAAACCTTGAAGTAATAAAAAACTTTGCAGGACAGGACTTTGAAAAAGCAAAATACTATCCAGAAGACGACAAATTTCTTTTGAAATTTGAAGAGAAAGTTAATCATCACGAAGTATTTGCATCCTGACAAAAAATCCACCTGTAACATAACTCTGCTGGTGGCACATTTTGACAATGAAGACAATATACAAAAGCGGTAACGGTATTGACAAAAATAAACTTTGTTAATATTTTAAATTTGACATCCCTTGAGTCTAAATACCTTACTTTTACAAGTACCAAAGGTAGAATGTTAATGTTAAATAATATTAAGATAATTTCAAGACGTTTGTTTTAACATTAACATTATTTATATTGAGTCTGATAAATAATTTCACAATCAGTATTTTGTAAGATAGTCTATATTTGTGCCAGTATTCAGGAAATGTGTAAATAATTAATAGGCTATATTATAAACCTGACAATTATAAAGTTTTTACATATCGGACTGATTGGAATACTGCTGTAATACTTTCTTTATCGAAACATGTGTTAAAAATAAAGGACTTTATATTGGCAAATAAAAATAGCCAGTGCCTAACACATGCTAAATCAAGCGGGCGTGAGTAACATTGTGACACATATGAGCAACTTGAAACATTTTAGTGGTTTGACAGGAATGTACAAAAATCACGATGCTTCCGGGAGCATCGCCAAATTCAAGTGTCAACCAATATCAGCAAAATTTAATTAACAGAAACCTCATCAAAAAATGAAAAAAATAATAATAATTATTACCGTTATACTGGCTATGTCAATAACAGTAAATGCACAGAATTACAGCATTGCAAAAGAGAATTTTAAGAAAACCATAAAACAAATCGGCGACTCATTGCCAAACGGCTGAACGGTTAAAACTGATACCGCCTATCCTGATGAAATTATTGTACAGTCACCGGTTATTGACTTATACATGACTTCAAACGACCCTCCGAATTTAAAAGGACAATGCGATATATATATTATGATAGTTCCTAGAATTTTGCCTGATTCAATAAATATGGCTCGAAAAAAAATAAAGAATTGCAGGAGAATCTGCCGCCTCAGGGCATATTTAAACAGGCTTTATAAGAAGTATACAGATTAGTAAGATTTATGCGGATATTTTGCCTATAATAAAGCCTTGTAATAACCGGGCGATCAACAGTAAACAATAATGACAACAATGTGTATAGCGATTTAATACTCCCGGGAGCATAACTTTTCCAGGCATTACCAGTTACATTCTATTCTTTCGAAAAACTTACTGCCAGCCATGCCATTAACCCATGTGAAAAAGAAAGTACCGATTCGTCGATATTGAAGCGGGATGAGTGAAGCGGGTTGTGTGTGTCAGGGTTGTTACCGGCTGTTCCCAGACGGTACATGGTAGAAGGATATTGTTGTGCAAAATAGGAAAAATCTTCGGCAGTCATTCTTATGTCCATGTCAATAACATTATCTGCACCTAAATATTCCTGTGAAAATTTTCTTGATTTTTCAGTTACTTCCTCATTGTTTACCAGGCTTGGGTAACCATTCATAATACGCACATCGCAATCGCCACCCATGCTTTGGGCAATGGATTTAGCCATTTGTGAAATGGAAGACAGGGCTTCTTTGCGCCACTCTTCGTTCATGGTGCGGAAAGTGCCATCGATTGTAACTTCATCGGGTATAACATTAGTAGCTCCGTTGGCAATAAATTTTCCGAAGGAAAGTACAGATGGTATTCCGGCAAAAGCTTTTCGGCTGACAATTTGCTGCAAAGAAACTATAATGCTGGATGCAATAAGAACTGTATCTGTTAACTGGTGGGGCATGGCAGCATGTCCGCCTTTCCCTTTAACGGTTAAATAAATTTCATCGGTGGATGCCATATATATGCCGCTTTTAAATCCCACCGTTCCTACATTCATAGATGGGTTTACATGCTGGGCAAGGATAACGTCAGGCTTATAGGTTTTAAATATTCCTTCTTCCAGCATTTGTTTTGCGCCCCCGGGAAGTTTTTCTTCGGCAGGCTGAAAAATCAAAAGAAATGTACCGTTTAATTCTGATTTAAGTTCGTTTAAAATGAGTGCCGTACCCATAAGCGAAGCGGTATGGGCATCGTGTCCGCAGGCATGCATAACACCGGGGTTGCCGGAACAATAACCTGATTTGTTTTGTTCTGTAATGGGTAATGCATCCATATCGGCACGGAGTGCAATTGTTTTTCCCGGCTTAGCTCCTTTAATAACTGCTAAAATCCCCGTTCCTGCAATGTCTTTTGTGAATGGTATATTATTCTTTGTCAGAAATTCACACAAGTATTCAGAAGTTTTATTTTCCTTAAAAGAAAGTTCAGGATTCTTATGAATATGATGTCTGAATTCCAGTACCTGCCTGGAATATTTGTCGGCAACTTCTTTTATTTTTTGAATATTCATATTATTTTCCGAAAAACATTTTAATGCCTATAAGAATTATCAATATCCCGAATGCTTTTTTCAGAATATTTGCCGGCAGATGCAACGCCCATAATGAGCCAAAATATGCGCCCACTACAAATGCAAGAGCTATAATTGCTGCATATTTTATATTTATATATCCGCTTTTATAGTAATTTATTACGGCAAGTAATCCAACAGGAGCAAGCATAAAAGCCAGGTTTGTACCTTCGGCTTCATGTTGGGTAAATCCCATGAAAAAGACTAATGCAGGTATAACAATCAGTCCCCCACCAAGTCCAAACATACCACCGGAAATTCCGGCAACGAGTCCGATTAAAATAAGTGTTATTATTGCTGTTGCTCCCATTTTCATAACATTAAAAATCAAGACTGAGTGATAAATAGAAAATTTTCGGAAGAACGGTATTGTTTTCAATTCCCCATGCCCAGTCGGCGCGGAGAAAGTAGCCTAATATCCTGCTTCTTAATCCGAATCCATATCCATATACAATAGGCTGGCGGTCTTTGTCGATGACTATTGTTATTGGTCCGTTTTCGATAATTTCGGAATTATATGCATTTTTCTTACTGTATGGAGAGTCGCCGCTCCAGGCTGTTCCTACATCAAAGAACCCGAGAACCTGGAAATTCTCAAGAAAATCGCTGTGAATAGGTTTGTTTGTAAAATATTTAACAACGGGCCATCTTAATTCATTATTAAGCACTGCAAAACTGTTTCCGTTACGGATATTCTGGGTAAATCCGCGCATATTGGTAGCCACAGCCTGGTAAGCATAATTCTGCTGATTGTCGATTAATACGGACTGGTCGAAGGTAGGAATCTTGGTACTTAAATTTATCCAGTTATCCACACTTCCCAGGTAATAAATCAGTTTTCTGCTTCCAAAAGAAGTGCTTCCGGCCAGGCGGGTAGCTAAAATCAAATCCCGGTGAATTCTATGGTAATGCCTGAAATCTAACCCGAGAACATATAAATCAGCATTTTTTTCATTCACCTGTTTATAGGCTTCAACAAATGCTTTTGTCCTGGTACCATTATAGAGATTTAAACCCTTTTCACGGGTATTGTCGTAAATCCATTCGGCTTTTATTCCTGCCCAGTTTTTTATAACATCTTTATGTATAAGATTTGCCAGGTCGGTTGAAAGATAAGTACTCCTGTCATATCTTATACTTCCGGTTATTTTTACTGACATTAACTGGGTGAAAGGGTATTTTAAAATGTAATGCAACTCATGGGTGTGGGTTTTCACTAACGCATAATTCATCGTGCTGTTCAGGGCCAGCCTGTGAAATACAAGTTGTTTGTCGAGACGTTTTTTCAGGTTTTCAAAAGTGAGCAGATATTCATTGCTGTCAAAGTTTCCTGCAAAACGTACTCCCCCAGTAATTTTATAATCTTCGAGCAAGTCGGTAGTCCCGAGTTTAAAGAAAACATTAAATCCCGGGTTAAAATAAAAAGGCCCGCCAGTAAAAGGCTGATATGAATTACTTAAAAAACCAAAGTCGACCTGTCCGATAAAAGAATTTGTATAAAATGATGTGAGATAAATTATCGGCTTAAAGTTAAAGACAGGAAGGGAGTCTTTTGTTTTGACCGAAGCCTGGCTGGTGTCATCGGACGGAAGATAACCTTTTTGCTTATTCTTCTGAAATTCGAAAACATAATTGTTTATATCAATCTTTGAGGTGTCAAAAAGTTGAACTTCAGGTTTCTCCTTAACGGTTATCGTGTCGGTATGAGCTTGTTTTATTTTTTTTATCTTTTCAAGACTATCCTGTTCGGCCTCTTTTTTAATAAGGTTCTTTTTATAAATGGTAGGAGTAAGAACTCCTGCAGAAGTGTTATAATCAGGTGTATTTGTTAACAGATGGTATTTACCGTTCTTAAAGAGTATTTCGGAATATTTTCTTCCTCCGGGGGACACAGACTGTTCAATGATATTTCTTGAGTAATTTGTTAAAGGTGTGCTGTTAGTGAAAAATCTGTAATGTGTTACAGTATCGATAAAGCTAATGGTGCTGTCGAATTTGGCAAGATTCCTGTTGAAAATACCATTTTCATCACTCAGGCATAGGAATTCATATTTTTTTACCTGGAAAGGCATTATTTCGTTGCTAAACGGGGTTTGCGTTATCCGGGTAAGAACCGGTGATTTACTTTTCAGGTTATACACAAAAATGTCGTAGTTAGCCTTGTTAAATGATTTAATGTTATCCAATCCCAGAGTGTCATTCAATCTGTCGGATGAAAAAAGAATCTCAGTTGAATTGTTAATAAATCTTGGATACCTGTCATCGGCAATATCATTTGTTATCTGAGTATAAGTATTGGCAGCGTTATTGAAAGTGTAAATATCGGTCATTCCGTCTTTTACAGCAGAAAGAACCAGGTTAAAGCCGTCATGCGAAAAAGAAAAGTCCACAATTTTATCAATATTGAACATTTGTTTCCAGTCAGTTTTACCGGTTTCAAGATCGTAAAAATAAAGCCGGATTATTCCTTTTTCCTCTGTTATATAACTGAGAATTTTACCTGAGGGATGCCATGCCAGAATGGGATAGGAATAGTCGGTAATCTGATCGATTCTTTCACCTTTGCGGAAGATACAGGTTGGTTTTTTATCGTCATTTTTCAGAATATAGACTTTCATTTTTCCCATTTCATTTGTTGTGAAAGCATAATTTGATCCGTTGGGACTTTCTGAAAGCTGCTGGTATACCCTGTTTTTCTTTGTTTTGTTCAGAATTTTCTCATTCTCGGGAAAAGAACGTTTTTGTTCATCGGAATAATATCTTTCATCGAAAAAGTTTAGCCAGTCAAACGAAAGATATTTCATTGGCATTCCCAGAACATACAGGAAACCACTTTCACTGTTTTTACTGACACGCGTTAAGTATAAAATGTTAGGAATAACCTGCTTTCCGTATTTCTGCGAAACAAAGTACCAGATTGAATGTCCGGCAAAAATGGCTTCATTTCCGGTAAGACGGTTGAATTTTTCGTATTTTCCGCTTAAAATTCCATCACGAACGCGGTTTTCGATATCAGGATTCCATTCGTCAGATAAAAATGAAATCAGTCCTTTATAATACCATTCGGGAAGTGTCAGCAGGGTTGAATTGGTTAATTTTGCTTTAAAATCACTTCCGAAAAGCATTTCGTTCACCATAACCTCAGAAATGGCTGCATAAATCTGCTTTTCAAAGCGAATATGGTCTCCATCGTAATAAATAAAAACCTTATTATCGATTATTTGAGTAGTACCTCCGATATTGTACTGGTCGTTTCCCGATATTAAACCTATGTTACTTTGCCTGAAATCAGTAAGGTTATTGTAAATGAGGAAAATTATTCTTTTTTCGAGAGAATAGCCAAAAAAAGATTCCAGTTCATTAATCTTTTTGTCGGCAATGGTAGTTGCAAATTCTGCTAAATTTTTACCTCCTACATAGAAATACGTGTCAAATTTCTTCTGACGGTAAAACTGCCACAGGAATTCTTTATACTGAACCCGGTTCTTTCCGAAATCCATTTGCATTCCATTGTAAAACTGACCGTTCGAGTCAAGAAAAAACAAACAGAAAAATGCTAAAATTCCAAGCGTAAATGTGTTTCTCAGTATATACATCTGTTTCAGCACTAAAAACGATAAAGATACAAATTTGTTTCCCTTTATAAAAAGTATTAAATATTTTTTACAATTAAAGGGAATCGTATTATATACCTGACTATAGCAACGTGCAGCATTAAAACTCTTTAAGATTACGTATTCATTTTGTGTAAATAAAGTTTGTAAGTTTGTAGAATAAACACTTGTAATGTACAAATCGCTGGCAGAAGTACACGAAACAGTTGATACCCGGAAGAAAACAGGATTCTTTCGCAAAATGTTTTCGTTTATTGGCCCTGCATATCTTATCAGTATCGGATACATGGACCCGGGAAACTGGGCAACCGATATTGCTGCCGGAAGTCACTTTGGGTACAGGCTTTTGTGGATATTGTTTATTTCAAACCTGGTTGCACTATTGCTTCAGACTTTAAGCGCCCGGCTCGGAATTGTCCGTGGACTCGATCTGGCACAGGCAACACGCGAATCGTATCCGAAATTCGTCAATGCAATTCTTTATTTTTTTGCCGAAATAGCCATTGCAGCATGCGACCTGGCCGAAATTATAGGAATGGCTGTTGGTTTGAACCTGCTTTTTGGAATTCCGTTGCTTTTTGGAGTATTGATTACCTTTCTTGACACATTTATATTGTTATACCTGATTAATAAAGGGATCAGGAAAACGGAAGCCTTTATTGTAGGTTTGATAGGAATGATAGGTTTGGCTTTTCTTGTTCAGATTCTTATGGCAAAACCTGTTATCAGTGATGTTCTGCAGGGATTTACATTTAAACTGGGTTCAGATGATGCTTTGTACATTGCCATTGGAATTATCGGGGCTACTGTGATGCCTCATAATTTATATCTTCATTCTTCGCTGGTACAATCGCGGAAGTTCAGCAGGGATGAAAAGGGAATAAGGGAAGCTATACGGTTTAATTTCATCGATTCTTTTGTTGCTCTTAATATTGCTTTTTTAATAAATGCAGCCATTCTTATTTTATCTGCTTCCGCATTTCATAAAAGCGGTTTTTTTAATGTTGCGGGAATTCAGGATGCGTATAAGTTGCTAGAACCATTACTTGGAAGTAAAACAGCCCCTGTATTGTTTGCAGTTTCACTTATTGCAGCAGGACAAAGTTCTACTGTTTCCGGCACATTGGCCGGTCAAATTGTTATGGAAGGACATGTTCACCTCAGGTTGCAGCCCTGGGTCAGAAGGGTTATTACCCGGCTGCTTGCCATTATTCCGGCTGTTTTAACCATCATTATTTCAGGGGAGGAAAGTTCCGGCAGACTGCTTATTCTGAGCCAGGTGATATTGAGCATGCAGCTTGGTTTTGCCGTAATTCCGCTTCTTCACCATGTAAGCAGCAGGAAAAAAATGAAGGGTTATCAGATTGGTAATTTTACCCGGATTTTATCCTGGACTGCTACTCTTCTGATTATCGGGCTAAATGTTAAAATGGTGTTGTCGATATTTATGGACTGGTTTGAAACAAATACAATTTCAATATATTGGGTAATCTTTGTTATTCTATTGACCGGACTGGCAATAATTTTATTGTTATATATTACTTTTTCTCCTTTGCTAATTAAAATTATGAATAAAATGAAATACGATCCGCATTATAAAATGGAAAATATAGAATTAAAACCTGTTTCAAAGTACAGGAAAATAATTCTTGCTCTTGATTTCAGCAGGGCAGATGAAGCAGTTATTTCCGAGGCATTTGCTTTAGGAGGTAAAGAACCGGAATATTTGTTAATTCATGTTGTTGAATCAGCCGGCGCATTAACATTTGGCAGTGACGCCTCTGATATGGAAACCCAGGACGATAAGGCAACCCTTGAGAAATATGCCGGGCAGTTAACCGGGTTGGGCTATAAGGTTACTTCCAAAGTGAGCTTTGGCAATCCTAAAAAACAAATTCCGGTTCTTGTTAAAGAATCCGGCTCCGACCTGCTTGTTCTGGGTAGTCACGGACATAGATTTCTGAAGGATATTATATACGGAACAACCATTGGAGCCGTGAGGCATAAAGTGAATGTGCCTGTACTTGTGGTAACAAATAAAAATATTATCTGACGACGACGAAGTTGTGAAAATACTTTTTTCCTGAAGAATTGACAGAAAGCAGGTAGTATCCTGCAACAAGTTGTCTTAAGTCGAGTGAAATTCCGGACGAAAAGGAATTTATTTTTAATGAGTTTATCAATTTTCCTGAGATATCATAAATCTGTACAGATGAATTGATGAATGTTGCATCTGTAAGATTAATATAAAGAATGTTACTGGCCGGATTAGGAAAAATTCTTAAACCTTGTTCCGAAAGGTTTGCATTTTCTGATGAATTGGAAGGGCTTAAAAAAACAGGCGCTGACCACAAATAGTCGCCATCCGTTTGTTTTGCCCGGATAAATATCCATGTTAATCCCAACGTGTTCAGGTGAAGAATCGTATCTGTCGCGGATTGACCGAAACTCCCGGTATAAATGGTACTATTGTTACTGCCAACAACGTTAACCTGGTCCCAGGTTTCATTATCTGTATCGTTTAATTTTATTCTGATAGAAGAGTTTGATCCTGTAAAAGCATAACTTCCCATGGGATGCCCGTTACATTCCATCCATATAACTGCATTTTTGTCTTCTGTTGAGAAAGTTCTCCTGTGCAACAATGCATCAATAACTGAATTGTAGGTTAATGTTTCTGCCCATATCCCGGTTCGTTTATCATCCAGCGTGCCCCATGTCCAGTCATGATTATCCTGGTTGTTTGTGGGCGAAACATGCCAGCCGTTGTTCAGCGCCATCTGATAATAAACATCATCTGAAAATTTCTTAACTTCTATTAGCCTGAAAATGGAATCAATGGTTGCGTTTTTATAAGTAAAATTATTCCAGTTGCTGGTACCCAATAATCCGGGATGATTAAACTGGGCAATGGCGTTTGGCTGGTTTTGCAGGTCAGCAAGAAAAGCATCCCAGTTATTTACATTTAAGGGTGAAACCATGCCTGTGGTGTTAAATACGTTTACATGATTGAAACCGGGCGATGTCCACTCATACCCGGCCATCCCAACAAACAGATTGTTAATTGTGGAAAAGTTTGCAGATGTCTTTATGGAATCCCATTCATACGAAGAGTAATAAATACTTTCCAAGTGATCTGTTACAGCAAGAAAACCTATATCCGAAACGTTATTGGCATATGTATATGCTTGCAGGGGAACGCCTACTCCTCCGGAATAATCTGTATGGCTGTGAATGTTTCCGAAATAGCAATTATAATTGCTTTGTGAAAATGCCGGAATCTGATTGCCGTAACAAATAATTAAAACAAATAATATTTTTAAACGTACCTTCATTGAAAATGAGGTTAATATATGATGTTATATAAACACAGGTTCAGTGATTTCCGGAAGAAGTCTTTTTTCCACTCCCTTTTTTAAAATTTGCATGATTGCATCTTTTCCTTCCAGGCCAAGATCAGTGCTGAATTTATTTACATACAGTCCTATATGTTGCTTTGTAATGGTTTCAGAAGTTTCCTGGGCATTTTTCCGGATAAATTCTTTAGATGCTTCCGGAAACCGATTAGCGTATGTTAAACTACCTTTTAACAAATTGCCCACATCCGACTTGATTTTTTCCGGGAGTGATCTTTTAATTGCAATGCCTCCGAGGGGTAGTGGCAAATTATTTTCTTTTTCCCACAATCCGCCAAGATCAGCTATTTTTTGCAATCCTTTTTGTTTATAGGTAAACCGGGTTTCGTGGATGATAAGTCCTGCATCAGCCTCACCCGAAAGAACCACTTCTTCAATATCCGAAAATAAGTATTCTTTCTGGAGTTTTGCATCGGGCCAGAAAATTCCCAGCAATAAAACTGCAGTTGTGAATTTTCCGGGAGTGGCAATATTTATATGAGAAATTTCGTCAGGATAGATTTTATGCTTACTGATCAGAAGGGGGCCGTTTCCAAAACCCAGGGCAGCGCCATAGGGAAGTAGCTGGTAATGCATTGAAACATGGGCAAAGGCGGCAAAACTCAATTTCGTAACATCAAGTACTGATTCAACGGCAAGCTGGTTTAGTTTTTCAACATCCGCAATTTCAACATCGAATTGATATTTGTTTAATTCAATGCGTTGATTTACCAGGGCATCGAAAATATATGTATCGTTTGGACAGGGAGAAATACCAAGGCTGAGTTTCATAATACAAAATTAATAAAAGTAATTAAGAAGGCAGAAGAGATTATGCAAAGAAGAATATTACATTTTTTTGCTTTGTAATTTCAAAATGATTTCGGGAATAATAATCGAAAGATTTTTTATTGCCAGGGGGATATTCCAGTTATTGATATTCCTGGGTTCTACAAAATTGGAAACTGCCCTGATTTCAGCAAAGGGAATATTTTGTTTTAAACAGGTATAAAAAATGGCAGCTCCTTCCATGGATTCCATATCTGGATTAAATAGCCCGATAATCTTTTCTATGGCAGATTTATTTCCGTTCGCAGTATTAACAGTAATTCCGTGAACAGATGCTAATCCCCATATTTTTCCGAAATCAGAGGAGTTAATAAATTTACCATCTTTATCCACATCTCCTTTTTCATGATAGGGAATAAATTTTCCGTTATCATCTATTCCTAAATCGGCAAATTCCTCGGTTAAAACATTTACAACGCAACCTATAGGGAATTCGGGTTTATAACTGCCGCAAATACCGGTATGTAAAACAAAATCGGGACGCTGAAGATGCAGAAGAGATGCCAGTGAATATGTCGCTTTAACCATTCCCACACCTGTAACAAGAAAATCAATACCAGGAAAATTATGTTTAAGCCTGTTTATGGAATCGATACTTCCTAATTCCTGCCTTGTGGCAGTTACCAACAAAATTTTCATAGCCCGAATTTTAAATAAATTTACAAAGAAAAATCTCAAATAGCAAGAAACAAAAATCAATTTTCTGATTCTTGGAATTAAAATCTTTAATTTCTTTGAAATTTGTGTTTATCTTGCATTAAAGAAATAAATGAAATGAAAGATATTGAATTTGATCCGACCGAAACAGAAGGTTTCTCAAAATTAGAATTATACAATACCGAAATCACCAATTCACTAGCCGAACATTATAAGTGGATATTGGGTTTAATAGGTGAGAATCCCGAGCGGGATGGTCTGCTTAAGACTCCTGAGAGGATGGCAAAATCCATACAGTTTTTAACTCATGGCTATCATTTAAACCCGGAAGATATTTTAAGTTCTGCAAAATTTAAAGAAGATTACCGGCAAATGGTTCTGGTAAAAAACATTGAAATTTATTCGATGTGCGAGCATCATATGATTCCTTTTTTTGGGAAAGCTCATGTGGCGTATATTCCCAATGGCTATATTACGGGTTTAAGTAAAATTGCCAGGGTAGTTGATGCTTTTGCCAGGAGATTACAGGTACAGGAAAGACTTACAACCCAGATTAAAGATTGCATTCAGCATACTTTAAACCCTTTAGGTGTGGCTGTTGTTATTGAGGCTCAGCACATGTGTATGATTATGCGGGGAATTCAGAAACAAAACAGTGTAACAACAACCAGTGATTTTTCAGGGGCATTTATGAAAGAGCCTACCCGTTCGGAATTCATGCATTTAATAGGTCAGAAACTTCATTAAACATGAAAAGGGTATTTATTTTTTTAGCTTTCTTTACTTTGTTTTATCATGCTTTTCCTCAAGCAGAAACAGAAAAGAAAATGCAACAGCTTGAGAAAAAAATAACTTCTTTTTCAGACAGTCAGAAAGTATTTTATCAGAAGCTGGAAGCATTGCAGTTACAGTGGATTCGTGAACAGATTAAACAGTATGGATTACCTAAAATTCAGGGTGAAGGAATGCTTATAAACCATTCTGCCATGAGTTTGTTTTACGATGAGAATCACGGACAGGCACGATGGGTCGTGCATATGGTAATACCCTCCATTAAAGACGGGGTTCTGACAAGAACCAATGATTTCAGAAAAGATTCTATGGTAAAGTCGGGTACACCCGGAAAGGAAGATTATTATAACTCCGGTTACGATCGCGGACATCTCGCGCCTTCGGCAGATTTCCGCTGGTCGAAAAGAGCAATGAGCGAGTCGTATTATTATTCTAACATGTCGCCACAGAAACCTGAGTTTAACCGCGGAAAATGGTCGCAACTGGAAGATTTTGTCAGGCAGTATGTGATGGATTCAAATCATCCTGTATTTGTTGTTACGGGAGGAGTACTTACCGATAGTTTAAAAAAAATCGGAAAAGAGAAAATGATTTCTGTTCCTAAATATTATTATAAAATTGTAGTAGATCTGAATGAAAAAGAGAAAAAAGGAATAGCCTTTTTAATGCTTAACGGTACCAATTCAAAACCAATTATCAGTTATTCAGTTTCTATTGATAGCATTGAAACAATTACCGGAATAGATTTTTTTGCTTCACTATCTGATTCGCTGGAGAACAGGATTGAAAAAATGAACAATATCGATTCATGGCTGAATAAAGAACAGGCGGGCGGAGTAAAACCTCTCGAACCCGAAGAACTTCCGAAAGGTGCAATTAATACGGTTGATGCTGAAAAATATTACGACCAGAAAGCGACTGTATGCGGTACTGTGGTAGCTGCCAAAGTGCTGAAAGATTCCAAGGGAGTAGTGTTTAATCTGGATACAAAATTTCCGAACCAGATTTTCTCTTTTACCATATGGAAAAGCAATGTGGTTAATTTTAGTTACGAACCAGCCACGGTTTTAATAGATAAAAAAGTATGTATCACAGGTACTGTAACAAAATATCGTGATAAACCAACCATGGAGCTTAAAAACGAAAAAATGCTGGAGTTTTTAGGGGATGAAAACTAAAAATAATTTATTGTTAAACTGTATGAATCCCGGAATTCCCGAAGCCGGGTGCGACGAGGCCGGGCGAGGTTGTCTGGCAGGACCCGTATTTGCAGCTGCCGTTATTTTAAAAACCGGGAAATCGATAGAAGGATTAAACGATTCGAAAAAATTATCGGAGAAAGAACGTTATCGTTTACGGGAGATTATTCTTAAAGAAGCAAAATGTTATGCTGTGGCCATGGTCGATAACCATGAGATTGATAAAATAAATATTCTGAATGCCTCTATACTGGCAATGCACAGGGCATTGGATTTATTGAAAAATACACCGAAACATATTTTAGTCGACGGAAATAAATTTAAACCTTATAAAAAAATACCTCATACCACCGTTGTGAAAGGGGATGGTAAATACCAGTCGATTGCTGCTGCATCCATTTTAGCCAAGACTTTTCGTGACGAATTTATGGAAAAAATTCACGAAGAATTTCCACAATACAATTGGATTTCAAACAAAGGCTACCCCACAGCCGATCATATTGAAGCACTGAGAAAATACGGACAAACAAAGTACCACCGCAAATCTTTTCATTTAAAATCGGATCAACTGAGGCTGGAGTTTTAAGTTATTAATATAACATTCCGAACAGCCAAAGCGGTATTTTATTTTCAAATCCTGTTTCCATATCATCAGATACAATAAAACTGTTTTCAATTCCTGAAATTTGTTTTTTGTTTTTTGCTTTACCGCCAATTTCAAAAGTAAATTTATTATCTACAATATAATCAGCTTTTTTAGCTAATTCTACTTTATGTTGTGTTTGCAACTGATTAACAAATAAAGATTCTCTTATGCTTCCTTTATTTACAACTCCGGTATTTAAACAAAATGCAAGATTAGGATGACTTAACAGTATTTTTTCAGGTTTGCTGAGTTTGCCATAGAAACTTCCGGCACTGTAAAGTTTAATTATAATACCTGTTTTTTCAAGTAAATCGAGATAATGAAGCAGAGTATTTCTGTTTATTTCAAGAACGTCAGCTAGTTTTGTGATATTTGGCTGATAAGGAACACTTGATGCAATAATCTGTAACAGGTATTTTAATTTTAATATGTTTTTATTGTCAAGACTGGTTAATGCGTTTATTTCATTTTCAATAATGAAAGTTATAACCGATTGTAATTTAAGTTGATAAGTTGCTTCCGACTGAAGAAAGAAAGGATAATAGCCATATTTTAAGTATTCATTAAAATATTGCAGAGGTTTAAATTCCTTATACAGTGCAAGGGCAATACTTTTATGGTTTTCAAGCAGGTCTTCTAATTTAATTATTTCCCATTCTTTTTTTAGTAGTATTTGCAGAAATTCGCGGAAAGAAAGTCCTGATAAATTATACAATACAGCTCTTCTGCTTAAATCCACGCTGCCCATTAATAATTTTAATATAGAAGAACCTGAAAATACAATTTTTAAATCGGGAAAAAGATCATAAATATTTTTAATCTCTTTTGCCCATTCAGGGTATTTATGTATTTCATCAATAAATAAAATTTTTCCACCCAAACTCCTGAATTTTTCAGCCAGCTCAAAAATTGATTTATACGGAATATTTATATTGTCAAATGTTACATATAAACCTGAGTTCGGGATAAGTTGTTAAACGAAAAATGTTAATAGCTATTTGATTTACAGCATTATAATAGCATTGGAATTGATTATATTTGTATTGCAAAACAACAAATTAAAAATCAAAACCAATGCT
>JBBIRU010000017.1:0-156276 GCA_037441645.1 Bacteroidota bacterium
CAAAATATTTGCCAAAATTACAAATTTATATTTTGTGTAAATTTTTGCAATACGTTGTAATAGCTGATATATAAAGAATAGAGACAATATTAAATAATATTACAAAATATATGTACACTTGATGTCGGCGTGGGTAAAACGGCCTGTTCCATTGCAACTCTGGCTAATTTTCTTTATTCCGGCAAATGCAAAAGACCCATTGTTGTGGTTCCGAAACCTACCTACAAAAAATGGCTGAAAGAGATTTTCGGATATGAAGATAAAAAATCCGGTGAATTTGTTTCCGGCATACTTTCCCATACCGGAATAGTTTGTAATGACTGGTACAATCTCGGTACGGATGTGATAAAACGGATTCAGATGAACAAATCCGTTCCTGAAAAATCCATTACTGTTGTTACCTATGAAGGTTTTAAAAAGCTCGGTTTTGGTGATTCCGTTTCCGATGAACTCTTTGTGGAACTGGTGAACATACTCGGACAAAGCAAAGAAAAATCTGCCAGAGACAAGGAAATCGAATACCAGAAATTCCGTGAGATGATTGGTGTGGGCTTAAAAGAGACTGTTGCCGATATAGATAAACTCAGTTTTGATTACGTGGTCATGGATGAAGCTCACAGGGCAAAAAATGTTTTTAGCGGGGTGAAAGCCGATGAGGACGGAAATAAACGCTATAATATCCAGTCTGCAACCTCAGAGACCGGACAGAAGGCTTTTCTTATCCTGAACTATATTCAGAGGAAATTCGGAAGGAATACCATGTTACTGACAGCAACACCTTTTACCAACTCCCCTCTTGAAATATATTCCATGCTTTCACTGGTTGCTTACGAGAGTTTAAAAAAGAACGGCATTTACAATATTGATACTTTCTTTGACCTGTTTGTTCTTCCTACGGTTGAATGGACTGCCAATTACAAAGAAGAAATTGTAGAGAAAGAAGTAATAAAGTCCTTTACCAACCGGAGAATATTACAAAAACTCATTTACAACCATATTCTTTACCGTACAGGAGAAGAAGCAGGGGTTAAAAGACCGAAGAAGATAAATCTTCCGATGTTGTACAATGCTGTGGAAGGAAAAAGAGAAAGACTGCAACATGAAAAGCAGGTTCTTACCTACATCAACATGACCCCGATGCAAAGGGAAAACCAGAACAGCATTGTGGCAATGGCAAAGAATGCTACTAAAGGAAAACTGGACATGGGTAATTTATTCAGGGCATTGGCTTATTCTCTGGACAATGCTCTTTCGCCTTTTATTCTCAAAGGCTCTCCGGCAGATTATAATGAATTTGTTGAAGAAAGTCCGAAGATTAAGTACGTGATGGAATGTATTCGTTCCGTAAAAGAATGGCATGAACAACGTGGCGAATCCGTTTCCGGTCAGGTTATTTATATGAATCGGGGAAAACAGTTTTTTCCTATGATAAAACAGTACCTCGAAAATGAGATTGGTTTTCAAAAGGGAGTAATGTTTGAGAAGACCAGAGTGGATGAAGTGGAAATTATCAGTTCCGAAATCAACGACACACGCAAGGAAACCATTAAGGAAGCCTTTCTCGAAGGAGTGGTAAAAATCATTATCGGAACGGCTACCATTCGTGAGGGAATAGATTTGCAAAAGCAGGGAACGGTTATTTATGATTGTTACCCTGAATGGAATCCAACGGACATCCGGCAGCTTGAAGGAAGAATCTGGAGACAGGGAAACCGATACGCTTATGTAAGAATCGTCATGCCATTGGTGCAGGATTCAATGGACGTTTTTGTTTTTCAAAAGCTGGAAGAAAAAACAAGCCGGATCAATGACATCTGGTTTAAGGGTGACAGAGGAAATGTTCTTGACCTTGAAAGTCTCGATCCCGAAGAAATAAAACTGGCTTTGATAACCGATGTTGACCGCTTGGTCAGAATGTTCTTCGATCAGGAGAAAGAGCAACTCAGCCGTGAGATGGCAAAAGCAAACCGAGCCATTGAAATGATTGAAGAAATCAGGGGTGACATTGAAGAATACAACCGTTACCGTACTGAATCACTGGATGCCATCAGGGAATTTTATAACAACCTGATAAATTCGGAGCTTTTTGAAGACAGGAAAATCAATGAGCCGGAATTTGAGCAATCCATGAGGGATATGGTTTTCAAAAAAGCAAAGGCACTCAAAGAAGACATAGAATTACTTCTGAATGCTTCCACTTTTGAGGATAAGGATATACTTTCTGCCGGAAGGAAAATAGAAAACTCATACAGTTCCATCAAAATGTATTTTGACCGTTCATGGTATCTGAAATATTTTAAGGAATATGTTTCCAAAGTCAGGAAAACAGAGCGCACAATATTAAAACCAAAAGGATATTCCATTGACAGTGATCTTACCAAAGTTCTTGAAACGTATCAACTCGAAAAACAGGCTGTAACCAAAAAAGCTGAACTCTATGCCGGTGAAGCCGACTCTGAACGCTGGAAAAGTTTAAGGGTGGAAATTCAGGAAAAGAAATCCGCTTTACAGGTGGAAGGTAAAAGTGCTGTGGACAGGGCTGTTGAATTTGCCACGCTAAACTATTTGCTGGAATACAAATCCGAAGATGTACAGGTGACAGAACCAAAAATGCCGGATATTCCTTCACTGGCTCCCTCCATGAGCGAACTGGAACTGGAGGCACTGGCGCTGGAGGTTGAATTGGGTTTATTGGCTCTTAAAAAACTCAGGAAATCATGAATTCAATAACAACATCGAAATCCGAACTTGTATTGTCAGGGTCATTCTGGAAACTGATTTTCACGTCCCCGATAATGTCTGTAAATGTAAACCAGCCATGCGGACTGTCTTTCCTGAGAATTAATTTTCCTGCCGTTTTAGGAGCGTACATGTCAATAAAGGAATTGAGTTTTATTTGTTTCTTTTTCTTTACTAAGGAGGGTTTACCTTCTTCACTCTCCCAGGCAAGGTTAACAAAAGCATTTTTTTCATCTCCTTTCTTGAAAACAACGGATAAGAAAAATATCTTTTCACACATGAGTGTATGCTTACTTGTTTCCTTGTTAAACCTCAATTGCATGATTCAAATTTTTTCAAAGTTATAAAATCAAAACTAAAGATTATGATAACCACATCTAATTACATCGAGAAAACTCGGGATATTGATTTCGACAAATTATCTGTTGAACTTAAAAACGGGGACAAATTTGCTCAAAGGGCAGCAGAAAACAACTGGTCATCCTACCATTCCTTTGAAAACGTAAAGCGGGCTGTAGATAAATATTTTAAAATGCTGGATGAAGAACTTGAAACGCAGGAGCCGGTGGAAAGTGAAAAGTCCACAGAAAAAAACGAAAAGTCCAAAGTGGAAAGTAAAAAGAGCACAGTAAAAAGTGAAAAGTCGAAAGCGGAAAGTAATCCCGATAGCCATCGGGAGGCAAAAGAAAAAAAACAGGAACCGAAAGCCAAAAAACCGGGAAGCAAAAAGACCGAACCGGAACAAGAGCCGGAAGGGGTGGAAAAGATTTTGCCGGAAGTAGGATTTATTAAACGTTATGTCGGTTTACACGGTAAAATCAAAACTCAGGACGATATTCTGAAATTCCTTGCTTCTTTGCAGAAAGCCATACTTGAGAAACGAATCCGCAAAACCTCACCTTATGCAAAGGAAATTGAAAACATTCAAAACCAGCTTATCAAATGCTATGAAAAAATGGGCAACAACATTGAAATAACATTAGACAAGACAACACTGGATCGCTATACGGAAATAGCCCATAGTCAGAAAATCCTGTCGTCCGTATTATACATCAAACAGTACATTAGTCTGTACGGAAAAAAGAATGTTAAAGAAAAAGCGGAAATTCTTTCAGCCAGAATCAAGAAAGCCGTTGATAAGCACAAAACAGACAAATCAGATCCCTATGCTGACAGGTTGCAGAAACTTTATAATTCCTTAAACGAATACATTAATGGTAAAACAAAGTCGCCGGAAATCAGTAAAAGCGAACTGAACGGTTTAATGGGATTAATCGGCTACAGTCAAAAAAAAAGCACAGCCCTGAACGGAATCGAAGAAGAATCCGAAAATCCTGAAATTATTTCAAGCACAGATTTAGTCGGAATGGAATTTAAAACCATCGGTCTTCAGGGAAAATACCGTGAATTAATCGGTGATCCTTCCATTGGTTTTTCTGCTATGGTTTACGGCCTGCCTAAATCCGGCAAATCCACCCTTTGCATTGATTTTGCAAAATATCTTGCAGAACATCACGGCAAAGTGTTATATGTTGCCATAGAAGAAAAAGTTGGTTATCTGCTAAAAGAAAAAGTTGTAAGACTTAAAGCAAGTCATCCAAATCTGGATGTTTCAGGTACTATTCCAAAAAACCTTTCGGACTATGATTTTGTTTTTATTGACAGTGTCTCAAGGGCAAATCTCACAATGGATGATTTACGCAGACTTCGTCAGGATAACCCAAAGACTGCATTTATTTTCATTTATCATACAACCAAAGAAGGAAATTTCAGGGGAAAACAGGAAAACGCTCATGAGGTTGATGTGATTATTGAGGTTGCTGATGGGAAAGCAAAAGGGAATGGCAGGTTTGGGATAGGGGAAAGTATAGATGTGTTCTGATTCAGTTCAGGTATATCTCCCAGAAATCTGTTCCTCCTTCAAGGGTATGAGAAATAAAACAAATCGTTTCATAGTCAAGAACCATAGTATCCGGGTCAAAAGCAGGTATTAACTGTTTTTTCTTTCTCTTTTGCTTTGATGATTTTGATTTCATACAGAGATTTTTACAAAAATATACTTTTTCGGAAACAACAACTATCCTGTAGAGAGATTTTAAATAATCTTAACTTCTGAATTTTAGCATAAATAAATAAATAATATTCATGTTTTTACAGGTATATAAAAAGCAGATATTATAAAAATTTCATACATGAATTATAATTTATACCTTTGTTTGCTGAAAACAAAAACTTTAACCAATAAAAGAATAAAGAGTAAAAGAAGAATAAATAATTAAAATAGCGTTTAGCCGAATTCTGTCTCAGAAACCCTCCAAGTTTTATTTCCACAGGATAGTATGCAAACGCCTTAGAAAGGCGTAGTCGTTGCAGAACTTGTGGAAGGGCTCTTGGAGGGGCCTCAGAGACGGTCAGCAATTTGACTACGCTGATTTATTTACACCAAATTAAAATGGAAAAAATTCAACTCAGAGAAGCTCTCACCTTCAAAGACAAAATCTTTTCAGTCATTGTTCATGACCTGAAAACACCGTTAAATGGAATGATAGGTTTTTCTGATTTACTGTTACATGAAATGAAAAAGCCGGAATGCCTGAACCTGTGCGAAAAGAATTACAGTTACCTGAAAGTCCTGCATTCATCCTGTTACAAGATGCTTGAACTGATTAAAAACCTCGAAACATGGTCAAAGCTGCAAAACGGTTATTTAAAATGTTGTCCTGTAGTTATTGACCTTTCAGGAATGGTCAGGGATAATATTGAACTGCTTGAAGTTTTTGCACGGAATAAAGAAATAAAACTGATTTCAGGTATTCAGGAAAAAGTAATTGTATTTGCCGATTTTCAAATGCTGAACATTGTTATTAGAAATCTTCTTTCCAATGCTTTGAAATTTACAGGAAAGAACGGGAAAGTGGAAATTACGTGTAAAACAACGGACGATAAAATTATTCTTTGTGTTTCCGATAACGGAACCGGAATTTCTCCTGAACAGGTAAAGAATCTTTTTGATAAAAATCATTTTGTACGAACGAAGGGTACAGAAAATGAAGAAGGAACAGGGCTTGGGTTAAAGCTATGCAGGGAATTTATTGAAATGAATAAAGGAAAGATATGGGCAGAGAGTACGGTTGGTTCAGGAAGCCGGTTTTATATTTCAGTTCCGGTGAAACTAATGAATGTTTAATAAAACAATATGAAATACGATTAATTTGTATCATTATGAATATCTGATATTTGAAAAAGTAATTGGAAAATAATTCAATAAAAAGTGGTTATCTTTATTAAAAATTTAGTCATTTAAATGAAAATAACTTATTCTGACGAACAAATAATACAGGGGATTTTAGCCAGAGACAATTTGGTTTTAACCTATTTATATACAGAATATCAGGAAAAAGTAATTGATTTTATTATGACTAATAAGGGGGATAGAAAGGAAGCAGAAGATGTTTTTCAGGATTCATTTGTAAAATTTTATCAGAAAATTCATAAAAAAGATTTTGTTTTAAAAAAATCTTTTGACGCTTATTTCAAAAGTATTTGTTTGAATACATGGATTTCTGCATTGAAATTGAAAAACAAACAAAACTTAACAGATATAATACCTGAAGAAATTGATGATACAGAGATGGTTCTTTTCTGTGAATATAAAGATGAACAAATGCGAAATCTTGCAAGAAAAGAATTCTTAAAACTTGGTGAAAGCTGTAGGAGAATGTTAAACATGTATTTTTTTCAAAAAAAGCAGATGGATGAAATTGCTTACATAATGGATTATAAAAATGCTCAGATAGCAATGAATAAAAAACACAAATGTTTGAAATATTTAAAAGAATTAATAATAAATCATCCCACATTTAAAAACCTGATGAATGAATAGTGAAGAAAGAACCATATTAATTGAAAAATACCTTGACGGTGAATTACAGGGTAATGATTTGAAGAATTTTGAATCCCAACTTCAAAGCGACAAAGAACTTGCACAGGACTATTACGTTCAGAAAGAGATAAGAAATGCTTTATCAGATTGGGAGATTATTGACTTGCGTGAAAAACTGGATAAGATTCAAAAAGATTTTAAAAAACAACAACGTACAATAATAAAAAAACCTGTCTTTCTTTATACCGCTTGTGCATTTGTAGCCATATTAATTATTTCTTCCATTTTAATATTTGATAAAACCTATACTAATGATGAGTTGTATGAAAAATATTATATACATTATGATGCCGGAATCCAGACAAGAGGTATTGAGAAAACAACAACTGATGCTTATACAAAGGCATTAAAAGCATACGACAATAAACAATATATTGAAGCTATTGATTTATTAAATCGAATACCTGATACATCGCAAACCCATACAATCGCAAAAGAATATTTCACAGGCTTATCGTACATGGAATTGAAAAAATATGATGAAGCAATTAAACATTTCAATACGATTTTAAATGACTATCAAAACGCACTTCATGAAAACGTTACATGGTATTTAGGTTTGTGTTATGTAAAAACAAATCAAAAACAGTTGGCAATAAGACAATTCAGAGAACTGATACGTGAAAATTCATGCTATAAAAAGCGATCTTCGGAGATATTAGATATGCTAAAATAACAACGTTCTGAACTGACATATAATCAAGCAAATAAAAAATAGTTTGATTTTTAGTGGTTAGGTTTTTCATTTTTCGACTCCTATATCTGGGGAGGTGTATGATACTGAAATTAAAAAACTTGTCAGTGAAAATTTATTTGCAAATAAGAAATAAACCTAAGATATTTGTTTATGTAATTTAATTCATTAACGAAATTTAAAACACTAAAAATTAACCTAAATATGAAAAATTTCTACTTATTATTTTTTTCAGGGCTGTTACTGTTTGTAAACTTTAATGTTTCAGCACAGCAAACATATGTTAACAAAGATTGGGAACATGTTGAAGGCATTCCTGGACAGTATGATTATATTTCAAGTAAACTCCATCCAAATGGTGATTTTATCTATGTTGGGAATAATACAACCGGAGGACAATCAGATATTCTGATTTCATGCATTGATCCAAACGGTTCTACAGTTTGGCAGCAAACAAATAGTGGATCAGCAAATCAAAATGATTATGGAACTGACATTGAAATAGATACCTCTGGCAATATTTATGTTTGTGGTGCAGTAAGCAATGGAAGTAATCTTGATTACAGATTAATTAAATATACTTCAACCGGAACGCTTATTTGGACAAAACAATATAATGGAACCGGAAATGGCGATGACGTACCTGTTTCTATTCGTTTAGATGCTACTGGAAATATTTATATTACCGGAAACAGTATTGGTCTGGGTACATATACCGATTATGCAACTCTAAAATATGACCAAGCCGGAACGCTGCTTTGGACAAAAAGATATAATTACGCT
The DNA here is from genome assembly GCA_037441645.1 of Bacteroidota bacterium. Taxonomy (GTDB): domain Bacteria; phylum Bacteroidota; class Bacteroidia; order Bacteroidales; family GWA2-32-17; genus GWA2-32-17. Next base: position 8,160 of record JBBIRU010000017.1, read on the forward strand.
AACCTGCCCGAAGTTGCTACTTCTATGGAAATTGATAATAATGGAAATATTTTCGTTGCAGGTGCAAGTGCAAATAATTTAAACAACTCTGATTTTTGTATTGTAAAGTATAATTCAGCAGGAACACAAGTAGCGGTGCAAAGACATGCAACAACCGGAAACGGTTATGACCTTCCATCTGAAATGGCAATTAATAGTTCAGGAAATATTTATCTTCTTGGAACAAGCCAGAGCGGAAGTAATAAAAACATTAAACTTCTTTCTTTATCAAATAGTTTAGCTATTCAATGGGCAAAGTATATTGACCAGTATGGGCAGGATGATGAAGGATATGGACTAACCTTAACTCCAACAAATAATATTCTGATTACTGGTTATTCAAAAAAAACAAATGGTGGGACAAATCTTGTTTTAGCCAAATATTTACCAACCGGAACTCAGGTTTGGTTTAAAAATAAAGCTGCATTAGTTGACAATCAGATAGCAAAAGGAAGAAAAGTAAGGACTAATTCTGCTGGTAAAATATATATATCAGGAGAAGCTGAAATAAACGGAACCCGAAACTTTATAACGCAGAGCTATGATGATAATGGCAATTTGTTATTTGAAAAAACTTCTGATAATATTAATTCAAATGAAAAAGCAGCACAATTAATAGTTGCTAATAATGATGTGTTTGTTACTGGTACAACAAATGACGGTTCTACAACAAAGTTTGCAACGGTAAAATATTCGATTAAAGACAAACCTTATAGCATTGCCGGAAGTGGCGATACACTCTGGAATGCACATGAATTAATTATACGGTTTGATACATCAGCTATTATTAGACCAATAATTGATAAAGTAGGTTATGATGCTGGTCTATTATATGAATTTGTCAAACCGCAGGTTATTGAACAGATGACAAATAAAACAAAACTCGAATGGTCTAAATTGCTGACTTTTAAGATTTTTAGAAACATGACAATTGCAGATAGTCTTTCGATTACAAGACTTGATGATACTATTAGAATGCCTGATTTTTGGGCTACATTATCTGTAATAATACCAGACATATATAACGAACAAAGTATTGCAGATAGCTTAAATACCTTATATTCAATCATTCAATATTCTGAAAAAAATTATCTTAGTAGAAGAACTGATGATATTCCAAACGACACATATATAAATACCCAACAAGAGAGTTTAATACCGACTACAACATACCCTAATGCAAGTATTAATATGGAGTCTGCATGGGATCTTGAAAACGGTTTTTCTTTTACAAAAGTTGGTGTTCTTGATTATCCAATATATTGGGCACATGAGGATTTTGGAGATGGCACTTTTTCCGGTTCAAAAATTAAAGGAGGTTGGGATTATGATACACAATCTCACATTTCTAATATTACAAATCCTGTAAATAGTCATGGAACAGCTTGTGCAGGGATTATTGGAGCTATAAGAAATAACGGAAAAGGAATTGCTGGAATTGCTGGAGGTGATGGGGTAAATCCATCCTCAGGTATTCAATTATTTTCTTTTGGTATATATAAAAGTGATGGAAATTATGTGGGAGACGCATTTGTTTCTGAGGCAATTGTAAGTGGAGCCGCTTGGAATCCTAATACTGGATATGGTTATGGTTTACATGTTCAAAATTATAGTTCTGGAGGCTCTGCAAATAGTAAAACATTGGAGAAAGCTGTGGAAAGTTGTTGGAGGAACAACTGTACTTTTGTTGCTGCTCGTGGAAATAATGGGAATTCTAATTTAGAATATCCGGCATGTTTTTTTGATAATATGGTTTTAAATACTGGAGCAAGTGGAACCGATGGGAATTATTTAACAACGTCTAATGGAGATGTTCTTAACACTTCTTATGGTGGTAATGTAGATTTTATTGCTCCCGGAACAATTCATATAGTATCTTCTACCATTAATCCAAGTGCTCCTTTTACCAGTTGGACTAATGAGTTGAATGATCCCTTATATTCAACTTTCAGAGGGACATCAGCTGCTGCTCCCCATGTCTCTGGAGTTGCTGCGCTTATGTTTACCCATCATAATACTTCTTGGAATATTCCGCAAATGTACCCGAACAACTTAGCACCAGAAGACATTGAATTTATTCTTCAAAAATATGCAAAACGATGTATTGGCTGTGGTTATAGCGATTATAACGGTTGGGGATTAATAGATGCTGGAGTTGCACTTCAAAAAGTAAGTCTTCCAGCTTATAAAGTTGTACATCGAAATAGTGACCAGACAACCCCAGTTCAAAGTATTTCATCTAATATTCAAGTCGTTGTTACAACTAACGATTTTGGTATAGCACCGGGATATTACTTTGCTGACCGTTATCAGAAAACTTGGTCTTTTGTTGATGTTTTTGGAATAGCAGATGAAATTGTTGATATCTGGACAAGATACAATGCTTCTACAGGTTGTTCTGCTGCAAATCCTATATCAGGAGAACCATTTATTAGTATAAATTCGACAATAAGTCAAAATACAGCTAATATTAATGCAACCACTTATTGCTGGCATATAAATACAAACTTATCTGGTCAAACAATTAACAAATGGATACCTGCCCCACCCTCAAATCTAAAAGTTGCATATTCCTTACATGTTAGAAATACATTTGTAGGAGTTGAAGAAGATGAGTTTTCAAGTCATATAAAAATATACCCTAATCCTGCTAATGAAAAATTATTTGTTAATTTAAAAATAGAAAACAGCCCTGAAGCAACAATTGAGATATATGATATTACAGGAAAATTATTGTTAAAAAACACCAGTGATATTATTTCTACAGATGAAAATATTATTGAAGTAAATATAAATAATCTGCAAGCTGGTTTATACTTATGTAAAGTTACTGCGGATAAAAATATTTTGTCAAAATGCTTCATCAAACAATAAATAATTATTATAAAAAATTAATAATGAATATTGAAAGAAATTATTTTGTCAGTATTCTTTTAATTATATTATTAGTTTTAATTAGTGCTTGCAAAAAAGAAAACCCTGTGGTTTCTGATTGTGTTCCAATACCTCCATATCAGGAAATGGGTACTGGCTATAATTATATATTGGATAGTATCTATTATACACGTCCTTATTTTAATCCGAATAATCCCAATGAAATTATTTTTGTTAAAGAAAAAGGCATAAGCAATAAGCTTATAAAATATAATTTACTTACAAAAGATAAGCAAATACTATATGAAGGCACTATTATTTTTCAACCTAAATGGGGTAAAAACGATTGGATACTACTTAATTTACCTGATGCAAATATTTGGAAAATTAAAAGTAACGGAGACAGTCTTACAAGAATAACTTCCCGTGGAGGGTACTATCAACCAGAGTGGAATTCAAATTCAGATAAAATTGTATTCTACGAATCATTTGCTTATCAAAATTATTTCATTTCAGATATTAACGGAAATATTTTAGATTCATTTCCTAATAATTTAGCTGCACCAATGAAGTGGTACAACGATTCACTTATATTTTATCAGATTCACTTTAATATTTATTGTTTGAATATAAATGCAAGGATTCTTTCCGTCTTCTATTCACATGAAGCAAATGACGCTGGTGGAATTTTAATTACTAAAAACGCCGATTTAATTTTCAGCAAAACAGATGGAATATTTTCTATTAACCTTTCAAGTAAAAGTTTGACAAAAATTAAATCTACATGTAACTCAAAAGTATATATGTGGCCTACTTATTCCTCTATTACGGATAAAATAATCTGGCAAAGATTAGATTATACTCTTATAGATAAGCAAAACGTGTTTGTAAAGAGCCGATTATTAATAATGAATTCAGATGGAACTGGAGAAGTAGAAATTGTGATTAATTAAGTAACTGTCAGTAATATTTGAAATTTTATTTATAACAACTTATACTTGAATTTAGAAATAACTTAAACCTAATTCATATGAAAAATTTTACACATCTATTTTTTTCAGGGCTATTTTTAATAATATGCCAATATGTTTCTGCGCAGCAGACATATATTAACAAGGATTGGGAACACGTTGAAGGTATTCCCGGACAATACGATTATGTTGCCTGTAAACTGCATCCCAATGGAAATTTTATCTATGTTGGGAATAATACAACAGGAGGGCAGTCAGATATATTAGTCACTTGTATTGGAACTGATGGTTCTACAGTATGGCAGCAAACAAATGGCACACTAAGCCAAAACGATTATGGTACTGATATTGCAATTGATAATTCAGGTAATATTTATGTTTGCGGTTCAGTAAGTAATGGAAGTAATCTCGATTACAGGTTAATTAAGTACACATCAACTGGAACACTTATTTGGACAAAACAGTATAATGGAACCGGAAACGGAGATGATGTGCCTGTTGCCATTCGTTTAGATGCTACCGGAAATATTTATATAACAGGGAGCAGTAATGGTTTTGGAACATTTACCGATTATGCTACCTTAAAATATAACTCAAGTGGGACATTGCTTTGGACAAAAAGATATAATTATACTAACTTGCCTGAAATTGCTACTTCAATGGAAATTGATAATAGTGGAAATATTTTCGTTGCAGGTGCAAGTGCAAATAATTTAAATAATTCTGATTTTTGTATTGTTAAGTATAATTCTGCCGGAACACAAATTGCGGTTCAAAGACATGCTACAACTGGAAACGGTTATGACCTGCCTTCTGAAATGACAATTAATAGTTCAGGTAATATTTATCTTCTTGGTACAAGCCAGAGCGGAAGTAATAAAAATATTAAACTTCTTGCATTATCAAATAGTTTAGCTATTCAATGGGCACAGTATATTGACCAGTATGGGCAAGATGATGAGGGATATGGGTTAACCTTAACTCCTTCTAACAACATACTAATTACCGGATATTCAAAAAAAGTAAATGGTGGAACAAATCTTATTTTAGCTAAATACTTACCAAGTGGTACTCAGGTTTGGCTTAAAAATAAAACAGCTTTAATTGATAATCAGATAGCAAAAGGTAGAAAAGTAAGAACTAATTCTTCCGGTAGAATATATATATCTGGAGAAGCAGATATTAACGGAACTCGGAATTTTGTCACTCAAAGCTATGATGATAATGGTAATTTGTTATTGGAGAAGGTTTCTGAAAATACTAATTCTTCTGAGAAAGCAGCACAATTAATAGTAGCTAATAATGATGTATTTGTCACTGGTACTACAAATGATGGTTCTACCACAAAGTTTGCTACCGTAAAATATTCTATTAAAGATAAACCTCATAGCATTGCCGGAAGTGGAGATTCACTCTGGAATGCACATGAATTAATAATTGATTTTGATTCTTCTTCCATTATCAGAAGTACTATTGATAAAGTCGAATATGAAGCAGGAACTTTGATTGATTTTGTAAAACCACAGGTAATTACCCAAATGAATCAAAAAACCGGAATTAGTTGGGAAAAGGTTCCTACTTTTAGGATATTCCGCAAAATGACAACAGCCGATTCTTTATCAATAACAAGGCTTGGGGACACTATTCATATGCCTACTTTCTGGTCTGCTCTTTCAGTTATTATTCCTTCTGATTTTAATGAACAAAGAATTGCAGATAGTTTAAATAAATTATCTCCTAAAGTACATTTTGCAGAAAGAAATTTTCTAAGTGCAGTAGAATTTGCTAATTCAAACGATCCTTTATTAACTACTGAACAAAGTAGTCTTATTCCAACTTTACTTTATGATAGTGCAAATATTAATATTAATCCTGCATGGGATATTGAAACAGGGAAGGATTATATTAAAGTTGGTGTTTTTGATGACCCGATTTATTGGGCACATGAAGACTTTGGAGATGGAACCTTTAGTGGTTCAAAAATAAAAGGTGGATGGGATTATCATACGAATTCAGACATATCAAATGTTACAGACCCGACATATAGTCATGGTACTGCTTGTGCCGGAATAATAGGAGCTTTACGAAATAATTCTAAAGGAATTGCTGGTATAGCAGGTGGAGATGTTTTATCTGGCAATTCTGGCGTTCTTTTATATTCATTTGGAATCTTTTATAATCTTAACGATACGAATTTCTTTGTTGGAATGGCTGATGCAGCAGATGCAATTGTTAATGGTTCAGCTTCTACCACAACAGGCTATGGATATGGTTTACATGTACAAAATCATAGCTGGGGCAGTTGGCAGAGTGATACTCTTTTTGAAAAAGCTATTATTTCTTGCTGGCAGAATAACTGCACATATGTTGCTGCAAGAGGAAACAGAATAGGAATGGCATCGCCGACTATTTATCCTCCATGTTATAAAGATGAAATGTTGTTAAGTGTTGGTGCAAGCGGTACAACTGGATTAAAAAAAGAATGGAATGACAACTTTGGAGATTGGTGGTTTGAGAGTTTTGATGCCGCTTCTGGTATTTCATATGTTTATGCAATGGACTTTGTTGCACCTGGGGTTACGGAAGTTGTTTCAACTACAATAGATCATGCCTATCCTTTCAATTTCTCTAATGGATGTACTTCTTCATTATATCCAAATTATCAATGTTTTATTGGAACTTCGGCTGCTGCACCACATGTTTCCGGTGTTGCTGCATTAATGCATAGCAGACACAACCTTCTTAATGGTTATCAAAATAATCTCGCTCCAGAAGATGTTGAAGAAATTCTCCAACGTACCGCTGATAATAGAGAATTTTCGGGTGCTTCATTTACAACTAAGAACGCATGGGGATTAATAGATGCTGGTAAAGCTCTGGAGATGATTAATGCTCCGATATATAGGGTGTATCATTCTGGTAATCCTATTTCAAGAACAATAACACCTGAATCAATCTATGATTCTGTTTTTGTAGTTAATAATGCCTTTAATTCACTAACAAGTTTTACAGCCCCTTTAGGTACAAAATACAGAGCTCAACGTTATCGTGTAACTTTAAATTATCAGGATGTTTTTAATCCAACAGAACATGGTATTGCTTATTGGGCAAGGTTAAATGCAACTACTGGTTTAAAATATGATCCGGCAAATATAACTGGTGAACCTTGGTTTTTGTTTAATTCTCCGGTATTTTCACAAAATACCTTCACTGTAAACGCAATTACTTATTGTTGGCACATAATTGCTGATATGGCAGGAAATCCAATGGATCAATGGATTCCATTACCTCCGGGTGAACTTGAAGTAGCATATTCTGTTCATGTGATGGATACAGCATTAACAAGCATTAAAATAAATGAAGATAATTTCAATATTAATATTTTCCCTAATCCCACAACTGATGCTCTTTTTGTTGAATTTAACTCAAGTAAATCACTAAAAGGCAATATTGAAATTTATGATGTTACAGGTAAAGTTCAAATGTCTGAAAAATTCAACAATGTTCTTGGTAACAATTATATAATTAATTTGAATGTTGAGCAATTAAATAGTGGAATATATTTTTGCAAAGTGTTAACAGATGAAAAGGTAATAGTTAAATCATTTGTTAAACAAAAAAGATGAAAATTGATATAATAGTAATATAATAGCAGGTGGAAAATCATCCACTTGCTTTTTATATTTTTGTAAAGTAAAAATAATTATGAGCTTACGGACAACTATTTATCTTATTAATTTGTCTTCTTAAAAAGAATAAATCTTTCTTTATGAAAATACTTGTAATCTTCTTTCCTTTATTCTTATTAGCAGCAATACATTTACAATGTCAGGCTCAAATAAATTATACAACTAATTGGGGATGTTCTTTTGGAAGTTCATTGAATGAATCACCTTCCAATATTACTGTTGATTCAAAAGGAAGTATATATATAATCGGCACTTTCGTTGATACAATGGATTTTTCCTGTACTCAACCTGCACAACTATTAAATGGGTCACCTAATGGCTTTAATGAATCAGGATTTATAGTAAAATATGATAGTAGCGGAAACTTTATCTGGGCACAAAATATAGGTTATAATTCAATCTTAACCATTACATCAGATGCTTCAGATAATATTTATATTTTCGGGAATGGTTGTCCAAGATTTAATACTATAAACGGCCCAATTCTTTTATGTGATCTTGGTCAGATAATGTTTTTTGCTAAACTTGACACCAATGGTACTTGTTTATGGGCAAGAGCATTAAATGCAGGAAGTTATCCAAGTGATGATGATGGGCACGGATGGTCAATAACAGCAGATACAAATCAAAATGTTTATATTACTGGTGATTTTAGAGGGACTATTGATTTTGACCCATCTTACCCAAATAATTTCTTTCTTACTTCTACTCAACCATTCTCTGATGCTGTTTTTGTAGCAAAATATAATTCATCAGGATTATTAGAATGGGCAATTAATACAACAAGTGATGATAACGTATTTAACTCAAAAATTGCTTCTGATAATAATGGAAATGTATATTTAATTGGCCGGTTTTCTGGCATTATGGATATTAATCCGGGAGTTGATACTTTTTTAATTACAGCTTCGTGTAGTAATGGTGCATTTATTGCAAAATTCAATACTTTTGGTCAGCTGACATGGGCTCATCCGGTTAATAATAAAGCATGGGCAGAAATAATATCAGTCGGTGTTGATATTTCAGATAAAATATGGATTTCTGGATTTTTTACTGATAGTATAGCATTAGATTTTAACAACTTAAATAACTACCTAACACCAATTGGTTCGAGAAATGCTTTTGTTGCAAAATATAATAATGATGGCACTAATATCTGGGTAAAACAATATGTTGGTTCAGGAAATACGAACCCTGCTTCTATGTTTTTAGATGTTAATAGTAATTCATTTATTTATATGAGCAATGGTCAGATACTTCAATATAATGCTTCGGGTTCAATAACCGATTCCATTTCTTTACAGGGAACTAATAATACAATTTATGCTAAACCTTATAAAATGAATAATCTGTTTTTATGTGGTTCATTTGTTAATAATATTACTTTACCTTCAGATTCAGGAGATATATCACTAGTTTCAAATGGTGGTAAAGATGTTTTTGTATCAAAATTAAGTTTAAATAATGTGGGTGTTCCTGAATATAATATCCAACCAATAACTATTGGTATTTTCCCAAATCCTGCACTTGAATCACTTTCTATTATATTCGATTCAAACAAAATGTTGAGAGGTAATATTGAAATATACAGTGTTACAGGTAAAATATTAATCTGTAAAATATTTAATAACATATCAGAAACTAATCCTGTAGTCAATTTAAATATTGAGCAATTGAACTGTGGAATGTATTTTTGCAAGGTTTATACAAACGATAAGATTTTTATAAAGACATTTATCAAACAGAAAGAATGAAAAACAACAAATCTTATACTTTGTTTATTCGTGTAAATTATGTAACATGTTGCATAACATTGATTTTATTTTTCATTTTTAGTTGTAAGAAAGAACCGAAAATTAATTCTCAAATCAATAATTTACCACCTGTTGAACAACCTGATTCATGTTATACATTAACTCCACCAATGCAAACAGGATGGGGTTATGAATATACGTTTGATACTATAAGCTATGAAAACCCATGCTTTAACCCGAATAACTCATATGAAATAGCTGTTCTTATTACAGATAACAATGGAAAAAATCTTTATAAATACAATCTCCTTACTAAATCAAAGCAGGTAATATATTTGGGTGAAATATGGGGAATTCCTTCATGGGGAATAAATGACTGGTTAATCTTTAATCTTCCCGGAAATACCATGTGGAAAATAAAGAGCAATGGTGATAGTCTTACACAGGTTACCACAACTGTAGGTTATAACCCTAATTGGAGTCCTGATGCACGTTATTATTTATACAGTAATCCGGCGTATGGTTATGCAACTACAATTTGTGATTCCAAATCCGATACAGTTGTTCGTGTTCTACCATTAAATACTAAATATAAATGGAATAATGATAATACAATAATATTTAGCGATGAGCATGGAATTTATTTTCATTTTTTTGATAAGGATAGTACCTATTTTAAATGGTTTGAATACGGTTTTAATGGATTTATTTGTTATTGGTTAAATAATAATGATGCAATTTATTATTATAATTACAAACTATTTAAAATAAATACTCAGGGTGATACGTCAACCTTTGGAAATATGCCTGATTGTAATTCTTGGCACTATGGTTTGCCTACGTTTCAACCTATAACAAATAAAGTTATTTGGCAAAAACTAACATATCGGGATGCGGGATATAATAAATTATTTACAAAATGTTATTTGGTAATGACAAACTCTGATGGTTCTTTAGAATCGAAAATTAATTTTAAATGATTCTCGGCATTTAATTATAATTTAAAAAACTGTTCTATATTTTATTACTAATGAGTGTAATTGTATAATAAATGCTAATGTCAAGAAGCATAAAATATTTTATTTTTTCTGCCTGCTTTGTTAATTATTTATGTTCGTTTGCACAAGAAGAAAAAAAATCTAACAATGGTTTTGGAATTGAGGCAGGAGCAGGATATAATACTACTTCATGGAAATATACAAATGTTGGTGAATATAGTTCTTTAAACTTCATTGATTATATGCAAGCATTTTGGGTTCAACCAACGGCAAGAATTTCATATTCAATAAATCTATATAATTTACCAGATTCCAAATACAAAAAAATAAAAATGCCGATTTTTATTGGATATTACACCTTTGGTGGTGCAATTAATAATCCTATAAGTATTCCCGAAGATCCCATTTCTAAAAACCTCATCTTATTTCGCTCCCTTGAACTTGGTTTTAATCCTTGTTTTGAAAAAAAAATATTTCAATTGGGATTTCTATTTAAAGGACAATATATTTTAACCGTAAGAAATAGAACTTATCATGACCCATTTTGGAATAATGGAGTTACTTTGGAAGAAAGTAATATTAGCAATGATTACAAAAAATTTGCAATGAATACTGGAATAAAAGTAAAATGTAAAATAGTAAAAGGGCTTTCTATTGCTTGTGAAGCTTGGATTGGTATAACCAATTTATATACTCATAAATCATACGGTAGTAAGGGAAAACTTGACGTGAAGGAAAACAATTATCGTCTTTTACTTGGCTATGAATTCTAAAAGTTTTACAGATGAATTTATTGCTAAATTTTAAATAAAGGCTGAAAAGGAAATCAATAGAAATAAATTCTAATATCAGAAAATTTTCTGATGTATTTTAATTTGAAATTGAACCAAAATAGTTCTTTTGTGAATCCTCTAATTCCATTTTCAATTTGATGTAACGAAATATTTCTAAGATAATTTCTTCAACCTGATTTTCCTTTTCAATATCTCCATTCAGGATTATTTTTTCATTTTTACTTGGTAATTTGAAAATATCGGACTGTAAACTTGGATCATATAGTACAACTCTTTCATCCTTTGTTAAGGATAATTCTTTAATAAAGGAACCAAGTAATTTTATTAATTCTTTTTTACGAATTGCAGTCTCAATTTCATAGCAAAAACAACCAACTTCTGTTTCGTAATTCAAAATATTTAAATGGCAGGAAAGATAACTTTCCAGTTTTCTTCTATTTTTTTGAGATTTTATAGTATGTATAAGTTGATACACGTGCATAAAACAAGACATGGGTCATAAACTTTTTCACATCCCAGGTCTCGCGAACCCACTAACGGAAATCGTAAATGCCCATGCCATGACATGGACACTAACTTTTTTCCTCGTTAGAAAACATAAACTTGCGAGGTTCGGGGATGTTGGAATAAAAGTTAAGTCCTATATTTTTATTTCAATTGCAAATTTATGAAAAAAAAGATAGTACTAACTCTAAATCAATATCTTTTTTAACTGAACAGATGAGTTTTTCAAATTTGTTTTATATATTTTATTTCAAAACAATTTAGAAAAAATGGTTATTGAAAAATTTTTCGGTTTTTCTCTTATTTTTTTACCGAAAATTTTGTGTCATTTTTTAGAATTATCAAAAATTGCCCGAAAATTGCCTTGCTTTTGCTCCGAATTACCTGATTTTCGACCAAAAATTTTTGCAAGACATTTGTAGAGTATTGAATTTTTATCAGTATTTACAGGCAAAACAGCTTCGGAAGTGTCTTTTCTTAAAATAAAAAGCTGATAGAACAAATCTATCAGCTTTTTACAGTATTGTTTTTAAGGTTATTTATCTGAAATGAATTTTGCAGATACAACTGCAAGGGTTTTTAATGGCTCATTGCTTGCCTGACCGTTTCCTCCTTCCATTATTTTCATGTATTACTTTAAGATTCTCATTTAAAAATTTCTCTATATCACGAGCACGGTAATACATGCGGTGTTTTATTTGCGAGAATTGTAACATATGTTCATCACGGTACATTTGCAGGGTACGTTTTGAACAGTTGAAGATTTGACACACTGCATCGTTATCAAGCCATCGTTCGCTTAAAGGATAGCCCGATGTTCTGACAGCGTTTTTAAGCTCGGCTTCAAAATTATCTAATCTGGCTATAATTTGATTAAAAGCAGCAGATTCAATTGTGATTACTTCCATAAACTGATTTTTTTTAGAATTAAACAATCGGTGAATGGTCTGTTGCAACATAAACCTGTGCAATGTTACAATCACATGGAAAGTCTAAAAAGTCTTTAATAGTCTTTTGCATGAAAAAAGACTTTTTTCCTTATTTTATGAATGATTTTGCTGTTATTCGCCTTTAATGAACTTTGAAACGTCAATACGTTTTGGGCTTTGCGGATGAATACGTTTATCAACCCTGTCTTTTTTCAACAAAGTATGAATGGTATAATAACTGAATTCCTTGCCCTGCTTATCTCTGAAGTTGGTTAATATAAAATTAAGCAAGTCTTCTTCTGTGATTTCTAATATTGGATTTCCTGAAACTTTTATTTCTGCTGTTAGTTGAATGAGTATATCTACAAAAACATTAATCTGGCAGTTACATTTAACAGGTGCATATGGCAATTTCCCTTGTAACGTATGTGAAGACTTTTTTTGTGAAAAGTCTTTTCCTTGCTCTGTCTGTGATTCATCGACCATACCTTCAAAAAGCATAGATTTTTCAACAAAAGACTTTTTTACATAATTGCAATAGCCTGATTTATTAGTAGGAAATAAAGAGCAAAGTTTTCTCAGTGAGAGTTCTTTCAGGACTTCATGAAACAATAACACTTCCGAATCCGGTTCCTGCTTTAAATAGGGCTTAAACATTTGCTGGTATAAGAGAATGGTTCTTACTATAAAAAGGTTGAGAGCAAAGAAAATATAAATATCCTCCGGGTTATTTGTTTTTTGGGCTTCAACTAATGTGCGTTTTGCATCATGAAATAACTTTTTAGCAATTTGAATGTGCTTATTTGCGTATGCACGGATTAGGTTTTCATCATTGGTTTTTTCGAGTATTTTTTCAGCACGTATTTTAATTCGTTCAAATTCATCTCCCATTAATTCAAGATAAGATACGCACTTATAACTGTTGAAGTAAGGAATGTCAAATACTTCTTTCAATTCATAAATCCTGACTGGTTTGATGTATATCTCCTGTAGTTTGTTATTTTTTTGACGGATTTCAAAGTTAAAATCTGATTCAGAATGATAACCTATTGTAGTAAAATCTTTGGAATCTATATATTCTTTATGGTTTTCATCCATTGGCAGAATTGCAATACACAAGGTATTCGCATCTTCTACAAGGTTTCTCAGGGTTTCGGGATTTGAGAATTTTGATTGGGTTGGGTTAAATTTTCCAGTTAATATCTCCTCGTACAATTTAATATGTATTCGTTCAAATATCTTATCTGGCATAATAATTTCTTTTTCATAGTTTTTATTAATCTTTTGGGTTTTTAATCAATAATAAACATAGAAACCGTTTGCTTTATTGTCTATTAATGTTTTGAAATGTCAATCATTACAGGTGATTTATGAGATTATTTTAAAACTATTATTTGATTTTCAATTATATAATTGCAATATAATAGATATGTTAAATGTTGAATTTATTTATATTTTAAAGAAATGACCATATAAAATTAATGAATTCAACACTGACAAAGGTTTATTTTGAGATTCAAAAGTTATTTTTACCTTTGTAGTAATTCATAATGAACGTTCTTTTTGAGTTTGAAAGTGTGCTATGAAAGTCAGCTGGTTTTAGAGCTGGTTAAGGTTTTTTCAAATGTTATAAATAATTTACAGAGAAGCACTTATAAATATGATATTAGTCCCTGCGGGACAACACCTTTAAGTGCAAGTTTTAAAAAAAGCCTTAAAACCAAACGGTTTAAGGCTTTTTTAATTTCTGCGGAATTTTTGAAAGAAATAACTGAAATACTTTTCTGGTTTTACAGCGGAATATTACCGTGCTTCCGCTGCGGCATATTCAATCGTTTATTTTTACATGATTCCAATGCCTGGATAATTTTAAAGCGTGCCTGGCGGGGATAAATAACTTCGTCGATATATCCTTTTTCAGCAGCTTTATATGGGTTGGCAAAATTATCGTTGTATTCTTCAATGGCTTTTGCCCTTTCTTCGGCGCTTTTATCGCGATGCAAAATATTAATGGCGCCTTCGGCTCCCATTACGGCTATTTCGGCTGTCGGAAAAGCAAAATTAATGTCGGCGCCAATATGTTTGCTCGACATAACATCGTACGCCCCACCATAGGCTTTACGGGTAATTAGTGTAATTTTAGGAACTGAAGCTGCGCTGAATGCATACAATAATTTTGCCCCGTGTTTAATAATGCCGCCATATTCCTGGGTAGTGCCGGGTAAGAATCCCGGAACATCAACCAGGGTTATTAAAGGAATATTGAAAGCATCGCAGAACCTTACAAACCGGGCTGCTTTTGTAGATGAATCGATATCCAGTACGCCGGCCAGGTAAGCTGGCTGATTTGCCACATAACCAACAGGGCGGCCACCCATGCGTGCAAAACCTACCACGATATTTTTTGCATAATGCGCGTGAACTTCCAGGAAATCGTTATCATCGGAAATGGAAACTATAAGGTCTTTTATATCATACGGTTTATTGGAGTCGGCCGGAACCAGTGTGTCTAATTTCTCGTCCTCGCGGTGAATATCATCAGCACATTGTTTTAAAGGAGGGTCGTCCATATTATTGGACGGAAGGAAACCAACCAGTTCGCGAATCATCATTAAGGTATGTTTATCGTCGTTACCGATAAAATGAGCTACACCGCTTCTCGAGTTATGTGTCATTGCACCACCCAGTTCTTCTTTGGTAACATCTTCGTGGGTAACCGCTTTTATAACATCTGGCCCGGTAACAAACATATAACTGGTTTCTTTTACCATGAAAATAAAATCGGTAAGAGCAGGCGAATAAACCGCACCCCCGGCACATGGGCCAAGAATAGCAGAAATCTGGGGTATTACTCCCGACGAAGCCACATTTAAATGAAACAGGTCGGCATAACCAGCAAGACTTTCAACGCCTTCCTGGATACGTGCACCGCCTGAGTCATTTAATCCTATAACAGGGGCGCCCATCTTCATGGCAAGCTTCATTACCTTTTCAATTTTGTCGGCATTTGTCCGGCTTAACGAACCGCCAAAAACAGTGAAATCCTGGGCAAAAACATAAACCAGCCTTCCATCGATTTTACCATAGCCGGTAACAACTCCGTCGCCCAGAAATTTTTCCAGGTCAGCGCCCAGATCTTTCGCCCTGTGTGTCACGTATTTGTCAAATTCAACAAAAGTATCTTTATCCAGGAGAACAAGTATTCTTTCGCGGGCAGTAAGTTTTCCGGCTTTATGTTGCTTTTCAATTCTGTCGGCACCTCCACCCAGTTCGGCTTGTTTGTTAAGATCTTCAAACTTCTTATATTTATCTTCGAGCGTTTGCATATATTTTTAATTTTTTTGTGATTCTTCAATTTCAACTAACAACTGATTTCCGTTAACAATATCGTTTTCCTTAATGTGAATTTTCTTTATCACACCATCTATCGACGATTTGAATTCACTTTCCATTTTCATGGCTGAAATAATGAGAACGGTATCGCCTGCTTTTACCGGTTGTCCAACAGTAGTTAAAACTTTAACTATTTTCCCGGGCATTGGAGCTGATATATTGTTATCACTCCCCAACAATCCTTCGTTTTTGTTCTTTTTATATTTACTTAAGGCGTCTTCGATTTCGATTTTAAAACTTTCGCCGAATTTAAAAATATTATAGGTATTGAATTCCCCGGTTTTAACAACTTCCATGTCCCATGACCTGTTGTTATAAATAATGGAATATGATCCGTTACCCGTGGTGATAATATCAAAATCGTAAGTTTTATCGTCGAGCTGAATACGATAAGTGTTGTTTTTGTGTGAAATCAATTCGACTTCTGCTCTTCTTTTACCAATTATTGCGTCAACTTTCATGCGTATTTTTCATTTATTCGATTTTAAAACAAGGTATAAAGTTCTATGAACACGGAATAACGATTTATGATTTTACAGCCTCCTGCTGTTTTGCATTCTTCCGTATGTTTTCCAAAGATTCTTTGTTTCCCGGTTCTCTTCGAGATGGGTTAATTCCTGATTGCCGGAAATGTATTCGATAAAGGCTGAAATAATGGCCATATCTTCAACTTCTTTTTCCATGGAGCCTTTCACAAAAAGGAAGTCGTGATTTTTTTCTATGAAATGTGTATCGTAGGTACCATTTACAAAATCGGGTGTTTCCATTATCCTTTTCATAAAACGGATAGATGTTTTTACTCCCGAAATTTTATATTCATCCAGAACCCTTTTCATTCTTTTTATTGCTTCGTCACGGTTTTCGCCCCATACAATAATTTTTGAGATCATGGGATCATAATAAATCGGAATTTCGTAACCGGAATATACATATCCGTCAGTCCTGACACCAATACCAAGAGGTTCGATGATATTGCGGATTTTCCCGGGACATGGCATAAAGTTATTATTCGGGTCTTCGGCATATACACGGCATTCGATAGCATGACCTTTTTGTGTAATCCTATCCTGGGTATAAGTTAATGGTAATCCGTTAGCCACATTAATTTGTTCGCGCACAAGGTCAATTCCTATTACAGCTTCGGTTATAGGATGTTCAACCTGGAGGCGGGTATTCATTTCAAGGAAATAATAATTTCCTTTATCATCGACCAGAAATTCGATGGTTCCGGCATTTTCATAGTTTACAGCCCGGGCCGCTTTTACAGCGCTTTCACCCATTTTCTTCCGTAATTCGGGACTTACAATCACCGATGGTGTTTCCTCAATTACTTTCTGGTGCCTGCGCTGTACAGAACATTCACGTTCGCATAAATGGATGGTATTTCCATGCTTGTCGGCGATAACCTGAAATTCAATATGATGAGGTGATTCGATATATCTTTCGATATAAATAGCATCATCTCCAAATGCTGCAAGCGCTTCAGATTTTGCTGCCCTGATTGCTTCTTTTACTTCACTTTCCTTTTTTACAAGACGCATTCCTTTTCCGCCACCACCTGCTGAAGCTTTAATAATTACCGGAAGACCTATTTCTTTAATAATCTTAAGCGCTTCTTTTTCGTCGGTAAGTTTTTCGGTTGTGCCCGGAACTACAGGAACCTTAGCGGCTATCATGGTTTTACGGGCTGTAATTTTATCGCCCATGGTATTCATAGCATAGGCCGAAGGGCCAATGAACGTAATCCCTTCTTTTTTACATCTTTCAGCAAATTCCGCTTTTTCCGATAAAAAGCCATAACCCGGATGAACCGCATCGGCACCAGTATTCTTACAGGCTTCAATAATTTTATCTATTACCAGGTAGCTTTCGTTGGACGGTGATGCACCTATATAATAGGCTTCCTCGGCATACAAAACATGTTTTGCTTTGCGATCCGCATCCGAATAAACAGCTACGGTTTTAATCCCCATTTCGCGGCATGTACGCATGACCCTAAGGGCAATTTCTCCGCGGTTTGCAATCAAAATTTTCTGAATCATAAAAGAATGATCTTAGTCATATAAAAAGGCAAAACTAATCGAAAAGTTCAACAGAAAAAAACATAGTTGATAATCATATTTCACTTATTTTCTGTAACATTCAATAGTCTTGAACAATAATTTAACAATGCTTATTGAAATTTGTTTGACCAATCTGAAAAATAAAGTTTTAAAGAAAATTTATTAAAAAACTGTTTTGAAATTTCACCATTTATTTATTTCAGGATATTAATCCCCTGATGGGGAAAATAAATATGTCGTAGGCATTAATAAAACTAATAATAGTTTGTCCGCAGGACATTAACTAAGTCAAAACAAGATATCAAAACAGTTTCTAAATCCGACCTTTTGGTTTTATATGGATAAAACATTTATTTATTGATATCCCGGATATTTCCCTACCTTTGTACCAAAATACAGCGGTTTTTTTGATTCTTTTTGGTAGGGGAACCATTTTGCAGGATCGGGAATACGCGCCAAAAAGAATTTATTATGAATACATTTGAAGAATCGGGCATTTGTCCCGAATTAAAAAAAGCCGTATCTGAGCTCGGTTTTGAATCTGTCATGCCCGTACAACAGCAGGTAATCCCGGTTGTTCTCGAATCAAAAGAAGATATTATTGCACTTGCCCAGACCGGAACAGGAAAAACAGCTGCTTTTGGTTTACCTATTTTAAGCTTATTGGATTTAACTTCCAGGGATACCCAGGCGCTTGTACTTAGTCCCACCCGTGAACTCTGCATCCAAATAACAAATGATCTGATGGCTTATGGAAAATATTTAAACAGGTTAAAAGTTACGGCGGTATATGGTGGAGCCAGTATTGAAAAACAAATTTCAGAACTCAAATCAGGATCTCATGTTATTGTAGCAACACCTGGCAGAATGAATGATTTAATCCGTCGTAAACGGGTTTTTCTTTCCAATGTCCAAACGGTTGTATTAGACGAAGCCGATGAAATGCTTAACATGGGTTTTACTGAAGACCTGAACCTGATTCTCGAAAAAGTTCCCGTTGAACGCCGAACCTTACTTTTTTCGGCAACCATGTCGAATGAAATCGCAGCCATTGCTTCAAACTACATGAAAAACCCGGTCAGTATTACTGTGGGTAAACGTAATTCAGGCGCCGAAAATGTCAGCCATCATTATTACCTGATAAACGCCAAAGACCGTTACCTTGCCCTGAAAAGAATAGTTGATTTTTATCCTGAAATTTACGGAATTATTTTTTGCAGAACCCGGCTCGAAACCGCCGAAATTGCTGAAAAATTAATGAAAGACGGGTATAATGCCGATGCTCTTCACGGCGATCTTTCGCAAACACAGCGCGACTATGCAATGCAACGTTTCCGGTCGAAAAATTTGCAGATACTGGTTGCAACCGATGTTGCTGCACGCGGTTTAGACGTCGATAATATTACCCATGTAATTAATTATAACCTGCCCGATGATAACGAAATTTATACTCACCGCAGCGGACGTACAGGCAGGGCCGGCAAAACAGGAATTTCGATTTCGCTTACCCATGTGAAGGAAAAATTCAGGTTGCTGCATATTGAAAAAATGATAGGCCGGAAATTTGAGGCCAGACAAATCCCGGGTGGAAAAGATATTTGCCATAAACAGCTTATCAATATGGTTGATAAGATGGAAAATGTAAACGTGAATGAAGGCGAAATAAATACTTTTTTGCCGGCGGTTTACGAAAAATTATCTCACCTGGACAAGGAAGAAATCATTAAGCGCTTTGTTTCCCTTGAGTTTAACCGTTTCCTCGATTATTATAAAAAGGCCCCGGACTTAAATATTGAAGCCAGAAGGGATAAAGGAAACAATGAAAGGCGCGACAGGATTAACATCGGCGAAAAAGGCGATAGAAACGAAAGACGTGAACGAAGCGAAAGGAACGACCGCCGGGACCGTGCCCAGATAAGGGAAACATCGGCATTTACCGTATTGCGAATAAATATAGGCTCGGCCGATGGTTTGGAGGTTCGCGAACTGATTGGAATGGTAAATGACTTTACCCAGGATCGCAGTATTGCCATAGGAAGAGCAGATATAAGGCCCTATTTCTCCCTGTTTGGCGTTGACAGCGATTCTGTGCAAAAAGTATTACAATCATTTCGTGACAAACGAACCAAAAATCGGGATATCGTTCTCGAAATTGCCCGCCAGTCGGACCAGAAAATGGTTCAGGGCAGGGGTGTCAGAAAACCGGTAAACGACCGACAGTTTTTTAAGAGGACAAAAAGGAATAAATAAAAATACAATTTGGCATAAAACATCGTTTAAGTATTAAACATAAATTACTTTAGTACAGCGAATAAAGTATTACATTAATGCTTAATATTACTAAACATGTAAATAGTTTTATATTTTTGCATAAATTTACAGATCAATTTTTTATAAATTAAAAACCATCTACTATGAAAAAACCTTTACTTTTTTGTTTATCGGTTATTTTGTGTACTGTTGTTTCTTATGCACAAATAACCATTAATCAAAGCAACATACCGTATGTCGGTTTAATTGCCATTGAAAATGTAGATACTGTTTTTACCGGTATAACACCGGGCAATGCAGGTACCAATCAAACCTGGAATTTTTCAAGTCTTGCAACTCATTCAAAAGACACATCCATGTTTGTTAATCCTTCAACGCTGGCCGGGTTTAGCAGCTTTCCAACAGCTAACCTGGGGGTTCAAAGTACCGGTAACCAGAATATCTTTGCGGTTTCAAACTCTTCAAGTTTCGATATTCTTGGTTTAAATGGCGATTTCGGCGCTCCCGTTGGAATAATGTCTGTTGTATTAAACCCTTTTAAAAGGATGATTACATTTCCTGCAACCTATTTAACAACTTATAGTGGTACTTATACCTTTCAGTTACAGTTTCCCTATAGCAGTCCGCCCATTGATTCCGCCCGTATGAGTTCATCTGTCAGCTATGTAAACAATATTGATGCATGGGGGTCAATTACTACTCCGGCATATTCAAATGTTTCAAGTTTACGTCAAAATATCAGGGAGATAAATACCACCACCACTTACGTACATCTTACGGGTATAGGATGGCAACCTATGGGAACACCTACGGTTGATACATCGTTTACCTATTCATGGTGGTCAAATACGGTAAATTATACATTAGCTGAAATACAGACAAACGGAAGCGGAGTTGTTACCGATGCAAAATATCTTTCAGCAATTTATACCGGAGTAAATGAAAATATTTCAACGGAGAATGTAATTAAAATATATCCAAATCCTGCAACAACTCAGATAAACGTATCCGGCATCACAGAAAATTGTTATATAATCATATATAATATTGAAGGTCAAATTGTTTTAGATACTTTTCTGAAAAGTAATCATGCCGGTATTAACGTTTCGAAATTTAATAACGGGATGTATTTTTACAATGTGATGAATTTGAATGGAAATAGTGTTGCTAAAGGAAAATTTGAAGTTGTAAAAAACTGATTTCAACCTTTTAATCTTTGTTTAGAATAAATCTGGTGTAATTAAAAAATAAATGTAATTTTAAGCGAATCAAATTTTGATTCGCTTTTTTTATTTTTAAATTATCAAATGTCTGATTATGAATCACTACTTGTTACAAAATAGAGGATGTTTGAAATACTTTTTTCAACATTTATTATTCTATGTTTTAAAACATTTAATTATATTTTTTGTAAAAATATAACCCTTCCTGTTTTTTTTCCGTTAAAGATACTAAAAGCCCGTCACAATGAGTAAAAAACCACTTTTCATCCATCAACTTTACTCAAAGTTATTTACCCTTGTGTTTCTTTTCATGATTTTCAATGCTTATTCAATAACACCTGACAACGACTGGAAACTGTATAAATCAATCAATGGTATCGAAATTTATTATGCAAATGAAGAATGCCATGATTTTGCAAATGGAACACATTATGAGTACATTGTGTTTAAATTTATCAATACAACCTCTGTTTCCAAAAAAATAACCTGGTCTGAAAACCTTTATTATAATGGTAAATGTAACGGCTGTGACGGAAAAAGTGACAATCCATTATTTGAGGTTGAATTGAAATCAAACGAGACAAAGCAGGGAGGGTGTGGAAACGATAACGGCGATGTTTACAGAATTTTCAGCCGCTTTCTTAATTATACCGATAAACCTGTACTCACTAAATACGATTTTACTAATTTAATTGTAACGGATAGATAAAATCATGAAAGCCAGGACCACATATATCAGGTTGATTTCAGGAATAATTTTCCTGACCTGTTTATGTGGAAATGCCAAATCCCAGTGCGATATTCTGGCGACAGCAGATAATCAGGTTGCCGATACGGTTTATATTTGTGATGGAGAGCATGTTAAATTACATTCGTGGGGCGATTGCGATGATTATTTGATGGATAATAACTTTAACAATGGTTCCATCGGAGCCGGTTGGTCTACCAATGCATCTCCCATGTTCAACAACCCTTGTGTTCCCGGCCCCGATGGATCAACATGCTTATGGATAGGGCCTGCAACCAATTTTCCCAGGGAATTGGTTACTGTGCCATTTTCCGTTACCACATCATGTACCATTTGTTTTGATATGATTTATTCTGTTCAGGGAGTCAGTTCACCTTGTGAAGGCCCTGACCTTCCAACCGAAGGAGTTCATCTTCAATGGTCAAACAACGGGGGCACAACATGGACTGATATTCAGTACTGGGCTCCAAACGGGGGGCATGACCCCACTTTAACAAATTGGAATAATTACTGTTGTAATGTTCCGGTAGGGGGAGCCAATATTCAGTTCAGATGGTACCAATCAAATACATCAGGAAATAATTATGATCATTGGGGCATTGATAACGTTGTTATTACATGCCCCCAAACATCCAATGTCTGGTGGACAGGTCCGGGTGGATTTTCATATAATAACTACCACCCTCCATCTTTTGCTCCTACCCAGAGCGGCTGGTACGTGGTACATTTATCAGACGGAACCTATACCGCTATGGATTCTATTTATGTGAACATATCTACACCTATTCTTGCTTCCATCACGCCGGCAAATCCGATACTGTGTTTCGGTCAGACCTCTACTACCATTACAGCTGCCGGAACAGGAGGTTCACCTCCCTATTCATATTTATGGAATACCGGGGCAACAACACCAAGTATCGTTGGCGGTACAGGTGTATATACCGTAATTATCCGGGATGCTTCACCTTGTCCTCCTGCCACTGCAAGTGTTACAATAACATCGTTCATCTCTCCTATTGTTGCAAATGCAGGACCCGACCAGGTAATATGTATCCAATCTTCCACAATATCATTAAATGGCTCTGTATCGGGAGCGACAGGAGGCATATGGTCGGGCGGAAGCGGAACTTTTTTGCCAAATAACACTTCATTAAATGCAACATATACCCCTACCCCTACCGAAATTACTGCCGGACAGGTTAATTTAACATTAACAACTACAGGAAACGGATTATGCCCTGCTGCAACTGATGTAACACATATATCATTTGTTAATTTCCAGGGATCGCCTGTTCTAACTCCGGCTCCCGTTAGTTGCTTTGGCGGAAATAATGGTTCTGTATCTGTAAATGTTGTGGGAGGCGCTCCCCCTTTTACATATATATGGAATACAACGCCTCCTCAAACCGGACAAACAATTAATAATTTAACAATCGGAACATATTCCATTACGATTACTGATGCCAATGGCTGTACAACTACCTCATCTGCGCAGATAAGCCAACCCAATCCTCTGACTGCGTTAATAACATCAACAAATGTATCCTGTTTCAGTGGTGGAAATGCCACTGCTACGGTATCTGCATTTGGTGGAACACCCGGTTA
Organism: Bacteroidota bacterium; assembly: GCA_037441645.1. Classification (GTDB taxonomy): domain Bacteria; phylum Bacteroidota; class Bacteroidia; order Bacteroidales; family GWA2-32-17; genus GWA2-32-17. Next base: position 32,015 of record JBBIRU010000017.1, read on the forward strand.
TTCCTATCAGTGGTCAAATGGTTATTCAGGCATTACAGTAAACGGATTATCTGCAAATACTTATACGGCAACTGTTACAGATGCAAACAACTGTCAGGTTACCGCATCAGTTGTTATTTCATCACCTTCTGCCCTGACAGCAACTATTAATACTTATACTCCTGTTAACTGTAATGGTGGTCATGATGGTACAGCACAGGTTTCGGTTACAGGCGGAACACCCGGCTATTCCTATTTATGGTCATCCAGCATGGGGACCTCTTCTATAGCAACAGGGTTAACAGCAGGAAATTACTTCGTTACAGTTACCGATGCCAATGGGTGTATGGCTTCAGCTTCCGTAAATATAGCGGAACCATCTGCCATAAATGTTACAACAATTGTTACAGACGCAACCTGCTATGGTGCAACAAATGGTTCAGCATCATTAACCGTAACTGGAGGTACATCGCCTTACTATTATGCATGGTCTCCTTCAGGAGGCAATTCTGCCGTTGCTACAAATTTAATGGGAGGTATATACACGGTTAGCATTACTGACAGTCACGGATGCCAGACAGTCAGGATTATTAATATTCAGCAACCATTGCCTATTACTATCTCGCTTAACAGTTCAAATAACGTATCCTGTTACGGTGGAAACAACGGAAGCGCAAGCGTATCTGTTTCCGGGGGTGTTCCCGGTTATACATATTCCTGGCTACCCACAGGCGGATCCGGGCCGGTTGCTCTGGGGCTTCCGTCTGGAAACTATATAGTATCTGTTACTGATGCAAACAGTTGTTCCTCTCAATTGGCAGTAAGTATAAATCAGCCCAGCTCCCCCATTTCGCTTTCTTTTTCACAATTAAATGCAAGTTGTTATGGAAGTAATAACGGCTCAATAACTGCTAACCCGGCAGGAGGCACACCTCCCTATACATATTCCTGGAACCCGGGTTCTGCAACAACTTCCACTATTACAAACCTTGTGGCTGGCACTTATCAGGTAACAGTTACCGATGTAAATATGTGCACGTTGGCACAATCAATAACCATAACCCAACCCAGTAGTATTTTATTATCTACCAGCTTTTCCCAGGCTACATGTAATAATTCCAACGGTTCTGCAACGGTGAATGCTTTTGGCGGTACCATCCCCTATACCTATTTATGGTCGCCGGGAGGAGGCACAACCCAGTCAATTAACAATATTCCTGCAGCTGCATATACAGTAACGGTAACCGATTTGTCCGGTTGTTCCCAAACTGCTTTTGTGCTTGTAACAAATGTTGCAGGGCCACAGGTAACCATGACATCCATTCAGAATGTTTCCTGTTTTGGCGGATTTGATGGAGCGGCCACGGTTTCGGTTACAGGAGGCGCTCCACCCTATACCTATTCCTGGGCGCCTTATGGAGGTTCCTCTGCAACAGCTGCCAATCTTGGCGCCGGGACTTATACGGTTACTGTAACCGACTCCAACGGTTGCCAGGGGCTCCAGGTAACCAGTCCTTCCATTACACAACCGCAGGCACTCTCAATTATAACACATCAGGTTAATATCACTTGTACAGGCGCCAATAACGGTTCAGCATCATTAACGGTTTCCGGAGGCACGCCAGGTTATACTTATGTCTGGTCATCGGGTGGTACTACCAGTAATATCAGTGGATTATTACCGGGTATTCATAATGTGACAGTAACTGATGCTAACGGTTGCCAGGATTTTGCTTTTGTCGATATTGTTGAACCGCTGCCGGTATCTGCAAACATTTCTGCAACACAAAATGTAAGCTGTAATGGAGGTAGTGATGGTTCTGCAACAGTAAATGTGACCGGTGGAACATTACCTTTTACCTTTAACTGGTCGCCCAGTGGCGCCAGTTCACAGACAGCCACAGGCTTGGCAACAGGAACTCATACCGTTTATGTAACCGACAACAATGGCTGTTCTGCCAGTGTCTCAGTTTTTATTTCTCAACCCACACCGCTTTCAATTATTACAGGTCATACCAATGCCAGTTGTAATAATTCATTCGATGCTATTGCATGGGTACTCTCCGCCGGAGGAACGCCTCCTTATTCCTATTCATGGTCACCTTCGGGTGGAATTAACGATACGGCAACCGGTTTAGGAGCCGGAACCTATTTTATAACTGTAACTGACAACAATGCCTGCCAGCTTTATAACGTTGTTACAATTTCTCAACCCATAACTCTTCTTGCAGAAATCCTTAATTTCTCCAACATAAATTGTTACGGAGGAAGTGACGGTTCAATTACTGCTTCCGTATCGGGAGGTACTCCCGGATACACTTATCTATGGTCAACATCTTCTACTTCTCCAACGATCACAGGACTTACCATTGGTTCTTATGCGGTTACCATAACTGATTCCAAAGGATGTTACGACTCTACATCTATTTACCTGACAGAACCATTGGCACCCTTAGCGCTTACTATTTCTTCTCAGAATGTTTCCTGTTATGGTAATGCAAGCGGGGCTGCAACAGCTAATGTTACAGGAGGAACTGCACCTTATACATATATATGGGTTCCGGCCGGACAAATTTCTCAAACCGCCAATAACCTGATTGCAGGAACATATACTGTTTCTGTTATTGATGTAAACGGATGTCAGATCAGCAGCAACATTGTAATATCACAACCCCAGCTTCTTACCTCTGGAATACAGGTATTACAAACAGTATTATGCAGCGGCACCAATACAGGCAGCGCTTCGGTTCTGGCAATGGGAGGAACCCCGCCCTATGACTATACATGGAATACAACACCCATCCAAACAACATCAACTGCCCAAAATATTTATGCCGGTGTTTTAACTGTCACAGTAACCGACCAAGGTGGCTGCACTACTGTTTCAACTTCTTATATGACAGAACCTCCTATATTACAATCGACAGTTATTTCACATACTGATGTTTCATGCTACGATGGCTCAAATGGAATTGCAACATCCAGTGCAACAGGGGGAAGCCCTCCGTATTATTTTTCCTGGAACACAAACCCTGTTCAAAACTCTCAATCTGCAACAGGATTAGCTTCCGGTAATTATTCTGTTACAGTAACTGATGCTAATTCGTGTTCAGATATTTCAACGGTTACTATTGTTACTCCGACTCAGGTTATTACAACGGCAAATGGCGGAGGCACACTATGTTTGGGCGATTCGGTACAATTGACGGCTTCCGCTTCAGGAGGAGCAGGTAATTACATGTATTTCTGGAACCAGGGATTAGGAATAGGCAGTTCATATACGGTAAGTCCCGGTACCGATATCGAATATGTTGCCATTGCCTATGATCAGAATGGCTGTATCGGCATTCCGGATACTGCCTCTATTCACATTTTATCCCTCCTGCCCGGAAATGTAAATATGTATATTACCTCTCCGGTTTGTCCCGGCACTGCTGCACAGGTATATGTAACAGCTACTGCCAGCAGCTTTGATACTTTGTATTATACATGGAATGAAAGTCTGGGACCCGGACCCGGACCATTTGTTGTTGCTCCTTCGCAGGAAACAACATATATAGTTACCGTTACCAACGCCTGTGGATTTTCGGTTATTGATTCTGCACGACTGTATTTTACGCCACCTCCCACTGTTCACTTTATTCCAGACATTACTCAAGGCTGCATGCCTGTTACTGTTTCATTTACTGATAGTTCATTCAGCTTATTCGACTATGCTATTGACACATGGTATTGGTCGTTCGGTGACAGTACTTTCTCAAATGAACAAAATCCCACACATACATTTTTAACTCCTGACACATTTTGGGTTTACTTAAATATAACCACCAGCGGTGGATGTACTCAAAGTTCTGCCAACAGCCCATATCCCATTTATGTTTTTGAAAATCCACAGGCATCTTTTACCATGAATTCAACTACACTTTATTTGCCAAACGATCCTGCTATCTGCACAAATACCAGTACCGGCGCGGTTGCATATATATGGAATTTTGGTGATAGCACCACTAGTGTTGAAGAGAATCCAACCCACTATTATACTGAACTTGGGCATTATAACATTTCACTCGTTGCTATCAACATGTATAATTGTACCGATACAGCTACCATTAAAATTAATGCTACAGGTGATATTCGATTCCCGAATGCTTTTACTCCTGATCCGAACTCACCATCATCCGGAGAAAATAATAATCAGCCTTATAATTATACAAATCTTAATACTATATTTTTCCCATATTCAACCGGAGTTTCAGAATTCAGTATGATGGTTTTTAACCGATGGGGTGAATTGATTTTTGAATCGGACGACATTAATACCGGCTGGGATGGCTACTACAGAGGAAAATTATGTCAGCAGGATGTTTATGTTTACAAAGCAAATGCAACATTTTTTGATGGCAGGAAAGTTGAAAAAGTAGGTGATATAATGTTGTTAAGATGAAAATCAGAATCATCATATTATTTTTTATATTTACAGGAACTGTTTCTGCACAGGATATTCAGTTAACCCAGTTCTATGCTGCACCTTTATATTTAAATCCTGCTTTTACGGGTGCAAATGCTGATTCCCGTTTTGCAACAACGTATAGAAATCAATGGGCTGCTTTACCCGGCTCATTTACATCCTTCCTGGCTTCTTACGATTATTATTTACATAACCTGCGAAGCGGGGTCGGAGTTCTTTTAACGAGTGATAAAGCTGGTACGGCAGGCTTAGGAACCAATACGATCGGATTCAGTTATGCCTATGATTATAAATTCAGCAGATACTGGTCAGCTACCGGTGGATTAAGAGCTTCATATTGTTACAGAACCCTTGATTTTAACAAACTCTTATTTGGTGACCAGATTGGAAGAGGTGCGTCGACTTCTTTACAGACACCTATTCCGGAAAAGGTGCGTTTTCTTGATTTTTCGGCCGGTTTCCTGGTTTTCTCGACCAAAAAGTGGATAGGAATAACATTTAACCATCTAAATAAACCCAATCAGGCCTATTTAAGCGAGGATGCAAATCTCCCGATAAAAGAATCTGTACATGGAGGAATAAATATCCCCTTAGAAAGATCTGGTGATGGAAGAATAACCAATAAGCCCTATATTACTATTGCTTCTCAGTACAGATTTCAGAAAGAATTCGACCAGGCAGATATCGGCTTTTATTATAAGAAACCCTATTTTTTTGTTGGTATTTGGTACCGGGGTCTCCCTTTATTTAAGGCATATAAACCAGGATATTCCAATCATGATGCGATTGCATTTTTGTTAGGTGGATCGTACAAACAAATAAACATAGGTTATTCATATGATATTACCATCTCAAAACTTACCATGGTTTCGGGAGGATCTCATGAAATATCATTAAATTATCAGTTTACTAATCCCAAAAAACCTAAGAAGCACAGAACCAAGATTGTTCCTTGTCCAAAATTTTAGATTCTTAGGATTTTTTTCCAAATTTCAAGCTATGTTTAAGCCAAAAACAAAAAAGGTTTCGATATTTTTCGAAACCATTGATTCTCAGTGTGGAGTATAGGGGAATCGAACCCCTTACCTCTTGCCTGCCAGGCAAGCGCTCTAGCCAAATGAGCTAATACCCCCTAGAACGATGTTTTCTACAACGCAAATATACTTTTTTTCTTTAAAAAAAGATGTACTAAGAAAATTTAGAAGTAACGATAATCTTAACAAAGACTCATAAAAAATAACGCTCCAGAAATATGAATACAAAACACGTATCAAAATAGAAAATATTATCTTCAGGCTTTGTTTTATTCAAGTATTTACGTGTAATTTAATTACTTCACCAACGAACCGTTTGCCGACAGTTCGGCGGGCGAAACAAGTTTCAAAACCCCATCCGGACCTTCGGCCATCAATATCATGCCTTTCGATTCGGTGCCTTTAATGTTACGGGGCTGAAGGTTAGCAAGAATACAAACCTGTTTCCCAATAATACTTTCAGGGGTATAATATTCTGCAATACCGGAAATCAGTGTCCTGATATCAAGCCCGGTATCTACCTTCAGTTTTAATAATTTCTGGGTTTTAGGAACCCGTCCTGCCTCAAGTACGGTGCCAATACGAATATCCATTTTCATGAAATCATCATAGGTAATTTCGGGCTTGGCAGGAGTTACAGGTAAACTGATTTGTTCATTTTGTTTCTTTGTTGCAAGAAGTTTTTGTACCTGTCTTTCAATTTCAGCATCTTCAATTTTTTCAAATAACAGAAACGCCGTCTCAATAGCTTGCCCTTCATTTAAAGCAGAGATGTTTCCAACTTCTTCCCACTTCTGTGTCTGAACGTTTAACAGTTTCTGAAGTTTTTGCGAAGTAAAAGGAAGGAAGGGCTCACAAAGAGTGGTAAGAGCGCCTGCGATTTGCAACGAATAATACAAAACAGTACCGACCTTTGCAGGTTCGTTGTTATAAATTTTCCAGGGTTCACAATCGGCAAGATATTTATTTCCTAACCTGGCTATGTCCATCAGGGTTTTTTGTGCCTCGCGGAAGCGAAAATTTTCTATCGATTGCTCAATATCTGTTTTTAATGAAAGAATTGTCTTTTCTACTTCCCGTTCATAATCACCGGGGGTTCCTTTCGGAGGAACCTTGCCTTCAAAATACTTATGAGTCAGAACCACTGTCCTGTTAACAAAGTTCCCAAGAATAGCCACAAGCTCATTGTTATTTCTTGCCTGAAAATCTTTCCATGTAAAATCATTGTCCTTTGTTTCAGGCATATTAGCACAAAGCGTATAGCGTAACACATCCTGTTTCCCCGGGAAATCATCGAGATATTCATGAAGCCATACTGCCCAATTGCGCGATGTTGAAATTTTATCTCCTTCAAGATTTAAAAATTCATTGGCAGGAACATTATCGGGCAGGATAAAACTTCCTTCTGCCTTTAACATAGATGGAAACACAATGCAATGAAAAACGATATTGTCCTTTCCTATAAAATGGATTAATCGTGAATCTTCATCTTTCCAGTACCTTTCCCAATCCTTTGTTAATTCTTTGGTAGCTGAAATATACCCGATGGGTGCATCAAACCAGACATATAAAACTTTTCCTTCTGCCCCGGATACCGGAACAGGTACGCCCCAATCAAGATCGCGGCTTACAGCGCGGGGTTGAAGCCCCATGTCGAGCCACGATTTACATTGCCCGGAAACATTGGTTTTCCATTCTTTATGTTCATCCAGTATCCAGTTTCTCAGAAATTGTTCATATTTATCCAGTGGTAAAAACCAATGGCTGGTTTCTTTCAATACGGGCTTACTTCCGCTAATAGTACTTTTAGGATTAATAAGGTCTGTAGCATTCAGCGAGGTTCCGCAACTTTCGCACTGGTCGCCATAGGCTTTTTCGTTACTGCAATGGGGACAGGTTCCGGTAATATACCTGTCCGCCAAAAATTGATTCGCTTCTGTATCAAAATATTGTTCTGTTGTTTTTTCAATAAAATTTCCATTCCGATGAAGTTTTTTAAAAAAATCAGATGCCGTCTCATAATGAGTTTTATTCGTTGTACGGGAATAAATATCAAACGAAATCCCCAGTTTTTCAAACGATTCTTTAATAATTGTATGGTAACGGTCAACAACTTCTTTAGGGGAGATCCCTTCGTTTCTTGCCTTTATTGTTATGGGAACTCCATGTTCGTCGCTACCACCAATAAAAATCACATCTTTCCCCCGTTTACGCAAATAACGCACATAAATATCGGCAGGAATATAAACTCCTGCCAAGTGACCGATATGAAGAGGGCCGTTTGCATAAGGCAGGGCCGATGTAACAGTATATCTTTTCCAGTTTTTCATTTGATTGTAAAACGAATATTTAAAATGTCTAAATTAGCAAGGGCAAAGATACAAGAAATTAAGAATGACAATTCCTCCTTTTCTTAACTCGGGCGATACGGTTGCAATTGTTGCTCCGGCAGGTGTTTTGGCTCCCGAACAGATATCTTATGCGATAAAGCATATAGAATCCTGGGGTCTGAAAGTAAAAACCGGAAAAAATCTGTTTTCGCGATTTTTTAATTTTTCAGGTACAGATGAACAGAGGATTGACGATCTGCAGGAAGCACTGGATAATCCCGAAATAAAAGCCATTTTTTGTGCCCGCGGCGGATATGGCCTGATAAGAATCGTTGATACCATAAACTGGTCGGCATTTATCAGATCTCCCAAGTGGGTCATCGGATTCAGTGATATAACTGTTCTGCACTCATATATAAATAACAAATTAAACATTGCTTCGGTTCATGGTCCCATGCCTGCCGGTTTCGAAAAATTAAAAGAAGATACTGTTTCTCTTCCCTCTCTTAAAAAAATCCTGTTCAGCGAAACTATTACCTATGAAATAAAAAATTACAGAAATGATTTTCCAAGTGAAATTTCCGGTAAATTATTGGGCGGTAACCTATCATTATTATACAGTTTAAGAGGAACTCCTTATGACTTTCCACCGGAGAATAATATCCTGTTCATCGAAGAAGTAAGTGAATTTTTATACCACATTGACCGGATGTTGCAAAATTTCAGAATAGGAAAAAAATTCAACGGATTAAAAGCCATCATCCTGGGGGGATTTACTGAAATTAAAGAAAATGACATTCCCTTTGGTTTTACCATTGAAGAAATAATAAACAATGTACTGTATAAAGAAAATGTTCCGGTTATAAATAATTTTCCGGCCGGACATATAACACCAAATTATCCTATTGTTTTAGGTGGGCAGATAAAAATAAAACGGGAAGGGAATTCAGTTAAGATTACACAAAATCAGTGATCGTAACTTTTATAATCTTTGGGTACGGTAAAAATTGTCGGGTCCAGATCCTGCTTTGTAATTTCTATCACACGTAAGGTCATTTTCTGCTCCCTGAGCGTTGTCCGTTCTTCGCTTAGCATGGGAAAATATCCGGTAGTTTCGGGAATCTGCAGAAAATATACCGCATGTTTTTCGGAACGATTCCACAGGCGCAGAAAATCCTCAAAAAATGTAAAGTTATCCTGGGCTACCCAAAAAGAAACCTCCGTATTTTGTTCTTTGTTTTTAACCCTCCACTGGTAACATTTATAACCCTGTATTTTTTTATTATTATTTGATTTTATTATTTGGAAATTCTGATCTTTATTGTCGACATAGGGTTTCGGAGGAACACTGATAAACATTTTACGACTGGGTTTAATGGCAGTTATAGAATTGTTTGTAAGATTAAATAACATGTAATTATCTGAACTGGAACATCCTTTACAATCTTCCAGAACATCCAGACGAACCATTTCGTCTTTTACATAATAGGTATAATAAAGAGTATCTTCAATGGTTTCCTGAACAAATTTAATCTTGCCTTCAAACTGTTTTGATTTTCCATTGGTATTTCTTGCCTGATCTCCCTGTAATTTTGAATTTGGCTGTCCGAACACAGAAAAAACTCCTGTAAAAAATAAAATCGAAAAAAACCACTTACATTTCTTCACGTAAAATTTTTTCATTCAAATAGTTTGGTTTTTGCTCTTTTTGAATATAAAATTAATCAGTAAGTTTATACGGATAAAACAATGTAAAAGTTACCGTTTTTATTATTTTTTTCTCTTAAAAATGGCTTCGCATATAGATTTAGGTAAATCGGGCGAGAAAATTGCCAGGCAATTTCTTGAAAGTAAGGGATATTGCATTCTTAAAGTAAACTGGCGCCACAGTCATAAAGAAGTCGATATTATTTGCAAAAAAGAAAAAATCCTGGTTATTGCTGAAGTAAAAACCCGATCGGATGATTATTTTCAACAACCTTTTGAGGCTGTTGAAACCAAAAAACAAAATTTATTAGTTGAGGCTGCCGAGGCTTTCATAGAAACATATACTGATTTTGAAGAAGTCAGGTATGATATTATTTCAATTGTTAAACGTAAGGACTCTGAACCGGAAATTGAACACATTAAAGAAGCATTTATTCCGGGAGTTGACCAATAGTTTTCGTTATGAGAGTGATAATACAAAGAGTTTCGCAAGCATCAGTGCATATTGAACAAAAAGAAGTTTCCTGCATTGGTAAAGGTTTGCTGGTACTGGTTGGCATTGAAGGCAACGACAATTATGAAGATATTGACTGGCTTTGCAAAAAAATAGTACAACTCCGCATATTTAATGATAATAACGGAATTATGAATTTATCTGTAAAAGATACCGATGGTGAAATTCTGGCTGTAAGCCAGTTTACCCTGCACGCACTGACAAAAAAAGGTAACCGCCCTTCCTATATTAAAGCTGCTTCGCCGGAAATTGCCATTCCGCTTTACAAACAATTTATTAATACGCTTCATGAAGAATTCGGAAAAGAAATTAAAGCGGGTGTATTCGGAGCCATGATGGAAATAAAGCTGGTAAATGATGGGCCTGTTACAATTATTATTGACACAAAAAACAAAGAATAATGAAGGAATTAAGCATATCTGAAGCTCAAAAAATGACCGATGACTGGATAAAAGCCATTGGGGTCAGGTATTTTAACGAGCTAACCAACATGACTCTTTTAACCGAAGAAGTGGGAGAGCTGGCCCGGATAATGGCAAGAACTTATGGTGAACAATCCTTTAAAGAAAGTGACCATAAGAATTCTCTGGGTGAAGAAATGGCCGATGTCCTCTGGGTTTTAATATGTATTGCAAACCAAACAGGAGTAAACCTTACCAAAGAATTTCTTGATAAATTCGAGAAACGAACACAGCGCGATAAAGACCGGCACAGGCAAAATCCCAAACTCAGACCCTGATGGTTTGCATTCTGAATTCTAATACAGATCCTTATTTTAATGCTGCAGCCGAAGAATTTCTGCTGAAAAAATTCGACAGCGACTGTTTTATGTTATGGCAGAATACTCCATCTGTTTTCATCGGGAAACATCAGAATGCGATAGCTGAAATCAATTACCATTTTATTACACATAATAATATTCCCGTTATCCGCCGCTTGTCAGGCGGGGGAAGCGTTTTTCATGATACCGGCAACATAAACTTTTCCTTTATAACTCATGCAGAAAAAGGAAAAGCAATTAATTTTCAGACCTGCCTGAAACCTATTGTTAATTTTCTTCATTCAAAAGGTGTGAAAGTTGAAATTAATTCCCGGAACAATCTGTTTATCGGGGACAAAAAAATTACAGGAACCGCTGCACATATCTATAAAAACAAAGTGATTCATCACGGGACACTGCTCTTTGATTCTTCTGAAGATGCTTTATTAAAAGCACTTGAGGCAGACACCATAAAGTATTCAGACAAAGCAGTAAAATCTGTAAAAAGTCCTGTCACAAACATTTTGCAACATATTACACAAAAAATGAATATTCATGAATTCATTACTGCGTTGAAAAAGGCTTTAAAAAAATATTTCTGTGTTGACTCTGAATATTCTTTCACTGATCCGGACAAGGCTGAAATTGAAAAATTATCCAAAAACAAATACCAGACCTGGGAATGGAACTTTGGCTATTCACCTGCATATTCTTTTCAGAACAAGGTAATTGTTAATAACCAGGCAACAGAAATCAGGCTGGAAATTAAAAAAGGGATTATTGAAAAGGCCGATATTTCGGGTGAAAGAGACTTTCAAAAAATAAAAGAAATAATTACCGGCTTACCTCATCAAAAAAACATCCTTAACGATGCCCTTAAAATACCCGGGCATGAAAACTGGAGTGATTTTTTGTTTTAAATAAAAAGCCACTTCCCATAAATGAAAAGTGGCTTTCTTTAAATTTGTTCCCGGAAATCAGCAGCCTTCGCCGTAGGTGACTTCTTTTACTTTAATATCTTCACCGTAATCAACGATTTTGAGTTTGAATTTTTCGCCGTAATCAACAGTTTTCCAACAACCAACTTTGTCTTCGCCGTAATCAACGTATTTGATCTTAAGATCTTCGCCATAATCAACAAATTTTACTTTGTAATCTTCGCCGTAATCAACAAATTTTACTTTGCCGTATACGTGGCAGCCTTTACTCAGCGTGCCTTTTGCATTATCAAAAGACATCAGACCAAAGAAAATCAGAGAGACAACTCCGAGCAACAGAAATGTAGTTTTAAATTTCATAGAATTGTTTTTTAAAGGTTAAAATATCAAATTAATAAAGTTTTTACGTTACGAATAAATTAAAGTTATAAAAATCACGTCTTTTTTTTCCACGCTTCTATATCCCCTTTTACTACTTCAAAAATGGGATGAGGCTCAATTATTTTCATTCTTTTTATTTCAGTGTATTTTACCGGATCGCAATTCATTCATTTATTTTTTAATATTCAACCTTGCCCAAATCGCCCGGTTAAATTTTTTTATCAAAAATAAAATTTCGCAGCAATGTTTTATCAAAAACCATGCTCAAATAATTAATGGCATCTAAATAAAGCAGAAAACACATTTTTAAATCTGATTCATTGAGGATGTTTATTATACCTTTGGTTTTGTTTTCGAGGCCATGTCTGGCCAAAAGCATTTCGCGCCAGAAGGCTTCAAGATATTTTGGATGTAACGGCCAGATTTTTACTTTCCTTTTTTAATTTTAGATTTATACATTTCTGCATTTTCCACTTCTTTTAACAGGCTCTGCCAATCGTCTTTAGGTTTTTCTGAAAAATCTATGGTCTGTGAATAATCTTCCCTTGATATAGTTAAAGTTTTGACTGGCTTTGAAATAAATTTCTCTATTTCATTCAGCATATTTTTTTCTTCGGTACTGCAAAAAGAAATGGCAATGCCTTTTTGTTTTCCACGTCCGGTTCGCCCTACGCGATGTACATAATTTTCGGCCACTTCAGGCAAATCGTAATTAATTACATAATCCACATCGGGAATATCAATCCCACGTGCGCTTACATCTGTAGCAATCAGAATTTTGAGTTCACCTGAACGAAATAAAGACATGGCTTTAAGTCTTTGATTTTGTTCTTTATCACTATGAATGGTCATACTTTTAATACCCACTCTTTCCATGGCCTTACATACCCGTTCGGCTCTTACTTTTGTCCTTACAAAAACAAGAATTTTGCTTTCGGGATTTTCAAAAACAATTCGTTCAAGAAAAAACCGTTTGTCGTCCATTTCAATAAATACAACGGAATGGTCGATGTTTTTTGCCACCGGATCTTTGGGAGAAATCTGAATGCGAATAGGGTTTGTAACAAGGGAATAAGCCAGGTCTTTAATTTTAGTATTAATAGTGGCCGAGAAAAACAAGGTCTGATGCCTGCGGGGAATATGTTTCAAAACGCTGTCGATGTCGCCAATAAAGCCAAGGTCGAGCATGTGGTCTGCTTCGTCCAGGATCAGGATTTCAACCCGGTGCAAATCGAGGTAACCCTGCCCGATCAAATCAAACATCCGGCCGGGAGTTGCCACCAGTATATCCGTACCTTTCTGAAGGGCTGCAATCTGCGGGTCCTGCTCTACTCCGCCATGAACACATAAAATTGTTATCCGGGTATATCTGGCAAGGCTCTTAAAAACTTCGGTTATCTGCAAAGCAAGCTCATGAGTTGGGACCATAACAACACATTTAATTCCGTTGGGTCTGGGTTGTTGTTTACGGGTATGTAAAACATGTATTACAGGAATGGCAAAAGCGGCTGTCTTCCCGGTACCGGTCTGTGCTATAGCAAGTACATCTTCTCCCTTTAATATAGGCGGAACAGACTTATACTGAATATCGGTAGGTTTTATAAAGCCCAGTTTAAATAAACTTTTTTTAAGTTCAGGAATAATGTGATACTCTTCGAATTTCATGAGATATATAAAGTGTATGGTTTAAAAAACTTCCTGTAATTTTTATACAAGAAGTTATCACTAAGAATAAAGAAAAGATTTTTACCCTAAAGCGTTTATTGCCGCCTCGTAATCCGGCTCATCTACAATATCGGAAACCTGCTGGCTATAAACAACTTTACCATGCTCATCGGTCACAATAACAACACGGGAATGTAATCCGGCCAAAGGCCCGTCAATTATTTCGAGGTTGTTTTTCTTTCCAAAATTTCCGGTCGAAAAATCGGATAAAGTAATTGCATTATCAATGCCTTCAACTCCGCAGAAGCGGGCCTGAGCAAATGGCAAATCGCGCGAAATGCACAGCACCTTTGTATTTTTTAATTCTGCTGCCTTTTTATTGAAAGCTCTTACCGAAGCAGCACAGGTTCCGGTATCGAGGCTTGGAAAAATATTCAGAACCAGTTTATGGCCAGCAAAATCTTTTAAAGAAACTTTAGATAAATCGTTTTTAACCAGTTCGAAATCGGATATTTTTTCACCTGCTTTTGGAAGTTCTCCGAGTGTATTTATCGGATTTCCTTTCAATGTTATTTTAGCCATAATTCAATTCTTTAAGTTTTATAAATGAAATACAAAGGTAACTATTCTGTATATTATTACAGATTTATTCCAAAACTTTATTTGTCAACTCGTCCTCAAAATCGAAAAACACCTGTTTCAGCGAACTTTCGCCATTGGTTCCATAATTAACAAAGAATACCATAATCCTGTTTTTCTGGGGAAAATAAAATAAATCTGCATTATAGCCTAAGTCACGACCGGTATGCCCGATCCCATAAGCAGATTTGTGTGTGAATTTTTTAATCATCCCGGCGCCGGTATAAAAATCTTCATCTTCCTGGACAAATTCCTGCATCTGGTCGAGCGATGCCTGTGAAAGTACTGTTTTATCGACCAGCAATGCTTTTATAAATTTATGCAAATCAAAAACATTGGAATAAATTCCTCCGTAACCGTTTCCACTGCCTGTTATAAGGTTTGAAACATTTACCATTTTTCCATTGTTATGTAAGTCGAAATATCCCTGGGCAGCAGATGAGGGTATGGTTTCCCTTCCCTGGTAATATGTGTCATTCATTCCTAAGGGGTTAAGAATTTTTTCCCGGAGAAGTTTGTCGTGTTTTTCACTGGTTGCGCTTTCAATACACATCGACAAAAGTAATGTGTTGGTGCTGGAATAATGGGCAGGGTATGGGTCATTTAACGGGTACGCAGGTTCGCCATACACATATTTCAGCAATTCTTCCTGTGTCCAGTCTTTATTCGGGTTATTTAATACTGCCAGGTAAAAACCGGAAGAAGTAATAACATCGAAGATACCGGTAGTATGATTCATCAGTTGTTTTATGGTAATTCCATCAGCGCCATCTATCTTGTCAAGGATTTTACTGTCAATATATTTTGAAACAGGATCGTTAATGTTTATTTTTCCTTCTTCCTGGAGTCTGAAAAACAAAGTTCCAACAAGGAGTTTTGTTATACTGGCGGCTTTTGATATATGACAAGGCTGGAATTTAATGTCGTTTTTTATATCGGCATATCCGCCCGACCCGACCCATGTACCAGTCGAATCTTCAACTAATACCGAAATACCCGGCAAACCTTTTTTAACATATTTATCAATAATTCCCTGGAAAGAAGCACTTTTAGCATGAACCTGGCCTGAGTCGGCAAAATTACAAACAAGCTGGGTTGTCGGTTCTATATTCTTTTTACATGAGAAGAATGCAAACAA
Source organism: Bacteroidota bacterium (assembly GCA_037441645.1). Classification (GTDB taxonomy): domain Bacteria; phylum Bacteroidota; class Bacteroidia; order Bacteroidales; family GWA2-32-17; genus GWA2-32-17. Next base: position 47,568 of record JBBIRU010000017.1, read on the forward strand.
TATAAGTACTATTGTTATTTTATTTAATATATTTCTCATTTTCCAATACTTTATGAAATGGAACAGAAACACCTAACATAACAGAATTTACAGGAAGCATAGGCACATAGCCGGATACAAATGGCCCCTGGATAAAGGTTTTAAATTGTAATGAGAGCCTGAGGCCTTCAGTATCTTCCTTTTTTAGCGCATAATTAAAACCCAGTCCGATCTCTACAAGATATTGCGAACGGGCCACAAGTGTTTTCTTTTTATAGGTTCCGTCATCCCGAAGTTCGAACGTTTCCATATTTTCGAAGGCAAGAGAATAACCCGCCCCCATCCCTATATTGGCAGAGAATCGTGAACCAAAAAATCTCCGGTAATCAATGGAAGGGTATATTCTGACCGCTGTCTGAACAAAACGATGATAATACCCTCCGGCATTTACAGCCCAATAAACCTGGTTCTTTTCACTTTTATTCAGTTTCCATGATCTGAATACTTCAATACCCGGATGAAACTGGCTGTAGAATAACTGGAGGTAAGTTGTGAATGGAAAAGAAGTGATGTTGTTTGATATTGACAACCCCTGCCTTGTTTCCTGACTATATCCGGAAAAAGTAATAAAGAGCAGAAAGTAAAAGAGTAACCTTTTCATAACCATTTTCTTCATGCCATTATAATATTGACAAAGGTAATATCCATTATTGGTTATTTATTATTTTATTTCTAAGTGACTTATAATTCTCCCAATCAAATTTTTCGAGGAACTCTATCGCTTTTTTTGCACCGAGTTTAAATAATTCTATTTGTTCGGATCGGGTCATGTTGAAATTAAGCCAGTTGAATTTAGCATCGGCATCTATACGGCATATCAGCTTGCTGTAATCGGGATGTTTGAGAAGAAAATCATAATCGTAAATCTGGCGCATGGTGCTAATCATGCCCCCGCATAAACCCAGAAAAGTACCGGTTTCGCTGTACTTTTCGCGGTAAACACTCAGGCGGGCTCCAAAGGTGGGTTTGCGTGGTATTGAATTATCGGTGCGATGAAAAACATTAATCGGAAAATTTGATAACATCCCTCCGTCAACAAATCGCACTTTTTCGGGAACTTCACCCGTATATTTCGCAAAATCGTTCCATTGTTTGTCGTTTGTTTTTCCTGCATTTGGCAAACCATTTACCTGAAATGGCACAAAAAAGAAGGGTATGGACATAGATGCCCGGACAAAGAGTGCCGGTGAAATTTCGCCGGGATTCTGCCAGTACAATTTTGCCATGCGCGGAAATTCAGCCTTAGTATGTGTTGTAACCTCGGAAGAAATGACAGCCAGACCTGCTTCAAATTCCTGGTTACCTTTTTCGTCAACGTTTTTAATTCCGGACGGAAGTTTTTTGCGTAATTCTAACAAATCATTTAAAGAAGTTATTTCATTCTTTTTAAGAACACACGATATCCATTTCTCGAAATCCTTTCCGGGATTAACTCCAAGCTTCTTTTTCAAGGTACGGTATATCCTGATGGAATTCAGGATCAGTCTCAAAATAATGCCGGATTTTTTGTCAACTGCTTTCTGAATCAGTTTTTTCAGGCATTTGTTACCATCAACTATATCGAAAAGATTTTTCCGGCTTAATACATCCATGATTTTTCCGGAAACAGGTTCGCCTATAGGATTTAAACCTGCCATCAGTATCGTGTTAATGGCTCCTGCTGAAGTTCCGGCCAGGCTGAAAAAACGGATTCCGGCATTTTCAAGAATATAGGTATATCCCACCAGAGCAATACCAAGCACGCCACCGCCTTCCTGTACAAGATCGACATACTGGTTACCGGCAGCATCTTCAATATCGGAAAAACGTTTGCCTTTATTCTTTAAGGTAACTGCTCTTTCAACATAAGAAAGCACCTCCGGATTTTGTGTAAAGTCTTTAATCATTCCTGTTAATTATAATTTTTTTATAAATAATTCCGTTTTCGAAACAACTCTCCAAATAATAAATTCCTGATTGTATCCCGGAAACATCAACAACAGATGAACTTTCAATGGTTTTAGAAAAAACAACATGTCCAGTTATATTGTATAATTTAATCTTTGTTTTGTCAATTATTTCAGGAATCGTAACATATAGCATATTGGCAGCAGGATTTGGAAAAATATCAATACCAGCACACCCTGATTCAACCATTCCGGATGTTCCTGTCCGATATCTTAAAAAGATCGAGTAAAGACTTCCGGTTTTCTTATGATAATAAAGTTTGCTTTTATCTATTGTAAGTGCGGGAGCTTCGGGAAACTGGGGCAGATTAGTATAAATTACCGAAGGGGAACTGAAAATTTCGGAGGTATTGCTTCTGGCCGACACACAGATTTCTGTTTGTACTGTTCCTTTTAAAATCCTTGTAAAATATAGTTCAAGGAGATCCGGCGAAGACTGGGGAGCATAAACAAGGTAACCGGTATCATTAACATTTTGCAATAAAGAGTCTGATTGGGTTAATTTAACAAATGTTGAATCATTTATTTTTAAAGATATTCCCAATTGTGAATTACAGGGAATTTCCGAAGCACAGTTGTTGAAAAAGGCATTGCAATAGAAAAGGAAATTTCCGGTATAGTCAATGGAAGCATCCATTATCAACCATCCGGGTAAAAAAATATAAATGTTTCCGTAAATTCTTCTAATATTTGTTGCAACACCATTTGAAAAGTCCCCGACCATGAGATTTTCAAAAACGGAAGGATAATTCCGGGTCGAAACCCAATAAAACCGGTTTGAGTAATCCATAGAAGCAACTGCATCGAGATGCGGTGCCGGCTGGTTAACCCCGGAAACTTGGCCAACAAAGGAAAAGGTTGAATCATTTACTTTTGCAGCATAGTATAAACCGGTATTAATGCCATCGTTCAGGCTATTAAAAAACAACGTATTGCCATCAGGAGAAATAAAGGGCTCCATAGCATCAAAATAAAGCCCGGTAACGGTTACAGGAATTTCATTGCCAAAAGCAGGATTATTCTGTGAAAAAGAAGGCTGAATAAAAAAGGCAACAACGTTTAATAAAACCAATAACAACTTTCTTGCTAAAAAAAACTTTAACAAGGCGAAAAAATCTGAATCAAAAAACTGCAAAATTTTACTTTGCATCTTCAATTACTGCAAAAACATTTCCGTCCGGATCTTTAAAATAGGCAATCTTACCAACTTCAGGCAAGTCCATCACAGGAGAAATTACTTCACCGCCATTTTTACTTATTGACTCCATCGTTTGCTCAATATTATCAATATTGATAGTATTGATAACGGTTGTAAAATGCTGTTGTTTTTTGATTAATGCTCCGTTGATTCCGGGATTTTTTGTTTCACCGGTTTCGAAGAGCCAGTAATCCATTTCGCCCCATTTTTGCGCTTTCCATCCAAATGTTTTACTATAAAAATCAAGTGATTTTTCAGGATTTTCCGAAGGAATTTCAAAATGTACTATACGCCCCATAATGATTTAGGATTTACGAATTAGGATTTAGGATTCAATGAACAGGTAAATATAATTTAATTTTTATTTGAAAGCCAAAGTAATTCTTTTACAAATAATTCTGCCCTGTTTTTTATAGCATCGGAATTTTTGGGTTTTCCATCTTCAGAAAATTCATTTTCAACATCAGGAACGGGAAAAACAACAGGCGAAACAAGCGCTTTGATATGCTGAAATATTTGTTGAAGCGCCATCTGGCACTTTATTCCGCCAAAACTACCAGACGAGACCGTTACCAAGCCAACCGGCTTGTGATACCATTCGTCTTTCAGCAAATCAATGACATTTTTTAATGCGGCCGGAAAACTACCATTATATTCGGGACTAACAACAATAACTGCATCGGCTTCTTTAATTTTTCCGGCAAAATCCAGGACATCTCTAGGAGGATCAACAAGAAAACGCAAGCGTTCTTCGAATAGAGGAAACCGGTAATCTTTTAAATCTATTATTTCTGCTGCTGCAAAATTACTCTGGAAAATAATATCTTTAAAAAACAATGCTACTTTAGCACTCTGGCGCCCTTTCCGGATGCTACCCAAAAGAATTGCAATATTCTTCATTGCCTGAATTTTTCTTCAAAGCTAAGAATCATTTTTTCATATATAAAACGGGTTTCTTTCATGACTGCAGACACTTCGGCAAATTTTGAAAATATCTCACCTATTTTTCGCATATCCAAACCCTTATCCATCCACGGATAAAGAATATTATCTTCTTTATAAATATGTTCGGTGAGCAGGATGCAATAATTATTCAGGTTTTCTTTTACTATTTCATTATTTTCTGTTTCCACGCCTTTCAGTATTCCGGAAACATAAGAACGTCCGGTGGCATGGTCGTGTAACATTACCTGAATGATGTCGGGTGAAGGCTCAAAATATTTAAAAAGAATATCTTCTTCTTTGGCATGGTGATACTTATCGGCATAGTTTCGTATAAATGCTGTTGCATTTATTACCATCGTTTTATGTTCTGAATTTTTTACATCCACTTCGTTTATTATTGAAGGGATCAGAGCCAGCAAACGTTTTATCAGGTTATGCTCTTCCACTAACTCCTTAAGCGGCGGTGAAAGGGTAAGTCCTTTGGGTCTTTTACCGGATGCCACTCTCGGAATTTCAAGTATTTCGCCCGGGTAAATAATTCCAAACGTTTCGGTAAGCAGTTTCTTTTCTTTTACTTCATCCAGGTTATGAATATCAATTATGTCTTTTAGTTTGCAAGTCCCTACACTGCATGGAGCACAACCAATATTATAGCTGTCAAGTATGGTCTGAATGCTTTCAAATTCATTTATTATATCCTTAATATTGGTATTCAGATATTTTTCTACTCTTTGGTCTATCATATATTCAGAAATTAAATTTTTATTTTACAAAAATAATTCAATTTAAGCATTTCGTTACTTAAATTAGTAAATAAATTTTTAACTTTATGCTTTATTTTTAAAATTATTGATTATGAACGCAGTAAAATTGATGCCGGTGTATATTAGTGCTTTGCTATTAGGATCTCATTTTATGAGGCTGGGTTATTATCCTCTGGTAATTTTTGCTATATTATTTCCTTTTATTCTTTTTGTAAAAAAGAGATGGTCGTCCCGATCTGTTCAAATAATACTAATATTTGGTTCGCTGGAATGGATAAGAACATTGTATTTTTATTTAGCAGAAAGAGAAGCTCATGGAGAATCCTGGATAAGACTATTTGTTATTATAGGCTCTGTTGCATTATTCACAATGCTTTCCTCTTTGGTTTTTATGTTTAAGTCGTTGAAAGAAGTTTACAAATGATATGGAAAATTGTTATTAATAATATTATGATTATAACAAAGAATTATATCTTTGTTAATAAACAATCATTATGAAAATTTTTCTACTATTAATTCTTGTTTTTTATTCTGTTTTTTCTCTTTTGGGGCAGACCCAATACATGCATGCATATGGGGGAACAATGTATATTGGTGATTATTCATCGTCTTTCGGATTTAATTATTGTCCGAGAATTAATTTTAAATTAGGTAAAAATATAAGTATGGGTCCTGCAACCGATATCGGCCTAGGATTACAATTCAGTTCTGATTCGTATGGTAATTCATCGGGAAGTTATGTTGTTGATTTACCGCTTTATTTACGATTGAATATTGGACATGGTGCCCGGAGAGCACCCTTAAAAAAGCGTCCCGGTGCAAAAGCATCAAAATCATGGCCTGTTGGTGTTTTTCTCGGAATCGGTTATGGATATAACAAGATGGCAGGCGGTTCAACCTCCAATAATTATTATTACTCAACTTCTGATTTTTATTCGGGAAAAACCCAGGGAATATATTGCACTTTTGGTTTTAGTATAAAGCCTCTTGGTTCTAATGGTGTAAAACTTCACATGTTAGTTCCTGTAACACAGGATGGAATTTTTGTAGGTGGAATTGGTATTTTTCATGTTTGGGGCTATAAGGCTGAAAGAAAGAATAAAGGGCGTTCGGGAAGCAAAAGAAGACATTAAATGAACTACCTCGCAGCAGAGCTGACGAGGTATCAAAACAAAGACAATTGCTGATGATGTATCCTTTTATATTCTTTTTCTGTTCCTTGTGATTTCACATATGCTTGTATAGTTTTCTCATCACCATGACGACCAACTGTATTAACATTAAATCCCTTTGTCCAAAACTCTCCGCCCCATAGTTTTGCCTTTACTTCCGGATGAAGCCTGAAAATTTCTTTTGCTGTGATACTTTTTACTGCCTGAATTATTCGTGTTGGACTCATCATCGGTATGCTTTGTATCAAAAAATGAACATGATCCTTATCCGTTCCTATCTCAATGAATGTTATTTCATAGCGCTTCGATATCTCAAGACAAATTTCTTTCATACTTTGATCAACTGCCTCGGAGAAAACTACCCGACGATATTTTGCCGGACATACAAAATGATACAGCAATACTGATACGTTATGACTCTTATGGATATATTCACTCACATAACAAAGGTAATCTTTTATGCGAAGCAGAGCTTCGGGGAACTCACCCCGGAGAGATTAGATATTTTTCTCATTTTTAGCCTTATGTGGATAAATTTGTTTTTTCAATTTTATTATTTTCTTATGTTGGATAATAATTATTATGAACATAATTATTGAGAAAAGAGGCCAAATAATTACAAATATTACAACATTTATTTCATTATAGGTCATTCCGGTTAATCTGGCTAACCAGACTAAAAAATCAACACATAAATTAAAAATCTCATCCATTAAATTCCTTAAGTATTATTTTTCAGCTTGCTATGGTTTACACTATAAAAGAAATATATTAGTAAACCTACTGCCAGCCAGATTAAAAACCTCATCCAGTTTATAATTCCAAGTTCCGACATCAGATAAAGATTGGTAAGTAATCCCAATGCAGGTATAAGCGACCACTCGCGGATAACGGCAAAGATAGTTATAGCAATAGCGGTTAAAATAAATATTACAGAAGGTATGGAATGAACGGTTATATTTTTAGCTGCAAAAAATGACTCAAGCCCTTCCCTGTTTAAAAAAAACATGGCAAAGAAAACAAGAATCCAAACCAATGGTAAAAAATATCTGGAATTAAGATATAAGATTTTGAATTTTCCGTTCAGGGGTGTTTTGCTGTTTTTATCATCGAGAATTAACACTCCGCCGGAAACCAGAACAAAAGCGAATAAAGTTCCGATACTGGTTAAATCAGTAACCTCTGTTAAGTTTAAAAATAAAGCGGGAATGGCAACAAAGAACCCATTTACAACCGTTGAAAAACCGGGGGTTCTGAACCGCGGATGAAGTTTTGCAAAACGCTTTGGCAGCAATCCGTCACGGCTCATGCTCATCCATATGCGGGGCTGCCCGACCTGGAAAACCAATAATACACCTGCCATGGCTATAATTGCTCCAACAGCGATCATCCCCGAAAAACGGGAAAGTCCAAGTTTAGCAAAAACATAGGCCAATGGATCGCCTACTGCCAATTCGCCTGATTTAACCATACCGGTTAACACAAGACTAATAACAACGTATAATACCGTAGTAATTACCAAAGCAAGTATCATACTCCGGGGTAAATCCCGTTTGGGATTTTTACATTCTTCGGCTGTAGTTGAAATTGCGTCGAAACCAATATAGGCAAAAAACACGCCCGCCACTCCTTTCATAACTCCGGCAAAGCCATTGGGTGCAAAGGGACTCCAGTTTCCGGGATTTACATAAAACGAACCAACCGTTATTATTATCAATAAAATAACAATTTTCAGAAGTACCATTATGTTTCCGGCCATTTTGGTTTCGTATATGCCAATGTAAACAAGGGTTGCTATTAAGGCGACTATTCCGAAAGCGGGAATATCTGCAATTATTTTAATGCCGAATACATGAGGTGCGGTTGACCATGCATTGTATGCTTCCTGCAAATAGTGAGGTATTGATGAGAAGGCCGTGCCGTTCTGCAATTGGGCAGTTACTTCATGAAAACCCCTGGAGGCTGTAACATAGTCCACAGTTAAAAAATCGGGAATATGTAAGCCCAGCCCGTTCAGTAAAGATGTAAAGTAATCGCTCCATGAGATGGCAACTGCTATATTGCCGACAGCATATTCCATAATAAGATCCCATCCGATAATCCAGGCGATTAGTTCGCCAAAGCTGGCATATGCATATGTATATGCACTCCCGCTGACGGGAATGGAGGATGCAAATCTCGCATAACACATTGCAGAAAACCCACAGGCAATAGCTGTAAAAACAAAAAGAACAGAAACCGCCGGTCCTCCATTGGCTGCTGCTGTTCCAATAGTACTGAAAATTCCAGCACCAATTATAGCTGCTATTCCAAGAGCAGTTAAATCAACCACACCCAGGCTTTTTTTAAGCTGTGTTCCGTTTTTATCAGGGGTATCGGCATCCTGAAGAATAGATGCCACCGTTTTTTTCCGAAATAGTTGATTCCCTGCCATGAATTCCGTTTGGGTAAAGATAATTCTATTTCTGAAAAATTATAATCACCCGATTTTATAAAATAAAAAAACCGCACTACGTTGTGTGCGGTTTTAAATCATATTTTATCAGTTATTCTACATCTGTTTCCCTGTCATTTGAATAACCACGCATAATTCCACGGGTAGAATTACGAACAAAGAGAAGTATTTCGTCTCTTTCTTTTGAAGCTGGTAATTCTTTTTCTATAAAATCCAATGCCTGGCTTATATTATGTCCGCGCAGGAATAAGTAACGGTAAACTTCCTGAATCTGCTGAATCTGCTCATTGGTAAAATTTCTGCGGCGTAACCCGATAGAATTAACACCGACATAACTTAAGGGTTCGCGGGCAGCTTTAACAAAAGGAGGAACATCTTTTCTGACAAGGCTTCCACCTGTAATATAAGTATGAGCGCCAATATTTACAAACTGGTGAACGGCAGCAAGCCCCCCGATATTTGCATAATCATCAATAATTACATGACCCGCAAGAGTGGCATTATTTGCTAAAATACAGTTATTTCCAACCATACAATCGTGGGCAATATGAACATAGGCCATGAGTAAGGTGTTAGAACCAACAACTGTTTTAAAACTGGCCTTCGTTCCCCTGTTTATTGTAACAAATTCACGGATAATAACATTGTCACCAATTTCTGCCGTAGTTTGTTCTCCGATAAACTTAAGGTCCTGCGGGACAGCTGAGATTACTGCTCCGGGAAATATTTTACAGTTTTTTCCTATCCGGGCGCCTTCCATTATTACCACATTAGGGCCAATCCAGGTTCCCTCACCTATTTCAACATTTTTATCTATAGTAACAAATGGCTCAATAACTACATTGCTTGCTATTTTTGCTTCAGGATGTACGTATGCTAAAGGTTGTTTCATGTATAATAAATTCGTTTAATTCTTTTCTTTAATATCGCTCACTTTTGTAATTTGTGCAAGCATTTCAGCTTCCATAACTATTTTATTTCCAACATACGCAACCCCTTTCATATTACAAAGCCCGCGTCGGATCGGGGATAATAATTCCAGTCTGAAAATAAGTGTATCGCCCGGAACCACCTTATTCCTGAACCGGACATTATCAATTTTCATAAAAAGTGTAGTATAGTTGTGTGGGTCGGGAACAGATTTAAGTGCCATTATTCCGCCCGTTTGGGCCATGGCTTCAATTTGCAGAACACCTGGCATTACTGGTTCGTTTGGAAAGTGTCCTACAAAAAAACCTTCATTGCTTGTCACATTTTTTAGTCCCACCACTGAGGTTTCGTCCATTTCAAGAATTTTATCAATTAAAAGAAAAGGATACCTGTGAGGCAATAACTTTCTAATATCATTTATATCGAGCAAGGGTTTGGCAAAAATATCAAAAGCAGGAACCGATCTTGATTTTTCTTTCTTAATTTGTTGTTGAATAAGACGTGCCAACTCTATGTTGGTTTTATGCCCCGGACGGGTAGCCATTATTTTTCCTTTAATGGGAATTCCGATTAATGAAAGATCGCCAATAAGATCAAGTAATTTATGCCGGGCAGGTTCGTTTGAATGTCTTAATTCGGTATTATTTAATATTCCTTTTTTGGGTTCTACTTCAAGGTGGGGTTTTTGAAAAATATCTGCCAAGTGATCCAGTTCTGTTTTGGGAAGTTGTTTATCAACAATTACCAAGGCATTATCTAAATTACCTCCTTTTATTAATCCATTGTTAGCCAAGTATTCCAATTCGTGAAGAAAAACAAACGTGCGGGCTTTAGATATTTCATTTTGAAAATTTTCGATGCTATCAAGCGATGCAAATTGATTTACCAGGATACTTGACTTATAATCAATAAGAACCGTTACGTTATAGCTATCATCGGGAATAACAAGGTATTCTATTCCTTTTTCCGGAACAGAATAAACAATGGGTTGTTTAATAGAGAAATAACTTCTTTGGTCTTTTTGCGGGATAATTCCTGCTGCAATGATTGCATCGACAAACTGACCTGCGCTTCCGTCCAGGATAGGAACTTCCGGCCCGTTAATTTCAATAATGGCATTATCAATACCTAACCCAAACAATGCGCTTAGCAAATGTTCAACTGTGCTGACAGAAGCACCGTTTTCGGATAAGGTTGTTCCTCTTGCAGTTTCTGAAACATTATCAACTACGGAGCGAATAGAAGGGCATCCCTCCAAATCAATTCTTTTGAAAACATAACCATAATTTTCAGGAGCAGGTTTAATTTCGACCTTTGCCGGCTCTCCGGTATGCAGGCCCACTCCTGAAATCACTACCGGTACTTTTATCGTTTTCTGTTTCTCCCCTGCCATGGGCAGTTTTTTTAAAAATTTAACGCAAAGATATAGCTTGTGTTCAATTTACAAAAAGAAATAAGGAATATAAGTAAATTAAAGAAACCCGGAAAAAATCAAGATTGATCCTGAAGCAATGACTTCAGACAGGCCAGTTCCTTTTCCATTGCCTGAATCCGAATATTCAGATCGGGTAAATTTTTGAATAAAATATACGATTTCTGATAGCTTTTTATTGAATAAGCCGGAGACCCCTGAACAGTTTCTCCTTTTTGTAAAATGCTTGAACCGATTCCTGACTGGGCTGCAATTTTTACTTCATCGGCAATTACCAGGTGTCCTGCAATTCCAACCTGCCCGCCAATCATGCAATTTTTTCCGATTTTCGTGGAGCCGGAAATGCCCGACTGAGCTGCGATTACTGTATTCTGTCCAATCTCGGCATTATGTCCTATCTGAATAAGATTATCCAGCTTGGCACCCTGCCTGATAATGGTAGATCCCATAGTAGCCCGGTCAACAGAACAATTTGCACCAATTTCAACGTTATCTTCAATAATAACATTTCCGGTCTGGGGAATTTTTTTAAAATCGGTTTCTTTCTGGGGAGCAAAACCAAAACCATCTGCACCGATAACTGTATTGGAATGTATAATGCAATTATTTCCTAATTTACAGTTGTGGTATACTTTAACACCGGTATACAAGATTACATTTTCGCCCAGATCAACATTTTCGCCGACAAATACATTCGGATATATTTTAGTTCCCTTGCCTATTTTTGCATTTTTTGAAATATAGGAAAAGGCACCAATGTACACTTCACCGCCAAGAAAAGCAGTGGGATCAATATAACAGGGCTTCTCGATACCTGTTGGCACTTCCATCGATTTTTGGTAAAGCCCTAACAACAAGGCAAATGCATGATAGGCGTCATCTACTTTTATGAGGGTTGCTTTTACTGGCTGGGAAGGAACAAATTCTTTATTTACCAGAACAATGCTCGAAGCTGTAGTATATAAATATTTTTCGTATTGTAAATTACTGAGAAAAGACAAGGCTCCGGTTTCGCCCTCTTCAATTTTAGCTACTGAATTTGCAACGACATCAGGATTACCCTCTATCTGTCCGTTCAAATACGCCGCTATGTTTTTTGCACTGAATTCCACAGGGAATTTTTTGTAAAAGTACGTTCTATATTTAACCTAAACAAAATTTGTTCATTTTAGTTATACTCATCGCCTGCACTATCAGCTGGTTTAATGCGCATTTCCTCTGCATTCTTCGGGATAACAAAAAAAGTTTTTCGTTACATTTTTTGAAAGTACCTGTAAATTCAACATATCTGATGCGTCGGAAATATCTTTCAATTCTCCTCCTTTAAAAAGAATATTAATATGGTCGTCTTCTGCGCTATAGGCATGGTTGGCTGCCGATTCAGCAAAAACAAAGTAACCGGCTTCACTTAGCGAAATCTGATACAGACCGGCTATTTTCATTTTATATTCTTCTATTCGTTCGGGCTTAAAAGGCTCGTTCTGCATTTCGATTTTTAACAGTTTCCGGTAGATAAAATTTTTACTTAAAATGGATAAGACTTTGTCGTCGTTATTCATCCACAATTTTATTACAGAAAGCAAATCATTATCGTCTATTTGTGAAAACCTGTCCAAGAGTGCTGAGTTGCTTCTGAAATCGTCAATATTATATGAGCTTGTTAAAAAGTCGATAAGAACAGGCATTCCCGGATTATTTTTTCCCATCAGACAGAGTTCACGCGCCCGGCGAAAGATATTCATCAGCATTTGTTCGGAAGCTAACACTGTTTTATGTAAGTAAACCTGCCAATACATCAGCCGGCGTGCCATTAAAAATTTTTCGATGGAATAAATCCCTTTTTCTTCAACTACCAGATTGTCATTTACTACATTCAGCATTTTAATAATCCTGTCGCTACCAATTACTCCTTCCGAAACTCCGGTAAAAAAACTATCTCTTTTCAGATAATCGAGCCGGTCCATATCAAGCTGGCTCGATACCAGCTGATGCAGAAAATGTTTTGGGTATTGGTTCTTAAAAATACTGATTGCCACAGACAATTTACCGTTCAATTGCTTATTAAGATTTTCCATAAATAACAATGAAAATGCTTCGTGCGAAACATCAGAAACAAGAATGTTTTCCAAGGCATGGGAAAAGGGTCCGTGACCAATATCGTGAAGCAAAATGGCGGTTGAAACAGCAAACGCTTCTTCTTCTGTTATTTTCATTCCTTTAGACCGGATAACATCTATTGCCAGTGATGTTAAATAGTGTGCACCGATGGAATGCTGAAAACGGGTATGCAGTGCGCCCGGATATACATAAAATGCCAGTCCCAGCTGTCTTATGTGCCGCAATCGTTGAAACCATCTATGCTCAACCAAAACAGCATTAACTTTGTCGGGCATATGAATAAAACCATATACCGGATCGTTGATTATTTTATATTTTAAACTCATTTCTGATTTTAGCGACTCAAAGGTAAAATAAAGTAATAGATTTAAGCTGTAGCCAATGCAGCAATACTAACTTTAATCCCATCTGTTTTTAATATTGCCTGGGCACAGGCTTCCAGCGTTGCACCTGTTGTAACAACATCGTCGACAAGCAAGACTTCGGAATTTACAAGGGAACCCGGATTCTTCAGAGTGAAAATCGATTCAACATTTTGCCAGCGTTCAATTCTCGATTTTTTTGTTTGTGTTTCGGTGGCTGTATTTCTTACAAGGTTGCCAGATTCAATTTTAATTTCCATGCTTTCAGCAATTCCCCGGGCAATATATTCCGCCTGATTATATCCTCTTTTCTTTTCCCGTTTAGGATGAAGGGGCACAGGAATAACATACCTAATATTCTTATATAAATCTGATTTTTTTAACTCGAACCCCAGCTGCCTTCCAAGTTCTTCGCCTATATCTTTCCTGCCTTTATATTTCAGCAAATGAAGTAAATCCTGAAATCGTGAACCTTTCTGAAACCGGAAAAGAGCAGTTGCATTTTCGACCCTGACTCTTCCCCAAAACAGCTGATTTACCGGGTTATCAGCATAAGTATGAAAATTGGTTCTTGGAATATCCGCCAGGCAACGGGTACAAATAATTTTTTCCTGGTTCAGCAGTTTTTCACCGCATGACGCACAAACCGAAGGGTAAAATAAATGAAAAAAATCTGTTAACCACGAAATCATCATCATTTTTTATAACCTAACAATAACAAATTTACTTAAATCAATCGTTGAATTACAAATATCTGAATTATCCGGAGATCTGCAAAACAAAACGATAGAAGAATCACTGATTCTTGTTTGTATTAAGGTTCTGAATCATTAAGATTAATTCACCTTTTAGAAATTTTTCACTTTTCACTTATTTAAAATATCTTTGAGCCAAGAAAAAACGGATTATGACCCAGGAAGAACTTTTTAAAAAAATTATCAGTCACGCAAAAGAATATGGATTTATTTTCCCATCCAGTGAAATTTACGACGGACTTGCAGCGGTTTACGATTACGGACAATATGGTGCATTATTGAAAAACAATATCCGTGATTACTGGTGGAGAAGCATGGTACAACTACACGAAAATATTGTGGGTATCGATTCTGCTATTTTTATGCACCCAACCGTATGGAAAGCATCAGGCCATGTGGATGCTTTTAACGACCCGTTAATTGACAATAAAGATTCGAAAAAAAGATATCGTGCTGATGTACTGGTTGAAGAACACCTTGCAAAGATCGAAGACAAAATAAGTAAGGAAGTAGAAAAAGCGGCCAAACGTTTTGGCGAAACATTTAACAAAGGGATGTTTATTTCAACCAATCCAAGGATAGTTGAATACCAGAATAAAATCAATGCTGTAAAGTTCCGTTTTAACAAAGCACTTAATGATAACGATCTGAAAGATATTAAAGCGATAATTGAAGAAGAAGGCATTGTTTGTCCTGTTTCCGGAACCCGCAACTGGACCGATGTACGTCAGTTTAATTTAATGTTCTCGACCCAGATGGGATCGGTTACAGATGACGCCGGAACCATTTATCTCCGACCGGAAACAGCTCAGGGAATTTTTATCAATTTCCTGAATGTTTATAAAACCGGCCGTATGAAAATTCCTTTTGGTATTGCCCAAACAGGGAAAGCTTTCCGCAATGAAATAGTTGCCCGCCAGTTTATTTTCCGTATGCGCGAATTCGAGCAAATGGAAATGCAGTATTTTGTAAAACCTGGCGAAGAAATGCAGTGGTTTGCCTACTGGAAAGACCTTAGAAAAAAATGGCATTTGTCACTGGGAATTCCCGAAGCTAAATATCGTTTTCACGATCATGAAAAACTGGCACATTACGCCAATGCCGCTACTGATATAGAATTCGAATTCCCCTTCGGTTTCAAGGAGCTGGAAGGTATTCATTCAAGAACTGATTTCGATTTGAACTCACATCAGAAATTCAGTGGTAAAAAACTGCAATATTTTGATCCGGAAACCAACGAAAGTTATGTGCCATATGTTATTGAAACCTCTATAGGGCTCGACCGTACTTTCCTCGCTATCCTGAGTTATGCGTACCAGGAAGAAAAACTAGAAGACGGTTCCGAAAGAATAGTGTTAAGGATTCCTCCTGTGCTGGCTCCGGTAAAAATTGCCGTATTACCTCTTGTCAAGCGCGATGGTATGCCCGAAAAAGCCCGTGAAATAATGGATTCGTTAAAATACGACTTCATGTGCCAGTATGATGAAAAAGATACTGTAGGCCGCCGTTACCGCAGGCAGGATGCTATTGGAACTCCTTATTGTATAACCATTGACCAACAAACTCTGGAAGACAATACCGTTACCATTCGCGAAAGAGATACCATGAAACAGGAAAGGGTAAATATAGGTCAAGTTGCAAGTACTTTACAAGAAAAACTAAGTATTAAAAATATCCTTCTTTTACAATAACAGATATGCTGATATTAATAAAAAAAGCGGTCCATCAATTTAGTGAAACAATTACTTCTCTTTTAAGAATAATAGTTTTTACAAAAATAATTAAAGGGTTTAACAGAAATAATTATTCTAAATTATCTGATATAGTAGTTATTGGAAACGGACCATCATTAAATAAAATGATATCAGAAAAAACTGAATTTTTGAATAATAAAGATTTAATTTGTGTGAATTTCTTTCCGTCAAGCGAATATTTTTTCAAACTTAAACCGCTGTATTTAATTGTTGGAGCTCCCGATTTTTGGCTGGAGCGCGTAAGGCCAGAATTAGAAAATCTGAGAAATGACCTGTATAAAAATCTTTTAAAAGTTAATTGGACACTTGTTTTTTATATTCCCGTACAGGCTAAAAAATTTACCTTATGGCACAAACTTACTGCCCAAAACTCATTTATAAAAATTCATTATTATAATGTAACACCTATTCATGGTTATAGTTGGTTTAGAAATTTTTGTTATAAAAGAAATATCGGTTTGCCCAGGCCACATAATATTTTAAACCCGGCAATAATGATGTCAATTATAATGAATTATACCAACATCTATTTATGGGGTGCAGAGCACTCGTGGCTTCAAACTATTTTTGTTGATGAAGATAACATTGCATATTTAACTCAACAACATTTTTATAGTAAAGGAACTGTTAAACCTCTTCCGATGCAAAAAAATGTGAACGAAGACAGAAAATTACACGAAATGTTGTACAAATTTGTATATACTTTTGAAGGATATTTTCTTATTCGCGAATTTTCAGAAAAAAATGGAAGTAATATCTGGAACTGTACACCAGGTTCTTTTATTGATGCGTTTAAGCGTTTGAAAATTTAAAAACTGCCTGAAATCGGATTACTTTAGTCTTTGCTTTAGATTAAAGAGGAAGAAATATTTACCATATATTGACTTCTAAGAAAATTACCAAAAGTATTCAAAAAAATGTTTGATGATTTTTTATAAACTCAACAAAGAAGATTTTAGCCGAAATGTAATATAGTGATAGTTCGTGTGTAAAATTAAATATTTGAAATTTTAGCTGGGTAATAGTGAAATTTAAATATGTTTGTGAAAAAATAGATTTACCCCGTTAAATGTGAAATTAAACATAAAGTGAGGATTATAATGAATAATAAAATAATAAATAAAGCAATGGATTTGGATGACCTTAAGTCTGATAAATCTTTAGAAATAATCACAGAACTCAATAGTTTAATTAAGGATTTGAGAGTTAAAAATTTAAATATCAGTTCCTGGTATGGAAAATTCAACTTAACCGAAGATCCGCGGTCGCCTGAGCGAGTAAATCGTGGTTATGGTTATAAAAGTATTGAGACTGCTGTTGATGATAAAAATTTTCCTTGGTTTTTGTATTGGGAAATAGTATGGGTTGTTTTAAATAATGACTTTAAACCAGGGCATAAAGTGTTAGATTTGGGTGGAAGTTCTTCATTATTTTCATATTATTTAGCGTCAAAAGGGATGGATGTAACTACCGTAGATCTTCAAAAGGATTTAGTTGATAATGCAAATATAGTCGCAAGACAGATGGGATGGAATCTGAAAAATTACGTTATGGATATGCGGGAATTAAATTTTGATTCAAAATTTGACCATATAACTTCAATATGCGTTTATGAACACATACCCATGTTTAATAGAGTAATCATAAACAAAAAAATAAAAAACCTGCTTGTTGAAGACGGAAAATTCAGCATTACCTTTGATTATAGAAACCCTTCTAAGTTTGCACAAATTAATTCTTCTAAAGATGTTTATGACCAATTTATTAAACCTTCCGAATTGAAAATAAGAGAGAATGAAAACTTCTTTGATAATGGCAAAAGCTATTTATTACAGCCTTTTTACTATAAAAAAAGATTATGGAAATATAAATTTGTCCACATAATGAAAGGACATTTTAATCCTTGGGAGTTTTTTAAGACCAAGAATACTAATGATTATACATTTGGTTCCTTATTTTTAAGAAAAGGCGAATGATTGACAAAATATTTAATAAATATTATTGCAGAGTGATTAATTATCATTATATTATTTAATATTTCTTTGGAATTCCAAAGGGTATATTCAAATAATATTCTGAATAGTTTATTTTTGTGCATTATTTGCAACTTGTAATTTATTAAGTTTGCTAATTAATTATTTTATAAATGAAATCGAACCTCGACCTAAATGGAAAATCCATACTAATAACTGGCGGAACCGGCTCTTTCGGAAAAAAGTTTGTGGAAATCATTTTAACCCGCTGGCCTAATATTAAGCGCCTTGTTATATACTCCCGTGATGAACTTAAACAATTCGAAATGTCACAGGTATTCACTAAGGCAAAATATGATGGTATCCGTTATTTTATTGGCGATGTAAGGGATGGCGAACGCTTTAAAAGAGCCTGCGAAGGAATAGAAATAATTGTCCATGCTGCCGCGCTTAAACAGGTTCCTGCTGCCGAATACAATCCCATGGAGTTTATAAAAACCAACATCATGGGAGCTCAGAATGTAATTAACGCAGCTATGGATTGCGGAATTAAAAAAGTGGTAGCTTTATCAACCGACAAAGCAGCATCGCCTATTAACCTGTATGGTGCTACAAAATTATGTTCCGACAAATTATTTATTTCTGCTAACAATATTCGTGGGAAACGCGATATCAGCTATTCTGTTGTCCGTTACGGAAATGTTATGGGAAGCCGTGGTTCCGTTATTCCTTTTTTCCTTGAAAAAAAGAAAGAAGGTATATTACCCATCACCCATCCCGAAATGACTCGTTTTAATATTTCGCTCGAAGAAGGTGTTGAATTAGTATTAATGGCACTCGAAAGAAGCCTGGGAGGTGAGATTTTTGTTCCCAAAATTCCTTCCTATAAAATCACCGATGTAACCGAAGCCATCGGACCCGAATGCAAACATCCGGTTATCGGTATACGCCCGGGCGAAAAAATTCACGAAGAAATGATTACCGAACACGACAGTTTAAGCACTCTGGATGCCGGAGACTTTTTTGTTTTATTACCTGTTCTTTCTGATGAAGCAATGCAGAAATATATTAAGCATTATAGTGCCATGAAGGTTCCTTTGGGGTTCAAATATAACAGTGGCACCAATTCGCAATGGCTGAGTGTTGAAAGCATACGCAAACTGATAAAAGAACATGTAGACCCTAATTTTTCTATATAATTTCTGTCATTAATTTAAGGATAAATAACATTAGTCAACGATCAATAGTCTTACAGTTGCTAAACAATGGTCATACATCACCAATTATTGGTTAATAATCCTTAATCGTAAATCATTTTTTATGAAAAGCATTCCCTACGGAAGACAAAACATAACAAAGGAAGATTTAGAAGCCGTTGCTGGTGTTCTTACTTCTGAATTTCTTACCCAGGGCCCGGCTGTTTCTGAATTTGAAAAAAAATTTGCAGATTACATTGGATGCAAATATGCGGTAGCTGTTGCCAACGGTACAGCAGCGCTACACCTTGCCGCCCTTGCATTAAATATAAAGCCGGGAACCAAAGTAATAACAACTCCTATCACTTTTGCCGCCAGCGCCAATTGTGTATTATATGCAGGTGGTGAGATTTTTTTTTCAGATATTGACTCAACCACTTTTACTCTTGACATTAATAAGGTTCGTCAGTTACTTGAATCACATCCCAAAGGGACTTTCTCTGGAATTATTCCTGTTGATCTGGCTGGATATCCTGTAAACACAGAAGAATACCGTAAACTTGCAGATGAATACGGTTTATGGATCTTAGAAGACGCTTGCCACGCACCCGGTGGATATTTCATAGATTCTTCTGGTAAAAAAATCAAATGCGGGGATGGGCAATATTGTGATGCTGCGATTTTTTCGTTTCACCCTGTGAAACACATTGCCACCGGCGAAGGTGGCATGATTACAACAAATCGCAAAGACATTTACGAAAAACTCCTGCTTCTCCGTACCCACGGGATAACAAAGAATCCCGAATTATTGCACGAAAACCATGGTGGATGGTATTATGAAATGCAGGAACTGGGATTTAATTACCGCCTTACCGACATGCAGGCAGCCCTCGGTACCAGCCAGCTGAAACGCGCCGATGCGGGTCTGGCCCAGAGACGAAAAATTGCCGAACGATATAATAAGGCATTTGCCTATCATCCTAATATTGAACTACCCCGAACAACTGAGCACGGAAATCCCTATCATGCGTATCACTTATATATTGTCCGCGTACCCAACCGCAAGGGTCTTTATGACCATTTACGCAGATATAACATATTTGCACAGGTACATTATATACCCGTACACACTCTTCCTTATTACAAAAATATGGGTTGGAAAACAGGTGATTTCCCCATAGCTGAAAATTATTATGAACATTGCTTAAGCCTGCCTATGTTCCCCGCTCTTTCTAATGAAGAACAAGATTTTGTGATAGATAAAGTGAAAAAGTTTGTTTAATATAATATTTGGCATATCATTTATATGTCACACAAAACTTTAAATCTTTGAACCTAAAATCAAAATTGACAAACCGACGGGTAATTTGACTCTATTGTTTAGAAAAAAAGTTTCAGATATAAAAACAGCATATAATATCTTATTGATACTTCTTGACGAACTCATAACTTCGAAATCTGAACCCGAGCTATTTTCTTTTTCTCTTCGTGGAATAAGGTTCAATAAAATTCTAACACTTGCGATTGGAAAGAATAACCAAAAATTAAAATAAGAAGAATAATTAATTGTAAGATTATTATTGAGTATCAAACCAGAAAGTTTGGATAGTCTATATCTTCTAATGTGGTGATTCACTTCATCGTGTTTACTCCATAGTAAGTCAAACGCAGGTACAGTAATAAAGTATACTCCATTTTTTATCAAAACCCGATGTATCTCTTCTAATGCTTTTTTATCATCTTCAATATGTTCTATTACATCAAAAGCACACACAAGATCAAAAGATTCCTTTTCAAAGGGCAAATCAGTAAGTGAAGCATTTATGGCAGTAATCCCTACTTTTTCAAGAAGAAAACGACAACAATGTATATCATATTCTACAGAAGTAACTTCACCATACTTTTGTAACATTTGTGTGGTTGCTCCCGTTGCTACTCCTACATTTAGAATTCGTAATTTGGATTGAGATACTCTTTTTGGCAATACACTTTTAACAATAAGGTTTTCAAGCATTCTGAGTCTTGCTTTAAACCACCAGTGTGAGCGTTCTAAATAATAATATTCCTGAAAATAAAGCTTATCCATTTGTTACTTCATTGTTATGAATAATTTCTTTTACAATAAAAAGAGGACGATTTTTTACTTGAAAAAAGATACGTAAAATATATTCTCCCAATAAGCCAAGTGCAATAAGCTGTAATCCACCCATTAAAATAATAAAAACCAGCAATGCTGTAAAACCACTTGGAACCGAATGGTAATAAAATCGCGCAAACAAAGTATATCCCAAGTAACACAACGATACTATAACAGATAAAATACCTATTCTGAATAAGAATTTAACAGGAAATTCGCTAAAATTAAAAATTCCATTTATAGCTAACGCAAAGAGTTTTTTTAATGAATATTTTGAAGAGCCGGCGTATCGTTCCTGCCTTTCGTAACATACTCCAATTTGTTTAAATCCTATCCAGCTTCTCATTCCACGAATAAATCTACTCTCTTCAGGCATTTGATTAAGCAAATTTACGGCACGTCTACTTATTAACGAAAAATCACCCGAATCAAGCGGCATATCAATATAAGAAACTTTTTTAAGAAATTTATAAAAATATTTGTATGCAAGTTTTTTGAAGTAGCTCTCTTTTCTTTTTTCTCTTACAGCATAAACAACATCATAACCATTTTTATAATAACTATAAAAATTTTCCAGTAACTCTGGTGGGTCTTGTAAATCACCATCAATAACAAGCACTGCATCAGTTGCATTTACATATTTAAACCCAGCAGTAAGAGCTAGCTGATGTCCAAAATTCTTTGAAAGAAAAACAGCAGTAAATTTTTTATCAACAAGAGCTAATTGCCTCATTAATATAGAGGTATTGTCTTTACTTCCGTCGTCAACCAAAATAACCTCAATACTCAGAGGAGTATTCCTAATTAATTCATTCAGACGCTGTATCAATGACTCAAATACATCTTGTTCATTATAAAGAGGAACAATAATGTTAATTTGTGGATTGCCCATAGAAATATTTGGTTGTTAATTTATTATCTACGATTTTAAATTCTATCATTTTATTAAAACCTCTTTGTTGCATAATCGTTTTAGCCTCCAAGCTACTATTCGGCTGAATTCCATATTTTTTGTAAAAATAATAGCTATAGTAACAATAATTTGATTTTTGTATACTATCAGGAATGCCCCCTATCATTGCAATCCCAGATATTGCAGGAGTTACCATTGGTGCCGAAACATCTCCCAGTCCCAAAGGATTAAAAGCCTGAGACTCGTAATACCATTTTTCCGTTTTGGGAATATAAACACAACTGCGTTTTTTATCATTTTCACTATCCAATGTAAATAGCTCCGAAACAAAACAGGCATAAATTTGTTGATTTTTATTGAGCGAATGCATCTCTTTTTTTAATTGAACCATCTCTAAAAATCCACCTTTAATTTTTAATAAGTCGGGACGAGAGGCTACGCTAAGTATTACAATCATAACCATAAATGCAGTTTTAATGTTTTGGCTTGCCTTAAATTTATCGAAATATATTTGGGAATATACCATTAATATTGGTATTGTAAGGTAAAACTGCGTTAAACAAAAATAACAGACATCTGAAGCATTGGACGATACGGCAATCGCAAAAAGAAGACTGCTAACAGTGATTACAAAAAGGATTTCAAAAAAAAGATATTCTTTTAATTTAAAGATCTGTATCCATTCTTTTATATTGTTACAATAATTGTTCTTTATAATAACAATTATTGCTACAAATCCTCCTAATAAGTATGTTATAAAACTATCAGAGAGCATCCAAAAGGAGTAAATTCTTTTAATAAGTGAAACGTGAATTGTAGTACGATCAACAGGAAAGATAAGAATATAACTGATAATTGCAACGATTAACCCTCCCGTCATTAAGGTTAAAAGGTTTATCGGCTTTTTATCAAGTCTAAAATACAGGTATGATATACCAACTATTAATGATATGCCGGTAGAAATTTTCGTAATTGTAATCAATAATAAAATGACAAGAGAAAACCAAAAGAAAGAATTTTTGAATAATGGTGATTGTTGATTTTGTTTTAATGGTTGGGAAAGAATAATTGACAGATAAATTAATGTAAAAATCAAACTCATTGTAAAGCTTTCACTTGACATTGGATGTGCATTTCTAATACTGGAAATGGGTAACGAATAAAGCAAGGTTAAAAAAGAAATTGCAAAAAGAACATTAAAGGAATGAAAACCTTTGAAAACAAATATTTTGCGTGTAAAAGACAAGAAATATTTTATAAATAATGGCATAAATATAGCTGGATATACAATATTATAAATCATAAGAGAATTAAGTCCAATCCATGGTTTTAGTCCTGCAATAATGGCGTGGGAACCCCAATGATATTTGAAATAAGGAGTTCCATTCAACCCTGTTGAAGGCCAGCCAAAAGTAGACAACATACTACTTATACTCGAATGAAAAAGAGTATCGATGTGGGCCTTACCTAAAATAATCTTTTCGGGAAATAAGAAACTATGATAACCTATAGAATAAAATAGCACTATCAAAAACACCATAAAAACTAATCCGGCAAATAAAGAAAGAATTTTTTTTGAGCGAAAAAATCGAATTAATTCCCAAACACTTAAAAATATTCCAATAGGAATTATACCATATTTAATAAAGTGAATTTGTGACTGAAATAATATTCCAAGGGCTGAAAACACGATAATTATAATAAGAGCATAAAATTCATTATTTCTAAACCAAGCCTTCGAAGGAGAAAAATAATTGTGTAAAAAATCAGGAAGAATAAAAAAAACAGATGCCAGGGAAAATATCATAATATATTGAACAGGTGTAATAACCGTTAAAAGACCTAATCTAAACCAATAACAACATAAAAGAATTACACCTGTAGTTATTATACACAAAGTATTAAAAAAGGTGTTTTCATTGTATGAATGGTTCATAATAGCAATATCTTGGTATTTTAAAAATAATAATTTTCGCAAAAATAGATATATTTTTCAAGATACCTTAATGATATTCAAAGTAAAAAGAATGACTTATCCTGCGCAATTTATTTTAATTCCCTACTTTAGATATGTAACAATGTTTTAAAAACTCCGTAAGAATATTTGCATTAAAAATAAATTAAAATGAAAAATCTTTTTATAATTGTATTATTAGCATTATCATTTAATGCTTTTACACAAATCCCAACAAATGGATTAGTAGCTTATTATCCTTTTTCGGGTAATGCCAACGACATGAGTGGTAATGGATATAATGGCATTTTAAATGGCCCTACTCTGACCTCGGACAGATTTGGAAACCCTAATAGTGCTTATGGTTTTGACGGGGTTAACGATTATATTATATTAAATAATTATGTTACAAATTTTAATTTTCAACAACCTGCTTCAATTTCTTTATGGGTAGAAACTAAGTATGATATTCCTCAAACTGTTTATTCTTTAGGTGATGGCACTACTCAAACTTATTTCTCAGGAATTTCAATTGGAAACAACACTACAGGAACACTTACAAATGAACTTATAATTGCTGGTTCTCAAGTTACAGGTTCTGATAAATATATTACCGGTTTTGAAACGACAAACAGGGATTTATTAATTAATACTGGATGGCATCATTTAGTTGTTCTTTTTGATAATGTCTCTACTAAAATTTATTTGGATAACACATTATTGCCTTTGAACTGTACCTGGGGGATAAATAATGGTCATTATGGAAATTTGACTATAGCAGGGTCGATGATATTCGGAGCCAGATATGCAAATGGGTATGGGGGGTTTTTAAATGGCTCATTAGATGATATAAGGGTATATAACGGTGTGTTGACTCCAACCGAGATTACAGCGTTATATCAAGAAACTTTTTGTACAGCTCCTATACCACTGGCGAACAATGTTTCTCTTTGTGGTGGAGGTGTTGCACCACTTACTGCGTCTGGTGGCACTAGCTATATATGGTATAATTCTAGCCATATTCAGATTGCATCTGGCCCGACATTTACAACACCGTTTCTTATGGCTACTACGACTTACTTTGTTACAAATTTTGATGGAACTTGTGAAAGTTTACCTGACACGGTCGTTGTAACTGTTAACCCACTTCCTACGGTAACGATAAATCCAATTAATGATTTTATCAATATTAATTCAACTCCAGTAAACCTGTCCGGAACACCTTTAGGAGGTGTTTTTTGGGGTAATGGTATTGCAGGTAATTTATTTAATGCGACTAATACCGGACTTGGAACTACTGTTATTAGTTATTCTTATACTGATGGAAATGGTTGCAGCAAAACAGTAAATAAAAGTGTCATTGTTTACGATACATTAGGAACAGTTTGTGTAGATACTATTTTAATATCTGTTACTGATACGCTGATAATTGATGTTCTTCTTTCAATCATACCGCCTGATAACATAAATACTATAAAAATTTATCCTAACCCAACACAGGATTTTGTAATCATTCACACAGGCAGTTATCTTAGTATGGCTAATTATACAATTAAAATTGAAAATAGTTTAGGACAAACCGTTTTTCAGAATCTTATCGATCAACAGTTATTTCAGATTAGCATCAATGACTTTGGAAGTTATGGTTTGTATTATGTTAAAATTATTGATGATATAGGCAATATAGTA
The DNA here is from genome assembly GCA_037441645.1 of Bacteroidota bacterium. Taxonomy (GTDB): domain Bacteria; phylum Bacteroidota; class Bacteroidia; order Bacteroidales; family GWA2-32-17; genus GWA2-32-17. The sequence goes on from JBBIRU010000017.1 coordinate 73,300, forward strand.
ACTACCCGAAAGATTATTTTGCAATAATAAAGAACCTCGTATTATTCCCCATACTCATCCCACGATTTGATGGCCATTTCATTTACATTTCGTTTACAGAATGAATAAATAAAAGCACTGGCTAACCGGGCATTGGTTAAAAGAGGAATATTAAAATCCACTGAACTTCTGCGAATTTCGTAATCGTTGTTAAGCTCATCCCTCGAAAGGTTTTTTGGAATGTTTATTACGAGGTCCAGTTTTTTTTCACGCAACATTGTTACTACATTAGGCTCAGCTTTTTCGTCGGGCCAGTGAAGCATGGTAGCTTCTACTCCATTTTCTCTTAAAAATTGCTGTGTTCCGCGGGTAGCATAGAGATCATATCCTCTTTCGATTAACATTTTACACGAATTCAGCATTTCAGTTTTGGAACGTGAGGGACCGGTAGAAAGCAGAATATTCTTTTCCGGGATTTTATATCCCACCGAAAGCATTGCTTTTAATACTGCTTCATAATAATCTTCGCCGATACAGCCCACTTCGCCGGTAGAAGCCATTTCAACTCCTAAAACCGGATCGGCTTTGGCTAATCTTGAAAAAGAAAACTGGGGAGCTTTTACACCTACATAATCCAGATCGAAAGCAGACTTGTTTGGTGGTAATACTTTTACGCCAAGCATCACCTGTGTGGCAATATCAATAAAATTTGTTTTCAACACCTTTGAAACAAAAGGGAAGCTTCTTGATGCTCTTAAATTACATTCGATTACCTTTATATCATTGTCTTTTGCTAAAAACTGAATGTTGAAAGGACCTGAAATATTAAGTGCTACTGCAATTTGTTTTGAAATTCTTTTAATTCTGCGAATAGTTTCCACATAAAGTTTTTGTGCAGGAAAAACTATGGTGGCGTCACCGGAATGAACTCCGGCAAATTCGATATGCTCAGAAATCGCATAAATAATAACTTCTCCTTTATCGGCCACCGCATCAAATTCAATTTCTTTTGCATTTTCTATAAACTCAGAAACAACCACAGGGTATTTTTTTGAAACGTTGGATGCAAGAGTTAAAAAATGTTCCAGTTCGTGCCGGTTAGAAACAACATTCATCGCGGCTCCAGATAAAACATAGGAAGGACGAACCAATACAGGAAATCCTACTTCATCCACAAACTTAAAAATATCTTCTATGGTGATTAGTTCTTTCCAACGTGGCTGGTCAACTCCCAGCTCATCAAGGGTCGATGAAAAACGATGACGATCTTCCGCATTATCAATTGAAAGCGGTGATGTTCCTAAAATTTTCACGTTGTTCTGAAAAAGACGCATTGCCAGATTATTCGGAATTTGTCCTCCCACAGAGACAATAACACCTTGCGGAATTTCGTAATCAATAATGTCCATAACCCGCTCAAACGAAAGTTCATCGAAATAAAGACGATCGCAGATATCATAATCTGTACTTACTGTTTCGGGGTTATAATTAATCATTACCGAACGTAATTCTTTTTTCTTAACAGCGTTCAGAGCATTTACGCTACACCAGTCGAACTCAACACTGCTTCCAATCCTGTATGCTCCTGAACCGAGTACAATAACAGATCTTTTATCGTTTTCGAAAGTTATATCATGCTCACTTCCATTGTATGTCAGATATAAATAATTTGTCTGTGCAGGATATTCAGCTGCAAGGGTATCGATTTGTTTAACATAGGGTACAACACCTGCCTTTTTTCTGAAATTACGGATATGAAGCGACATCTCTGTTGTGTCTTCTTTGTCTTTATAAATAATTTTTGCAATTTGATAATCTGTGAATCCCATTTTCTTTGAATCACTCAACATTCCTTCGGGAAGTTCTTCCACAGAATTATACCTGGAAATAGAATTTCTCAGATCATAAATGTTTTTCAGTTTATACAAAAACCATTTATCAATTTTTGTGTGTTTGTGAATTTCATCTACTGAAAAGTTTTTGTGAAGAGCCATGGCAATCACAAAAATTCTCATGTCTGTGGGATTAGAGAGTTCCTTTGTTATCTCATCCATGTCTTCAAACTCAATGTCTTTATTTCCAACAAACCCATGCATTCCCTGGCCAATCATCCGAAGTCCTTTCTGGATGGCTTCTTCGAAGGTCCGGCCAATGGCCATAACTTCTCCCACGCTTTTCATACTGCTTCCAAGTTCTTTGGAAACTCCTTTAAACTTCCCCAAATCCCAGCGCGGAATTTTACATACAATATAATCGAGAGCCGGTTCGAAACATGCTGTAGTGGTTTTGGTAACAGAATTTTTTAATTCATGTAATCCATAGTCCAATCCAAGTTTTGCAGCAACAAAGGCCAAAGGATACCCGGTTGCTTTTGATGCAAGAGCGCTGGAACGCGATAAGCGGGCATTGACTTCTATTACACGATATTCTTCCGAATCCGGACAAAGAGCATATTGCACGTTACATTCTCCCACAATTCCAATATGGCGAACTATGCGAATGGCTATTTCGCGGAGTTTATGGTATTCGCTGTTGGTAAGCGTTTGCGAAGGAGCAACCACGATACTTTCGCCGGTATGAATTCCCAATGGATCGAAATTTTCCATGTTACAAACGGTAATGCAATTATCGTAGCAATCACGAACGACTTCGTATTCTACTTCTTTCCAGCCCTTCAGCGATTTTTCAACCAAAATCTGACCGGAATGAGAAAAAGCTTTTGTAGCCAGAATTTTTAATTCTGTGTCGTTGTTACAAAAACCACTTCCCTGTCCACCCAACGCAAAAGCTGCGCGGATGATAATCGGATAGCCAAGATTTTCAGCAGCTTGTAGCGCATCTTCAAGAGTAGTTACTGCATGGCTTTTTATTGTATCTACATTAATCTGGTCAAGTTTCTTAACAAATAGCTCACGATCTTCTGTATCAATAATTGACTGTACCGGAGTTCCTAAGACCTTCACATTATATTTCTCAAGGACACCTGATTTATATAAGGCGACGCCGCAATTCAATGCTGTTTGTCCACCAAAGGCAAGAAGAATTCCATCGGGTTTTTCCTTAATAATTACCTGCTCAACAAAATCGGGAGTAACCGGTAAAAAATATACTTTATCGGCAATTCCTTCGGATGTTTGAACAGTTGCAATATTCGGATTTATAAGGACGGTTGTTATTCTTTCTTCTTTTAACGCCTTTAGTGCCTGAGATCCGGAATAATCGAATTCGCCGGCTTCACCTATTTTTAAGGCTCCCGAACCTATTATCAATACTTTTTTTATATTTATTTTCATCTGTTTATTTTCTTATTTTTTTATTAATTTGGTCAGATGGAATGCCCTGATAATCTTCCGATAGCTATCGGAACCGGTAGGTGATAAATTATTTTCATGGGCATTTCATAAGAATTAGCTGCTTTGTCTAATGACATCGAGAAACTTGTCGAAGAGAAAATCAGTGTCCGTAGGCCCGCTACTGGCTTCGGGATGAAACTGGGTAGAAAAAAAGGGCTTGGTTTTATGCTTAATTCCTTCGTTTGTATTATCGTTAACATTAATAAAAAGTTGTTCCCAGTCATTTCCCAATGTTCTTGAATCAGTAGCGAATCCATGATTCTGTGATGTAATATAGCAACGATTTGTTCCTGCCTGAAGTACCGGTTGATTATGGCTTCGATGGCCGTATTTTAATTTATATGTATCTGCTCCCGAGGCAAGGCTCAGTAACTGGTTTCCCAGGCAAATACCAAAAATCGGAATGTTTTGTTTTAATGCAATTGAGATCTGAGTAATTGTTGTCTCACATTTCTTCGGATCACCGGGTCCGTTTGAAATAAATAAACCATCGTATGTTTCTTCTGTAAATTCATAATTCCATGGTACGCGAATAACTGTTGTGTCGCGAAGAAGTAATCTTCGTATAATGTTATTCTTTACTCCGCAGTCGACCATCATTATTTTGTACTTACCATTGCCGTATTTCTGAACTTCTTTTGAACTGACTTCATCGACAAGATTTCGGGTGTTAGGATCTGAAAAATTAAGTTTTTCTTCGTTCCATACCAATTTCCCGGGCATAGAGCCTTTCTCTCTCAGGTGTTTTGTTAAGGCACGGGTATCCACATCGCATATCGCCGGAATCTTATTTTCAATCAGCCACTCCGACAATGATTTCTGCGCATTCCAGTGACTACTTTCCCATGAATAGTCGGCAATTACCAATCCTGAAATATGAATTTTTTCAGATTCAAAAAAATTAAGTATTCCGTTTTCGATTTTATAATCAGGAACTCCATAATTACCAATTAACGGATATGTTAAAACCAATATCTGTCCTTTGTATGACGGGTCTGTTAAACTTTCGGGATACCCTGTCATGGCAGTATTAAAAACCACCTCTCCCGAAGCAGATCCCTTATACCCAAAACTTTTTCCTGTTATTTTTGTGCCGTCAGATAAATGCAGCTCTATGTTCCGGCTTTTCATTTTTGCATAAGAATTTATGTATTTGCTGAAAATATACCGGGCTGTAAAAGTAAGTTTTAATAACCGGACTTTCAGAATAAGATTTCAGATTTTATGAACTTATAAACAATATTAAAATTTTCCTTGTTTTATGAAAACAACAAAGAAAGTTCTGATAAAATGTATAAAAAATTACTTTTTAGGCGGCTGCAATTTCAGGATTTCTAACTGTGCCTTCTTTGCCTCAGCATCGGCTTTGGCCTTCTCTGCCATGGCCTGTGCTTTCTTTGCATCTGCATCAGCTTTGGCAGCATCCGCTTTTGCTTTATCCGCTGCCGCAATTTCTGCCTTGGCTTTTAAAATTTCTGCATTAGCTTTTGTTGCATCGGCTTTAGCAATTACTGCATCATCTTTAGCTTTCTGTGATGCGGCAAGCGCTTGCTGGGCTTTTAATTTATCTGCTTCAGATTTTACTTTTGTAGCTTCAGCCTGAATTTTTAATGCTTCGTATTTGGGTTTTTCTGTTTCAGCAAGTTGGTTTTTCAACTTTAATGCGGATTCATCGGCTCTAGCTTTGTCTGCTTCAGATTTTGCTTTCAGTTCTTCACTCTTTGCCTTATCCGCCTCAGCTTTCATTTTTGTTGCATTGGATTGAGTTTCCAACGCTTCAGCTTTTTTTATTTCGGCATCGGCTTTGGTTTTATCGGCATCAGCCTTGGCTTTTATTGCATCTGCATTTTTAGCCTCAGCAGTAGCTTTGGTAATTTCTACCTTTGCAATAACGGCGTCATCTTTAGCCTTTTGAGCAGCTACCAGTAATTCCTGTGATTTTAATTTATCTGCTTCGGCTTTAGCTTTTGCTGCATCTGCCTGTACTTTCAGGGCTTCGTATTTGGGTTTTTCTGTTTCTGCCAGCTGATTTTTCAGTTGCAAAGCGGATTCGTCGGCTTTGGCTTTATCGGCTGCAAGCTTTAATTTATCTGCTTCAGACTTTGCTTTTGCCTCTTCACTTTTGGCTTTATCGGCCTCGGCTTTTGCCTGCAAGGCATTTGATTGTGCTGTTGAGGCTGCCGCTTTCTTTATCTCAAGGTCGGTTTTGGCTTTTGCCAGCTCATCCTTTGTTTTCTGAGCAGCAGCAATAATGGCATCCGATTTTGCTTTGGCAGCATCGGCAGTTGCTTTGGTTGCTTCTGCTTTAGCTCTATCGGCATCGGCTACCGCTTTAGTGGCGTCGGCTTTTTTAATTTCAGCATCGGCTTTTATCTTTTCTGCTTCCGCTGTTTTCATATCTGCTTCGGCTTTTACTTTATCAGCTTCGGCACGGGCTTTATCTGCTTCGAATTTTTGTTTTTCTGTCTGAGCCTCGTTCCGGGCAAGGGTCATCAGCGAATCCATTTTTTGTTTCTCTTTCTCCACATCAACTTTTTCTACTTCTTTAATCACCTCAACAGTAGTTTCAATGGTTTCAACTACTTCCACTTCCTTTTCTACGGTTTTTTCCACTTCCAGCACATCGGTTACGCTCATTTCCTTTGTTAAGGTAACCACCTGGCCTGTTGCATCAATATTTTCTATGGCAAATCCACCGCCTTCAATTTTGAAAATATCGTAACCATCCGTCTCTTCGCGAATAGTAGAGTAATACCTTGTTCCTCCGCCAATAATATAATAATTAAAATCGTCACGGGTCGTATTTATCGGAAAACCCATACTTTCAGGCTTGGCCCATGTTCCATCATCTTTCATTTCACTGTAGAAAATATCAAATCCGCCCATCCCGTCAGCATATCCGTTTGAACTGAAAAAAAGAGTTTTTCCGTTGGGATTGATAAAAGGAGATATCTCACTGAATGGAGTATTTATCATCGTTCCAAGATTTTTTGCCTTGCCCCATTTATTTCCGGATCTGGTACACTGATAAATGTCGAATTTCCCGTTTCCACCTTCACGGTCGCTGCAGAAATAAAGATAATTTCCGTCAGCAGAAACGGTAACGCCGGTTTCATTGGATGAAGAATTTATTTCGGAAACCGGTTTGGGCTGGCTCCAGACTTTATCAACATAATTGCTCTGGAAAATATCTTTTTGCCCGTTTACCTCCATATAAAGGTAAAGGGTTAATCCATCGGCTGAAATACAAAGCGGAGCTTCATCTTTATCGGTATTCCATTTAAAAGGAACCGATGTTTCCCATTTGCCGGAAGCATCTTTTTGGGTAAAGTAAATATCTTCATCCAGTTTTCCCGTTATGTTGCTAATTTGCTTGTTTCCTTCCTTAGGGCTTCTGCGTGAAGCAAAAAACATGACTGAATTATCGAGAGTTAAAACCGGGTTTGTTTCAGAGAACTGGGAGTTGACATTTTTTCCCGGGTTTTTTAAGGTAATATCTCTTGGGTTTTTAACCGCATTTTTTGCATTAATGCAATTGCGAATTGCTTTCTCTACAGGAATGGGGGGATTTCCGCCAAACTGGTCATCATACTGAAAAAACATCATCATGGCGCTATCCGGTTGTTCAATGGTTAAATAGGTTTGTCCCAGGAAATAAAGTGCGTCGTATGGTGCAGCCTTATCATCAGTATTGAAGAAATCATATTTTAAAGTAAGGTTTTTAACTGCCTTTTTCAGGTAAGGAAGTGCTTTAGGCTGTTCGTCCAAAGAATTATAGTAGCACATGCCCATTTTAAAATTTGCATTTGCATTTGCAGCATCCTGTTCCAAAACTTTTTGCCAGACGGTTATCGCTGCGCTGAACTGTCCCTTGCTCAACAGTTTATTTCCTTCATCCATCAAATTACCTGTTACGGGATTATTTAATCCGGCAGCAAAGCTATTTCCTGTTATGGAAAAAGATAAAACAGCTAATAAAATAATTGGTACAAAATGCTTTTTCATTGTAAAATAAATTTTGTGTTAGGGTCAACGATATAAATGCTCGGCTAAAATAAGAAATAATATTTTTTATTAAAAATATTTTCTTATTTTTATCCCCTTAAGATAAAAGTACATAACCATTATCGCCTAATACTTATGAAAAAATTTTTAGGTCATTTGTTAGTCTCTCTCAGCTTAACCCTGTTTCTTATAACCAACTTGTTTACAAATACTTCTTCGGCCCAGACAGTTACCATTGGAACAGGAACAGCTGTAAACGGAAACACCAGTTATCCTGCGCCTTATGGCAACTGGTACTATGGTGCAAAACATCAATTCTTAATCAGGGCATCGGAACTAACTGCCAATTGTGCCATTCCCGGAAATATTACTGCTCTCGGTTTTGACGTGGCTACCATACAGGGCACTCCGCTGAGTAATTTTACTATCCGCATTAAAAGTACTTCTGCCACAGTTGTTACTTCAACCTTCGACAATACAGGGTTTATAACAGTTTTTGGCCCCCAAACCTATACAGAAACAGCAGGATGGAATATGCATAGTTTCATTACTCCCTTTAACTGGGACGGAACTTCCAATTTATTAATCGAAGTATGTTTTAATAATGGCTCATACACCTATAATGCTCAAACAAGATATACCTCTGCCGGATTTAACAGTTGCATTTATTTCAGGCAAGATGCGTCAGGGGTTTGTGGAGCAGCTACAGGAAACATTTCAGTTAATCGTCCTAATATCCGGCTTAATATGCCAACCACGGTTTTACCTTTAATAAAACCAACAAAAAATAATATCAACTATGGTAATGTTCAGTTAACCACTTTTAAAAAGGATTCTCTTTATATAAAAAATATCGGATGCAGTAATCTTAATATTACAAACATAACCAAGCAAACCGGTAATTTTTCCATTTCAGCAACATCCGGAACTATTCTTCCGCTCGATTCCATGAAACTCGTTGTTACTTTTACACCTCCTTTTACCGGAACTTTTTATGATACTCTTAAAGTTTTCAGTAATGCAGGCGACAGTTTAATATCTTTAAGCGGAGCAGGAGTACCCCCTCCTGTTATTTCGGTAAATCCATTGACCTTTAATGTTTCCATTAATTCCTGCAACGATTCGGTAACTATGCCACTGACAATAAATAATACCGGTGCAGGGACGCTTAATTTTAACATTTCTTCTCTTGAAACTGTTTTTTATGATGGTTTTGAAAGCGGTAATTTTAATTCATGGAATATAGGGACAGGAACATACACCCGAACCACATCTAACACCCAGCACGCAAACGGAAATTATTCTTTTGAAATTACAGGCGGAAATTATTTATATTATGACGGAATTAATCATACTTTTCCTGTCTGCAGCGCCGATTATATTTCGTTCTACCTGATGTCCCCGGCAGGAAGTACCGGTTGGAACTGCGGTGTAAATATCGGGAATACAGCAGATATCGTTGCTAACGGCGCCATTGCAGACATCGGGATGGATAACAATGCCATGACCGTTTATTTGTGGTGCAGCTCGGGTTCTTACCAGGTTCCTATGGTTCAGGGCCAGTGGTACCATATTGAGTATCGAAATATTAATTATACAACAAAAAGGTTCGACTATTATGTTAACGGTACCCTTGTTGCCGCTAATCTTCAGTTCTGGAATACTGCATTAACCAATATAAACGTTGTCCATTTGTTCGGTTACGAAGCCGGGATGACCTCCTATTTTGACGATATTCATATTGCAAGCAGTCTGAATACCTGGTTATTTCCAACGCCAACTACAGGAACTGTAGCTCCTTTAGGGTCAACTACAGTAAATGTAAAATTTAAATCGACCAACATTGTTAGCGGCGCTTACCATTCAAATTTGTATGTAATTTCCAATGATCCGGCAAATTCAACTATTACCATACCCTGTACACTGACTGTTAACGGGGTTCCGAACCTGAACATTCCGCTTCCAAATTCCTGCCCTAAATTTGATACCACAATGGTTACTTCTGTTAACAAGGACACGTTTTTAATTTATAACAGCGGATGTGATACTCTTTTTATATCAAATGTTACAACATCATATGGTCAGTTTGTAATTGATACTTTTCCGGCCAGTATTCCCCCTTATTCAAGCGCCCAGATGATTATCAACTTTCAGCCTACAACTGTTGCCAACCATGCAACAACAATCACTGTTCAGAATAATGATGCCGACACCTCTTTCTGCCTCCAGGGGGTTTCCATACCGGCTCCGACAATAAGTGCTGTTCCCGGTTCTTTCAATGAATTCATTGCCTGTGGGGATTCTCTTACCGACACATTGATAATATATAACACCGGTGGCGGGAATCTTAATTGGTCTGTTTCTTCAGTCATAACCAGGTCAGATGATTTTGATCCATCCATTGATCCGGCTTTATGGACTTTCAATAACGGTTTTACCAGTACAAATTGCGGGGCTGTCAGTGGCAATGCCCTTTATTTTAACGACAATGGCGTAAGACAGGCTGAAACCATAGATTTAAATACAACTGGAGGAGGAAATATTAATTTTTATATCCGCCTGGGAGATGGTGGTGGTACCTGCGAGTATCTTGATCCAGGTGAAGATATTGTATTGGAATATTCCAACAATGCAGGGGGGATATGGACCAATATTTCCACGTATTATTCCGGGAATTATTTCACGTTTACTCCTTTTAGTATTCCTATTCCGTTAGCGGCTCAAACAATGGGCACACGATTCCGCTGGAGACAACTATCACACAGTGGTTCCTGTTGCGATCACTGGGCGCTTGATGACATCTCTATCGATTCACATCTTACCAGTTCAGTCTCCCCGTCAAGCGGCACAACTCCACCTTCCGAAACCGATACTGTTCTTGTTGAGTTCAGTTCTATCGGTTTAAATGCGGGACAATATAATACTTCGTTAACCATATTAAGTAATGATCCCATAAATAATCTTCTTACCATTCCGTGTACTGTAAATATTTTTGGAAGTCCTGATATGCATGTTTCGCTCTATGATGTGGTTTCTCCTTCCTGTCTCAATCTTGATTCAATAATGGAATACACCACAAGCATAGACTCTGTTTTAATAACAAATTCAGGATGTGATACGTTAAATATTGACAGCGTAGTATTTTCGCCCCCTGTTTTTTCGCTTTCTTCTGCTGATTTATATGTAGCTCCGGGGAATACAGGAAAATTACGGGTTTTATTTTCCCCTGTTTTAGCCGGTAATTATACTGGGTCTATGTCCATATATACCAACGATATTGATACGGTAATCTGTATTAAGGGTAAATCGTTCCAGCGACCCATTGAAACACATATCCCAAATTATTTTGACATTACATTAGGTTGTAACGATTCCATAACAAATATCCTTACGATTTACAATACAGGAGGAATGAATCTTGATTACACTTTAACAGGTGGAGGTGCTCCTATTATATACGATCAGGCTTTTGTAATGAATCAGACACCGGTTGCCCAGGCTACAGCCTGGGTAAATTTCAGGGCACAGCTCACACCACATCCATATAACAGTTTAACAATAAGTGGTTCTAACAATCCTGCCGGAATAACGCTTACAGATCCTGTTGTCATTGCAAATATTGCAAATGCCTTAAGAACAGAAACATATTATAGTGCAACAGTTAATGGAAATACATGGAAAGTTAATACAGGTTGCGGAAACGGAGCTGTTCTTTCAGTTAATGCAAATGACTGTAGTTGTGATGGGCCTGCCGGGAATATATATATTATACGGCCTGAAATTGGCAACCAGAATTGGGGAGGCATTAATACTGCAACTTGTAGTGGCCCCAGCCAGACAATGAGAGTCGAGTTCAAATACGGGGAGTCCTGGCTTAACATAAATCCGGGGTCCGGAACAATTCTTCCCGGCGACACAGCCTTTGTTTCCGTCGAATTTAATTCTACCAATATACTTATCGGAAACTATACCAGCAATATTATCATTAATTCAAATGATCCGTTAAACAGTCCTGACTCCATTCCTTTAACGCTTCACGTTGTTGGCACCCCTCAGTTTAACGCTTTCCTTCACGATTCAATTGTAAATTGTCTTGATCTGGATTCCATTATGGAATATACCACAAGCATGGATACTATTTCGGTTTACAATACCGGTTGCGATACGCTTTTTATCGACAGCCTGAAATTTACACCTTCACCCTTATTCAGTTCCATTTCCAGTCCTTCGTATATACTTCCCGGTGATACAGGTAACGTTGTTGTAAAATTTTCGCCTGTTTCTGCCGGAATATTTCCGGGTAATGTAATCCTCTATACAAATGACATCGATCCTTCGATTTGTTTAAACGGAAAGGCATTCCCACGACCTATCCAGTGTCATACTCCCAGTTTATTTAACATTTCTCTTCCCTGTTGCGATTCTATAACAAGCTACTTAAAAATATGCAATTCAGGCGGAACAAATTTGATATACCAGATTCAAAGTTCGACAGGAGATTTTAAGCCAAAAGTTCTTCTTATTGAAAATGACGGTTATGGAGTAGATGTAAAAAATGAACTTATTTCAACTGGTAAATTTATTGCTTCAGATATTGATGTGTTAAGCAGTCCTGGTTCTGTCTCAATGTCAACACTCAGTCCTTATAATGTAGTACTTATCTGGTCTGACAATTCTTTACCTGCCATAATCGGCGATACTCTTAAGAAATTTGTTGATAACGGAGGAGGTGTGGTTATTGCAACCTACAGTTTTAACAGTCCCTGGAATTTAAACGGCGGGATAATGGGTTCCGGGTATGCGCCATTTGTTATAGACGGAAATCATATTAATGTTTCCGGAACAATAAATCTTAATACTTTACCCGAGCCAAATCATCCCATTTTTAAAAATATTACTGTAAACCCGACTTATTGGTATAATTCAAATTATGTAAATCCTGCATTGGATACGGATGCAAAATTATTAGCTACAGATATGGCGGGGAATAAAGTAGTAGCTGAAAACGCGAACAGGAATGTTGTCGGAATGATTATATATCCCGGCAATCTTAGCATAGGAAATGCTTCTGCCAAGCTGATGTTTGCCAATGCACTGTACTATGTATATAACAGCGCTCCCTGGCTATCCGTTAGTCCCACTTCAGACACTGTAACAACTACAACAGGTGACACTTCTGTTGTTAATCTTGTGTTTAAGTCCTGTGGTATTAATGCAGGAACATATAATACAAATATTATTATTAATTCAAACGACCCGTTAAATCCCAAAGACACCATTGCCTGCACATTAAATGTTATTGGCAGTGGTAAAATAGAATTGTCGGAAAATTGCATGTACCTGGATTCTATCATGGAGTTTACAACAAAGGTGGATTCTTTCTATATCAGGAATACTGGCTGCGATACTTTAAAAATCATAAATATTACCAAGCAAACGACGGATTTTTCAGTTAATCCGGTTTCTGGAAATATAGTAACGGGTGATTCTTTAAAAATCTTTGTAACCTTTGCTCCAACAACATCTCCTTTTACATTTTTAGATACACTAACCATTTTAAACAACGATATAACAAAGAAAATATGCCTTTCCGGAAAATCATTTCCAAAACCGGTACAATGTCATAGTCCAAATTTATTCACCGAACATTTTACTGTTTGCCAGGATACCCTCATTGATACATTATCTATCTGCAACACAGGGGCAGGAAACTTGAATTATACTCTATGGTCACCTTATGGAAAGAGCGCTGCATTTGACGGAAACGGCGACTGGATTAACAGGAACTCTGTGAATTTACCTACCGGAAGCGTAATGACAGTATCGGCATGGATATATCCTGTTTCGTACCCCGACCCAACCTATAACGGAATTGTTTCCTGGGGAACGAGGGGCTGTTATGGCAACATGCTCTTATCTATTCAAAATAATGGAAGACCCAGCATGGCAAACTGGTGCAATGATTTTACCCCTAACACCGGTTCGATTGCAACATTAAACCAGTGGAACCATATTGCATGTGTTATGAACGGACAATCGGTTACTTTATACATGAACGGACAACCTGTAAGCGGAACCTTAGGTGTAATGCCCAATGTCCAGTCTCAGAATATTTCCATTGGTGCAACTGATTATCCGGGAAGATATTTTAACGGAAAGATTGATGAAGTAAGGATTTATAACCGTGCATTATCGGAAGCAGAAATTCTTGCCGGAATGTATAACACTTTAACAGGAAACGAAAACGGTCTGATGGGTTATTATAATTTCGACAACGGAACAGCCAATGATTTAACAGTCAACGGAAACAATGGGACATTGAATGGTAACGCAGCCATTTCCAATCCTAACATTCAGCTTATTCCTTCTGTTCCCGGAACAGTTGTTCCTTCAGGCAATAACATAGTTCAGGTAAAATTCATTAAAACAGGCTTACCAAATGGCACACATAATTATCCCATTATTTTAAGTTCTAATGATCCTTTAAATCCTATAGATACTATCAATGCCATATTCATTATCGACTCCATTGCTCCGCCTCCCCCTGTTGCCAGCGATACAAATGTCTGTTTCGGCAACCCTGTTCCATCATTAACGGCCCTCGGAAGTTCCGGAGATACTATTAAATGGTATAATTCAGCCATGACTCTTGTTTATACCGGTAATCCTTTTAATACCGGGCAAACCTCGGTTGGTATTTATAAATATTATGTAACCTCCACCGATTCTGTTAACGGTTGTGAAAGTCGGGCCGACAGCGTTTTTCTGCAAATCAACAGTGCACCTTCAGAACCAACAGCCCCTGATGTCTCAAGTTGTTTTGGCGCCCCGGTACCTGTTTTAAACTCTACAGGCAATATCCCTTTATGGTTTAGTAACAGTTCTTTAACAACACTCGTTCATACCGGAACTCCATTCAATACAGGATTAACTGCTGCCGGAATATATACTTTTTATGTTGCCGACAGCACCGGCGGTTGTCCCAAAAGCCCTGCCGATACTGCAAAACTAACCATTTATGCATTGCCTGGAATACCAATTGCAAATGATACTTCCGTTTGCGTGGCCGGACCCATTCCCAGTTTAACAGCAACAGTTACAGGAACTGACAGTATTCGCTGGTATAACTCTTCGATGATATTTGTCGGTAGCGGCAACTCATATAACACTGGTCAGACAACTCCCGGAAGTTATAAATATTATGTAACTTCAGTTGATACGGCTACCGGTTGTGAAAGTGCAAGAGACTCTGTTACTCTTAATATATTAAACACAGCACAGCCCATTTCAGCTAATGCATCCGCCTGCTTCGGTTCATCCATTCCTTCACTCTCGGCTACCGGAACAAATATTTTGTGGTACGATTCCACTATGGCCCTTGCATTTACAGGTAATCCTTACAATACCGGGCTTACTGCCGTCGGCACTTATGCTTTTTATGTCACTCAGACCCTGAATGGATGCGAAAGTACACCTTTACCCGTTACGCTTACAATTAATCCGATTCCTTCAGTTCCTGTTGCACCCGATAAAAATTCATGTTTCGGACAAACCACACCTTCTCTTACTGCAACCGGAACCAATATCAAATGGTACGACGATGCTGCGCTAACATCGCTTGTTGCTGCCGGCAGTCCTTACAATACAGGAATGACAGTCCCCGGGAATTACACTTACTATGTAACGCAAACGGCATCGGGATGTCCCAGTGTATCAGATACAGTCTATTTAACCATTTATGCATTACCATCCCGGCCAGTTGCTGCAAACCAGGTAGTTTGTTTTGGAAATCCGACTCCTGACCTGGTTGCGACCTCCACCACCGGAAATGATACTGTTCATTGGTATAACAGCCCGGCATTAACTCCTGTTTTATTTACCGGAAATCCTTTTACCACCGGGCAAACGACAGTCGGCTCATATACTTATTATGTAACACAAACTGACACTGTTACAGGATGCCGAAGCAATCCGGATACGGTAAGTTTAACCATAAATAACATTCCAAATAAGCCCACGATCAATGACCTCACCATCTGTTTCGGAAGTTCTGCTATTCTTTCATCTACAGGTACAATACCACAATGGTATAATAATACTGCTTTAACACCGGTGCTCTATACCGGAAATAATTATAATACGGGGCTAACTGCTGTTGGCTCCTATACTTTCTATATAACTGATAGTATTTCCGGCTGCCCGCAAAGCCCGGCTGATACGGCTATCCTTACGATTAATCCAACGCCTGCTGCACCTGTAGCATCCCCACAAAGTTCAGCTATTTGTTTCGGACAGACAAACCCGTCATACTCTGCTGCCGGAACCAATATCGAGTGGTGGAGCGATCCTTCCTTAACAATTCTTGCATTCGCAGGAGATCCGTTTACGCCTTCGGTTACAACACCTGGTACTTACTCCTATTATGTAACACAAACAACCGGTAGTTGTATGGGACAACCGGATACTATTACGCTGACTATTAATTCTCTGCCTGTTGTGGATCTGGGAACAGACTCAACCCGGTGCGGTGGAAGCATTACATTGAATGCAGGCAATCCCGGGTCCACTTACTTGTGGTCAACTACGGAAACAGGTCAATCAATAGTTGTGTCTTCTTCTGGCATATATGATGTTCTGGTTACAAACACAAACGGTTGTACAAATACAGATACGGTAAATATAACTATTCTTCCTTTACCAGTAGCACCAATTGCTGTGCCTCAAAGCAATACTATATGCTCAGGAGACCCCAATCCCTCTTTCACAGCAGCCGGAACCAGTATCGAATGGTGGAGTAATCCTTCCCTGACAACACTGGAATTTGCAGGCGATCCTTTTACGCCTTCTGTTACGACTCCCGGTACTTATACATATTATGTAACACAAACAACAACAGGATGTCGCGGACCTTCGGATACCGTCCTGTTCACCATCAATTACACTCCGGCTCCGGTTGCAAATGATGTTTCTGTTGTTTCCGGGAATCCGGTTCCCGACCTGACTTCTACCGGCAGCAACATACAATGGTATGATACTTCCATGGCTCCTGTTTATACCGGCAGCCCGTATCCGACCGGGCAGACTGCTATCGGGATATACACTTATTATGTTTCACAAATGCTGAATGGTTGTGAAAGTTTGTTCGATACGGTAGTTCTTACCATTTACCCGGGAGCGCCGGCGACTACTGATGAAACCGTTTGTTTCGGCCAGGTTGTGCCAGATCTGACAGCTACCGGAACAAATATTCAGTGGTTCAGCGATCCTTTACTGACAACCCTGGTCGGAACCGGAAGCCCGTTTGCTACCGGCCAGACTGCTGCCGGCTCTTACATCTATTATGTAACACAGACCATAAACTCGGTTCAAAGTCCGAGCGACACGGTGGTATTAACCATTAATTCTTTACCGTCAGCTCCTGCTTCTTCAAATCAGAGTGCTTGTTTTGGAGGTACCATTCCTGACCTTACCGCAACCGGAACCAATATCCAGTGGTATGATACTTCCATGACGCCGGTATTTAGCGGAAGTCCTTTCAGTACCGGGCAAACTGCTATCGGCATGTATATCTATCATATGTCACAAACGGTAAGCGGTTGTGAAAGTCCGACTGCTACAGATACGCTTACTATTAACGCGCTGCCGGCTACCCCCATTGCCGGCAATGATACTGCCATATGTTATGGATATCCGGTTCCAGACCTTACTTCCACAGGGACAAATATAACATGGTATGACACAACCGGCGCCGTTGTCGGAAATGGAAGCCCGTTTGCTACGGGACAAACCGCTCCGGGGGTTTATACGTATATTGTAACACAGACGAATTCCCTAACAACTTGCGAAAGTTTAGGCGACACTGTAATTCTTTCAATAAATTCAACAACTCCTCCGGTTGCTCCTGATGTGACAATATGTTCTGGTAATCCAGTTCCTCCGCTTACAGCTACCGGAACCAACATTCAATGGTACGACACCTCCATGACGTTGGTATTTAGCGGCAGCACTTTCAATACCGGGCTTACTGCCGTTGGCACTTACACTTATTATGTATCACAAACCAACACCGTTTCAGGATGTGCCAGTCCAATGGATACCGTTTATCTTATTATCAGCAGTCCGCCAACTCTTGCTCCGACAGTCCAGGATACAGGCGCATGTTTCGGTTCATTGATTCCGGATCTGGTTGCAACAACAGGTACTATAATCAACTGGTACAGCGATGCATCATTAACAAATCTTGTATTCAGCGGAAATCCGTTTACCACCGGAATGACATCCGTTGGAACATATAATTATTTTGCAACTGACAGCACACCCGGTTGCCCTGAAGGTCCTTCCACTCCTGTTACTCTTGTTATTAATGCGTTACCTGCAACTCTTATCGTAAACGATACTTCGGCCTGTTTTGGAAGCACCATTCCCGACTTTGTTGCAATTGGCACTAATGTTCAATGGTATGATACATCCATGATTCCTGTTTATAGCGGGAACACATTTTCTACCGGGCAAACAGCCGCCGGAAATTATACATACATTGTTACACAATCCGATGTAACTACAGGATGTTCCAGTTTACCCGACTCTGCAACTCTTGCGATACATTCATTGCCGCCTGTTCCAACAGCTCTTGACACTACAGTATGTTCTGCTGCAATTATTCCGAATCTTACTGCAACAGGCAATAATATTCAGTGGTATGATACTGCAGGAGTTCTTGTCTTTACAGGCAATTCGTTTGCCACCGGGCAAACTGCCACCGGGGTTCATACATATTTCGTATCGCAAACAGATGCGTTAACGGGCTGCGCAAGTAATTCTGATACATCAACATTAACCATCCTGCTTTCACCGCCTGCTCCTTTTGCAGATGATGTTGCCGTATGTACAGGGAACCCGGTTCCGTTTCTCACTTCAACCGGAACCAACGTGATGTGGTACAGCGATGCCGCTTTAACCAATCTGGTAAACACGGGTAACAGTTTTAATACCGGGCAGATTAATGTAGGAACATATACCTTTTATGTCACCGACAGTCTGAGCGGTTGTACCAGTAGTGCTTCCGATACTGTAACATTATACATCAATCCGGTTCCATCCGAACCTGATGCAAGTGATTTAACACTGTGTTACGGTGACGTTGTTATATTAATGTCAACAGGAAATAACCCTCAATGGTATAGCGATATAACTCTTATTAATATGATAGGAACAGGGAACAGTTTTAATTTAGGACAAAAAGCAGTTGGCAGCTATACCTATTATGTTGCCGATTACGCGGCAGGTTGCGGTAAATCTCCGGCAGATACGGTTTTATTAACAATTAACCCCAAACCCCTGGTTACTGCAAATACTTTTTCAACAAGCATATTGCCGGGCGATTCTGTAACCCTGATTGCATACAATGCCCTGACATATGTCTGGACCCCGCCGGCAGGTTTAAATACCACTACAGGATCTACAGTAATAGCATCTCCTTCTGTCAGTACGACTTATACCGTAACAGGAACTAACGCTTATGGATGTTCTTCCGATACCAGCATTTTTGTGCTGTTAAATCCAATCGGGATTAATGAAGTAAATACTGCTCTTGAGGATTTAAAAATTTATCCTAACCCGGCTTCAAAACAATTTACCATAGAATTCAGCACATATTTATCTGAACCGATTCATATTTATCTTAACAATATATTAGGGGAAAAGGTGATGGTGATGGAAATTAAGGGGACTCATGTGTCCGGGTTGAAAAAGTATAAATATGATGTGGAAACCAGGTCGCTTGCTGATGGATTTTATTCGGTAGAAATTGTTACCAGCCAGGGGTCGGTATCTGCAAAAATTGTACTTAAAAAATAAATAAACTCAAAAAACAAGGTCATAACCGTTAAATATATGCTTTCATCTTTAACCATAAAAACTATTGCCGTATTGTTAATACTGCTTCCTTATGCTTTATCTTCCCAGACAAAGGATTCATTAATCAACCAAAAAAATGGCATTACAAAATTTAATGAAGGGAACTTTGAAGCTGCTGAAATAGAATTTAATAAAGCTCTCGAAATAAATTCCAGGAATTCTGAAGTTCACTATTACCTCGGCGAGATTTATCTTATACAAAACGAGAATAAAAAAGCGATGGAACATTTTAATTTTTCCATTGAATCTGACAGTACCAATTCCAGAGCTTTTAAAGGCAGGGGAAAACTGAAAGCAAAATTTGAAGATTTTCGTGGTTCCATTGATGACTTCGATGTTGCCATTAAACTTAACAAATCGTTTGCTGATGCTTATTTTAATCGTGGTCTTTCCTATCTGAACCTGAAAGATTATAAAGCATCTATTGCCGATTTTTCAAAAGTAATTTCCTTAAATCCAAAAGATTACCAGGCTTATGTTCAACGGGGTACGGCTAAGTTCCAGTCGGACGACAGCAAGGGAGCATGCAGGGACTGGAGCAAAGCCGGTGAGTTGGGTTATTTTGCCATTTATGAGACGATTAAAGAGAATTGCAAATAACTAATTACTGAATTTTGCACAACAGAAATTATTCCATATATAATAAACATACTCCCTACCGGTTAGGGTTATTGAAATGTTAGCAACAAGGCGTGTGAAAAGACAAACTTGACAATGATTACAAATTTGATAACATAGTATCATGAAAAAACTAATTTTCATTCTTGGAGCAGTTTTAACTTTTAACTGTCATGCACAATGGCAACATATCTATAACCATTATGGTGTAAGTGTCAGTTGCTTTGCAACAGACAGTAATAATTTTTTCATAGGAACTGGCAGTATTGGAATACTTTTTACTTCAGACAATGGTGCAAGTTGGGATACCTTGAATAATGGATTACCTTATAATTATGGGATTTATGGTATAGTTGTTAATGGTAACAATGTTTTTGCTGGGACTTTTCAAGATGGAGTATATATGTCGTCAAACAACGGAAATAGTTGGAACGCAGTAAACACAGGCTTAACAAATCTTTATATTAATACAATAACTATGATTGACACCTATCTTTTTGCAGGAACTTGGGGTAGTGGTGTATTTATCTCTTCAAACAGTGGAAATACATGGTCCACATCGAATACAGGTTTAACAAGTTCTAATATTGGTACATTTGCCACAAGCGGGAGCAATATTTTTGCGGGAACAAGTGGTGGAATATTTTTGTCTTCAAACAATGGTGGCAATTGGTCTGCTGTTAATACAGGATTAACTTCTTTACATATTAGAGATATAGCAGTAAACGGAAACGATATTTTTGCAGCGACTGATAGTGGTGTGTTTTTATCATCGAACAATGGAAGCAGTTGGTCTGCTGTAAATACAGGCTTGCCAAATATAAGTGTAGCGACATTATATATAAGTGGAAACTATATATTAGCTGGCACTAATGGTGGTGGAGTTTTTATATCTATGGATAATGGAAGTAATTGGACTGATTGGAATTCAGGTTTATCAAGTATGTATATTTACGCCTTTGCAATAATAGATGGTGATATTTTTGCAGGGGCAAGTGCTGGTGGTGGTATATGGAAGCGCCCATTATCCGAATTAACAGGAATAGATGAAAAAATAAATAACGAAAGCAGTATTGAAATTTATCCTAATCCAGCAATAAATTACATCATATTGAAATGCCAGCCAAAATCTGCAATTGATATTTTCAATGTACAAGGACAACTTGTTAAAACACTGGTAGCAAATTATAGTAAAACAAATATTAATATTTCTGAATTTTCAAAGGGAATTTATATTATAAAAGTTAAAACTGAAAAAGGAGTTGAAATAAAAAAGTTCGTAAAAGAATAAATAATCAGTAATTTTATAACAACAATAATACGCCCGGTTGCTAACACTATGTTAGAATTTAGCGGGCGGTAACGTGCATTTTGACAATGACAACAAATTACATAACAACTAACGGTTTGACACAGCCTGCAAGAAAATGCCCGCCAAATCCAACATTGAACCGTTACCAATAATGCATTTATAATGCATGTAATAAGACAAAAAGGCATCTTGACTGAGTTGTGGGAAAAAAAGGTTAACCGTTTTGTGTTTTGACTTAAAAATAACTAAATGATTATAAAGGCCGCCGTCACACAAGCCCAACCCGGATATTTAAATTTTTCTATCAACGCTCCCTGCCTTACCAGGCAGCCAGTTTTTTTATTTTACAAATCTGGCACGCTGGCTTTTGTCCGCCACACAAACAAATCACACGCAAAAGCCAAAAAGCCAGGTGTTTTTTTTAACAACATTTTAACAGCCTTTGTTTATATATGTTAATAAGTAAATTTCTATATCTTTAAACCTTTTTATTTCCGAATCGTAAGGAAATGATATTGATTTTAAACTAAATACACCAAAATATGAAAAGAAAAATAATCTTATTGTTAGTTGTTACAAATGCTTTATTAATATTTTCTTTTTTTAATTCATTTGCACAATCGGGTCAGAAATGGTCAACAGGACTCAATTCCATTTCTTCCGGCGAGGCTTTCGGCACATCAAATAATCAACCACTTTTGATTAAAGTTAATAATGCTCTCGCATTACAAATTAATCCCGGTGGTGGTATATTAGTAAATTTATTATCAAATAATGGTAACGGAATTGTATCGTTTGACAATTCCGGAAAATTAATTCCAAATTCTTTTCCAAACGATGCTACAAAAGTATTTCTCGGAAACGGAACCTAAGGAAATGTTCCTGTTCCTCAAAATTACTGGCAATTTCATGACCCTGATATTTATACTATGACACCCGGAAATATTGGAATCGGCACTAATCACCCATTATTTAAAGTTGACATTGATGGCGATGTGAGAATTTCAGAAAATTTATTTGTCGGCGGCGGAATTATTATTACCGACAAAGTTAATGCAACAAGTGAAGTAAATACCGGAAAGATATTTGCTGCACAGGAATTAAAATCAGCTTCACTTAAAGCCGACTCAATATTAATGGATAGCACTAAAGCTTTTTATGGCGAATCGAGTTTCAAGGGCGATGTAAAACTAAAATATAGATTAGATGTTACTGGTGATGTTCAGATAAACGGGAGTATAAATACACCGAGTAATATTTCGTCAAATACAATTAGTACTTCTAATTTGAATGTTACAGGGCAAACCAATTTTGAAAATTTAAAAGTAAATGATAAAATAAGAACAAAACGGATAACTTCATTACTTGGAGATAGTTTGATATATCTTGGTGACAGTTCAATAGTAATCAACACTACAGGAAATCTTATTTATACTACACCGGGCAGCAATTTATATATTCAGTGTGGTCTAAATCCATCTCAGAATTCTACTATTATTAATGGTACTAAGGGTAACGTAGGTATTGGGTCATCTTTTCCTACAAGTAAATTACATGTTGCAGATACTAAAACTAACATTTATTCTCCGGCAACAGTGCCTGTATCATCTATAATGATTGATAATTTTAACAATTCTCTGACTAATTCACAGTATTCTTCTGTAGGATTTAGGGCAAAAGGGATAAGCGGAGGCAATACAGCTGTTGGGTATATTAATTTAGTGCAACCTGATCGCTATCAGAAAAACGGAGATTTTACATTTACTCTTAGAAATGCTACTGGTAACTATAATGAAATTATACGACTTCAATCTGACGGTAAAGTTGCCATTGGAACAATTACACCAACCGCAAAACTATATATTAAATCAGATACTGTTAAAACCGGACTAATCGTTGAAACTTCATTTGGTTCAACTTCTCATGGTTATGGAATTGTTTCCAGTGTTGGCGCAACAGGCGACAGTACTATTGCTATTGCAGTTAAAAAAGACACGACGAATAATTTCATTGTTTACGGCAACGGTCATGTTCGGGCAAGAGATGTAATAGTAAAATTAGGTCATTTAGGAGATTTTGTTTTTAACGATGATTATAACTTAATGACCATTTACGAACTCGAAAACTACATTAAACAAAATCATCATTTACCTAAAATTCCATCTGCTAAAGAAGTTAGTGAAAACGGCATGAACGTTGGCGAATTTCAAAATCTCGTTTTACAAAAAACAGAGGAACAGGCTTTATATATTATAAGTTTGCAAAAACAGATTGATGATTTAAAAAAAGTTATCGAAGAACTTAAAAAATAAAATGAAATGAAAAAATTATATTTAATTCCACTTGTTACAGCAATACTATTTTCAGCCTGTAAAAAGTACAAAGAAGGGCCATTAATTAGTTTCAGATCCGTTGAGAAACGAATAACGGGTACTTGGCAAATAACCGAATTTACGGGTAATGGTATTGACTCCTTGCAATATTACAATGATAGCTGTGGTGCAAATGTGAATATTAAAAAAAGGGAAGTTGATTCAGATGAATATGATATGCTGTTTAAAGGGGGTCAAAAAAATATTTACGGAAGATTTCATTTTGAAAATTTCGATAAAATAAGAGTTCTTTTTAGAAGTCATGAAAATGGTAATTTTAGATTCATGGGTCCAATAATTTCAGATATTGAAAGCTATTGGGAAGTCTTAAGATTAAAAAAGAATGAACTTAAAATATCTGTTGACTTTAATAACATAAGTTACAAAATATCTTTTAAAAGAATTTAACAACTAATAATATGAGAAAATTAATTTTAATAATCTTCTTGTTTATAAATTACTTTAATATTTTCTCTCAAAATGATAATGAAAATATGCTTAAATACTGGCATTACCGTAATCGTTTACAATACTTTGTTGTACCCGGCACAAAAATAGGAGAAAGTGAGATTATTAGTGAAAGAAATAGAATTGTAGATGTTACAGTTCCATATAATTCGAGTACTGTTGGACAACATGGCGTTTATTTTGGTTATTATTTAAGCATGCTTGCAACGGAATATAATTTACAACTTTAAAACATAACATTATGAAAAACGCAATATTCATTTTCTTAATCTTTATTATTGTTTTATCGGGATGTAGAAAATACAAAGAAGGGCCATTGATTAGTTTTAGGTCTCCCGAAAAACGAATATCAGGAACATGGCAAATTACCGAATTTACAGGTAATGGTGTTGACTCATTGCAATATTATAATGATAGTTGTGGAGCTAATATAGGCATCGCTCTTGAGTATTATGATTCAGATAATTTTATTATGCAATTTGAAGGATGTAAGCAAAACATTTCAGGAGGATTTCACTTTGAAAGTTTCGATAATATTATAGTTCATTTTAATTATGGAGCTTATGGCGCTAAATATAGAATAATTGGCCCTATTGTTTCTGGTGTTACTAGTTCTTGGAAAATATTAAGGTTAACAAAGGATGAACTAAAAGTATCTGTTGATTACGACAACAAAAATTATGAAATGTTTTTTAAAAAAATATAAATATGAAAAAACTCATTCTAATTTCATTTATCATTTTTTGTTTTTTTTCGTGTAAGAAAAAAGTTGAAACTAAAAGACCAGAATTTATTGGGACATGGTTTGGACACACTTCAGACACTTATTATAAAATAGAAATTGATGAAAATAGTAATGGGGTTTATACAGAGTATTCCCTTCTTGGTGGTAATTCTTAGCACACCATATGATACTGTTTGCATTAATGATGTACCCTTTGATCTAAATGGTTTTCCATTAAATGGAGTTTATTCAGGCACAGGAATGACAGGAGCAACATTTAATCCTGTAATAGCCGGTGATGGCAATTTCACAATTACTTATTCATATATTGACACTAATGGTTGTTCTAATATAGATTCAACCATGATTGTGGTTGATTTATGCAACGGTATAATCTATAATAAATCCAATCATTTAATTTCAGTATATCCTAATCCGGCGAATAACAATATAATTATTGAAAATAATTCAATAAATAATAATGTGAGAGTTTCTATTTACAATATTCAAGGTAATCTTTTACACAAAGAAATATTGATAAATAAGAAAACAGTAATTAATATTAACACATTTGCCAAAGGGATGTATTTTATAAAAGCAGAAAGTAATGCCTGTATTAAAGTAACTAAATTTATTAAAGAATAATAAATTTCAGATTTATGTTCATTAAAAGTAACAATTAGCATGGATGAAATGGATAAAATGAAATTTATTAGGGATTTTCAGTTATTTCACAACACGCTAGTTATCAACACATAATATTGATAATGTTTCAAAAAGAGACCCCGAAAAAAGCAATAAATGCTTAAATTCGGGGTAAACTTCATATGTGAGAGTATGAAAATACAAAGAATTTTTGAAATCGGGAGCCAGCTTGTAGCGTTGTCGCCTGTTACAATCTTACGCCAATAACCAGGATATCGTCAATCTGTTCGTAGGGTTTATTGTCGAACGGATTGATGTTGTTAGTCCAGTTAATCAAAGCCTTTTGGAGTTCAATCTTTTGTTCATCAATGGACTTATCGTATATGGAAATGAGCAGTTCTTTAAATTTCGGGTATTTGAATTTTTTTCCATGAGGGCCGCCAAACTGGTCGGCAAAACCATCGCTGAAAATATAGAATGAATCGCCTTTCCGGAGCTCCATAACATTATTCTTGAAATCGTATAACCTGTCGCTTATGGCAACGGGCATTTTATCGGGAAAAATTTCTTCAAATACAGGTTCTGTATTGTTATGAATAATGTACATGGAGTTGTTTGCACCGGCATACTGTAAAATAACCTTATCATTATTGAATGTAATACTTACAAGGGCAATATCCATTCCGTCCTTTTGTCCACCCGACCCGCCTGTTTGTTTTAATGCAGCTATTATTCCCCGCCTTACTTCATTTAAAATTTCGTTCGGCTGAATAATCTTTTTTTCATTCACCGCCTGGTTTAATAACGAATTGCTTATCATGCTCATAAATGCCCCGGGCACACCATGACCTGTGCAGTCTGCCGCTGCCAAAAGATAAACCGGCTCGCCCATATGTTCCACCTCGCTGTACCAGTAAAAATCGCCGCTCACTATATCACGGGGTCTGAAAAATATAAACGATTCGGGTAATGCTTTTTTCATTTTTTCCGACTCGGGAAGTATGGCATGCTGGATGCGCTGTGCATAATTAATACTATCGGTAATGTCCTTGTTTTTTTCTTCAATAACTTCTTTTTGTTTTTCAATTTCTTCTTTCTGTTTTACCACTTCTGCTGTTCGTTGCCTCACTTTCATTTCAAGAATTCGTTTCTCCCGTTTCAGGTTTTTTTCTCTGACCCAGATAAAAGAAAAAATACTAATAATAATAAAAATGATACATATAGAATAAAACCATATTGTCCGGTACCAGGGTGGATTAATAGTGAAAGTAAAAGAAACAGGTTCCGGGTTCCAGATTCCATTTGCACCAGCAGCAATTACTTTAAAAGTATAGGTTCCCGGGGGAAGAACCGGGTAATCTCGTTCTGTTTGCGTGGTGGCCGGCGACCAGCCTTCTTCCCACCCTTCGAGCTGGTAACGGTAACGGACTTTCTGAGGATTATCTAACGATATTGCAGAAACCTGGAATGTAAGATGGTTTTCATTATACGCTAATTCCAAATCATAAGGCAGGTTAAACCACGGTTGTACGGAATCGGTTTTTGTATTCCAGTTAACATCTTTATAGGCAAGTTTTATAGAAGTAATATGTGTTTCGGGAGGACTGAGATTCGTTTTTTCAAATTTATTATTATACCGGGTCAGACCTTTAACCGTTCCAAACCAGATGTTCCCATCCTTATCCTTATAGATGGCATTATCATTACACTCCATTCCCAGGAAACCATCGGATACATTAAAACTTCTGACGGTAAAACCATTTCCTTTTTTTTCAAATATTAATTTATCAAATCCCTTATCTGTTCCAACTATCAGGTTATGATCGTCATCAAAAATAAGCGACCTGATTGAATTGGAACTGAGTAAACTATCATTGGCAATATTTCTTATTTTAATTTTATCACTGGTATGTATATCGAACATATAAATTCCACCATTCGTTCCTATCCATATGTTACCGCGGGGCCCTTCCACCAGCGATTTGATTTCTTTATGCATCAGCCCTTCCATTTCATCATATGTTGTTATTTCTCCTGTGCCGTTATATTTTGCCAATCCGCCACGGGTACCAAACCACAGATTTCCCTCTTCGTCCTGAATAATAGAGTTCACATCTTTTCCGCTTATCTTCATGGTTTCAAGGTCCATATTCAGGAATTTCACACCATCAAACCGGCTGATACCCTCTTTTGAACCACACCAGATAATTCCGTTTTTATCAACATAAATACAGTACACGCTATTATCCAAAAGACCCTGGGTATCGGTAAAGTTTGTAAACTTTTTTCCATTAAACTTGGTAATGCCTTCGTCAGACACAACCGCCCATATATTGTGATTCGTAATTGTTTTTCCGGCGGATACCGAAAGAACGGAGTTCCCTAAAAGACCGTCTTTGGTGGTATAGTTTGTAAAAACAGGATTTTCTGAAATTTTTTCAGCTTTAACCAGCCCGCCCCCGCTGGTAGCAAGCCAGAAATTCCCGGAATGGTCCTGATCTATTCCCTGTACTTTGTTGCTTGCCAGTCCGTCCTTTTCAGAATAATGCGAAAACATATCGCCCATAAACTTGCATAAGCCATCGCCGCTGGTTCCAATCCACATATTGCCGGTATTGTCTTCGAACAGCGAAAGCGCCTGGTTGCCGGGCAATCCTTCTTTTACGGTATAATGTTCAAACACATAATCAGAAGAATCCGATTTTTTTGAATGTGAAAAATACCGCTGCCGGACAATCCCGTTATCAACCGATGCAAACCAGAGTTCATTTTTGCCGGAAAGATAAATGTTCCATATTTTTTTTGCGTTAAAACCGTTAAATTTATCAAACGAAGTAACTTTCCTTGATAAAAGTTCAAGTCCAAAATTCTTTGAGCCGGATTTTGATTCAGCCGGAGGTGCCACTGTAAATACCCCTTCTTCAAGTGTTCCGAACCATAACGTACCACGATTATCCTCAGCAACCGAAAGAATAAAATCGCTTGGAATTTCTCTTCCCCCTCTCAATTGGTTAACCTGGAACGAATCTTTTAATAATGTAACAACGTTCACTCCTCCAAATGTTGCCAGCCAGAGATGGCCCTCCTTATCCTGGTGAATATCGAAAACGGAATTATTACTGAGTCCGTTACTTTCGTCAATTTTTTCAACTCTGAACGAGTCTTTGCCACACTCAATAACTTTATTCAACCCGGCATCATCGGTTCCCGCCCAGATTGTTCCATTCTTATCTTCAATTAAAGAAAGCACCGTGTTGCAAACCAAACCGCTTTTTTTTCCGACGTTTTTAAAAGAATAACCATCGTATATGATGATCCCCTCATCTTTTGTTCCTGCCCAGATTCTCCCTTTACTGTCCTGTAAGAGGGCGCGGACACTTTCCCCGGTAAAACCGTTTTTCCTGTTAAAAGTTTTAAAATGAATTCCATCGAACCGGCAAAGACCTCCTCCGTCCATTCCAAGCCAGAGATATCCCCGCTTATCCTGGATAATACAATAAATGGTTGATTGCGGCAACCCGCTTTCGAGAGAAAAATTCTGAAAATTGTTACGTTGAGCCGGAAGGGATAACGGGAACAGGAAATTTACAACAATTAAAATAACACCCGACAATGATAACAAATGTAAAGAAATAAAGGTTGTTGTTTTTTTCATCACATTTGCCTGTTCAGGCTTTATTTTTTAATAAAAAGAAACTGTCCGCCTTCATCGCCCGTATTTTTTACAGGAGCAAGCTTAGGACTCTGTTCCGAATTATTTATGACAGGAATTTTTATTTTGTTATATAACTGGCTGGCATCAAAAAATTTATTCTGGTTTTCGTTCAACGTCTTTAAAAAGTAATATGCAAATACGGAATGTCCGTCTTTACCTCCATCCATAACCGGCTCAAGTCCGCCCGATGTCATTGCCTGGCGCGATGATAATCCGTGAACTTCTTTGTAATATTTTTCAGATTCTTCAAAGGGAACAGAAACAGTATTTCCCCTGAAAATATCGCCACTGAAACAGGCATCGGCAACCAGTAATGTATGTTTTGATTTTATTCCCCCGAGGTAGGTTTGTAAATCTGCATTGGATATATAGTTTGCCGAAGAATTTGTGGTAGCATCAACCGGAACCCAGAATCCTTTGTTCAGTTCCTTTTTAAACTCCCCGTGCCCGGAATAATAAATAAAAACATTATCCTGTTCTTTTACATTAGCTGTGAGCCATTCCAACTGATTAATAATTCCCACACGGGTTGCCTGTTCATCATAAAGAGTCTGAAAATTATCAAATTTATATTTTGTTTTAAGCATAGCCTCAATAGCTTTTGCATCGTTTACAGCATTCTGAAGCGGCGGCCAGTTTCCTTTATACTTATTTACACCGATAATAAGTGCGTAGTATTTCCCGATTACCATATCTTTTGATTTGGAAACATTCAGTCCTTTAAGGGGGTCTCCGCTTCCTCTGTACAATGATACTTCGGGCAGTTCAGTTTGAGTGTTAACTTCGGCAAAGGCAATATCGGTAGTGGGAAGAGCTTCGTTCATCTTAACTTCAAGTATCAGGTCGTTGGCATTGGTATATGCGCCTTCCAGGTTAAGGCCTATGTTGATTTTCGGTTTTGTAAATTCTTTGGTAGCATAGAATTCAACACTTACTTCTTTTTCTTCGCCGGGGGCTATCAGGGGGATTTGCTCTGAAAGTTTATTTACGGCCATTACGTTGGGAGGAAAAATATAATTGATTTTGGTGTTTTTTGCTTCCCCGCTGGATGTGTTTTTCAGTTTCAGTTTCAGGGTAATGGGAGCGCCTGCTTCGGCTTTTCCGGTGGCGGAACTATACGCGTGGCTGGTAACCATTACGTAACTATAGCTGACACCTCCGCGCGACTGGAAATTTACTTTTACCGGGGCAGGATTAAACCCGTTACCTTCCTGTATTTCTACGGTGAAAGTACCGGCAGCTGTTTCTAATAAGGAGTCCGTTGAAAACGGAATGACAATACTCGTGTATTTATCGGCTTCCAGGTTTCCGATGGCAATTTCCTTGTCAAAATGCAATCCAACAACTGTATTATCTATTGAAACTTTTGCCACTAAATTATAGGCCTGACCTTTTCCGGAGTTCTTTAAAACAAAGTTGATGGTTGGTTTTTCCGGGTTTTCAATAATCCCGTTATGGTTATCTTCATTCATCGTCAGATTGGATACTGACAACTTTGGTTCTCCGGCATCTTTCACGAATTTCTTCTTCCCGATTTTTAAATTACCGGCATCCCATATTTTCAGGCTTGCATCATTGCTTACTGATACCAGCAGGCTGCCTTTATCAGAAAAAGCAATTGCATTTATGTCTTTTTCGTGCGCTTCGAATTCTTTTACAATCTGCTTTGTTTCAATGTTCCAGATGGATATTTTTTTATCGGCACCTGCTGCTGCCAGGTACTGAACATCGGGGCTTATGGTAACGCTGTTTACTTTCGATTTAAAATTGGTTTCGGCCACTTTATTGCCCGAGGCTGCTTCCCATATAACAATTGCGCCTTCCGAACCTCCGCTGACAATGTATTTTCCGTCGGAACTCCAGGCAAGAGCAGTAACTTCTTTCGAATCGGCATTCAACGTGGTTTTTACCTGGCCGGTTGCAGCATCCCAGATTTTTATTGTATTATCGGCCGAGCCGGTAGCAATGCTTTTGCCATCAGGGCTATACATAACGGCATTTACGGGTTTTGTATGTTCTCTCAGTGTAAATAATGAGCCGCCGGAAACACCATCCCAGATTTTTGCCGTATTGTCTTTTGAACCGGTTACAATATAATCGTTAATTGGATTGAACGAAACCGAAGTAATATCAAGGGAATGTTCTTTCAGAATTTTTCTAATCTTCCATTCATTTACATCAAAAATAATCAGCTTGCCATCGGCCGAGCCGGTAGCAAAATATTTCCCGTTGGTGCTAAAAGCAGTTGCCGTAACCGGTGCAGACTGTGCAAAAACTTTCATTTTGTCTCCAGATTTTACATCCCATACCTGTGCGCGTTTATCCATTCCTCCTGTAATAAGGAATGTTGCATCGCCATTAATGGCAACCGAAAGAATTTCGCTTGTATGTGCATTTTCTTTATTTTTTAATAAATCCTGCGAAAATAATGCCCCATACCAGATGGTTAGTATCAAAGATAAAAACAGTGGCTTTTTCATCTTAAAAAGATTTTTGTTGACAAATATTAAATACCTAATACAAAACTATTAAAAAAAAGCAATAGTCATAAATTCAATGTCAATAAAATTGCATTTTATTTATATTTGCTCTTAGAAAATTGAAATTAAACATATTTATATTTTATTTTTTTAATAAAAAGTTATATTTTTCCCAATCATTCAGATGATATAAACCCGGATTAAGATACTCCATTATGAAAAAAATTCTTGCCCCGTTTTTAATACTTATTGTGGCCAACTTCTGTTTTGGCCAGTCAGTAAATTTTACCTATACCCCTACCTGTTACGGATCGCAAACCACGCTGGTAGGATCATCCAGTTTATTGGATTCAGACATTCAGTCGTGGCAATGGGATATTGACAATAACGGAACGTTTGATTTCTCCGGAAAAACAATTATTTATCTTTTTACTTCTACCGACTCTATTCCCGTTACATTAAAAATCACCCCCAATACTGCACCTGTAGTCTCTGTCACCAAGAAAATTTTTATTGACCCGTTACCCAATGTCAACTTTCATGTGAATAATCTATGTGCATTTAAGCAGGCCACTTACTATAACCAATCAACCATATCGAACGGAAGTATAAATCAGTTCTTGTGGGATTTTAACAATGACGGTATTATTGATGACAATTCAAACGATACGGTACACTACACCTGCGGACCGGCACAAACGTATATCACAAAACTAACCTGTGTATCTGATAAAGGATGCAGTGCATTTGCTACCAAAACAACCGAAGTTTATCCGCAACCCATCGCTTCTTTCACTGTTTCTAACAGCTGTGAAGGCCAGAATACTGTATTTACAAATACTTCCAATATCATTTCACCCGATTTTTATATCTGGAATTTTGGCGACGGGGAAGCATCTACTTCAACTTCTCCCAGCCATATTTACACCTTATCAGGAAATTACAATGCGACATTAATTGCATCAACTACTAACGGTTGCCGCGACACAGTTGAATCGAACATTATAATAAATTCTCGCCCAAATGTTTATATCATCTCACAAAACAATGATACTATTTTAAACAATGGCGAACAGATTATGCTTTCTGGAAACGGAGCAGGAAATTATCTTTGGTCGGGTGGTTCAACCAATCAGAATATTTCGGTTTTTAACGAAGGCATTTATACTGTAACAGGTACCGATCAAAATGGCTGTCAGGGAACAGACAGTATAACAATTTATAAAACAAATGCCAATTCAGAAGCTGAAATCACCCTTGAATCTAATATACTTACACCGAATGGCGACGATATTAACGACTACTTTAAAATAAAGAATTTTCAATCATACAGGTGTATAGAACTTGAGATTTATAATATGTGGAACGACAGGGTCTTTTGGACAGATCAATGTTATGACAACAACTGGAGATGTCAGCTAAATGGAAACGGAAATACTCTCCCCGATGGCGCCTATTATTATATTATTAAAAGTGATGGGAAAATTACAAAAGGGAACTTTAATATTCTTCTGATAAATTAAACTTTAAGAAAAATAAACATATCAAAAAAATGAAAAAAACACAACACTTTTTCTTTTTGTTGACAATTGTTTTTTGTTTGATGCAACAGGATGTTTCTGCACAGCAAATATCGTTAAGCAATCAGTACATTGTTAATAAACTCTCTCTATCGCCCGCATATGCAGGCGCAGGTGATAACTTTGGTATTTTTGGATCGTACCGGAGAGATTGGATTGGCGTTACCGGTGCACCCGAAACAAAGATTATTTCGGCCAACGGTAATGTATGTAAAAATATGGGATTGGGTGGAAGCATAACTTCTATTCAGGCCGGAATTTTCACCAATCTTTCTGCCATGTTACAATATGCCTATCATGTTAAGTTTTCTGGCACCAGCTTTCTCAGTATAGGCCTGGGCTTAGGTGTGCTCGAAAACCATCTTGATCTTTCTAACAACGAAACACAAATTGACCCAACCATAAATAATATGGACAGAACTTCATCGATGATTGATATCAGCGCAGGAATTTTATTCCGTCACAAAAATTTACACCTTGGCATTTCAGCTCCCCGGTTACGGGCAAATCAAAGGCCAGGTAAAGAGAGTTATTTTCTCTGGCCACACAGGCAGGCACATTTGAGCTACAAACTCGCAATTAATAAAATATGGGCAATTGATCCGATTATGGTTGTTTATTTGCCAAAAGATGCTCCTGTCTTTTACGAGGTTGCTGTTCCTATAATTTATCAGCAAAAAGTCTGGCTTACCCTTGCCCATAAAAAAACCTGCAATGCTGTTGGAATCGGAACTAATTTAAAAGCCAACTTTGTTCTTAATTATACTTATGAATTTTCCGGAAAAGGAATGGCACAGGGAACAGGTACACATGAAATTACTCTTGGCTGGAAAATGTCTAATAAGAAATCCGGCGACCAGACAAAATCTGATAAAAAGAAACCTTATCTGGAGTGGATTAACAAATAACAAAACATTCGTTGTCTGTTGTTGTTTGTTTATGATTATCTTACTTTGTCTTTTCAAGTCTATTTCAATTTTTTTATGAAGACTTTTATAATTAATCTTATTATTTTTGCTTTTGCAACATCCGTTTACAGTCAATCCATTTACATTAAAACATTTGGAAATAAAGAGTCTTCGCCTGTTATTTTTCTTTATGGGGGGCCGGGATATAACTGTGCCAATTTTGAAGCAACAACCGCTAAGGCTCTTTCCGAACAGGAATACTTTGTTATTTTTATGATCGCAGAGGCGAAGGCCGTTCGACTGGCAATAACGCAGTTTTCAATTTTAAGAAACTTTTACAGACTTAAACAATATATACAAACAGTTCCGTATTGAAAAAACAACGTTAATTGGCCACAGTTTTGGTGGAATTATTGCTGTGCTGTTTGCAGAAAAGTATCCCGGTAAAATCAGTTCATTGGTTTTGGTAGGTGCGCCAGTAAATCTGCAGGAAGCATCCGGGACAATTTTAAATAACAGCAAAAATAAATACCAGGAAACAAACGACAGCAGCGGTTTAAATGCCATTGCTTTTATTGAAAAACTCGACACAACTTCTCTTTATACAGTTCATCGTGCTTTATGCAGGCCTCAAAAAACGGGTCATACATGCCAAAAAACCCATCAGATGATGCAAAATCAATCTATTCTGCGCTGAAACAGGATAAGTCTTTATAAATACGTGACACAAATGACATATCAGCCACCACGGGGGTACTGGAAAAACGAAAAGGACACAATCATAAACTTAACAAATAACATTAAAGTACTGGTTAAAAATAAAATTCCGGTTTTCGGATTCTATGGAACTGAAGATGGCCTGTATTCTGTTCGGCAAATAGAATCGTTAAAGAACATTATCGGAGCAGAACATCTCAAATACTGCTCACACAATGTATTTATCGACAGGCAAAAAGATTTTTTACTACAATTTAAGTCATGGGTTAAGTAGGTTTTTATAGATTTGTAAAAGATTTATCCATAAAAATTCTTTTGAATTCTAATGAGGAGTCAGAAAATCAATACAATAACATTACCTGCCGGCAATCCATTCTAAATTTTTATGCTTTTTAATTCCTTTGACTTTCTTGTTTTCTTCCCTCTGGTAACCCTGTTGTATTTTCTTCTTCCGCATAAATTCCGCTGGGCCTTATTACTTATTGCCAGTTGTACTTTTTACATGTTTTTTATTCCTGTATATATTCTCATTCTGGCCGTTACCATTCTGATAGATTATTTTGCCGGAATGTATATTGAAAAATCGGAAGGAAAGAAAAGAAAACTTTATCTCGTTATCAGTATTATTTCAACTTGCCTTGTTCTCTTTGTTTTTAAATATTTCAATTTCTTTAATGCTAATTTTGCTGCCATTGCCAGTTTCTTTCACCTGAACTATCCCATTGAATTTGTCAATATAATTTTGCCCATCGGGTTGTCCTTCCATACATTCCAAAGCCTAAGTTATGTAATTGAAGTTTATCGCAGAAAGCAGAAAGCAGAGAAAAATTTTGGCATTTACTCGCTCTATGTTATGTTCTATCCTCAGCTGGTAGCAGGACCCATTGAGAGACCCCAGAATCTTCTCCACCAGTTTTACGAAAAACACCATTTCGATTATCGCCGTGTGGTTGACGGCTTGAAGCTCATGGCCTGGGGATTGTTTAAAAAAGTGGTGATTGCCGACAGGCTTGCCATTGCCGTGAACCAGGTATATGGAAACCCTTCTGACTACAGTAGTTTTCAACTAGCTATTGCCACCGTATTTTTCGCTTTCCAGATTTACTGTGACTTTTCGGGATACTCCGACATGGCCATTGGCGTAGCAAAAGTTATGGGCTTTAAACTAATGAAGAATTTTAACTTGCCTTATTTTTCGAAATCCATCTCAGAATTCTGGAAGCGCTGGCATATTTCATTATCCACATGGTTTCGCGATTATTTATACATTTCGCTGGGTGGTAACCGGGTGGTAAGCTGGCGATGGTATTTTAATTTATTTATAACATTTACTATAAGCGGATTATGGCACGGAGCAAACTGGACATTTGTTATTTGGGGTGCACTTAATGGTTTTTACCTGATATTTGCCATTTGGACTAACAGTTTAAAAGACAAGTTTCATTCTATGTTAAAAACCAAAAACTGGCCCGGTTTGTATTCTGTTTTTCAGATAGCAACAACATTTGCTCTTACTTGTATCGCCTGGGTATTTTTCAGAGCCAAAGATGTAAATGAAGCTTTTTATATCCTAACACACGTGTTTATAAAGTCCGACAATACTAATATATTCATTACAAACAGCGAATTCACAAACCTGGATTTTATCTTTTCCGTTGTTTTGATTTTATTTTTATCTTTTGTTTCGTTTCACCAGAGAAACAAAAGCATTATCGGATTTTTCCTTAATAAATCTATTTGGCTTAGATATTCTGTTTATTTATTACTGATATTGTCAATTTTTTATTTGGGTATTTTTGAAGAAACACAATTTATTTATTTTCAATTTTAACACATGATTGCCCGCTTTTTTAGAAATACTTTAATCCTCTTCTTTATCCTCTTCCTGTTTGTGTTTATTACGGGCAAGTTCGATAATAAAATTATTCCCGATGATATAAATGCAGTAAAAGCAAAATACAGTTACATGTATGATTCCCTGGATTATCTTTTTATGGGTAATTCGTTCGTGTATTCTGGCATTGACCCAATTATACTAGACAGCTCAGGATATAAATGTTTTAATTTCGGGATATCTACAGCCGGGGTTTCCTATTATGAAATATTAATTAATGATTATTTGAAAAACATTAAAAAACCTCCCAAAACCATTTTGTTACTTGTTAGTCCGATGACCTTTTCTTCGGCAGCCGACAACTGGCAAGCTTATCCCATTCACCGGTATTTAATTTCACCTTTATCTAACGAATATATTCTGTTTCGTTTTAATACTTACAGGGAATATCTTGGAACGATTCGAAAAAGCAGTGTAAAAGGATTCAAATATCTGAAGTCGCTGATAACAAATAACTCTGCTTCAAAAAGGGATAGCATCTTTCAAAACAAAGGATTTTTTCCGAGTAAGGAAGTTTATACCCCACAGATTTATAAAAATTCTGTTAATTTGTATAAGTCCTTTTTAAAGGATGAATTTCCCAAAGATAAAGTCAATGATTTAATTGTAATGGCAAAAAAATATCAAAACATGAACATTCGTGTACTCTTTTTTGAAATGCCTGCGTTTAAACTTCATTACTTTTTCTCAAAAGAATACATGGTCTCCTACAATGCATCACTTCAACAAATTAAGAGAAATAATTTTACAATAATCCCTTGTAAAAATGATATGGATAGTACCTGTTTCAGGAATATAGACCATATGAATAACAAGGGAGCAGAAATATATACCCGTTTTTTAATTCAATTTTTAAAAGAACATGAATAATCCATTGCCTTACCTGATCTTAGAACTTGCCAATTTTCACGCAGGAGATACAGGACAGATAAAAGAACTGATAGAAAAATACTCGGCTCTTGAATACAAAAAATCGGGCATTAAATTTCAGATCTTCAAATACGATACCATTGCCCTTGAAAGTTTTTCGTGGTATAAAACCTACCAGGAACTATTTATTGATGAAAAATCATGGAATGAAATAATTGAGCTGGCAAATAAAAAAATAGGGCAGGTATGGATAGATCTTTTCGATACTTATGGAACAACTTTGTTAAACAATAATCTGTCAAAGGTTTATGGAATAAAACTTCAGGCCTCTGTTTTAAATAATCTCGAGGTAATTAATGCTTTGAAGAGTATTTCACTTAAAGAAATTTCTATGATGATCAATATTTCGGGATACGAAATACCTGAAATTGAAACTTTCATCACAACGTTCAGTGGATTGGCTCCCAAAAAATTGATTCTTCAGATCGGATATCAGAATTACCCCACCAATATTGAAGATTCTTCGCTGAATAAAATTGACGAGATCAGAAAAGCATTCCCAAATCATGAGATTTGTTATGCCGACCATATTGGAGCAGAAGAAGAATTTGCCAAAGATTTTCCTGTATATGCAACGTTAAAAGGAGTTCAGTACATTGAAAAACACGTTTGCCTTGACCGTAAAAACACCAAATACGATGCATTCTCTTCCATGGAATTTGATGAGATAAAAAAGATTACAGAAAAGCTTCAGTTGATTGAAAAGTGTAATAACACTAAATTCATCACCGATAAAGAAAAAGAATACTTGGAGAAATCAGAACAAAAAGTTATTACAGGCAAAACCATATACCAAGGACAGATGATTTCAAAATCTGACATCATTTACCGCAGAACCGACCTTCCCGGATTACGACTGAAAGATATTAACAAACTACAGGAACAACATTATATTTTGAAAGATGAAATTCCAGCACACTCCCCCATACTCGAAACAAACTATAAAAAGGCTAAGATAGCCGTTATTGTTGCAGGAAGAATGAAATCTTCACGGCTGAAGCAAAAAGCAATTCTTCCCATCCGTGGAATTCCATCGGTTGAAATGTGTCTCGAAAGCTGTACCCGCTTCCCCTTTATAGAAGATGTTATTCTGGCCACATCTACAATCGAAGAAGATGCCATACTTGAAAATTATACATTAAAAGGAAGGGCAAAATTCTGGAAAGGTGATCCCGAAGATGTTATCAGCCGGTATCTTGGAGCCTGTGACAAATATAATGTAGACGTTGTTGTACGTGTTACTGCCGACTGTCCAATTGTTTCACATGAAATTACGGAATTCCTTCTAAAAAAACATTTCGAAACCGGTGCAGATTATTCAGGTGTAAGGGATGCTGCCGTAGGTTCGTTTTCAGAAATATTCAACGTGGAAGCGCTTCGCAGGGTAATCAAACTGCTGGGTAAAGCAGATCATTCGGAGTATATGACATGGTACATGAGAAACAATGCAGATATTTTTAAAATAAACATTGTAGATTTACCGAAACAATATGTGCGCGATTATAGACTTACCCTAGATTATGAGGAAGATCTCAACATGTTCGAAACACTTTTAGCTAAACTGGATGAACTAAAACTTGAACAAAACATTCTGAATGTATTTAAAGTTCTGGATGAAAATCCTGAAATTCCCAAAATAAACAAACATATAACCTTAAAATACAAAGCTGATAAGGAGCTTATTGATTTTCTGAATACGGTTACACGGATTCATTTGCCAAAGTAAAAGTTTTTCTATAAGAATTTGTTATTTGTTTAAAATTCTGTTAGGTTTACAGAAAAATTCTCATGCTTGTTAAAGCCTTTGCCAGTGCTGTATATGGAATTAATGCAACTACAATTACTGTTGAGGTAAATGCTACCCAGGGAACCAAATATTATCTGGTTGGTTTACCCGATAATGCCATAAAGGAAAGTCTTCAACGTATAAATTCTGCCCTAAAAATTCACGGATACCGAATGCCCGGTC
Source organism: Bacteroidota bacterium (assembly GCA_037441645.1). GTDB lineage: Bacteria > Bacteroidota > Bacteroidia > Bacteroidales > GWA2-32-17 > GWA2-32-17. Next base: position 112,885 of record JBBIRU010000017.1, read on the forward strand.
AAAAAGTTGTTATTAATCTTGCACCTGCCGATATTCGCAAAGAAGGATCTTCTTATGATTTGCCGATGGCTATTGGAATTCTGGCTTCTACAGGTCAGATTAACGGAGAGGCCATTAAAGATTATGTTATTATGGGCGAACTCTCGCTCGATGGAGGTCTCCTGCCAATTAAAGGGGCGTTGCCAATCAGTATTCAAGCTCAAAAAGAAGGTTTTAAAGGATTTATTTTACCATTCCAAAATGCACGTGAAGCTGCTGTAGTAGCAGGAATTAACGTATACGGTGTTAGTAACATAAAAGAAGTAATTGACTTCTTTGAGGGTAAAAACGATATGCAGCCCATGATTGTGAATACTCAGGATGAGTTTTTTAATAATTGCACCAATTACGACCTCGACTTTGCTGACGTAAAAGGGCAGGAAAGCGTTAAGCGTGCCCTTGAAATTGCCGCTGCAGGTGGTCATAACATTATATTAATTGGTCCTCCCGGGGCAGGAAAAACTATGCTGGCTAAACGAATCCCAACCATCCTTCCTCCTCTCACTCTTCAGGAAGCTCTCGAAACAACAAAAATTCATTCCGTTGCAGGAAAAGTAGATAAAGAAACTTCGCTCATGACCAAGCGCCCGTTCCGCTCGCCCCATCATACTACGAGCGATGTCGCTCTCGTTGGTGGAGGAACATTTCCCCAGCCAGGAGAAATATCATTGGGACATAACGGAGTATTGTTTCTTGACGAATTGCCGGAATTTAAGCGTACAGTGTTAGAAGTTTTGAGGCAACCATTGGAAGACCGTGTGGTTACCATCAGTCGCGCCAAATTCACAGTCGAATACCCGGCCAGTTTTATGCTGGTTGCTTCTATGAATCCTTGCCCCTGCGGGTTTTACAATCATCCCGAAAAAGAATGCGTATGTTCTCCTGGGGTAGTTCAAAAATATCTGAGTCGCATTTCAGGACCACTGTTAGACAGAATTGACATTCATCTTGAAGTTGTTCCGGTTCCTTTCGACAAGCTATCAGGCATTCAACAAAAAGGTGAAACCAGCGCCGAGGTTCGCGAAAGGGTTATTATTGCCCGTAAAGTACAGGAAAAACGTTTTTCGGGAATTACAGGTATTCATTGTAACGCACAAATGACCTCCAAACTTTTTCAGAAATACTGTAAAATAGACGATGCCGGTACCGGGCTCCTGAAAAATGCCATGAATCGCCTGGGTTTATCGGCCCGCGCCTATGACCGTATCTTGAAAGTTTCGCGCACTATAGCCGACCTCGAAAACTCTGCCGAAATAAAAACTCATCATCTTGCCGAAGCCATTCAATACCGAAGTCTCGACAGGGAAGGATGGGCAGGATAATAAGTTTAAAACTTTTTAATTTTCAAACTATATTATAAATTTAGGCCTTCAAAAATCAAAAGATGAAAACGGCAATTATTCTTTTTTCTCTTACCCTAATTTCTCTGTTCGTTCGTAGCCAGGGCAGTCAACCGGTGGTTTTAATTTCCGGAAAAGTGGTTAACGAACGCAACATGGAACCATTAGAGGCGCGTGTAGTATGGGAACTCCTTCCAGATGGAACAGAAGCCGGTATCGCCCGTACCGATCCCTCTACGGGCGAGTATAAAATTATCCTCCCTTTTGGAAAAAATTATGGTTACATGGCTCTTGCTGAAGGATACTATTCTGTAACAAAGAACCTGGACGTAAGCGACCTGAACGAATATAAAGAAATTGACGAACAGAATCTTTATATGGCACCTGTAAAGGAATCCCAGGTGGTCAGGATTAACAATCTCTTTTTTAAAAAGAAAACCGCTGAGCTTTTACCTGAATCGAATCCTGAACTTTGCCGCTTTGTTGAATTTTTGAAAATCAATAAAAAAATCACTATTGAAATCGCCGGGCATACCGATAATAAAGGTGATCCTGCTGAATTGCTTACCCTTTCGCAAAATCGTGCCCAGGCTGTGGCCGATTACATTATCAACAAAGGGATTAAAGCCGACCGGATAATTGTTAAAGGGTATGGACAAACTCAGCCCATTGCTTTCAATAAAGATGAAGAAGGCCGTGAAATGAACCGCAGAATTGAATTTAAAGTATTAAGTGTAGGAAAATAATTCTTCCGTCTTTCCACTTATTACATTCTTAATACCAATAAAGACAAAAATACGACCACTTATTACTTTGCGTTTATCTTTTTGTTTTTTTATCATTAGACTTGTATTCCCCTTAAGAAGGAATGCCTGTTGAAACTATAATCTATTACAACTATAAATTACTGCCAAAAACTCTCATATGTTTGACTGGTTTTTAAGTTAATAATTAAACTTTGTCACTGCTCTACTTTATTTTACAACAGTACAATAATAAAAGCAACGACATAAATATGAGGTTTTTAAGAGGTTATTCGTTTGAATAGCCTCCTTTTTTATTTCTTAAACAACTTTAAAAACTCCTCTTTCTTTCTTCTTGATAGCATTATTTTTTCCCCGCCGGACATGACCAGATAGCCACCATCTTTTGTGTTTAATTCGCAAATATATTTTAAATTGATAATGGAAGAATGATGCGCCCTGAAAAAAATATCGGGATCGAGCATTTCTTCTATTTCGCCAAGGTTTTTTGAAACAAATACAGATTCATTATTAACCATATGAATATGGCTGTATCTTCCATCTGCCTCTATATAAAGAATGTTTTCGGGTTCGATAAAAAGCAACCCTTTATTGGTGGGTACTGATATTTTCTCGATTTGTATCTTTTTTACCGTTATACTCTCTAAAAGCTCCCGGTTTATGGTCAGTTCTTTAGCCTTTTCAATTATATTCTGAACATCTTCGATATCTACGGGTTTTAACAAATAGCCTATCACATTTGCCTTAAAGGCACGTATTGCATATTGATCAAAAGCTGTAACAAATACCATAAGAATATTTTTATTCTTGATACTGTTAATCACATCAAAACCATTCGCATCAGGCATTTCAATATCAATAAATGCAAGATCGGGTAACATGTTTTTAATTATTTCGATACCGGAAGAGGCATTAAAAGCAGTACCTACAACTTCAACGTCTGTACAGAATTTTTTCAGAATGGTTAACATCCCTTCAACTGCATTTTTTTCATCATCTACAATTACAACTCTTAAAGGTTTCATTTTGGTATTTTTGGTATAATAATTTCGACTTTCGTTCCATTTGGACAATCAGATGCATCATAAATATCTGTGGTTGTTATTTTTAAATTACTTCTAAACTGCGCATTTAATAAACTTATTCTTTCCTGTGTGATTTGTGCTCCTAATGACTTGTGTGTTGAAGATTTCTGGGCATTTATTTCTGCTGATTTTTTACGTCCTATTCCATTATCCTGAATTATGCATTTAATTGTTGATTCTCCGTTGGTAAGAGAAATAGATAAAAAACCTTTTCCCTCTTTATTCATAAACCCATGCCATATAGCATTTTCAACAAAAGGCTGAATAAGAAGAGTGGGAATCCTGGTTTTCTTCAAATCCAGTTGCGAATCTGTTATAATTTCATATTCAAACCTATTATTAAACCTTAAAGATTCTATTTCTATGTAGTTTGTTAAAGTTTTTATCTCATTTTCAAGAATAATTGACGACTCCTGCGAGTTATCCAAAACACTTCGCATAAGATGCGAAAACTTTGAAAGGTATTTATTAGATTTAACAATATCGTTATTTAAAATATAAAGTTGGATGGAATTTAATGAATTGAAAATAAAATGGGGATTGATCTGGCTGCTTAACGCTTTGGATTGATATTCGATCAGTTGCAGTTTAAGTTTATTTTGCCTGGAGATAACATTTATCCGGTATCTGTATAAAATATATATTAACAATGTGGCAAACAAAACTATGAATGAAATAAACCACCAGGTTTCCCAATAAGGTTTATTTATTATAATTTCAATGCTTGCTGCATTTTCAGTAACTGTGTTATCAGGAAAAACACACTTTATCTCGAATAAATATTTTCCAGGCGGCAAAGTTGTAAAACGAATTTCTGTTGACGTTGTCATCTGCCATTGATCCGACAATCCTTTTAACCGATACAGGTAATTATTTTTACCGGCATTTGAATATGATAAATATTTAAATGATATTAAAATATTATCTATATTATATGGAAGATTGTATGTTTTAAAAAGTTGAGTATCTCTTTCGTTTATTTGTACGCCTGTTATCTTTACAGGCTTGTTTATATTAAAACCAAACTTCATTCCGGATGGATCAAAAAAACTAAGGCCCTTGTCGGTTGCGGCATAAACATAATTCCCCGAAACGCAAATTCCGTTTACTTCATTAGAAACTAACCCCATAGTAGAATTAATTATTTTAACATGGTACAAAGTGTCTTGGGGCTTCTCTAAATAAATAAGATTAATTCCCGCATTGGTTGAAACCCACATTTGATCTTCCTTTTGGCAAAAATGTTTAACATAGTTACTACTCAAACCATTCTGAACGGACATGTTTGTTAATTTATTATCCTTCAAAATATATATCCCATCTCCTTTAGTAGCAATCCATAAACTATTTTTCTTTTTATCAAATAATAAGTGATTGACCTTCATTTTTAATTCTGGATATGTAAGGTAAAACATTTTAAAAGAGTCGCCTTCAAGCCTTCCCGGACCAATTTTACTCCCAAAATATAAAATACTATCGTTCCCTAAACATAAATTTGTTATACCTAAAAGCGTGTAGGGAGCTGTTAGGACAGTAATATCGTTTTTATATATTTTAAATATATTTGATGTAAATGAAATGTATGTCAAATCAGAATCCACCTCTAAAACAGATGTGGCTGGCCAAATCGGATTTCTATATTTTTCCAGATTATTAGATTTATCAAAGAGAGATATAATGTTTCCACTCTCATGTATGTATACCATTTTATTAGTACATATCCATTTTCTTTGAAACCGGTTCTGGACAATATTTATCATTTCATCCTCGGGCACATTCTCTTTTTTATTAATTACAGCCATATCTTTTATAATACTGTACACATTGTTTCTTGAAAAAACAGAAACCTCATCATTTTTGCCAACGTAAAGGCTATTTATCTGATTGTTAACTAATCCTTCTGAAATGGTATAGCTAAGAACAGAAAGTGATGGTGTATAAAACACTCCATTTGTTAAAGTAGAAAACCAGAGTCCTCCTTCTGAGTCTGCAAAAATTTTTGAAACAGGAATTCCTCTTAAAATATGAAGAAAAGGAAGTTTATTAAAATTACCTCCAGGGAAACATACTGCACCATTATTTCTGAATCCTACCCAAATATTTCCAGCTTTATCCTCATCAAGACTTATAATATAATCCGACATTTTATATGTGTTAACACCTAATGTATTAAAAACATAAATCACTTTATCCTCAGCAAAATACCATTTTTTATTTGATGCAACCAGATTCATTGAATTAAAATATAGCACTTTATTCATATTAATACTTCGGTTTTTAATAATTTTCCATTTATCATTGTATTCATAATAAATAGAATCTGAATTTATTATTCTAAAAGGAATGAATTTATTAGCAGAAACATATAATAATGCTACTTTTCTGTTTTTTAATTTATTCAATTTATAAGCGCTTACTATCCCATCGTGAGTTATTTTAAAAGCTCCTTTTGTAAATACACTAAAAAATATATTATCAGAACTATCAACATAAAAACTTCTGTTTTCATAGTATGGCGCCCAAGGAATAAACTTATTAATGTTTTCATTATAATGATATTGATATATTTTTTTATTCTCAAAATATGAAAATTTTAAATTACTTGTAATAAACCAGATTCGTCCTTTATAATCTTCAAATAACTCAAAAACGGTATTATCAGTTAGTCCGTCTTTCGTAGTAAACTTTTCAAAATTATATCCGTCGAAGCGACAAACCCCATAATTGGTAGCCATCCAGATATAACCGCTTTTGTCCTGCAAAATCATATAAACTTCATTGGATGGTAAGCCATCCACATTTGTATAATTTCTTAATGCAGGTTTTTGAGCAATCAGTACATATGGAAATATGAACAAGATAATAAACCCTAAAAAAGAAAGAAACCCACTGTTCAGCAACTGTTTTATTAAATTATTCATCTAAATGATTGACCTGTAAAAGAAAGATGATTTTATTTTTCTTTAATACTAACTTTTTTGGTTGGAGATAAAAGTACGATTAATTAAAGATAGGGAAAAATCTGTATGGCTCTTTGCTTAAATTAGCCAGAGTAATTAATAATCAATTTTCGATAATATATCAATTATTTTTAATAATATTTCGATATTTTAGATAACTGTTGAAAAATATATATATTATTTTTCACTACCCCCCCCTAAATATTTATAGATTTGTCGAAAATTTATCATTTATGGCAATTTTCAGAAGCGAAGCATTAAAAAATGCATTAAACCGTTCACTTGAGACGGCAATAACCTACAACGGAAAAATTTCAGAAATTTTCGGATCATCTGTATTCACCATGGATGCTATGCGCGAACACCTCCCGCATGATGTATTCGAAAAAATAAGAACTACTGAATCGGGCTCCGGAATCGACCGGAAAATTGCCGACCAGGTTGCTGCCGCTATGAAATCATGGGCATTAAACAAAGGAGCCACTCATTATACTCACTGGTTTCAACCTCTGAACGGAGCCACTGCCGAAAAGCACGATGCCTTTTTCTCGCCTACAGAAGGAGTACGTTCAATCGAGAGATTTGAAGGAAAAAACCTTATCCAGCAGGAACCCGACGCCTCCAGTTTTCCCAGCGGGGGCATTCGCAATACTTTTGAAGCCCGCGGATATTCAGCATGGGATCCAACTTCGCCAGCATTTATTATTGGTGGTACTCTTTGTATTCCAACCATATTTATTTCCTATACTGGCGAATCGCTTGATTATAAAGCGCCTCTCCTTAAAAGTGTAAATGCTATAGATAGAGCAGCGGTAGATATTTGCCAATACTTCGACAAAAGTGTTACCAAAGTTTTTCCAACTCTCGGCTGGGAACAGGAGTATTTCCTGGTTGATGAAGCTTTGTTTTTTGCCCGACCCGACCTCGTTTTAACAGGAAGAACATTATTTGGCCATGCCGCAGCCAAGGACCAGCAACTCGAAGATCATTATTTCGGTTCCATCCCCGAGCGTGCCATGGCTTTTATGAAAGAATTTGAAATTGAAGCATGGAAACTGGGAATTCCTGTAAAAACAAGGCACAACGAAGTTGCTCCAAATCAATTCGAGCTTGCCCCGGTTTACGAAGAAGTAAATATTGCCATTGATCATAATCAGCTCATTATGGATCTGATGGCCCGTACTGCCCGTATTCATCATTTCAGGGTTTTATTCCATGAAAAACCTTTTGCCGGAATTAACGGTTCCGGGAAACATAATAACTGGTCAATGGCAACCGATACGGGAAAAAATCTTTTAAGTCCCGGTAAAACACCTAAGACCAACCTGATGTTCCTCACCTTTTTTATCAATATTATTAAAGCCGTTTATGAACATGCTGATTTGTTGCGGGCTGCTATCGCCACGGCGGGAAATGACTACAGGCTGGGAGCCAGTGAAGCGCCTCCCGCCATTATTTCCATTTTTATCGGCGACCAGTTGACAAAGGTCTTTAGCGACATCGAAAAAAAAGTAGGTAGCGAAAAAATGCCTATTGAAGAAAAAACAGAGTTAAAACTGAATATCGGAAAGATTCCCCGGATAATTATGGATAACACCGACCGTAACCGAACTTCACCTTTTGCTTTTACCGGTGATAAGTTCGAGTTCAGGGCAGTAGGTTCTTCTGCCAATTGTTCGCCTTCCATGATTGTACTGAATACCATTGTGGCTAACCAGCTTATAGAATTCAAAAAAGATGTTGAAAATTACATGCATGGCAACGATGACAAAAAAGATGAAGCCATCTTAAAAGTACTTCGTGACTATATTCTGTCGTCTAAAAAAATTCTTTTCGAAGGAAACGGCTATGGTGAAGAATGGATAAAAGAAGCAGAAAAAAGAGGATTATCAAATCTGAAGGATACACCCCGCGCACTGGAAGCATATATGTCACAAAAAACCAAAAAACTTTTTCAGAACAATAACATTTTTAACCTTCGCGAACTCGAATCACGATTTCACATTAAACACGAAATGTATATTAAAATGGTACAGATCGAGGCAAGAGTTATGGGCGACCTGGCATTAAACCATATTATTCCTACAGCTATTAAATACCAGAATCACCTCCTCGAAAATGTAAAAGGCCTGAAAGACGTATTATCAGATGGAGATTATCATAAGAAAGCCGCTTATCAGCTTGAACTTATTAAAGAAATTTCAGACCATATTCATTCCATTCAACACAATGTTACAAAACTGGTCGAAGAACGGAAAAAAGCCAACGTTATTGAAGATGTAAAGAAAAAATCATTCATGTATTGCGATCAGGTTAAACCCTATTTTGAAGTAATACGTTATCACGCCGACAAACTCGAAACTCTTATTGATGACGAATTGTGGCCTTTACCAAAATACAGGGAATTACTCTTTATTAAATAAGAGAGTCTTACTGCCACGTTAAGACTACTGCAAATCAATGGTTTGGGGTTAATGAATTATTCGTAAATCTTCAGTTCAACTTCTCCCTCAAGAACCATCAGTCCGTTCTTGGCAAGAGAACGCATTTCATCTTCGCCCGGATATACTCCCACGGTTGCAATATGCCCTACTTTTGTTTTTATATAATTTACAAAATTTCGGTTATAGGCCATTCCACCGGTAAGGAGTATTGCATCAACCTTTCCTTCGAGAACCACGCTCATGGCACCAATTTCCTTTGAAACCTGGTAAGCCATTGCTTCCTGAATTAAGGCAGCGTTTGTGTCTCCTTCATTAATTCTTTGTTCCACCTGGAATGCACTATTCGTTCCTAAATACGCAACAAAGCCTCCTTTTCCGGTAATCATGCGTAAAATCTCATCACGGGTGTATTTTCCGCTAAAGCACAAACGTACCAGGTCGCCGGCAGGTAAGGTGCCACTTCGCTCGGGCGAAAAAGGACCATCGCCATCAAGTCCCTGATTTACGTCAATTACCCTACCGTTTTTATGTGCGCCTACAGTTATTCCGCCACCCAAATGAACAACTATCAGATTCATTTCTTCGTAAGTTTTTCCTACGGCCAGGGCATGCATTCTGGCGATAGCCTTTTGATTCAGGGCATGAAAAATAGATATTCTTTGAAATTCGGGATGACCTGCTATTCGTGCAATAGGATCAAGTTCGTCTACCACAACAGGGTCTGCAATATATGCTTTTGCGCCTGGGATTTGCTTAACAAGGTCGTCGGCAATAAGACCTCCCAGGTTACTGGCGTGCTGACCATGCGAACTTTGCATTAAATCCTCTTTAAGTCTTTCATTTACTTCGTATACTCCCGAAGGTATCGGTTTTACGAGACCTCCACGAGCTACTATTGCCTGAATTTTGGAAATATCAATATGCGCATCTTTTAACTCTCTTAAAATAATGTCTTTACGAAACTGGTATTGATCTGTAATTCTTGCAAAATTGTTCAGTTCTTCCATTGAGTGCTTAATGTTTTTAAGAAAAAACATATCGTTAGAACAAAACACAGCAATTTTTGTAGAGGTAGATCCCGGATTAATAGTAAGTATTGTTTTCTTGCTCATGGCTTCATAAATTATTAAAGTACAAAATTATTATAATTATTGAACTTAATTAAATGATATATAACATGTGAATTTATGTTTAATATTTAGATATTTTCATGTATGTTTAAATTTTTAAATTATATTAACGGTTTAATAGAGGCTTTATGATAAAGCAAATCATTTTCATAATAGAAACATTACTGGCCTTCGGGATTCTGATTTATTCTTTTATGAGATTATACAGGTTTCTGAAACTTACCAAATCTCATAAATTAGGAAATTGGGGTAAACGAATATCCGAAACTCTTAAAGTTGCCATTTTTCAAACAAAAATATTACGTAATCCTGGCGTTGGGTTTTTACATGCGCTGGTTTTCTGGGGATTCTGTGTTATTCTTTTCGGAAGTATAGAAATGATAATTGACGGAATACTAAAAAAAGAACATTCCTTGTATTTCTTAGGAAAGCTGTATAAATTGTTTATGCTTTCGGGTGATATTTTTGCTTATATTATTTTGTTTGCCATTGTTGTTTTTCTTTTCCGGAGAATATTCCTTCATGTAAAACGATTCGCCGGAATTGAAATGAAACACAAATCGCACGTCGATGCCAATTTTGCACTTACCCTTATTTTATTATTAATGATTACTTTGATTGGCATGAATATTTCGGGAAGTGCCATCAATCCAAACGGGTCAAACACGTTATACCCGATAAGCAGCAGAATTGCTGCATTCATTAGTTCATCCGACGTGCATGGAATTCATATTTGTTATAAAGCAAACTGGTGGACACATATTACACTGATTTTTGTATTTATGAATATTCTTCCTTATTCTAAGCACTTTCACGTTTTTATGTCTGTTCCTAATGTTTTGTTAAGCCGGTTAACGCCTCTCGGAAAACTCCCAAATATGGACAGTATTACCAAAGAGGTAAAAGCCATGCTCGATCCAAATCTGGCATATGCCGGACCAACCGAACCGGCTGCTGAAATAGCCCGCTTCGGCGTAAAAGATGTGGAAGATGTTACCTGGAAAAATTACGTTGATTCACTTTCCTGTACTCAATGTGGAAGATGTACTGCTTCCTGTCCGGCCAATCTGACAGGAAAAAAACTTTCGCCACGAAAAATCATGATTGATCTCCGTGCACGCATGAAAGAAAAAGGACCCGGGATGCTGAAAAATGGCATCAGTTATAATGACAACAAATCGCTTCTTCATGATTATATCTCCGCTGAAGAACTTTGGGCATGCACAACCTGTAATGCCTGTGCCCAGGAATGTCCTGTAAATATTAATCATCCTGAAATGATCGTCTACATGCGCAGGTACCTTGTCATGGAAGAATCAGCGGCTCCTTCACTGTTAAATGTTATGTTTACCAATATTGAAAATAATGGCGCACCGTGGCAATTCTCTTCTCAGGATAGATTGTTATGGGCAAAAGACCTTACTAACTAAAATAAACCGAGAACGAAATGGAAATAGTAGTTCCAGTAATGGCTGAAGTAACAGCAAAAGGACACCAGCCCGAGTACTTATTCTGGGTAGGATGTGCAGGTGCTTTCGACGACAGATACAAAAAAGTTACCCGTGCATTCACGAAAATACTTCATCATTTAAAAGCAGATTACGCTGTTCTCGGAACAGAAGAAACATGTACAGGCGATCCCGCCCGCAGAGCCGGAAATGAGATGCTTTACCAGATGCAGGCTCTTACAAATATAAGTACATTTACACGTTACAATGTGAAGAAGATTCTGACGATTTGTCCACATTGTTACAATGTTTTCAAAAACGATTACCCTGATCTGGGAGGCCATTATGAGGTTATCAACTATACTCAGTTTCTTCAGAAATATATTGACGAAGGAAAACTGAAAATTCCCGGAGGAAAGTTCGATTCAAAGAAGATTGTATTTCACGACCCCTGTTATCTTGGACGTGCCAATGGTATTTATAATCCACCCAGAAAAGTTCTTCATGCTATTCCTTCACAAAAGATTGAAATGAAGCGCAATAAGAGCTTTGCCCTTTGTTGTGGAGCCGGTGGAGGTCAAATGTTTAAAGAAGCCGAAAAAGGGAATAAGGAAGTGTTTATTGAACGTACCGAAGAAGCGCTTGAAACAGGCGCTAATATTATTGCAACCTCTTGTCCGTTTTGTATGGTGATGCTTACAGATGGACTGAAATATAAAAACAAGGAAGAAGAAATTTTTAATTATGATATAGCAGAATTAGTTGCTATGTCGCTAGATTTATAAATAAAAAGGTCTGCCTAAAAAAGACAGATCTCATATTTTGTAACATTGTTATATTAATTTCCTTTTAATTCTTTAAAAGCAATAATAAGCTCAGGAAGTACTTTCTGAACATCGCCAATAACACCATAGTCAGCTGCTTCAAAAATAGGTGCATCGGGGTCTTTATTAATGGCAACTATACATTTTGAAGAACTGATTCCGCCAAGATGTTGTATAGCGCCAGAGATTCCACAGGCAAAATACAAATTCGGGGCTATAATTTTTCCGGTTTGTCCGACATGTTCGTGGTGCGAACGCCAGCCTTCATCAGACACCGGGCGGGAACAAGCTGTAGCGGCGCCCAGAATAGTTGCCAGTTCTTCAATGGGACCCCAGTTTTCGGGACCTTTCATTCCGCGACCACCGGATACTACAATTTCAGCATCAGTTAACAGAATTTTACCTGTAACTTTAGAGACATCTGTAACTTTGGTATTAACATCCTTTATGTCAGGAGTATATGTTTCGACTGTAACGTCGGTATTATTTTCGTTTACTCCATAAGCATTCTGAGAAAGGGTTAACACTTTTCCCGGAGTTTTTACTACAACATTTGCAAAAGCTTTACCTGTATATGTCTTCTTAACAATAGTAAACGGTTCTGTTGATGACGGCAATCCGGTAACGCCGGAAACCATACCTGATTTAAGTTTCACTGATAAACGGGGAGCTATAGCTTTACCGGAATTGTTATGAGCCAGAATTACCACAGAAGCATTTTCCTTTGCAACAGCCTGCGCTATTGTATCCGTATAAACTTTGTTATCTAAATTCTGAAGGCGGGGATCAGAAACACTAAGCACTTTTGAAGCGCCATACAACCCCAGCTTTTTTAATTCTTCATTATCAACATTTCCAACAGATACTGCTGTTACTGTTGTATTCATGGTTTTTGACAAGGCATGGGCATATGAAATCAATTCAAAACTTAATTTCTTGAATTTTCCATCCCAGTTTTCGGTATATACTAATATTGACATTTTTGATTTAGGATTAAGGATTTGAAATTTAGGACTTAATATTATACAACCTTTGCTTCGTTGTGTAAAAGGTTAACTAATTCCCTTACATTTTCAGGGTCGATTTTTTTACATGCTGCTTTTGCTTTTGGATATTCGAACCCAGCGGTTTCGGTAAAAGTGTCAACAGATGCAGCTTCTACAACTTGTAAAGGCTTGGTTTTGGCAGTCATAATTCCACGCATTGACGGGATACGGGCATCTTTTGCAATACCTTTCTGTACAATTGCAACAAATGGAGTATTAACCGACACTTGTTCCTGTCCACCATCGATTTCCCGGGTTAATTTAATCTGGCCACCTTCAAGATTAAAACTTGAAACGGCAGAAACAGAAGTATAATCGAGCAATTCTGAAAGCATTCCGCCCACTGAACAGCCATTATAATCGCTTGATTCTATCCCGCAAAAAATAATATCATAAGGTTCCTTTTTAATAACTTCTGCTATTTGTGATGCAACATAATATGCATCTGCCGGTTCTGCATTTACACGAATACCTTTATCCGCACCAATTGCCAGGGCTTTGCGAATGGTTGGTTCTGTTGTATTGGGACCTACATTAATTACAGATATCAACTCAATGGCACCGGCATTCGCTTCTTTAACTTCGAGGGCACGGGTCAGTGCCAGTTCGTCCCAGGGATTAATTATCCACTGAACACCGGTAACATCAAAAGCCGTATTGTTATTTGTAAACTTTATTTTGGTTGTGGTGTCCGGAACATTACTTATACAAACTAGAATTTTCATTATTGATTAATCTTTTAATATGGTTCTTGAAATAACAATTTTCTGAACTTCTGAAGTTCCTTCATAAATCTGGGTAAGTTTTGCTTCTCTCATTAATCTTTCCACATGATATTCTTTCACATAGCCATAACCACCATGAATTTGTACAGCATCGGTAGTTACTTCCATGGCCATGTCGGCACAATATTGCTTTGCCATAGCGCTCATAAACCCATAAGGCTGGTGTTGATCTTTTAACCAGGCTGCTTTGAGACAAAGATTTCTTCCGTTTTCAATTTTAACAGCCATATCGGCAAGCTTAAAAGCAATTGCCTGATGATTAGCTATTTCTGTTCCAAACGCTTTTCTTTCTTTTGCATATTTTACAGCTCTTTCGAAAGCTCCCTGGGCGATACCTAATGCCTGTGAAGCAATACCGATTCGACCTCCATCCAGTGTTTTCATGGCAAATGTAAATCCAAATCCGTCTTCACCTATTCTGTTTTCTTTTGGAACTTTAACATCATTAAACATTACAGAGTGAGTGTCGGAACTGCGCATTCCCATTTTATTTTCGTGAGGTCCTAATGTAATTCCCGGGGTATCTTTATCAACAATAATGGCATTAATTCCTTTGTGTTTTTTTTCGGGATGGGTTTGGGCTATTACAATATATGTAGATGCCGAATTAGCATTGGTTATCCAGTTTTTTGTTCCGTTCAGTAAATAATAATCTCCTTTGTCTTCGGCAATGGTACGTTGAGAAGTCGCATCAGATCCGGCCTCAGGTTCTGAAAGTAAAAAAGCTCCTATTTTTTTACCGGTAGCAAGAGGTTTTAAATATTTTTCTTTTTGAGCTTCGGTGCAATATGTTTCAAGCCCCCAAATAACTAATGAATTACAAACAGACATAAGAACGGCAACCGAAGAATCTACTTTAGAAATTTCTTCCATAGCCAATACATAAGAGATGGTATCCATTCCACCACCACCGTATTTTGGATCGGTCATCATTCCTATAAGTCCCAAATCAGCTAATTTTTTTATCTGTTCTGTTGCAAAAAGTGATTTTTCGTCACGTTCAAGAACATCGGGTAATAGTTCACGTTCTGCAAAGTCTTTTGCGGCCTGCTGAATCATTTTTTGTTCTTCGGTAAATTCGAAATTCATAATATATTTTTTATTTTGTTAGGTAAAGTACAAATCCTTTAAAAGGGGTTTAAAGATAAAGATTTTTTTAATTCAAAAAATAAAAAAGTCAGCTCAATTATATCTGGCTGACTTTCAATAAAACTTTGCTGTGTCAATTATTTCAATACCATCTTTTTTTCGGTTGTCTTTCCATCCATTTCAACTTTAATAAAATAAACGCCGGGAATTTTTCCGGTCAGGTTGACCTGTGAGAGAGGTTCCAGAACGTTATCTTTTTCAAAAATTATTTTACCATTCGTGTCAGAAACTATAATATTCCGGGGAGAGTTACTTTTCCCGGAATCCAATATGGTAAAAATTCCGGATGTCGGATTGGGATAAATATTTACTGCACCTGACAAAGTTGTATTCATTATCCCGGTAACGATAATGGGCTGATATCTTAATACGGGAGTCTGGGCAGTTCCATCAATAGTTGTAACTCCATATGTCACCATCGGCTGAAGAATGGTATCAACAAACCAATAGTAATAATCGTCAGATACTACATTATCCATTACCGGCGTACCAAACATAAATGTTTTAATATGAAAACTTTCTACAACGTGTATGCGAAGAACAGAATTAAATGTTCCTGTTGGTAAAAGTAATTGTCCCTGCATATCAGCATTCATCGTTAATGTTCCGTCGGTAATTCTTACAGAGTCTTCGCCAATGTTCCATGGCGTATAACTTCCATTATAGGTTGAACTATTATTTTGACCTGCGGTTATCGGAAAATGAAATTCAGTGGCTACTGTTCCGTTTTTATAAATCCCGTAATTAATGCTGGGGCTTGTTGCAAACCAACCAAGGCGGTTAATATTATTTGCCGTATTCTGATAATAAAAATAACCAGTCGTTCCGCTTTCACGACGGGCAATATTAGCCGCAGGAAACGAATCTTTTCCAAGGGTAGCAGGAACAGCAGCAGGATCAACAAAAACAAAGTCAAAAGTAGTTCCTGCATCCATTAATGCTGAAAAATCCCATACTTTGGCAGTAACCGGACCGGTTCCAACTGCATCGAATCCGAAAGTATTGGCATTGACATAATGAATACTGTCGCCAATTACCGGCAACTGGTGTGTTGCTGAAATTGTAACAAGTTGTGCGCTGGAATTAAAAAAGATTACTGTAACAAATATAAATGTAAAAAGTTTTCTCATAATTGATGGTTTTTTATGTTATTACAAAAATATGATTATTTTTTAATAGATTATAAATTTTTTAGCCTGTGTTTCCTGGCTGCCAATTATTTTAAGTAAATATATACCCTTTTCGAAATTATGCGTATCAAAATTAATTTTCATTACACTTGTTTCTAAGCTGTTATGCTCTGATGAAAAAACAATTTTTCCGGTCATATTAATTATTTGAAGGTCAAAATTAATTTCCCCTGATTTAATACAAGCATTATAACTATTCTCGGATTCTTTATTTATACTAATAATTTCAAGTGATGAATTTACTTTGAAGTTTACCGAAACACTTTTTGAATAGGTAGAATTCCCGTCAAAATCGGTTTGTTTAAGCCTGTAGTATGAAGTTTCAGAAAAAGGATAAAGATCTTTTGCATAGTAATTCAATAAAGATGAACTGTTTCCTGCACCTTTTTTAGTTAAAATATTTTTGAAGTTGAATGCATCCTTACTTTTTTCGACAGTAAAATAATCATTGTTTTTTTCTGAGGAAGTTGACCAGGTTAAATCAACATCGATTCCATTAAATGTGGCATTAAAATAAACTAATTCTATGGGCAAAGGGAGAGTAATAATAATATTTGTAGTTGCAGCAGATGTACACCCAGCCATGTTTGTAACAGTATAAGTATATGTTCCCGGAGTTAACCCTGAAATGGTAAGACTTGTAACTCCCACAGCACCAACAATGGCTCCAGGATTAATAATCCAGCCATCTGCAGGTAGCCCGGTTAATACAACACTTCCGGTTGTAACAGCACCTGCAGGTTGAATTACAGTAGAGACTACAGGTGCAGAAGGAGTCGCTGGTTGTGTGTTTATAACGGCATTTACTGATGTGGGAGACATACATCCGGCAGAATTGATGATGGTATAGTTATAACTTCCAGGTGCAACAGGCGATAGCGTATATGTTGATCCTGAACCGGAAATACCATTTGGATTAATTGTCCAGATTCCTGAAGATGGCAATCCAGAAAATGCAACCATTCCATTGGCAACAGCACATGTTGGCTGTGTTACCGCAGCCAAAGGCGCAACCGGAATGGGTGGAGGAAGCACATTTACCGCAATCTGTATTCTGGGTCCTTCACAAGAACCGTTATTCTGAGAAACATAGTACACCTGAGTTCCGGTAGTAGTGGTTGTTGGTGTAGGTGCAGTGGCTGAACCAACTCCACCCGTTAGTGAAGTGTACCATAATAAATTGGTGCCAGTTGCAGTCAGCTGACTTGCAATTGCCCCATAGGCATAATTAATAGGTGTTACAACAATGGGAGCCAGCGTAGCACACGAAACACCACCTGTAACAACTGCAGGATCCAGATTTGGTAAACTGCCATCAGGAACTTCAATATCAAAATCAACGATTTGGCCAATGGATGTTGTTAACGGGCCCGAAGATGTCCTGCACGGTGTTGTAGGAGGATATGAAAATTCCTGCATCCACAATCTGGCTCTGTGTCTTCCACTTGAAACACTTGCCGGAACAATAATATTTTGTGAGGTCCATTCATCAATAGATCCCGATGCCGGAAATCTTTCAGGTGAAGCATTTGTAAAAACACCATCCTGATTCCAGTCAACCCATATAGCCCAATTCATCTGCATTGAGAACCATGTAGAAAAAACAATGGACATATTGTTAGTGGTTCCCTGATTCAATGAATATTTATTCAATAAAAACATGTCAGTATAACTGTTTGTATTTGTTCCGCAGGTACTATTGCACGGCCAGCCACTAAAACTAATAATTGTTGAGCCGGTAATAGAAATTGAACTTAAATTTTCGCCCTGGCTACAAGAAAAATTACAACCGGTACCAGCACACGTAGCAGTAGGAATAACACCACTGCAATAAACAAGACCCACAGGAGCTGCAATAAGTCTGCTTCCTGCAGGTGCTGTTGGTGCAGGAATATAATTGGCCGTACCAGTGTTATCAGTTAAATTAAAAGAAGTTACGGTCGCATCTAAAACATCCCCTCCGGTAGCAGTTGCTTTAACATCATACGCTATCCAAAAATAATTATTGCCTGGTAATAGTGCAAAATTTGCCGTTGCTGTCAGTGAGCCGGCAAAAGAAGTAAAAGTAGTGCCGTATTGAGTCGCATTTGAAAACACATTGCTGTTTCCGGTATAGAATATTTTCGCATTTGTAAGATCCGTCGTAGTATTTGTTGAACCTGTGGTTGTAAAAACAATATTGTTTAAAGTTGCCGCAAGATCAATTCCTCCTCCTATTACAATATTTAGTTTAATAATGTCCTGTGCTAAAGCCCCGGGAGCAACATTTGTTGAATTCTGAGTAGCTGTACTTGAGACATAAACTCCCGGACTTATGGTAGATCCGCTTGTGGTTGCTGGAGAAACGGTATTGTAACAATTTGGTGGGCCATTATATTCGTAAATATTAAAGTAATAGGTTGTTCCTGCGGTTAATCCTGTTATTGGAATAGTTACAGTTCCCGGATCATTTCCATCATACACAACATAATTTCCCACACCAATTTGGGAACCACTTCCAAAGGATGCATTCGCAGTATAAACCGTATTATATGCTGGATCGGCATTTACAGAAGAACCAGCTCTGCCAACGACAATTACACGGCTTCCGTTTCCCCTTGTAAATCTTAAATTTAAAGTAGTTCCGGTAATACATAAAATGGAAGGAGATGAAGCCTGAATAGTTGGTGAACATGAAGTTGTGGTAAAGCTTCCTGATGATGTTGTTGGAGCTAAATAACAAGGACCGGCAGCATCAAAAGTGTATATTTTATAATAATATGTAGTACTTGGCTGAAGATTACTGATTGCTGTTGAACCGGCCATTCCGGAATATATTGCAAAAGCACCGGTAGTGCCTATTTGAGTTCCGCTTCCAAAAACAGAATTGGCAATATAAGTTGTTGCATTAGAAGGATCTGTGGTAATTGCACTTCCCTGTTTTAAAAAAACAATATCTCCACCTGAACCACTTCCCGGAGTCCAGTTAAGATTTGCGGTGGTAAGGGTTATTCCACTTGTGCCTGCTGCAGTTGGCTGAGTGGCAGGAGTTGTACAACAGGAACCGGTAAAAGTATATTTATAGGTGATTTGTTGACTTGATGCAGATGCAGCATAACCACAGGTAGTGGTAGCAAAAATTTGAATAACATCCGTATTTAATGTACCATTGAGTGGTGCACAAATAGTTCCACCGCTGGTTTTGCGGTTCAAAAAATCAGTTATCACACTACCCCTCATTCCAACCTGACCTGATGATGTACCTGATACCAGGTATGGGTTATTCCATTGGATTAAATCAATTTGGTTTGAAGTTTCATATAATTTTATCTGGTGGTCACAAACTTCACTTCCTCCGGCCAGCATTTTTCTCCATTCTATGGTAAAGACTCTGTTGGGAGCAGTACCTGTAAGTTGGGTTCTGACATAATTAGCTGTAGCCGAAGTACCTGAATTGGTTAAGTTCGCTCCATATACTGAGATAATTCCATCTACTGTACCAGTTTGACCAGTAGTTGAGCTTAAAGGAGTGTATTGATTGGTTGCACAAGTACCGGTTCCAAACCAGATAAATCCATTCTGACTAATACCACAAGTAGTATAATCTACACAATTGAAAGTAAATGTAAAGCCAATTGCCTGATTAGTCCAAACAGCATCAGTCCCGGAAGCAGCACCTGTTGCCAGATTTGTGCCAGCGACAGCTGCTACGTAATTAGTTGTACCGTTGTAAGTAAATGTATATTTGCTTGATAATTGTGAAAAGGAAACACTGTATAATCCTAAAAGGAAAAATGTAAAAAATATAGACTTAGCCAGATGATTATTTTGAATTTTTATATTTTTCGAAAAAATTCTCATTCTATTTTTCAATGGCCTTTGTAACTAATTACCGAATCCGCTTTATACAAAATTAGTTGTAAAACAGAAAATCTGATCAAAAAGGATGTGATAGTATATACATCAACACCCATGTAATAGTCTGTTAAATTGACACTTGCGAATAGAAGAAGAAAAACAGAAAAGTGAATGAAAATTATACGGATTTTTTATAAGCAGAAGGGCTCTGACCTGTTATTTTCTTAAAAACCGTATTTAATACAAAACGGGAATTAAAACCAC
Source organism: Bacteroidota bacterium (assembly GCA_037441645.1). Lineage (GTDB taxonomy): Bacteria > Bacteroidota > Bacteroidia > Bacteroidales > GWA2-32-17 > GWA2-32-17. The sequence goes on from JBBIRU010000017.1 coordinate 133,190, forward strand.
ATTGAGTTGCGATTCCATCAAGAGAAAAATGTGCGTATTCGGGACTTTTTATTAGTCTTTTTGCTTCATTAATCCGGTATTCATTAACTAATTGAAAAAAAGTCTTATTAAAATTTTCATTAATAACCTGTGAGACATATGCTTTGTTGGTATTAAGCTCATTTGCAATATCATCTATTCTTAAGTCAGGGTTCAGAAATAATTGTTTTTCTGTCATTAACTCTAAAATTTCCTTTTCAATAGTGCTTTTAGTTGTATCGTCAAGTTTTGATTTTAAATATTTTGAGGTATGGGTGGAGGATTCTTCAGCTAAAACAGTAATGGCGGGTGAAGAATTGTTCTTTTCGATTCCACTCATTTTAACTGTATATAAATCACCCTGTTTTATTCCAAAAAAACCAAAGATCGAATTTCCGAAAATCATTAACACATAGTATGTTAATTCAAGATGTTTATATAATGGGGAGTAATAAAAAAATGCAATGGAAACTTCCAGAATGCTGTTAATGATAAAAATGGTAATAAAAATCTTGAGCCAGTTAAGTGAAACTTTTTCTGTATTGGAATAAAAATCTTTAATCTTTTTAGAATGTTTCTTTAATATAACCGACATCATTATCAGGTATGTGATTAATTGAATGTAATAAAAGACCAATGCAAAAGATTTAATAAAGACATTGATTTTTATAAATAGATTCTGATTGTTTTTTAAAGGCACTCCTTCAGTAATTATTTTGATTTTCTCTTCATAGGATAAGGGCATAAAAAACAGAATCAAACAAAAAAGAACAAGGAAGGCAGGAATAAAATGACAGAGTTCTTTTATACCAAACCTGAAAGTTTCTTTTGTTAATGATTTAAGATAGAGATAATAAAAAGGATTTATTGAAAGAAAAATCGGCAATAATAAATAGTATAAAACAGAGGCAATATAAAAATACTGGTGAGTGAGTGCCAAAGCAATAATAAAAAAGATCGTAATAAAAACCATGTAGTACCCGAGTATACTCGACGACTTGGTTCTTGCGTTTTTATAAGTAAATGAAAATAAGGCAAAAAGAATTGATTCGGTAATTAATACGATGTAAATTATATCTTTAATTGTGAAATACATTTTCTTAAAAAGAATCGATTATAAATTAGGCCGACAAATGTACTGTTTTTAGATATTTTATTTAATAGAGTATTAAATTGATTCTCTTCTCTAATCTTTTAATGAAGTCGTTTATTTCATTATAAAAGTTGTTTTCTGAATAAAAATTTTGGATAGCATGCAATAAAAAAACTGCCAAACAATTTGTTCAGCAGTTTTAAAACTAACAACTTAATTAAACTAAGCTTTTTTTGAAAAAAAGGTTTTCTTCACAAGGTCGAATACAACAATTCCACCTCCAAGTATCATTAATGTATCAGGAACAGTTCTGAACCATATCCATACTCCCATTCCACTGAGAGCTTCTCTAGTACGGGCGGCATAATATCCGAGATCGTGTGCAATCTTTGTCTGCTCAAGTCCGATTATTAAGGTTGGCACAGCAAATAACAATGTGCCGATAGTAAGTAACCAGAATCCCCATTTGCTTAATTTATCGTTCCAAACTAATCCTCTTGCCATGGCGTTTGCCCTGGAAGTCATATACAGGAATGCAATGGAAACATATCCAAATGCACCGAGCAAGGCCACATGTCCGTGAGGCATAATTAAATAAGTTCCATGTGAATAATAAGAAATCGTTGGCGTATTGATAACCATGCCTAAGAATCCGGCACCAATCCAGTTTAGAATTGCAGAACCAGCGATCCACATAAACGGAGTGGAGAATTTAAAATCTTCACCGTTATGCATTTTTTCCCTGTAATTTTTCATGGCTTCAATTAACATTAAAGCCAGTGGTAGTGGCTCAAGAGCTGAGAAAATTCCACCAATGGCAATCCAGTATTCATCAAGTCCCTGCCAGAAATAATGGTGACCTACACCTAAAGTTCCGCTCAGCATGATCAGGAACAATTCGAAGAACATAACTTTTACAGCTGTTTTCTGTGAAATAAGTCCCAGCGAAACAGTAAAGAATGCGATAACTCCTGCGGCAAATAATTCGAATGTTAATTCAACCCAGAGGTGAATAACCCACCAGCGATAATAGTCATCCACAGTATAATTAGGTATTATTTTATGTACAGGCATCATTCCTGCAATGTATAATGTTGCAATACCGAATGCCGACCAGATAATTGTTCCTACAAGGGGATTGTTAGTTGCTGCTTTTCTGATTAATGAAACAACTAATAAAAACCAGAATACCAAACCAATTACCAGGCCGATATCCCAGACTCTTCCTAAATTAACAAGCTCTCTTCCTTCGTTGCCAAACCAGAACCATGTATCACGCAATTGGCCGGTTGCACCCAAATATAAACCGGCTACACTTCCTATTCCAACAACCAATAATGCTATCCATAGCACATCTACCAACCACGGAAATTTATGGTCACGATTAGCTACCCAGGGTGCAATTAATAATCCCCCAATCAACCAACCGATAGCAACCCACAAAATCGCAATCTGAGTATGCATCGATCGCAGAACATTAAAAGGAAGCAGGTCTTGTGAAAAGATAAAATTATCTTTTGGATTTGCATAAAGGTGTGCCAGATAACCGCCTAAAACAAGCTGTACAAAAAACAGTAATCCAACAATGGGGATATATTTTAATAGCTTTTTCTGAGATTTGAACAAACTTGTAATTTTAATGGCTGGCTCTAACACTTCATTTTTATCTTTTTTAAACAAGAACTCATAAGAAAGGAAAATTACAATGATTGTCAATGTCCATAAAATAAGAAACTCCCATAGGGACACATTATGAGCATTAAAATCCACATCCTGATCAATCAATGGTTCACATGGCCAGTTGTTCGACCATGTTCTCTGGGTTCCGGGACGTAATGAGGAGGCTACCATTTGTCCCCAGTCAAAAAATGCTGCAATTTTTTTAGCTTCTTCGGGTTTAATTATTCCACCCCTGAAGGCTCTTTCTCTATCGCCATTGACAAGCATATTTACAACATTTTCAACATTTTTGTGATATGCCTGTGCGGATGCCTCGGTATAAATTGTGGCACTTTCCAATAATGATGTTTGTTGTTTAATATCTTGTTTTACCCTCTCTTTTACAGCTCCCCGTTCAATCCGGGTAAGATCTTTTGGGTTTTTTGAATACATTTCCATAGCATAATATTCATATAAATATTCAATCCTGTGATGAAGCATATCTGTTGTAAAATCGGGGCCTATATATGCTCCCATACCCAGCATTGTTCCCCAATCCATAAGGTCAAATTCCTGGAAATAGCCTTTCCCTTCAACTACATCATTGTATGTGTAAAGAACTTCGCCGTTTACCGATTTCACCTCTTTGGGTATGGGTGGAACTTCTTTTTGTAAATTGGCTGTGAAATAAATCAATGCCGACACCATAATAATGGCGACGAACCAAAAGCCGGTATAAAGACCCTTTCGGCTCATAAACTTGTCTAAAAATGTTTCTTTCATAAGTAAGGATTTTAAAGATTAATATTAAGTTTTAATTTATATACTACCTTCGTGTGGTATTTTATAACAAAAAAATTTTACTGTTTTTCGATAGAAGGGCTGGTTAAATCGGAAAGATTGGTTTTAGTTAAGGTCTGAAAAAGTTTTTCTCGTGTGTCTACCCAAGAATTGTGCATCGCACAAGGATTTGAACCGGAGCATTCATTAAAACCCAAAATACATCCTACATATTTTTCCATACCTTCAACCGCTTCAATAATATCAGAAAGAAAAATAGAGTCCGGACTTTTTAAAAAGCGGTATCCGCCTTCTCTTCCATGTGTGCTTTGTATAAAATTATTTTTGCTGAGATCAGTCATTATACGACGCATATATTTCTGGGGAATTTTAATTTTTTCAAGTATGCTTTTTGCACTATGAATTTTGTCTTCGTTAGAAGCCATAAAGCATAATATTCGAATAGCGTATTCTGTGGTTTTACTTAATTTCATATATACTACCTCGATGTGGCATTTTGTGCAAATGTAAGTGTTTTTTTTAAAAACAAAAAATTATAAAAAAATCTCAAGGCAAATCGCCCTGAGATTTTTAAAGGGTTTACCAAAACAAATCAGAATTTTCCTCTTAAAGTAACTATAAAATTCCTTCCCGGAGCGCCTATTCCCGAAGCAAAAGTACGGTAATTCTGATCCAGAATATTTTCAAGGGCTAACTGTAATTGAATATATTTATTAATCTGCCAGGCGGTTCTGATATTTAATGTATACCATGCCGGGGTGTATCCATTTACCGGATCGGCAGAATAAACCTGGTTATCTTCACCAAGAAGGTTATAATTTTTCGAGAGCTTTGCCCCGTTATACATCACAAAAAATTCTCCGCGAAATTTCTTGATTTTTAAATTAAAGCTTGTTTTTCCGAAAACGGGAGCCACGTGATCGAGCGGATAATCGGTGGTATCTGTTTTTATTCTTCCATAGGTATAATTAAGCGTTGATGTGATAGAAAAAGCATCTGTAACATCTGCCGAAAGACTTCCGCTCAAACCATAAATATAGGCTTCGTTCTTATTCACCTGGGTTATTACCCGGCTCATTTGACCGTCATACAAAACAGAATCTTTTCCGTTGAATTTTGCAATATCAGTAGTAATAACGTCTTTATAAAGAGTATAATATCCAACTAATTCTGTCCTTACTCTTTTGTTAAATATTTTGGAAATACTCATTTCGCCATTATAGGTATGTTCCGGTTTCAAATCGGGATTAGGAACAATAAGATTTCCCCCGGCTGATTCAAAAATCTTACTCATATCGTCCACATTGGGTGCACGAAAACCAGTTGAACCGAGCAAAGAAATACGCCAGTCGCAACATAGCTGATAGGTAACGCCTAACTTTCCATTTAGAGAATTTGACTTTTGAGTAACTGTTTTAAAGGGAAAAGGGAAGAAAGTGGTATCGTTAAATCTGGATGTTAAGCCAGTATTTGTAAAGCGAATTCCATCGGTCAACACAAATTTAGGTGTAATTTCCCATGAATGTGTAAGATAGGCTGCCACAGATTGCATTTCCGATCCGCCATCGGGGTAACGTGTATCCAGGGGGGCAGATTCTCCGGTAACAATGTTCTTCTGGTTCGCTTTTGAGCTTACCTTGTTGTATGTTCCTTCTATTCCATAGCGAATTTCCTGTTCTTTAATATTTTTTCCGAAATCGGCATTTAAGGTATAAACTTTAACATTTTCTACCCGGTTATTTAATTTACTGCTCCCAAAATTACGGTTATGACGGCTTTCGTCAATATCCTGATAGGCAATAACCATATGGGCTTCTTCGTAAAAGCCTTTTTCCGCTTTTAAGTTAAGGCCGTAAGATGCAAATAACCTGTTTTGAGGACCATAATACCATTCCGCACTTTTAAGAATACCGCCTGAATTTATTTCGGTTAACCTGTCGTACCGTGGGATGTCAGAAGATGTAGAGTACTGAACGTTTAACAAATGATACACGTTTCTGTTTTGCTGAAAAAGAATTTTCTCCATAAAATCGCGCTGTTTATAAGCTGTTTGTTTCTGAACATTAACGTCGCTATTTGTAACCATAGAATCTTTACCATTTATCCTTTCAGCATAATAAATGCGTTTTCCCCAATCGCCATAAAACGGATTACGGATATTTCCCTGCCTCAGATCGCCATAATCGGAAACGGTAACACTTGATAAAAAAGCCAGTTTTTTCAATCCGATATTAAAATCCACATGTTCGGTTTTTTCATCATATGCTGTTGAATACCTGGAATAAGCATTTGCTTTAACAAGATTTGAATCTCCCTCCTGCATAACACTTGGTTTTCTTGAATAAAAATGCATGACTCCTCCCAGTGCATCACTTCCGTATACTACAGAACCCGGGCCAAAAACAATTTCTGTTTTTTCGAGCATGGAATTGTCTATAGTTATAATATTTTGCAAGTGACCCGCACGATATATGGCATTATTCATTCGCACTCCATCTACAACAATGAGCACTTTGCTGGCTTCAAATCCCCTGATAATCGGGCTGCCTCCGCCCATCTGGCTTTTTTGTACCAGGACATTGCCTGAACTCTGCATCACCTCAGCCGAAGTTGGTTGATTCATAAGTTCAATGTCTTTTGCTTTTATAACTTCTATCTGCTGGGGCACATCGGACATCTTTTCTTCGAACCGGCTGGAAGAAATCACAACTTCATCGAGAGAATATGATTTTTCGGATAGAAATACTTTAAACTTTAATTTCTCGATCTGTTTATAAGTCAGGGTTACGTTCTGATAACCAACCATGTGAAAATAAACAGAGTCTGTCTTTAAAAATTTACTGAAATCTGCCTGTCCCTTTGCATTTGTTATACATGACAGCTTGGGAGTATTACTGTAAATATCAACATTGGATAAGGGCTGAAGATTTGTTTTATCGGTTACGGTAATGGTCTGGGCATCTGCCCAAGATACTGCAAAAAATAAGACAATAAAAAAATATAATTTTTTCATAAACATCGGATTAATTAATAATTAAACAAAAAGAATACTTTCGTCAATAGAAAGTAAGAAACAATAAGTATTATTAATTATCCGATTTTTGGCGGGGGAGATTGTTTTTCGGGAACGAACGATAAAAAAGAACAAGTTGAAATGTTAAAGCGGAACTCTTTATTCATATTAAATAAAGTATATTCTTTATTTACAGGAAAATAATCTTTAAAAAAATCTTTTATCTGGCTGCTTTTAGACTCTTTTTTTTCGGTATTCTGTGTATCGGAAATGTTTTTAACAAAGTGATTTAATCCCTCGAACAATCTCATTTCCTTATGGTCGGCACGGCAATAGTAAAAGGTAATATTTCCTTTCTTTTCTTTTTTAATAACATCGTACATTATTCCGTTATGGCAAAATTCATTTTTTTCCAGCCATTCCCATTTGACAGCCTCGCCCTGTTGTATGGTAAAAACAGTAATATCCTGCGGTAAAATCTGTTTTTCAATATTCACAGCTACTTCACTTTTTATCCCGGATTGAAGCAAAAGAAAAACAGGATAATAAATAAAAACATTTAACAGAAATAAAACGAGAAAAAGAAATGATGTTAAATTCTTCATCTTTTATTAAAACCAATTGTCAAACTTAATTAATTTTCTTTATATAAAAGTGTCTAATGGCTTTTTAGTTTATTATGATCAATTAACCATTGGGTTGATTGCATCATTGAAAAAGTATAATTTTTCATACTATCCACTTTTTGTGGAAAGACCTCCATATAATTTTTGGTTCCCAGGTTCTTGTAAAAAAACAATGTTTGAACACCATTATCTCTTATAATCAGGTAATAATCTTTATCAAGACATCCGATTTTATCATCTGCACAAAAATAGATAAAAGGCCTTTTGTACTTTAACATATCTACTCCCATTGTATTGTTTTCATAAGAGATATTTAATAATCCTAAAACGGTAGGTGCAACATCAATTTGTCCGCCCAGGCAATCGAATTCTTTTGGAGCATCGGTAAATAACGGAGAAAAAATAACCAGAGGTGTATGATGATAAGACAATGGCATATCGTAGGTATGGCCTAAATTTACCCCATGGTCACCTACGAAAACAAAAATTGTATTTCTGAACCAATCCTGTTTTGCTGCATTTTTTACAAATTCTCCTATTGACCAGTCAGAATATTTTATCATTTGCTGATCTTCGTTACCGGACACCGGCTTAAAATCAATATTTTCAGGCAAATAACAGGGCTTGTGATTGCTTGATGTCATAAATACAGATAAAAACGGTTTTCCCTTTTGTGATTCTTTATTCAGGACATTTATGGCAAATTCAAACATTTTATGGTCGGGAATACCATTGGCATTTCTGTGCCAGTCGCCAGGATAATCATCTTCAGAAACTATTTTATCAAATCCATTCGCTCTTAAAAACCCTTCGACGTTATCGAACTGGGAATCGTGGTTGGTAAAGTAAATGGCCGAATAGTTTTTTTGTTTTAATATATTCGCGATTCCATCATGTGGTTTGGGCTGAAGAATCTCCAACGGCTGTTGTTTGTACAAAGCAGGATACGAAAATAAAGTTGAGTATATACCATTATATGTATGTATCCCGGCCGAATAAATATTGCTGAAATAATACGATTGGGAAATTAATTGTTTCAAGTTCGGTGTTATATTTTCGGGTCCGCCATAACTGCCTAAATTAAAGGAACTCATTCCTTCCATAATAACTATAACAACATTCGGCCTGCAAGTATCATCGTTGTATTTTTCAAATCTCAAAAAGGGAAAATCAACAGAATTTTTATTCGAAATTCCAAAAAATTCTGCAGCCATTCTTTTGGCTTTTTCAGGGTCCATTAAATGTACTTTTTTGCCAACATCGGACATGTCTTTCAAATAACCCGACGCAAGTGTAAATACAGGATTTAACCCCAGTTGATTTAGAAATGGATTTTCGCAGAAATAGGCTGTTCCCGTTCTGATGGGAGATTTAAAACTGATTCTTCCCCTGATTCCTAATAAAAGCAAGCTAAGTATAACAATGAAACTTATTACGCCAAATATCCGATTATAAGAGACTGTAACTTTGAAGGTATCAAACCATTTTCTTTTTTGTTTTATAATGTAAAAAACGGAAAGAACAGATAAAAATAAAAACAGGAAGAAATAAATTAAAAAAGAAAACTCCTGAAAAATCATCCTAAACATATAAGTTCCATCATCAATCCATGCAAACGCGGCTGTATTAAGTCTTGTGAAATACTGAAGAAAATAAGGAATATCGGCACAGGTAATCAGGAAGGAAATACTAACAAGTGTTATGATATAAACGGTAATAATGTTATAAAGTGTTTTCGATTTAATCTTTAAAAAATCGCTAATACCAAAAAGGATAAACGGGACAATAAAAATATATCCCAAAACAACAAGATCGAAACGTAACCCGTTAAGAAATGCGTGCAACACCAATCCAAATGACAACCCGGAAATATTTCCCCAATAAAAAAATACAACAACAAATAGCAAAATTCTTAAAAATGTAAAAATAATAAGAGTAGAAAGGTATATTTTCAAAAAAAATCTGAGATAAGCGGGAATCTGTTTTAACATTAAAATTTCAGATTTTCAATTCCTTTACTGGCTTCATTAAACTCTTTTATAATCTCTCTCAAAACTTCGGCGGCAGGCTTTATTTCGTGAATCAACCCGGCTACCTGCCCTATTTCCATTTCGCCTTCGTCTTCATCGCCTTCAAACATACCTTTGCGGGCACGACCTCTTCCTAACAACTCAGAGAGTTCCTCAAGACTGGCCCCCTGTGTCTGTTTTTCTTCCACTTCATGGAAAAATTTATTTTTAATCAGCCGGACAGGAACTATTCTTTTTAATGTTAAAAAGGTATCGCCATCTTTTACTCCTAGAATCTTTTCCTTAAATTTTTGATGAGCTGACGATTCGGGAGTTGCCACAAACCGGCTACCTATCTGAACTCCATCGGCACCCAAAATCATAGCCGCCAGCATGGCTTTTCCGGTTCCGATTCCACCTGCAGCAATAATCGGAATTGAAACTGTTTCTTTCACCATAGGAATAAGTACCATCGTTGTAGTTTCTTCTTTTCCGTTATGACCTCCGGCTTCGAATCCTTCACAAACAATAGCGTCGACTCCGGCTTCTTCGGATTTCTTTGCCGACTTTGTGCTCGCTGTTACATGAACTACTGATATTCCATGTTGTTTTAAATACGGTGTCCATTTGGCAGGATTGCCGGCTGATGTAAAAACTACTTTAATATTTTCTTCCACCATCATCTTCATAAACTCTTCGGTATAGGGAAAAATCAGGGGAACATTAATTCCAAAGGGTTTATTGGTTGCCTGTTTGCATTTTTGAATGTGTGTTTTAAGAATTTCCGGAGTCATTGAACCAGAGCCAATAAGCCCGAGGCCTCCAGCGTTACTCACAGCGGAAGCCAGTTCCCAGCCGCTGCACCATATCATGCCGGCCTGAACAACGGGATATTGAATGTTGAAAAGTTGAGTGATTCGGTTCATTCTTATGATTTAAATTTTTTATGATTTGTTATAACATGGTTATTAATTATGAAATCTTTGTCGCCAGAGTATATCAATGTAGTTTTATCAACCCGATCGGGTATTATTTTTTTAATATAGTCCAGTTGATTAAGAAAATCCGTGTGAAATGTTGACGAAGATTTTATTTCAATTGCATTTAATCTATTGCCGTTTTTCTCAAGTATATCTACTTCATTCTGATGATTGTCCCTGTAAAAAAATAAATTATTATCAAGGCCTTTATTGTATCTTGATTTTAATACATCAATTATAACCATATTTTCAAATAACGACCCGCGTAATGGATCACGGGAAATATGATTAAGATTTTCATTTCCCATCAGAAAGCTTGCCAGACCAACATCATAAAAATATAATTTAGGTGTTTTTATCAGTCTTTTCTTTAAATTTCCACTCCAGGGCTGTAGTAAAAAAATAATATAAGATGCCTGTAATACTGAAAGCCAGTTTTGAATAGTCGGAACCGAGACTCCAACTTCATTTGATAAATGACTGGTATTTAATAATTGCCCCACTCTTCCGGCACATAGCCGCATAAATAATTGAAATTTATTTAAATCTTTCAGATTTATTAACTGTTTTACATCCCGTTCAATGTAAGTTTCATAATAATTTCTGTAGGCTTTGTAAGGCTCCTGTTTATAATCATAAATTCCCGGATAAAATCCATTCAGAATAAATTCATCTATATTAAATTCAGAACCAAACAGTTTTGTTTCATGGATGGTAAGGGGAAGTAATTTCAAAAGAGCCGCTCTTCCGGCAAGCGATTGACTTACAGAATTCATTAAAGAAAACTGATTGCTACCTGTCAAAATAAACTTTCCATGTTCCTTTTTTTTGTCAACCATGCCCTGAATATATGATAACAAATCAGGGGATCTCTGAATCTCATCCAATATTGCCCCGTCAGGAAAAGAATTTAAAAATCCAATAGGATCTAAAATCGCTAACTGACGTGTGTCAGGATTTTCTAAACTAAAATATGCTTTCTCTGGAAAGGCTTGTTTTGCCAGAGTGGTTTTTCCTGATTGACGGGGACCTGTAATAATTATTACCGGATATTGTCCTGAAATGGAAATTAACTCATTATAAATTTCTCTTTGTATCATTTGTACAAATTTAAAGACGGTCTTTAAATTTGTACAAATGTAGCTTTTTATTACTAAAAAGCAAAATTTATTTCTCCGCTAAAAAAGACAGTTTGTCTGTCAACGGAGTTTTACTGAATAAAATGAAGTACTCAGACTGACTGCTCTATTGTATTATTTCTATTCTGCTTTTTTGTAAACAATAGACACAAGAGTTTTATCATCGCCTCCCATGTTAATTGTTAAGCCATATGGACGCTCTGGTTTAATTTGTATCTGAGCTTCTCCGGCTTTTCCTGTTAACTGTTCTAAAATGGTAACAGCCTGATGAACTCCGGTTGCACCGGTCGGGTGGCCCCAGCCAATTAATCCGCCGGTAGTATTAAATGGAACTTCGCCATTCCGTGCAGTTTTTCCTGCCAGAACATAATCAGGTCCTTCACCGTGCTTGGCAAAGCCTATTGCTTCAGTGGCAAGAATTCCGGCAATGGTAAAGCAATCGTGACACTCAACGGTACCAATTTGTTCTCTGGTAATATTCGCCATTTGCAATGCTTTCTGAACAGCGGCTTTTGTTGTATCGAGAACCGTATGGTCTTTTGGCGGACGGGTAATATCGTTTTCCGCCTGTCCAAAACCAATTACTTCAACAGCGTCTTTTTTAGAAATACCGCAACGTTTTAATCCTTCTTCAGAAACAACAGCTATTCCGGAAGCTCCATCGGATACTTTTGAACAATCGAAAACATTCAGATGGTCTACAAAATTTTTACCATTGGGTTCCATCATGCCTAAAGCGGTTAAATCGGGACTTGCATTATGATATTCCTGGGCTGTCGGACAAAGACGGGCATTTTCAATGGCATTAACAAACCATTTTGCCATTGCTTTGCGGGTTTTTTCCTTGCCGAATTTTTCATAATAAAATCCTGCACGATCGCTGAATTTTCCGGGGAAGAAATAGGCATGTCCGTCTTTTCTTTCTTTACTCCAGCCGGCAGCTGCCAGAATATCGGCGCCATAAATGGCTTTCACGGTATTCTGAACTTCAACGCCAATAACCAAAACCACATCGGCCGTTTCGGCAAGTATGGAGCGAATGCCGTTAGCCAAAGCCAAAGCCCCTGTTCCGCAGGCACCTTCCACGCGGGTGCAGGGTTTATAAGTAAGGCCTTCGTCAATGTAAGGGAAAAATCCGGCCATGTTGGCCTGACGATTAAAGCGGGCAGCAATAAAATTCCCCACTACGCATTCGTCAACATTGGCAGCTCCGCCAATTTGCTTTAACACACCCTGACCGGCTTCTTTCATATATTCTTCAAGGCCTGCGCGTTCTTTTTTAGGGTTGAACTCTTTACGGCCGGTTCCCATGGATATGGTGTTATAGCCGGCTACCATATATACCTTTTTTCTTAGTTTCATATTTTATTCCTCCTAGTTTAAATAATCGTTAATGGGACCATATGCATGAAAAAACCCGGTAAGCAGAACGGTATTCACATCTTTTTCGTTCTGTGCTACTTTATCGCTTACTAATTTCTGTCCGATAGCTTTTGAACGGATTGCATAATGAGTTGCAATTTTTGCACCCATGGTATCCATGGTCTTTAATTCGGCAAAATACTGTTTAAATATTTCTTCTTTGGCCGGATTACCGACAACGGCTTTCCAGGGTTTTATTTTTTTGGGTAAAGCACCCAGTTTTTCATCGCATTTAGGAGCTATTTCTGCAACATTTACATATTGTTTCTTCTCCGGATCGTATATACCAGTTACTTTTCCTTTTTCATATTTCAGGAAACCGTCTTTTTGCGAACCATCCGAATTCTGACCGCCTTTTACACCCAGTTCCATAAATTTGTCGAGGAGAGGGCTATGGATATCTTCATCTTTTACATGCGGTTTCATTACTTTCATAATGTACTGACAAACATCTATTCCAACATAATCAATTAGCTGGAAAATACCCATGGGCCGGATTAGATAGTCCTGTGTGATTTTATTAATAGCATATACTGCTTCAACAAACGACATCTGGCCTGATAACTTTACTGCTTCGCTCATTCCGTGGAGAGCATCGCGCATAAAATGGCCATTACCGATAAATCCTGCAAAGTCGTTTGAAGGAACCTCTATTTTACGGAGATTTTTTATCAACTGACTAACAAACTCCGGCAATTCGGGTAAGGTCTTTTCTGATTTAATAACTTCAACCAGTTTCTGAACAGCCGGTGGATTGTAGAAATGTACACCGAGAATCCTTCCATCCAGCTTTGCCTCTTTATCAAGGTGTCCGATTGGAATTGACGAGGTATTGGTAAAGAACCAGGGTTTGACTTTACTGTTCTGGTTGATTTGTGAAAACATTTTGATTTTTAAATCCGGATTTTCACTGGCTGCTTCAAACACAATGTTCGATTCATATGCTGATTCAAGCGTTGTTACCGGGCGGATAATTTCCATAACATCTTTCACATACTGATCGATAATCTCATTGTTGTCAATAAGGTCTTTGCGTTCGGCATAAACTTTACGCAGGGCAATGGTTTTCTTTTCTGCGGCTTTAAAAACCTGTGCCTGGATATATTTCATAAGTCCGGCCAGGGCTTTCTGATTAATGTCTATAGCATATAAAACAAAAAGTTTGTCTTTGTTTTCGGGTTTCAGGTTCATGTCGGCCATTTCGATGGCAGTAAGCAGGAGTATTCCGCTTCCCATTTTACCTGCAGCACCCAAAACGGATACGTTCTGGAATCTTTCTACGTAGTTCATATTGTTAGTATTTAGTTTAGTTAATAATTTCTTTATTTCAGTTTATCAATTTCGAAAGTTTGAAAGTCTATAGTTTGTTGTGTTTTACTTTCTAACTTTCAACTGTTTTTTACCAGTTGGGTTTCCTTTTTTCTAAAAAAGCTTTCATTCCTTCTCCGGATTCACCATTACCAAAAAGATTTCCGAATTCTTCTGCTTCATGATTCTGAGCAGAATCAAAGTCCATTTTCATTCCAGAAATGGTTGTCTTTTTTACCATCTTAATGGCAATTTTTCCTTTGGAAGCAATTTTAGTTGCTATTGCCATGGCTTCTTCAATAAGTTTATCGGGTTCCACTACTTTTTGGACCAATCCTAATCTTAATGCTTCTTCGGCATTGATCATATCAGCTGTCATTAAAAGATGAAGTGCATTCGACAAACCCACCAGCCTCGGCAATCGCTGTGTTCCTGCATAACCGGGAATTAATCCAAGATTAACTTCAGGTTGACCAAATTTTGCAAACGTACTTGCGATACGAATATCACAACCCATAGCTAATTCGCAACCACCACCCAAAGCAAAACCGTTTACGGCAGCAATTACGGGAACCGGCATTTTTCCAAACCCGTCAAATACTTTTTGTCCGATTTTAGAAAATTGTTTGCCCTGTTCAGGGTTCATCCCCGACATTTCTGCTATATCTGCTCCCGCCACAAAAGCCTTTCCTTCGCCGGTTATTATCATCGCCCTGATTTCTTTCATTCCCGAAATCTGTACCTGCATTGCATCCATTTCCTTAAAAAAATCAGAATTTAATGCATTCATCGCCTGTGGACGGCTGATAGTTACCAGTGCGATATTGTCTTTAACCTCAAGTTTTAAGATTTTATATTCCATGTTTTAAAACGTTTTTCTTTTTGGGGAGATAAATATAGAAAGAAAGACGATACCTTATTGTAGTTTAACTTAATTTTTAATGAGCTTTATCATTTAAGATACCTCGATTACACTTGTGTAGTTGGCAAAATACTGATTTTATGTTATTCAACAGCAGAGGCTAAAATGTTTTAAATTATAGGTCCTGAGAAAGAAAAAACTTATACAAACAGATCTTTTTTTGAAGCTCTCTATAGTAAAAGAAAGAATGTGATTTTCGATTTACTTTCTTAATTTCACAAAAAATAGTAAAATTTGCAAGTATTAAATTACGGCAGGAGCATATTCACAAATTTATATTCAGATTGTTTTTGCTGTGCAGAATAGAGATACATTAATTCATCCTGATTGGGAAAAACGATTATATATGTACATTACAGGTATTATTCAAAATAAAGAACAAAAAATGCTTGCAATAAATGGTGTAAGCAATCACTTGCATTTTTTAATCGGAATGAAACCCAGTTGCTGCCTTAGTGATCTGATCAGAGAGGTAAAAAAATCAAGCAATGAATTTATTAAGTTAAACAAGTTTACTAAATTCAAGTTCAACTGGCAATCAGGATTTGGCTCCTTTTCGTATAGTCCATCTCATGTAGATAATGTTATTAAATATATAATGAACCAGAAAGAACATCATAAAAAACAAAGTTTTAGAGATGAATATCTGCTCTTTTTAAAACAATTCGACATTAAACAGGATGAAAAGTATTTATTTAACTGGATTTGATCTTCAAAAAATGATGCCAAAGGCATCAAAGGTTAATAGTTTCAATTATAAAAATGATTGTACGACCCCCTTCGGGGTTGAAGATTATGGTGGAATAGTTTTTTATAAACGTTCTATCCCTTCGGGATAGTCAAAAAGTTGAAAACAATTAAGACCAACAACAAAAATGAGGTTTAATTTTTAACCAAATAATAGCAATATTTGTATCTTAAATTTTAACAGGAAAATGCAAACGATAGAATCCTATAAACCGAAAAATCATATTCGAATTGTAACAGCTGCTTCATTATTTGATGGACATGATGCAACTATTAATGTAATGCGAAGAGTTATTCAGGCATCGGGAGCAGAAGTAATTCACCTGGGACATAATATTTCGGTACAGGAAATTGTGGATTGTGCCATCCAGGAAGATGTTCAGGCAGTTGCGATTACATCATACCAGGGCGGACATATGGAATTTTTTAAATACATGCTCGACCTGTTTAAAGAAAGAAGTTGTGGTCACATAAAAATTTTCGGTGGCGGTGGTGGCGTTATTCTGCCCGATGAAATTGCAGAACTTCATGAATATGGTATTGCGCGCATATACTCTCCCGACGATGGCCGTGCCATGGGATTGCAGGGAATGATAAATGATTTGCTTGAGAAATCTGATTTTCCAAGAGGGAAAAGTATAAAAACTGATTTTAAGAAAATTGAAAAACGCCATCATTCAGAAATTGCAAACCTTATCTCTGCAGTAGAAAACTATCCTAGCGAAGCAGAAAAGGATTTAAAAAAGATAAATGACAAAGCGGCCTCTTCAAAAGTTCCCATTCTTGGAATTACAGGAACCGGCGGTGCGGGAAAATCCTCTTTGGTAGATGAGTTTGTAAGAAGATTCCTGGCAGAATATCCCAAAAAAGAAATCGCTATTGTTTGTGTTGACCCGTCGAAGCGCAAAACCGGCGGTGCATTGTTAGGCGACAGGATTCGAATGAATTCCATTCACACTCCCCGTGTCTTTATGCGTTCCATGGCAACCCGCCAGTCGAACCTGGCGTTGTCGAAATATGTAAAAGACACACTAAACATTTTAAAAGTGGCCGGTTTCGACCTCATCATTTTAGAAACTTCCGGTATTGGTCAGTCTGACACGGAAATTATCGATCACAGCAATCTTTCGCTCTATGTTATGACCCCGGAATACGGAGCAGCCTCTCAACTGGAAAAGATCGACATGCTCGATTTTGCCGATATTATTGCGCTTAATAAATTCGATAAAAGAGGGGGTATGGATGCTCTGCGAGATGTTAAAAAACAATATCAGCGCAATCATAAACTGTTCGATAAAGGCTTTGATGAAATGCCGGTGTTTGGCACTATTGCCTCTCAATTTAATGACCCGGGCGTGAACCAGCTTTTCAGGGCTATTATCGATAAAGTAAATGAAAAAACAGGAGCCGGTTTTAAAAATAACATTAAAGTAACCGACGAAATTCCTGAGAAAATTTTTATCATTCCTCCTCACCGTATCCGCTATCTTTCGGAGATTTCAGATACTATAAGAAACTATAACAAATGGGTTGACGAGCAGGCGGAAACAGCTCAGAAACTTTATAGTCTGAAAATTGCTATTGATGAACTCAAAAAAGCAGGAAAACCGGAATCGGCCATTGATGAGCTTTACAAAGAACTGAACGATAACCTGGACGGACAAAACCGTAAAATACTTGAAGGATGGGCTAAAAAAACAGATTCGTACAAACAGGAATATTACATTTTTAAAGTTCGCGACAAAGAAATTAAAATAAAAACACATACCGAAAGCCTTTCACACACCCAGGTTCCAAAAATTTCACTACCTAAATACAAAGCCTGGGGCGACATATTAAAATGGAACCTGAAAGAAAATGTTCCCGGTGAATTTCCTTATGCAGGTGGTGTATTTCCGTTTAAACGCGAAGGCGAAGACCCCACCCGTATGTTTGCCGGTGAAGGCGGACCCGAACGTACAAACAAAAGATTTCATTATGTGTCGAGAGGGCTATGTGCCAAAAGGCTTTCCACTGCATTTGATTCTGTAACATTATACGGTAACGATCCCGGAACCCGTCCCGATATATACGGCAAAATTGGCAATTCTGGTGTTTCTATCAGTTGCCTGGATGACGCCAAAAAGCTATATTCGGGATTCGATCTGGCCAATGCCATGACTTCTGTTTCGATGACCATTAACGGCCCGGCTCCTATCATGGTAAGTTATTTCATGAATACAGCCATAGACCAGCAATGTGAAAAATACATCAAAGAAAACGGCTTTGAAAAAGAAGTAGAACAAAAGATAAAAGATATTTACAGAAAAAAGGGAACGGTTCGCCCAAGGTACCAGGAAACACTTCCCGAAGGAAATAACGGACTTGGATTAATGCTGCTTGGTGTTACAGGCGACCAGGTTTTACCTAAAGAGGTATACGAAAAAATTAAAACTGAAACCATTTCTGTGGTTCGCGGAACGGTTCAGGCGGACATTTTAAAAGAAGACCAGGGACAAAACACCTGCATTTTTTCAACCGATTTTTCATTAAAACTGATGGGCGACGTTCAGGAATATTTCATTAATAACAACGTTCGTAATTTTTATTCTGTTTCCATTTCCGGTTATCATATTGCAGAAGCTGGAGCTAATCCCATAACACAATTAGCATTTACTCTGGCAAACGGATTTACTTATGTTGAGTATTATGTTTCGAGAGGAATGGATATTGATAAATTTGCCCCTAACCTTTCGTTCTTTTTCTCGAATGGTATCGATCCTGAATTTTCAGTAATTGGTCGCGTTGCCCGGCTCATATGGGCGAAAGCTATGAAAATAAAATACAAAGGAAATGCGCGTTCGCAACAATTAAAATATCATATTCAGACTTCCGGAAGATCATTACATGCTCAGGAAATTGATTTTAATGATATCCGTACCACTCTTCAGGCACTGTATGCTATTTACGACAACTGTAACAGCTTACACACTAATGCTTACGACGAAGCTATAACAACTCCCACAGAAGAATCGGTTCGTCGTGCCATTGCTATCCAAATGATTATAAATCATGAGCTGGGATTGGCAAAAAATCAAAATCCCAATCAGGGTTCATTCATTATAGAAGAACTTACCGAATTGGTTGAAGAAGCCGTAATGGCAGAATTCGACAGGATTACTGAACGTGGCGGAGTGCTGGGAGCTATGGAAACAACCTACCAGAGAAGTAAAATTCAGGAAGAATCGTTGTATTACGAAACACTGAAACACTCCGGCGAATTGCCCATTATGGGAGTTAACACATTCCTTTCATCCAAAGGTTCCCCGACAATTATTCCCGGTGAAGTAATACGTGCTACCGAAACCGAAAAGAAATACCAGATTGATATGCTGGAACAGCTTCATAAGACCCATATTGATAAGGTTCCATCGCTGCTTGAAGATTTAAAACATACTGCCGTAAGAAATCAGAATATTTTCGAAAAACTTATGGAAGTCGGTAAATACTGTTCTATAGGGCAAATCACAAATGCTTTATTTGAGGTTGGTGGTGAGTATAGGAGAAATATGTGATTTTTCTAACAAAGAAAATTTAAAGCATAATCGAAATTCAGACTGGGATAAAAAATCAAACAAAGTGTTTAAGGGAATGGTAACTAAGGAACATTGTTCTATTGGATGGTTTTAAACTTCATTTGATTATTAATAATCGAGGCGAGATATTAGAATTTATGCGTATTCCTGTATTTCTACCTCGCCTTTTAAAGCCATATACGCATTCTGTGCCAGGGCATCCATTTCACGTTCCCCGGGATATATTCTTACCGGCCCCAGATACCTGACTCTTTCTACAATTTTATCGACAATGTATTTGCTGTATGCAAGACCTCCGGTTATCAATATTCCATCCACATCACCTTTTAGAACCGTACTGCATGAACCTATTTCTTTTGCTATCTGATAGGCCATGGCATCATAAACAAGTTTTGCCTGAGTGTCTCCTTGTTCTATTCGTTTTTCAATTTTAACACCATCATTTGTTCCTAAATATGCACACAATCCTCCAAAACCTTTAATCTTTTTCAAAATTTCTTCTTTTGTATATTGTCCCGAAAAACAAAGTTCAACCAGTTGTCCTACGGGTAATCCTCCGCTTCGTTCGGGCGACATTGGTCCATCTCCATTCAGGCCATTATTCACATCTATTATTCTTCCTTTGTAATGAGCGCCTACAGAAATGCCTCCTCCTAAATGTGCTACTATCACATTAATCTCTTCATAAACAACGCCTTTATCGTTTGCATATGTGCGTGCAACAGCGCGTTGATTAAGTGTATGCAAAAAACTTTTACGGGGAATTTCTGGCATGCCAGAAATTCTTGCAATATCATCCAACTCATCTACACAAGTAGGATCTACAATAATTGCCATTACTCCCTGGCCAATTTCTTTTGTTAGTTCATTAGCAATCAGGCCTCCCAGGTTCGACTCATGCTCGCCCATCGGATTACTTATATCACTAAGCATGTTTTCGTTAACCCGGTATACGCCTCCTTTAATGGGTTTTAATAACCCGCCACGGCAAACAATAATTTCAATCTTCTTCAAATCTATACCGGCTTTTTCAAAGACATCTATTATTGCTTTTTTTCTGAATTCAAACTGATGTGAAATTTTTTTGAATTGCTGAAGCGACTCCTGGGAATGTTTGATATTTGTTAAAAATACATTTTTGCGACTTTTGTAAACAGCTATTTTGGTAGATGTAGAACCAGGATTAATTGCTAAAATGAGATGATTCATAATGATAGTTGTTTTATATAAAAATAAAACAACTATCACTCTAAAACCATGATATCAATCATTTATGATATACAACATATTTATTCGAAATCATCAGAATAAATTCCAACAGAAAAATAATCTTTTTTATTTTGCTATTAGGGCTGCCAATGCAATCGAATATAACTTGGTTAATTCGCTATCGCCTCTTGATGTAAGAACTGCCGGTACTTTTGCCCCAAATACAACAGCACCTAATTCGCCTTTGCAAAGTTTGGTGTTTGTTTTAAAGAATACATTTCCTGACTCAATATTTGGGAATAAAATACAATCGGCATCACCGGCAACAGGACTTACCAGTTTTTTAATTTCACAGCTTTCTTTATCAATAGCAACATCCATTGCCAATGGACCATCAACCAACGCGCCTTTAATCTGGCCGCGATCAGCCATTTTTGAAATGATTGCTGCATCTACACAGGCCTGCATTCCGGGAAGCATCTGTTCGGTAGCAGCCAATATGGCTACTTTAGGGTTTTCAATCTGAAGAGCATGGGCTGTTCTGATTAAATAGTTGGTCATGGTAATTTTTTGCTTCAGATCGGGAAGAGGAATGATGGCAACGTCTGCAACTACTAATAATTTCGGATAATTGGGTGTTTCAATTACAGAAATATGGCTCAGAATTGCATTAGAGCTTTCCATAATTCCTTTCTCTTTGCTCAAAATGGCCCTCATATATTTATCTGTACTTACCAGACCCTTCATCAGGATATCACCTTCTTTTGCATTAATTAAGGATACCGCTTTTTCGGTAGCTTTAACCTCATCAGCTTCCTGAACAATTTTAAATTTTGAAACATCGATATTATGTTCTGCACATACTTTTTTAATGGTTGCCTCATCCCCTACCAGGGTAGCATCTATTAATCCTTTTTCTACTGCATGGTAAACCGCTCCAATGGTATGCGAATCGTTTGCATAAGCAGCCACCAGCCTCTTTTTAGATTTTGATTTAAGTACATCAAACATCTGAGCCAACTTTGTTAAAGCCATAATTTAATTTTGTTATTGATGATTAATAATTTTTGATTGTTTCTACCATGTAAAAATATCGATTCCATTTTAATAATTGAAAGTAAAAAGTCATGGCTGTATAACATCTTTAATAAAAACACTGTTTAAAATGTTATTATAGTGTTCAGACTATCTGACAGATGAGGTCTTTTTAATTGATTTAATTTTCAAACAGTTTTCGGATAGTATTTAACGTAAATTCGATATAAGATAATCAAAATTCATTTTTGAATCTGCCTTTATAAGAATTCATTCAGTCCAAACCCTTTTCTTTTTTCGTTTATTAGGCTTCTAATGTCTTTACCCAGTAATTACAACAAAGCAACCATCTGTGGCAATATTTCAACCAGTTATTACACCTTATTTTATTAAACAGATAAACTTCTTTAATTTTACCCTTGAAAGACTGCGTATATGTTCACTTTGAAAGTTTTTTAATAAAAAATCAGGATGATAATATCTTCGTTACAAACAGAAAACAATTTGATCGAAATACAATACCAATCAGATGATTGCATTGATGATCTGTTCAATTGTTTTCATAAACTTTTAATATTACCTCAACTACCAACTCATTTACTACTGCTCTCCAATGCATATAACTGTAATTTTAAAATAACCTATGAAGAAGCAGAAGCAGTTACTAAATTAATGCAATTGCTTTCTAACAAATGTAACTTCATTAAACATGCCATAATATCTGACAATCCTAAACATACAGCTATGATGTCGTTAGCTGTTGAAAAATTAAAAAACACTTATAACTATAATCTTAAATTGTTTTGCACAAAAGAAGCGGCACATCAATTTCTTTTACCCGGGTCGTGCTGATTGTAGTACATTGTTTTCAAACTATTGGTTTGTAATAGACATTTTATCATTATTCGCTAAAAATGAATTCTCGTAACAAATAAAAAATTAACGAACTACATTCACAGGCCCGCTCCTCACATGCGCAATATGATCTCCATCGTAATACTTCACTAACCAGGTATAACTGCCTACAGGTACTATTCCACCTCCTTTTGCAGTTCCTTTCCAACCAATTTCTTTAGCAACTGACGGATCTGGATCATATTTATCTGTTTCAAATATTATTTCACCCCAACGGTCGTATATATACATGTGAAAGTCTTTGGTACTTATTCCGTTTCCTAATACATAAAAGACGTCGTTCAGATCGTCTAAATCCGGGGAGATATAGGTGGGGGCATAAAAGGTGTATTCATCGCGGATGATTACGGTGCTGGTAACGGTGTCTACGCATCCCAGGGCAGAAACGGCTACTAACTGAACTTCGTATGTCCCAAGGTTGCTATACCAGTGCCACGGGCTTTCTATGCTGGAGGAGTCGCCATCGCCAAAGGACCATATATAGCTCGTGGCTCCGTCCGACAGGTTGATTAGGTGTACCTGGGGTTTTACTATGCTGGCGCTGCTGGGATCGGAGATAAAGCTTGCATGGGGGTTTGGGTATACGTGGATCATCTGGCTATGGGTATATTCGGTT
>JBBIRU010000018.1:0-151605 GCA_037441645.1 Bacteroidota bacterium
CATTAAAACCAAATCTGTTGGCATATCACCTACTACAAAAGCAATGGTATTTCCCTGGGGTTTTGCCCAGGCATATTCATCGCCGCCAAAGCCTTCGGTATATGTTTCGAGACCGGCGGGTATTACCTGATTGATATCCCAGGTTGTTCCGCCATCGGTTGAACGATAATAGTATAAAGGTGATTTCATACCATTTAGAACAGTATTTGTGTCATTATCATTAGCAATAACATGTATAGTATTTCCAGACGTGCAAACCCGAGGCCAAAGAACAAGACTACCTGTAGTATGAGGTAATGCTGTTTGTATCCAGGCTCCAGTACCTTTAGGTACACGCTTATTCATAATTAATGAAGAAGTAGCACTTGCATGAGCTATAACAATTTCACCTTCTTCATTTGTCCCAAGAGCTGCATATGATGGCCAACCGGTTTTCTGGCTTTCAATTCTTGCGGTAGGATCCGGCCCCCAGCTGGTTCCGTCAAAATAATTATACCCTGTTCCACGTTCAGGATAATTAGGTGGGGTAGTGCCAAAAGTCCAGGTTGTACCAATTGTTCCGTCCGGAAAAAGATGACACCTGGAGTCAACACAGTCATTGGTTTGTAAATCATAAGTTGTAGTTCCCACTGGTACATCTGTCAAAATCTTTACACCATTATTTATACTACTCTGATTGGATTGATATTCTAATAAAGGTCGAGACTCTACAGATTTTTTTTCTGTAATGTTTCTCCCATTTGCAGGCAGTTGAGGTCTGCTTTGAGCCATTAAACTCAAAGAAGTTGCAACAGCAATGCTCATAAGTAATAATTTTTTCATAGTACTGGTTTTTAGTTTAATATTAAATCATTTGTTTGTAGCAAATTTATATAAAAAATGACAATAAAAAATTATTAATCATTTGATTTATCGGTAAGACTCACATGAAACAGGCATGGTTGCACAGAACATAAAAGAAAGTTGACTTTTTTTCTTGAAAATTATTTTTATTAAGATTACATTTGTGTTGAAAAATACTGTTATTAAAATTATTATTTAGTTATGAAAACATATAAACATCACGTTTGCAATTGTATCGATAATAGCAAATCGATCTTTGGCATACTTCCGAAAGAACAACTGAATATTTTACGTCAGTATCATTCCTGCTTAGGTTACAAAAAAAATGAAATCATTTTCCGTGAGGGTGACAAACCAACAGGTTTAATAAGTTTGTCTGAAGGAAAAGTTAAAATTTTTAAAGAGGGGATTGGCGGAAGAGAACAAATTGTACGTTTAGCAAAACCGGTTGGATTTATTGGTTATCGTGCCTTATTTGCAGAAGATAATTACCTGGCTACAGCTATTGCTCTTGAGAACAGCACTGTTTGTATGATTGAGAAAGAAGGATTTTTTAAAGTCTTACGTGAAAGTCCTGATTTAACCATGTTAATCTTTAAATACCTGGCTACTGAATTAGGTTTTTCGAACAGTCGTTGCGTAACCCTTACCCAGAAACATGTGCGTGGCCGTTTAGCTGAATCTATTCTTGTATTAAAAGACACATATGGACTGGAAGATGACAATAAAACCATCAAAGCTTATTTATCCCGCGAAGATCTGGCAAGTCTCAGCAACATGACCAATTCCAATGCCATCAGGACACTAAGTCTTTTTGCACAGGAAGGAGTTATAGAAATCGATGGCCGTAAAATAAAAATTCTTGATTTCAATCAGCTTGAAAGAATCAGTGATTTAGGATAGTTCCTAAAAATAAAATATTCATTTGGAAAAAACCCTTCTGAAAATTCAGAAGGGTTTTTTATTTTGTTTAAAAAAATAATGCAAAGGTCTATCACCTTGATTTCATTTATCTCTTTTTCACATATTATGGAAGGTCTTCGACTTTCAAGTTTACGGTCATCTTTACGTCTATAAAGTGCTCTATTAATTGCATATAAAAACCCTCCAGGGCTCCCGGAGGGTTTTTATATATAATTTATTTTTAACTATTTCTCAATTCTCATTTTGTAGAATGATCTCCAAACGAAAACAAGAGCTATAATAAAGAAAACAAGACCTACATAAGGAGCAGCGTTTCTGAAATTTTCAGAGATCGCAATTTCCATAGCTAACAAACCAAATAAAGTGGTAAATTTAATTACAGGGTTTAAGGCAACAGAAGAAGTGTCTTTAAAAGGATCACCAACGGTATCGCCAACAACACAGGCATCATGCAAAGGGGTACCCTTTTCTTTCAGGTCGACTTCCACTACTTTTTTGGCATTATCCCAACAACCACCTGCATTTGCCATAAATACAGCCTGGAATAAGCCGAATACGGCAATAGCAATAAGATAGCTGACAAATAAAGCAACCGCATTGTTACTGCCAATGCTGGCTGGTGAAGAAAGGCACGCAAAAGCCAAAGCAAAAAAGAAAATACCGATAAAAATATTAAACATTCCTTTTTGTGCATATTGTGTACAAATTTTAACTACTTCGACAGATTTAGCAGTATCTGCTTTTTTAGGAGCGTTTGGATCGAGATTTATATTTCTTTTAATATATTCTACTGCTCTATATGCACCAGTTGTTACTGCCTGTGTAGAAGCGCCTGTAAACCAGTAAATAACAGAACCTCCAAGAATGAATCCTAAGATTGAATAAGGATTCAATAAGTTAAGAATGGTCTCTGGTTCAACGCCGAGAGTTTTCTTAATCATAAGAATTAAAGAGAATATCATAGTTGTTGCTCCAACTACAGCTGTACCGATCAATACAGGTTTAGCTGTTGCTTTAAATGTATTACCGGCACCGTCATTGGCTTCCAGATAATGTTTTGATTTTTCCCAGTCAGGTTTAAATCCAAATTCTTTTTCGATTTCGGCAGAAGCTTTAGCTTTATCATCTTCGATCAAAGAAAGTTCGTATACAGATTGAGCATTATCGGTTACCGGGCCATAGCTGTCAACAGCAATAGTAACAGGTCCCATGCCCAACATACCAAAAGCTACAAGGCCAAAAGCAAAAATGGAAGGATATACCATAAATTCACTTAAACCAAAAGTACTTGCATAATATGCAGCAAACATTAATACAAAGAATACCATACCTTTCCAGAAAGCGCTAAAATTACCCGCAACCAAACCAGAAAGAATTACCAGTGAAGCACCACCTTCGCGACCGGCATTAACAACTTCATTTACATGTGAAGATTTCGGTGAAGTAAAAATCTTTGTAAACTCAGGAATAATAGCAGCACCTAAAGTACCACAGCTGATGATGGTTGAAAGAATCCACCACATATCTGTATTTCCGTTTACATCTGGAATCATAAAATAACTTGCTGTATAAGTAACAGCTATAGAAAGTATAGATGTAATCCAAACAAGATTTGTTAAAGGAGCTTCAAAATCTAAATCATCTTTACCTTTATATTTGGCATTGCTTAAAAATCCGTTAATCCAGAAAGCAACCACCGAGGTTGCAATCATTAAAATACGCATTACAAAAATCCAGACCAATAATTCTACCTGTAAAAATGAAGTTAATGCTTCGTCCATTCCCAGTGCAACACCGCCAACAGCAAGAAGAATAAATGAAATTAAAGCAACACCGGTTACGCCATATGTTTCGAAACCATCAGCGGTCGGCCCTACTGAGTCACCTGCATTGTCGCCAGTACAGTCAGCAATAACACCAGGGTTACGTGGATCGTCTTCGCCGATTTTGAAAACCACTTTCATTAAGTCAGAACCAATGTCGGCAATTTTGGTAAAAATACCACCGGCAATACGAAGAGCGGAAGCGCCTAAAGATTCACCGATAGCAAAACCAATAAAACAAGCGCCGGCTAAATCACCAGGCATAAATAATAAAATAATAAGCATCATGATAAGTTCAACACAAATCAAAACAACACCGATACTCATACCTGCATTTAAAGGAATATTAAGAAGTTTTAAAGGATCTCTTTTTAAGGAGGCAAAAGCCATACGGGCATTTGCTAACGTATTCATACGAATACCAAAAGCAGCAACAGTATAGGAACCTAAAATACCAACAATTGTCCATGAAATAATTAATACTACAGAGCCCATTTGAGCTGCAGGAGTTTCGCCAATGGGATTTAAAAATCCGAAATAACCTGCAACTGCAGCGCCAATAAATAAGAAAAGAATGGCAAGAAACTTACCTTGTTGTTTTAGATATGCTTTACAGGTTTTATAGATTACGTCGGCTATATCGAGCATTGATTTGTGAGCAGGAAGTTTTTTAACTTTCATAAACTGATAAAAGCCAAAAAGCAATCCCAGTACGGTTACAATAAAACCCAGATAAAGAATCTTCTGATCTTTAATAGCATCGGGAATTTTTAAATCGGCTTCGCTAGCCATCGTAAAAAAAGGAGCTAACATTGCCGCCAATAAAATTAAAATACCTCTTCTTTTCATTTGAAATTAATTTTAGATTTATTTATTATTACTTTTTATTTTAGCGGTAAGATGGTGAAAATAAGATTATTGCTGACTTATTTTCTATTTTTCAGACTGCAAAAATAGAATTCTTTTGCAAACCAAACAAACATATTTAATAAAAACATTTAATTATATGTTTGAATTTCAATATGAACTATTATATTTGTAGCTTGGATAAAAGTTATTTTTCACACCTCTCACATCTTCATTCTCAGAAGAGTTCAACCATTACAGGACAATGATCTGAGTGTATAACCTGCTGTAATATTTCAGCTGATTTAAGTTTATCTTTCAATTCTTTAGTGATAAAATTATAATCTATTCTCCATCCCATATTTTTCTCTCTTGAGTTCTGACGATAGCTCCACCAACTGTATTGTTCGGGTTGAGAGTTAAAGACTCTGAACGTGTCAATAAGTCCCAGTTCAAGAAATGAATCGAGCCAATCCCGTTCTTCGGGTAAAAAACCGGAAACATCGAGGTGTCGTTCAGGATGGTTAATATCAATGGGTTTATGACAAATATTAAAATCACCGGAAATAATGAGCGAAGGTCTTTCTTTTAATAAGTCTTTAATGTAATTGTAAAAGTGAGCTAGAAATTCCATTTTAAATGTTTGTCGCATATCGCCCATAGACCCTGAAGGAACATAAACCGAAACCTGTGTAAAATCCTTAAAATCGGCACGAATCACTCTGCCTTCTGAATCAAAGACCTGATTACCTATACCGGTTTTAATAAATACAGGTTTTTCCCTTGATAAAAGAGCTACTCCGCTATACCCCTTCTTTTCTGCACTATTCCATACAGGATAATACCCCAACTGAGAAAACAACTGAGCATCAAACTGATCAGTCATTGCTTTTAGTTCCTGGAAGCACAAAATATCGCATTGTGCCTGTTGAATCCACTCTGTCAATCCTTTGTTCATCGCAGCTCTTATACCATTTACATTATATGAAAATATTTTCATTATATCTTGTTTTTATGCAGACTCAAAATTATAATTAATCTCATATTTCATGTAAAATTTTTTATTAACTTTATAAATTATCCTTTTACAATGATTGTATCTATTATAGGTACCCGTGGCGGAATAGGAGCAACTACCCTCTTATCAAATCTTTATTCTTATCTTAAAAAGAAAGATGAAAACTCTGTGTGGTTCTCATTAACAGATCCTTTTCCTCCTTTGTTTTCAGGTTCAGGTTTGCAATGGGAAAAACTGTATTCATTCAGTCGATTTTTTCCTGTGTGGTTAAAAGACAATTGTTCGGGATGTAATAGTTGTG
The DNA here is from genome assembly GCA_037441645.1 of Bacteroidota bacterium. GTDB lineage: Bacteria > Bacteroidota > Bacteroidia > Bacteroidales > GWA2-32-17 > GWA2-32-17. The sequence continues at coordinate 5,756 of JBBIRU010000018.1, forward strand.
TTTCTGTTTGTGTTAACGAGGCAATCTCTCCTTTTCCGGATAAATATGTTGTTTATTCGGAGCTTTGCAATTCGTGCAAGTCCTGTATCAGCGCCTGTAAATGTGGTGGTCTCGACTTTCAGGCACGGGAAACCGGATATATTAAAAAAATTGTTTCCAAAGAAGATACTCTTTTAAAAATAAAATTGTTTGGACGGGAAATACTTTCACAGTGGTATGTTAAGGAAGCCATTTCGTATCTGAAAAATAATTATCGTTCGGAATCATGTCATTTAATAGATGTTCCATCAGGTTTCAGAGAATTGTGGGCTGATGTTTTCCGGTTATCGGACATTGTTATAGTTTTAACGGATGATACTTTTTTATGGGAACTTCTTTATAAATCACATTCGCCACGGCATGCAAATTTAATTCTTGCAATAACCCAAACCTCTAAACAGGAATTTAATAAATACGGATTTCCCCATGCTATCCCTATTCCATATAATAAAGAGATTATGCGAAATACCATCCAGGGTTTTTCTTCCCAGGATTTTGATTTTCTCGAAGCTATTCAAAATATTTATTTACAGGTAAAAGTAAGCCAGCCTCATGAAAGAAGTTCTTTTAATATCTGATAAAGGAGGTACGGGAAAATCATCCATTCTTGGAATATTGAAAGAAAAATATTCTTCGGAAGCTGTCTTTGCCGATTGTTCTTTTACTTCGGACTGGCCTCATGAAAATCTGGTTGTATCGGAGGAATATTTTTACCTGGGAAATGAACCGGTAATTAATAATGATCTGTGTTTATTTTGTGGGGATTGCGAAACTGCATGTGAATTTGTAGCCATAGACCTTCGTGGCGAAGGAGTTCATGTTGATCGCCAGAAATGCACCGGTTGCGGACATTGTTATTATATCTGTCCTGCCGGAGCAATTCGTCTAAAAACAATAAAAACAGGAAAAATATTTACTTTAGGCGATCCTGAAAACGGGTTAATTGTTTTCGGGGCATTACACCATTATCCCAAGAACGGAACCAGGCCTGTTTCAGTGATAAGAAACAAAGCATTGGAGCTTACCAGGCATTTTGATAAAAAGTGGCTTATCCTTGAAGCGCCTACGGGCTGGAACATAATTACTTCTTCTTTGTTATATTATTCAGCTGTGTTGGTTATCATTATCGAACCTCATCAACTCGTCTTTGATTTTTTAGAAAAAATAAGAAAATTTTCCGATCAAAACAAAATAAAAGTAAAGTTGGTAATTTCCAAGTCAGATATAAATACTATTATTACAACCCGGATTATTCAGGAATTTAATCCCTGGGAAATTATCTGTTTACCATGGACGGAAAACCCAAAAAAGGATAACGGCAAGTATTTTGAAAACTTTTTAAATGATGAAAACTGAAATATTATCACCGTCAAATAAAGCATTAAAAATAAATCTCGATCATTCCATTTTCGGAACCATAGCTGAAATTGGCGGAGGACAGGAAGTTGCCCGCGAATTTTTTCGTGCCGGAGGCGCCTCCAGAACAGTTGCCAAATCCATATCGGCTTACGATAAAAACTTTAGCGATGCTTTTTATAAATCAAAATCCGGACGTTATGTATCCGAAACGAGACTCAAAAAAATGCTCGACATTGAGTATTCAGAAATTGTTGATATTCTGAAAAGTGAAAGAGGAAGCACTACCCGTTTTTTTGCTTTTGCCAACACCGTTGAAACTCTTAATTACAAAAAAAATAACCAGGGTCACGGCTGGATCGGCATTCGGTTTCAACATACTGCACAATCTGAACCCAACGATGTGATTTTACACACCATCCTTCACGAAAATGACACCTTTCTGCAACAGGGAACATTAGGAATCCTGGGTATAAATCTTATTTATGCCTGTTATTTTTACAATGAAAATTCCGATGATTTTCTGACTTCATTATTGGACAATCTTTCCTACAGTCGACTGGAAATAAACATGATAAGCATTTCAGGATCCTGTTTTGAAAATTACGACAATCGCTTACTCAGTGTTAAACTGGTAAAGCATGGCCTGACACCCGTTAGCATTTTTGATCGGAACGGACAGGTTCAGCAACCCGGCGACATGTTATTTAATAAGGACGTTATGGTTCTGCGCGGGAGTTTTCGCCCTGTTACCTACCTTGAAATGGATATGCTTAAATCAGGTTTTGCCTTATTCAAAAAAGAGGTTAACGAAAGCCATCCATGGCAAAATGAATCCTCTGTTGTTTTATGCGAAATAACATTGAACAATTTAATGGATAACGGAGAATTTCATGAAAAAGATTTCCTCGACAGGGTTGATTTGCTGAATGGAATGGGACAAAATGTTATGATTACCAACTTTAAAGAGTTTTATCGCCTATCTACATATTTTTCACAATTTAAGATTAATCTGTTACGCATGATACTGGGTGCAAACATTCTTAAAAAAGTTATCGACGAAAAATATTATTCTGATTTAAAAGGAGGTATTTTAGAAGCTTTTGGCTCATTGTTTGGAAATCATGTAAAACTTTATATTTATCCCTATTATCCGGCTAAGTCAAAAGAATCATTTAACTCAAACAATATTGAAGTTCCGGTTAATTTACAAAAATTGTATGGGTATTTATTGGAAAATAAAAAGATTCTGGATATTAATACCCAGAAAGTATTGCAGTCACCCGATTCCAATAAAAAAGTAGCTGAAATGATAAAGAAGAAGATCAACGGCTGGGAAAAGCTGGTGCCGGTTTATATCAGCGAAAATATTATTAAAAAGGGGTTATTTGGGCACAATAATATTTAACTAAAGCCTGCCACATTCCTTTAATACAGCAAACATCAGGCAATCCAGTTTTTTAAAATCAAGAGGTTTTGTAATAAATTGATTCATGCCGGCATTCTGGCATTTTTCTTTAATATCGCTTAATGCATGAGCCGTTAATGCTATTATTGGAATTTTTGTATCCGTAATTTCATCATCACCCATTCTGATCTTTGTTGCAGCTTCTATACCGTCCATTTCAGGCATCTCGATGTCCATTAATATGAGATCAAACCTGTTCTCTTTCATTTTCTGAAGAACTTCAAATCCATTAACTGCAACTGTAACTTTGTGCCCGGTTTTCTCCAGGAATGATTTGGCTACTTTCACATTTAAATGATTATCTTCCGCCAGCAAAATATGTAATTTAGGTAGTTTTATTTTATCCTCATCAGTTGTTTCTTCTATTTGAATACTTTTCTTTTCAGACTCTTCAAGGCTTGGCAAATCGAATATCAGAGAAAAATAAAATGTACTGCCTTTTCCTTCATGACTATCGAACCATATTTTACCATTCAAAAGACTTATTAAATGCTTACTTATAGACAATCCCATACCCGCTCCACCGTATTTTCTTTTGGTTGAGCTATCCGCCTGCCTGAATTTTTTAAAAATATCTTCCTTCTTCTGTTCCGGAATACCAATTCCTGTATCTGAAATAATAAATTTTAGCTCTGCCTGCCTCGACTCTGCAATAATTTTAACAAATGTTACTTCGAGTAGCACATGACCCTTTTCGGTAAATTTAACGGCATTTCCTACCAGGTTAAACAATATTTGCCGCAGATAACTCGGATCGCCTTTTAATAACTTTGGAATCCGTTCATCTGTTTTGCTTTCCAAATGAATAAATTTATGTTTGGCTACACCTATAAATGAATTTACTGCATAATTTATCAATTCCCGGATATCGAAACTAACATTCTCAATCTCTACCTTTTTCGACTCAAGGAGTGAAAAATCGAGAATACTGTCAATAAGATTTAACAAATGATCAGAAGAATCGTTAATGGTTTTAAGATAATCGGATTGTTCGGATGAAACTCCGGATTGGTTTAGCAACGATGACATTCCAACTATAACATTTAATGGCGTTCTTATTTCGTGGCTCATGGTCGACAGAAATTCCCCTTTTACCTTATTTGCCTCATGTGCCTTTTCAGCAAGTTCTTCGGAACGGATAAGGGCTTCATTAAGCTGTTCTTCTGTTCTTTTTCTTTCTGCTATTTCAATTGTTAACTGCCGGGTTCTTTCCTGAATTTTTTCCTGTAATAATTGGCTGTATTCCTTTTCGATCTTTATCATTTTAAAAGAAAAAGGCAGAATAAATAACGATAGCATTAAGGCAATAAGCATAGATATCAGGACTTCTTTATGCAAAATTCCGGTAATATAACTTATCTCATAATCAGCACCCAAAATATAAATATTTCTATTGGGCGAAAATGCCGGTATCAAAACGGAACGGAAAGTACCCCAACGGTCCTTTGTTGTTTCATAAACAACTTTTTTTTCTTCAGGTATATTTAACAGTTCTTTAGAAGCTTCGGGATACTCTGTCCAATAATGTGCTTCGCTATGTTCGGCAATTTCAGATGGAGAGGTGGAACAACTTGTAAAATATGCTTTATTGTCTTTAATAACAACTGTATATAAAAAATCGATTTTCAAATAAGATGCAAGTTCTGTAAGTGATTTAATATTTTTCCAATCCTGATTCAGGTTAACCGACTTTTCATTGGTTGCAAAATCGTGAAAATTGCATGGCAGACCAATTCTGATCGTTTGGGCAGCCAAGTACAGATTTCTATCGACGCCTGCCAGTAAAATGGATTTGGTTCTCTCATAATTAATCCACGTAATAGACACTACTCCAACCAAATATAGCAATACAGGGACAAGAAATCTCCTGGAAAGTATGGGCTTTATTAATTTTCCGACAGGCATAAAAATGAATCAAAAATGTCTTTAATAACAAATTAATTACGGGTATCATTAATTAATGTTTGTTATCCTTTTGACTTTTTTGATAAAAGCAAAAACAACTGTTACTAATTCCTTAATTATTTTGACCGGTAAAAATTAAAATTCAATTCATTTTTATAAAAAAACTAATCTGAATTCTGAACCGGCTTTTCTTTGTTTTTTACTGCTTTAATTACTTTTACAGAAATAGTGCCTACTAAAAGAAGTAAAAGTAAAGCTGAGCTAATAAAAGATATCGTTTCGCCTGTTTTATAGCTTTCGGGTTCGAATTTATAATCAATTTTATGTTTTCCGGCGGGAATAAGCATAGCTCTCAGTACATAATTTGCCCTGAAATGAGGAACAGGTTTATCGTCGATAAAAGCATTCCAGCCTTTATCATAATAAATCTCTGAGAAAACAGCCAGTTGTTCAGAATTAGAATTCGATTCGTAACTTAAAGCATTGGGTGAATATTTGGTGAGTTTAATTTGAGCCGTGGAATCATAATTTAATGTTATTCCTTTCAGAATATCAGAATATCTTTTATCTACAATGGCTTCCTGCGAAGGATCGAATTTTGTCAAAGCATTCAATTCGCTGTCTGCATTTTCGACCAATCTGTATGATTTCACAAACCACGCATTACCCAATGCGTAAGGATTCTGTTGGGCAACTGGACCTTGCTCCTTTGTAGGAACAATAACATATTTCATATTAAGCATGTTTAAAACCTGCATATTATTTTTACTTATATGTTCATTTATCAGTTCCTGGTACCGTTTCATCTTTGCTCCGTGATATCCTCCTATGGATTTATGAAAATAGGATGTACTGGCATCGTTGAAAGTATTGACTGCAACATTCAGTACACGATAATCAGGGTCCTTATCCTTTAATATTTCAAGATCTGCTGAGTTTGGTTTAAAAGGATTTTTTTCTTCAGTCTTTGTAATAAACATATCATTATTCAGATATCTTTTATCAATAGTCCACATATCAGTAATAAAAATTACACCAACCAGTAAAGCTGCAATTCCTGTTTTTACTTTTCTTTTCCAGGTTAAATACACAACTCCTGCCATTAATAAAATAAATACAAGTGACCGAAAACCATCCATTCTGAAAAGGCTTTCCCTGTCTGTCTGAAGGGCGCTAATAGGGTAGCCGCCCTGTGCATACTGGGCATCATTAGCCGATGAAAAATCAAAAAATGCTCCGGGCATAACAGTTAAAATTAAAACTAAGCCTCCCACCAAACCCAAAGACCATTTAAGAGCCTTCATAAATTTTTTCTTGTCAATTTTATTTTTAAAAACATAATCTAAACATAAAACAGCAAGTAAAGGCAAAGCAAATTCTGCAATAACTAATGTCATGGAAACGGTTCTGAATTTATTATAACCCGGAATATGATCGAGGAAGAAATCAGTAAAACCCATAAAGTTTTTACCCCAGGCCAGCATGATGGATAAAACAGTTACTGCCAGCAACCACCATTTTAAATGACCTTTTAAAAGAAACATTCCTAACACAAATAAAAAGATGACAGCAGAGCCTGCATATACAGGGCCACTGGTAAACGGCTGGTCGCCCCAGTACAAAGGAACTTGTTTTATGATTTGTTTTGCCTGTGCTGAACCATACTGTTTGTTAAAATAATCATATGTTTCGGAACTGGTGCTTAATTCACCTCCTGAAGAACCTCCCTTGGCATTGGGAATTAATAAAGTAAGAGTTTCACCAATGCCATAGCTCCATCCGGTAGCATAATCTTTATCGAGGCCTGACGTTTTATTTTCTTTGTTACTTGTTAATTCTGATTCTCCCCTCATCGAATACTTGCCATATTCATAGGTCAGCCATAGATTTGTTATATTGGAACCTACCGCAAGAATAGCTGCAAAAATAAGAACAGATGTAGCTTTTATAAATGAAATATATTTTTTTTCGAGAATAGTTTTTCCCAATTCAAACAATCCTAAAACAACAATTATTATGAAAGTATAATATGTGATTTGCATATGATTGATAAGTATCTGAAGTGTAAGAAATATACCTGTGAGAATCCCTCCTGTGAGTATTTTCTTATTATAAGCAAGGTAAACCCCTGCAATAATGGGTGGCATATATCCAATAGCAACAGCCTTTGTTATATGACCCGGTTCCAGAATAATAAAAAAATACGACGAAAAACCATAAGCAACGGCACCGGCAATACTTAACCAGGGGCTAACTCCAAAAGCCAAAAGGGCAATATAAAACCCAAGCAGGTAAAGAAAAATCATGCCTGCTGGCCTCGAACCATTCAGTACTAAAATATTATGAATTTTTGCTATAAGATTACTTTGCGCTACACCGGTTATTAAATAAGTCGGCATTCCGCCAAACATAGCATCTGTCCAAAGCGCAATCTCTCCGGTTTTTTCGTGATAATCAGCTGCCTCTTTCGACATTCCATAGTAGTTGGAAACATCACTCTGTCTTAATGTTTTTCCTTCAAGCAAAGGTGAAAGATAAGCATAAGTTAAAATTATAAATAACACAACAGCTACCCCATGAGGCAGAATTGATTTTAATGAAAATGAATGCATAAATTTTTGTTTTAAATGGCATTCAAAAATAGAAAGAAACCATCATGAAACAAAAAAAGATGTTACAAGTTAACATCTTTTACATTTTATTCAATTTTAACAACTTACATGTTATTTAACAGGCTCTAATCCTTTTTCCGTCATCATCCATGTTTTGCCAGGCAAATCGGAAATAGAATATTCAAATGATAAGTCCACATTATCAAAATTGTTAATCAGGTTTTCAGGAATATAAATTTTAGCACCTACAGGTAAACCAATATTGATTTTCTCTTCCTGGAATCGAAACAGGTTTCCTGAAGGAACCGGAAAATATTTTGAAATGGTTACCAATGTATCTGCAACTCTGACAAGAGAAGGTAATTTCTTTAACAATCCCATGCCTTCTTTTTTAGTCTGATGCCTGCATATCCTATTCGTAGTAATGGTTGCCCGAACCCTGTCTGTTTTATAAATACTGATGGATGCCTTACCTTCTACCCTGTTTCCATTTTCTGAAAACTGTACCAGCCATTTTTCCGAATCAAAAATCTCTTCATAATCATTATTCCATTCTTCTTTCTGAAGTGAATTAAGAACCAGTGTTTTTCCCGAAAGAGAATCCAGTGCAATTACTTCATTCGACTGACATTTATAACGGTAGTTCATGATTTGTGTTATAGCTACAAATCCACTTAACAACATACCACAGATAAATAAGGCTATAAGGGTTTTTCTTAAAATCCTGAAAGAATATTTTATTCCAAAAATCATTCGTATTCCAGCAATAATAAGTGACACCACCGGAACTCCCAGAAGAAGTATCAGGCCTATTATGGCTAATAACATTAAGTCTGCATCAAAAAATGTTGCTAAAAACTGGGTTGTATCCAGACCATGCGAAGAAGGAATAAAAAATCCGGCAATTAAAGCAATCAGCATTACCAGCCCCAAAAGAAGAAAGCCGACTCCTATAACCACAACAAATGATCTGAAAAAAACATGAAAAAAGCCAATAAAAACCTGCCCTGTTGTTTCCGAAGCTTCTTTAAATTTTCGTTTTGTCTTATCCGATTTTAAAGTATCCCGTACTTTTCCGAATTCATCTCTTATTTTTTTCTCAATGTTTGAAAGATTTACGGAATCACCACTCATTTCAAGTTTCTGAGCAGTAGTTTGCGCTTCGGGAACAATTAACCATAAAATAATGTAAATTAACGGACCGGATATAAACAAAGTCAGTATTAGTAACAGCCTTGCAACCGTGGGATCTATTCCAAAATAAGCGGCCAGTCCCCCGCCTACGCCTCCCAGGATTCTGTCGTCAGGATTTCTGTACAGGCGTTTTGTCTTGCTTTTCGACTTTTTACCGGAAGTTGCGCTCTCTCTTTCGCCTCCTGCTTCTTCAAAATCTTCGGGCATTCCGATAATTCCTATAGCATAATGTACATCATCCATATTCACAACCTGCCGGGATGTACCTAATTTTTCCCGGAGAAGTTCCGCTATACGTGATTCAACATCACCCATTATTTCTTTTCCCTCGGCACTGCCGGAAAAACGTTGTTCCAGGCTCGACAGATATTTCTGAAGAGTTTCGTAGGCATCTTCATCAATGTGAAATACCTGGCCCCAAAGGTTTATCGTTAATGTTTTTTTCATGTTTTATATTATTTATTGAATTTACTACTCATCTTATTTACGTTTCCAACCAGCTCCTGCCAGGCCTGATGAAGCCCGGTCAAAGCTGATTTTCCTTCATCTGTCAGCCGGTAATATTTACGGGGTGGCCCAAGGGTTGATTCTTCCCACCGGTAGGTAAGCAATCCGTCATTTTTTAGCCGGGTCAGAAGAGGATACAATGTGCCCTCTACAACTATTAACTGAACTTCTTTCAATTGCCCGATAATATCCGAGGCATAAGCATCCCCGTTGTCCAGAACCGAAAGAATACAATACTCGAGTACACCTTTTCGCATCTGGGCTTTTGTATTTTCAATATTCATAGCATAGTAATTTTCTTTGCAAAGATATATATTTATTTTAGTACTATGCAATACATATATGCAAAAATTTAAAAAAATATTTTGAATGCACTGTATTACAGTGCTATAAAATTATGAATTTACTGGAAGAACTTTAAATTCATCCGGGTAATTAAATGATGATGACAATTTTTTTAAGAAAATCGGGTGTTTTTATGGCAAATAAACTGCTACTAAACAATAAAAAAGATAAATTTGCTCAACTGATTCAATAAACATGAAAAATAAAATCCTTTTCATTTTGCTTCTGTTCTGTATATCCGCAAGTGCACAGACCATTACTACTTCTGCTCCTATACAAACATCACTTTGTGCCGGTGGAAACATTGTAGTTGAATATCAGACCACAGGCACATTTAATCTGGGATGCACGTTTACCGCACAATTATCGGATGCCTGGGGAAATTTTACCAGCCCGGTTGATATCGGAAGTATGCCAATAAATACAGGAGTTATACTTGGTACCATTCCAAACAACACAACATTTGGTTTTAATTACAGGGTAAGAGTTGTTTCAGATAATCCCGCTGTAACAGGTACGGAAAGCCCTAACCCTCCGCTGGTAATTACCAGTACTGCTATTTCTGCAACCATTATAACAGATCCGGGTACAGAGGTATGTGATGGAAATTCCGTCAATTTATGGGTGACTCCTAATGCTTCTTATTACTGGTCAACCGGCGAAACTACCCAATCCATTGATGTTACCCAAACCGGGTCTTACAATGTAACAGTTACCAATTATCTTACAGGTTGCGAAGTCTCGTCAACCCCTGTAACAATTGTTGTTGATCCTTTGCCGGTAATCGATCTTGGTCCCGACACTTCCTTTTGCGCAGGAAATTCAGTAATTCTCGATGCAGGCAGTGGTTTTACAAATTATAACTGGAATAACGGGATCTCACATAATCAGATATTACCTGTAAGCACAACAGGTACATGGTTTGTTTCTGTAACTGACAATAAAGGTTGTTCAAACAACGATACTATTAATATAATAGTTAATTCCAACCCGGTTGTTGATTTAGGCCCTGACACCATATTTTGCGGAACCCACCTTTATCTTAACGCCGGAAGTGGTTTTGCAAATTATAACTGGAATAACGGTTTGTCATTTAACCCGATACTTGATGTGGTTCAGACGGGCGCTTATACTGTAGTCATCACCGATCAGAATCAGTGTACTGCCAGTGATAATATAAGTGTTACCGTAAATCAACCGCCGGTAGTAAACCTCGGAAACGATTTAATTGTATGTGGAAACAGTGCCGTTCTGAATGCAGGAAGCGGTTTTGTTGCATACAACTGGAATAACGGATTGGGGATAAACCAGTTTTTACCCGTAACCCAAAGCGGAATGTATACCCTGAATGTTACAGCTACCAATGGTTGTCATGGTTATGATACTATTAATGTAAATCTTCATCACCTGCCGGACGTAAACCTGGGTTCCAATGTTCAACTTTTAACCATTGACTCATTAATCCTGGATGCAGGGGCAGGTTATACAAATTATTCATGGAGTAACGGCTCCTCATCGCAAACCATCCAGATAAACGGCTGGAATTATACTCCCGGCACCTATACTTTTTCGGTAACGGTTATTGATTCCGTCGGGTGTTTCAACACCGATCAGATAAACATAACTATTATTCAATCCAACGGAATTAATGAATTGGCTTTTGTGAAGTCATCGGTTTATCCTAATCCATTTTATAAAACCTTTAACATCGACTTCATTGGAACGATACCATCCGGAATTCCAGTATTAATTGATGTAAATGGCAAAAAATTCATCCCGGCTTCGGAAAAAACAACCACAGGCTGGAAAGTAAATTGTTCTGGCCTTATTCCGGGGTTATATGCCATATTAATACAAGACTCAGAAATGCTGATTCACTGCGGAAAGGTTATTGCAAAATAAAAACTGCCCTTTCGGGGCAGCTTTAATAACAGAAAAAACATATTATCCCAGCATTTTTTTAGGATCAACCCACTCATTAAACTGCTCGTTGTTTAATAAGTTTAGTTCGAGTGCGGCCTGGCGCAGAGTGGTGCCTTCCTTATGCGCTTTTTTGGCAATTTTAGCAGCGTTTTCGTAACCAATATGGGTATTCAGTGCCGTTACCAGCATAAGTGAATTTTCCATGTTTTTCTGGAGTACGGGAATATTTGCTTCAATACCAACAGCACAATTATCGTTGAAAGAGACACAGGCATCGCCTATCAGGCGGGCAGAATTTAACAAATTAAAAATAATCATGGGTTTATACACGTTCAGTTCGTAAAAACCGTTCATATCGCCCATCGAAATAGCCGTATCGTTGGCTACTACCTGTACACAAACCATAGTCATGGCTTCGATCTGGGTGGGATTAACTTTGCCGGGCATTATTGAACTTCCGGGTTCGTTTTCGGGAATAAGTATTTCGCCAATACCGCTTCTTGGCCCGGAAGCCATAACACGTATATCATTGGCTATTTTATTAAGGCTTGTTGCAATTTGTTTTATGGCTCCGGAAACTTCAACCATAGTATCGTGCGAAGCAAGGGCTTCAAATTTATTGGGAGCTGTAATAAAAGGTAAACCTGTTAATTCTGCAATTTTTTTAGCTACCAGTTCTGCATATCCTTTGGGAGCATTGAGCCCGGTTCCTACGGCCGTTCCGCCCAAAGCAAGTTCAGCCAGGTGCTTAAATGTATTTTTCAATGCCTCTATGCAATGATCGAGCATAGCCACATATCCTGAAAATTCCTGGCCTAATGTTAAAGGTGTAGCATCCATCCAGTGCGTACGGCCAATTTTAATAATATCTTTAAAGTCGGCAGCTTTTTTTGCCAGGGCATTTCTTAAAAGCACCACCCCTGGCAGGGTTTTGTTTACCAGCATCTGGTATGCGGCAATGTGCATGGCCGTAGGGAAAGTATCATTGGAGCTTTGTGATTTGTTTACGTCATCGTTGGGATGAAGAAATGTTTTTCCTTCGCCCAGTTTATTTCCGAGCGCCACGTGTGCACGATTGGCAACCACTTCGTTCACATTCATATTACTTTGGGTTCCCGATCCTGTTTGCCATACCACAAGCGGAAACTGATCGTCGAGTTTTCCGGTCAGTATTTCGTCACAAATTTTTGCAATAAGTTCCGCTTTATCTTTTGCAAGCACACCCAAATCACTGTTTGCCATCGCCGAAGCCTTTTTTAAAATGGCAAAAGCTCTTATCACTTCAACAGGCATGGTATCGTGCCCGATTTTAAAATTGTTTACTGACCGTTGAGTTTGCGCACCCCAGTATTTATCGGCAGGCACTTCAACTGTTCCCATTGTATCCTTCTCAATCCTGATATTCATAGCGTTTATTTTTAATGTTGATTCCATAATTTATTTGTTGTTTTTTTATTATGAGTATCAAACTTACATGATATTTCTAAAATAAACAATGATACTTAAAAAATTCATTTGTTAATCCTATCCGAATAAAAGCCTGACAGATACATCTCACATTCGGTTTTTACTTATTGTAAAACAGGGATATTTACCTGTAATGTTCAGGCAATTTGCCTCTTTTTAGCAGAAACAATATAACAGACCTTTGATGTATTAAATTTATTATATATGAAAACTTCATTTATTATATTATTCGCCCTTCTTTTTTCAGGAGTTAATTCTTTTTCGCAGGATACTCTTGTTTTCCTTTCAGGCAAAACATTAAACGGAAATATTAATTCTATAAATGATATTGGTGTTTCTATTACAAGCAGGGGATTATTATTTAAAAACACCCGTTATTTTTATAACGATGAACTTTTTTTAATGTCCAAAAAAGGTCAGAGAACCATGTTATACGCCATGGATTCGGCAAATGGCAATGTATTTAGCATAGAACAGATGGATTATTTTATAAAAGGATTACAGGAAGGAAAAGAACATTATCATGCGCCATTTGCCACCTTGGGCGGACTGGCCAGCGGAGTCACAGGCGGGTTCTTTGGTTTTTGGGGAATGACTATTCCTACCACCTATGTTTTTATAACAGGCATTAAAACTCCTAAAATAAATATGCCTTTACAGATTTCAGAAGAATTAATTTCCGAAAAAGAACATTCACTACCTGAATACGGATTAAAGTTCAATTCGCCTCAGGAACTTGTACAAACCGATGTCGATATTTATACACCCTATTACAATTACGGATATCAGGAAGCTGCTAAGGATAAAAAAATTAAAAATGCAATCAGGGGAGGAATTATCGGATTTATTGCCTTTGTTGCAACTTCATATATAATGATAAGTAAATAGTGGTTTTTTGGTGTTATAAGATGGTGGTTTTTGGTTAAGGCCCGGTTGAAATATCAGCCGGGTCTTTTTATTATAAAACCGGAAGCATTTTCCATAGAAATATTTCCCCCGCTAAGAATAATTCCTGTCCGGGAATTCCGAAACACATTTTTATTTTCGATAATTGCAGCTAATGAAACAGCTGCAGATGGTTCTATTACAATTTTCATTCTCTCCCAGGCCATTTTCATCGCATCTACAATAGAGCTTTCCTTAACGGTTAATATTTCTGATATATGTGTCTTTATAATCTGAAATGTTAACGAACCCAGAGAAGTCAGCAATCCATCTGCAATAGTAACCGGATTTATACTGGGTTCAATTTTTCCTGTTTTTAACGAAAGTTGTGCATCAGCCGCACCTTTGGGTTCGGCTCCATAAATATTAATTTCAGGATCCATTCCATGCCCGGCGAGGCAGGTTCCGCTAAGCAATCCTCCTCCTCCCACAGGCGCTATTATTGTATCCAGCGAAGAAATTTCTTCCATCAGTTCTTTGGCCGACGTCCCCTGACCTGCTATTACATTAAAATTGTTATAAGGATGTACCAGGAGGGCTCCTGTCTTTTCAATAATCTTTTCCAGTTCCTTTTCCCTAGCCTCATTTGTTGGCTTGCAAAAAGTAATTTTTCCTCCATAATTCAAAACGGCATTAATTTTAATTTCAGGTGCATTTTCGGGCATTACAATATATGAAGGAATGCCTCTCATTTTTGCTGCCAATGCCAGTGCTGCAGCATGATTTCCTGAAGAATGGGTAGCTACACCCCGGCTAAGTTCTTTTAATCTCGGACGAAATACTGAATTACATGCCCCTCTGAATTTAAAAGCTCCGACTTTTTGAAAATTCTCACATTTAAAAAATAATTCGCAACCGGTTATTTCATTTATGCTTTTGGATGTTAAAACTGGTGTTTTATGAATATATGGCCTTATTCTTTCATGAGCCTGAACGATATCTTTATATTTTGGAAGATCCATTAATTGTAATTCCTTTTAGAAATCAACCTGTTTAATTACTTTGCCATTATCAAAGTAAACTTCTTTCTTTTTTTTGTTTTTATCGAAGAATGTCCAGTAACCATCCGGTTCTCCGTTTTTGTAAGAGGACTGCATATAGCGGCTTCCGTCTTCGTTATAAACATCGAACTTACCGTTGCTCAATCCGTTTGTAAAAGTTCCTTTACTCCATACATTACCATTCTCGTACCAATATGTCCATTCTCCTTCGCGTAAATTATTCTTATAGTCTCCTTCAATCCGCCTGTTTCCGTTTGACCAGAATTCTACTTTACGTATTGTATCGTTTTTACCATTGATTGTGTCGAGGTAGCTTATTTTAGCCGGCTTACCATCAGAAAAAGTTTTATCGATGCTTTTCTTCAGCCTGCTTTCACATGAATAAAACAGGGTTATTGGTATTAAAACCAAGAAAATAAATTTCATTCTTCAGATATTTTATTAAAACAGTAAATTTATAAAGTTCCTTTATGCAAAAGCAAATAAAATAAACGAAAAAACAGGAACATAAATAATAATTTTTGGCCGATACGATTTTAATACCGATGTGGTTATTTTTGTTTAAAATAAGTACCGGAATAAAGTACTCTTCCGGCAGAAATAAAACTTATTCCCAGCTATGCCTCTCTGAAAGCAGGCTTTACATATTTCTATTCAGGTAAGCTATCAAGACCATTCTGCATCTTATTCACTGTACCGTTTAAACTATCCAGCGATTCATTCATAATACCGTTTAACTCATCTTCCAGCGACTTGGTATCAACCTTATCTACCGTATTGATGATTTCTTCATCTATTACATTCATCCCTACATAAAGCTGCCAACCAGAAACACAATTTGCAATAAATGAGATAATTAAAGCAGCAATTATCAATCCTTTTTTTCCTTTATTTTTACTCGTTATTATTAAAGCAATAACAGCTAAAATTATTGCGGGAACTCCTATAAATATTCCAAATGTTCCAATAATAGGAATTATAGAAATTAAAAATGCAATTAACGAAATCACAAATGCAATTATACCAATAACCTTACCTGCATTTGTTTTTTGAACCTGTTCTTCCATAAAAAACCTTTTTATTGTTTTTGTAAAATATTTAACAAATCCATTTCCATACTGGTTGCCGGAGTTTCTGTAATCCTGCCAATTTCTTTATTTCCGGAATATATAATAAAGGTAGGAACCTTGTCAATTTTCATCCCGGTTACATCCACATCATCGCATTTCTTTTCCGAATCAAGGCAGATCATTTTCAGGCTTTCAGGTAAATATCCGGCATTATCAATTGTTTTTAAGAAACGGGGAACCTGTAACTGACTGTCGCTGCACCATGTACCAAATACAATAACAACCTTCCATTTTCCGGCAAAAGATTTAAGTTGCACAATCGCTTTCCCATCGGGAATATAAGATTCGTATTCCCTTTTAAACCAATCAGAAAAAGGTGCCTGTAAAAGTACTTCTTTGTTACATACCCCGATAAGAATTTCACCTTTTGCCTTTTCATCGACAATCCGGCGATTAATGTTCTGTGCAAAAGGAGCCATAGAAAAAAGAAGAAGTACAAAAGTTACAGCTTTTTTCATATTCCTGCGATTTTAAAACAAAGGTATTAATTTTTATTTAATGGCAAGTTTGAACACAAATTGTTTACCATTTGCCTGGTTAATTTTGACAAAATATACGGATGGTGAAATTCCTTCCACTGAAAAAATACTATTTTGATTATACTTATTGCTTTTCCAGTCCCTAACAACGCGCCCGGCAATATCGCATATTTCTATCTTAACGTATTCATTGAAAATCATTTCTCCTGCAAAAGAAAAACTTTTAGTGCAGGGATTCGGATAAATAATCAACTCGGTTGAAAATGTTGAACTGGCAGAAGAAACCAATCGGTCAAAAATAATATGATCGGTAAATGGCGACTGAACAGGAATGGTAATATCGGCAAGTTGTTGAGAAACTGTTCCGGATTCAACTAAAAAATACTTGTGACTTGCATCGATACGGTAAACCTGGTAAGGATAAACATAAACGGGATCGAGTCCCTGCATATGAATGGTATAACCTGTAGCAGTGGAAGAATTATCAGCGACAACAACTTGCATTTCATCATTTGATGGCGACCCCGATGCAATAATAACAGTCCCCAGCGTATCGCCTCCCGAAACTGCTAATTTCTGACCATTATCCATAAGCTGGCGTAACGCTCTCATTGACAAGCCTGAGTAACGCCATTGGTCGTACCAGTTTACCATTCCAAACCAATAATTATCGAAAGCATAACGAAAAAATTTTCCTATGGTCGACTCCTGCATATAAACCATAGCGCCTGTAGCAGAAGCGGCATTCAAAGGGTCGTCCATTCCCCACTCACTATAAGTTTCAAAACTAACCATATAAGAATTCCATTCTGAATTTATCAACTCTACATTAAAAAGCCCGGCTGAATCAAGTTTATTTCTTACATACTCATTAACTACCTTAAAATAATAAGGGTTATATAAATAATACAGGTGATACACAAAAAAATCGAGGGGAAGATTATAAGTTGAAACCGAATCAATAAATGAATTGATAAATAACTCGTTATACACATTGGAAACAACAGGCCCGCCAACCCTGAGCAATGGATTATAGTTCTTTATTTTGATGGCAGTTATCCTGTAAAGCCGGATATAATCTTCGACCGATCCTGCCCAGAAATCAGTAATATCGGGTTCATTCCATATTTCAAAATCACTGAGATTGTAATAAAAACCGTTATTCCATCCATCATTATAATGTTTAATAATCTGGACACAAACCTGCGCCCATTTATCCATATTCGCCGGGGGATTATTGTTTGTATGTGTAATATCATAACTCTGCCCGAAACGGAAATAAACTTTTCCCCCTGCATTAATAATATCGGCAATACAGGAATCGGTGGTATGAAAATTATATGCTGCAGGATTCAGCGGATCTGCTGAAGTATCAGGAAAAATAACAGAATGGTCAAACGCCGTTTGAAAATCATGAGTCCGCATATAATCAACACCCAATTCCTGGAATTTCTGAATATGATTAAATGGCTGAAGCTGATTTCCGGGACCTATTCCATTGGCTGAAAAAAGTTTTTTAAAGCCCCCGTTAAACTGGTCGGCCTGTACTGTAAATATATTATAAGTTGTATCGGTAAGTTCAACAAGCGATATATCATCAATACGAAAATTTCCTTTTCCGAATAAAGCAAAGAAAAAGACCATGTTGTCGGCACTGTCGGGAACAATAATTCTCGAAACTACTCTTTGCCAGTCGTGGGTATTTCCATTAGGGCAAAAATAGGTATCGTAAACGGGTATCGTATCTTTTCTGAATTTCACAAAAGGGAGCATATAATGATCCATATTATCAGCTTTTATCCAGAAATCACACAAATACCTGTGTCCCGCTACAACAGGTACAATTTGCGCAAGATATGACGAATCAGCAGGAGTGTTCTGCATTAATAACGAAGCTGTTCCGGTGTGATATTCGGAATTATCAAAACTAAAAATAGTAGTACTTCCGGAAGAAGAAAAAACAATCCATGGATTAATCCCATTTTCAAATCCGGGGTTTTGAACTGTATTTTGAGCAACAAGGAAGGCCGGTAGCCAAATAAAAAAAAGGAATAAGAAAAATTTCATTTACCAGGTTTTAAAGCACTAAATTTATATAAAAAACAAATGGCTTAATACTTTTTGAAGAAATTATGAATATTAAATACTGTATTTTTGCCCCAAAAGCTCACTATGGAATTCAGCACGCCGGTCGAAATAACCGGGTTTAATAAAAAGTTAACGTATAACGACAGCATTATGCTTCTCGGCTCTTGTTTCACCGAAAGCATCGGCAATAAATTATCAGAAAGGAAATTCCCGGCCGATATTAATCCTTTTGGCATTATTTACAATCCCGTTTCACTTCAAAATTGTATAGAAATCCTGAAAAGCAATAAATCTTTCACAAAAACCGATTTGTTTGAAGAAAACGGCATCTGGAAAAGTTTTTATCATCACAGCCGGTTTAGCCATTCGGATATTAATGCCACTCTTTATAATATTAACGAACGGATTTCCATTTCATCTGAGTTTATTAAAAAAACATCGTTTCTCTTTTTAACTCTTGGTACTGCATGGGTTTATGAACACAAAGAAACCGGAAAAGTTGTTTCAAATTGTCATAAAAGTCCAGCTTCAAATTTCAAACAAAGACTACTCTCTGTTGATGAGACATATGAAACATTAAAAAACATTTTCGAAACAGTAAAGAAAATTAATTCCGGCTGTACACTTATTTTTACTCTTAGTCCGGTTCGGCATTTAAAAAACGGTGCACACGGGAACCAGTTAAGTAAGTCAGTTTTAACAATCGCATTACAGAAATTACAGGAAACATACTCAGAAATACAATATTTTCCTGCGTATGAAATTCTTTTAGATGAACTTCGCGACTACCGGTTTTATGCCGAAGACATGATTCACCCTTCCGGGTCCACCATAAATTATATATGGGAAAAATTTACAGAAGCTCACCTCGATGATTCCACTAAAAAAATAATGACTGAAGTAGAAAATATCACCAGGGCAATGCTTCACCGACCCCGGTTTCCCGAATCGGAGGAGTATCATAAATTCAAGAAAACGCACTACTCAATGATCTGTGAATTAGAAAATAAGTATCCATTCATTAACCTGTCCGGCGAAAAAACATTTTTCTCTGATTTTCGCTAAATACCTGTTTTTTATCATTAATACATTGTTAAGCTTGACAATTATCCTTTTTTTTAATATTTTTGTATCGGAATTTTGGAGAAGTTATTCAACTGAGAATTAAAACCCTAAAATTTTAATTCTCCGATTTTAAAAAACTATGGGTTATATAAAGTTTGACAAAACACAGTTAGTTAATCTCGAATACTCATTACAGCGGGAGGTTTTGCGTTCCAACAGGGCAGGATCTTATGCTTTTACTACCCTTGTCGGATGTAACACCAGGAAATATCATGCATTGCTTGCCTGTCCCATGGAGCATCTTGATGGAGGAACTCATATTTTGCTTTCAACGTTAGACGAAACAGTAGTTCAACATGGAGCTTCTTTTAATTTAGGCATTCATAAGTATCCGGGAGTATACGAACCCAAAGGACATAAATACATCCGCGATTTCGATACAGATCCCGTTATGAACCTGATCTACAGGGTTGGGGATGTTGTTCTCCGAAAAGAAATGCTTCTCATAACAAATGAAGAAAGAATTCTTATTCGCTATACTGTTATTGACACACAAACGCCAACACGCCTGGTATTTAAACCTTTTTTAGCTTTCCGTAACATTCATTCCCTATGTAAATCGAATCTGGATGTAAACACTAAATTTACTTCTGTAAACAATGGCATTAAGTTAAAAATGTATAATGGATATCCGTATCTTTTCCTCCAGTTCTCAAAAAAACCGGAATATGTTCCTGTACCTCACTGGTACTACAACATTGAATATCTTGAGGAACAAAAAAGAGGTTACGATTTTCATGAAGATCTATATGTGCCTGGTTATTTCGAGGTCCCTGTAAGAAAAGGAGATGTTCTTATTTTCTCTGCCAGTACTAAAGAAGTTCAGACTCAAACCCTCAACCGGCAATTCAACAAAGAACTGGACGGAAGAATTCCACTGGATAATTTTGAAAATTGCCTCATAAACTCAGCACAACAATTCATTATTCATAAAAACAAACGAACGGAAGTTCTTGCCGGTTTTCCATGGTTTGGCCGTTGGGGCCGCGATACTTTCATCTCTCTTCCCGGGCTTACTATTTCACAGGGCGATTTAAAAACCTGCAAAGCAGTAATTGATACCATGCTTACCGAATTGAAAGGGGCTTTCTTCCCGAATGCCGGTTCGTATGATAGTCCGTGTTACAATTCCGTAGATGCACCGCTTTGGTTTTTCTGGTCGCTGCAACAATATTGTGAATTTTCGAGATGCCATAAAGTAGTATGGAAAGAATACGGAAAGAAAATTAAAAATATCTTATCCGCTTTCAGGACGGAAACCGATTTTAATATTAAAATGCACGAAAGCGGATTGTTATGGCAGGGTGAACCCGGAAAGGCGCTTACCTGGATGGATGCAGTAGTGGCCGGTAAACCCGTTACGCCGCGAATGGGTTTTGCCGTCGAAATTAACGCTTTGTGGTATAATGCCATCATGTTTAGCTTAACGGCAGCCAAAATAGCTAAAGACAGAAAATTTTTGATAGAATGGATTCCTGTTGCCGAAAAAATTAAAAAATCGTTTCTCGACACTTTCTGGGATCCCGCTAAAGGATATCTTGCCGATTGTGTAAATGAACAGGGAAAAGACTGGAGCATGAGGCCCAACCAGGTTTTTGCAACTTCTCTTCCCTATGGAATAATTGATGATATTGAAATCAAAAAAATCATTCTGGACTCTGTTAAAAAGGAACTACTGACACCCAAAGGTCTTCGTACTTTATCTCCGAAAGACCCCAATTATGTCGGTACTTACGAAGGCGATCAGCAACAACGCGACAACGCTTATCACCAGGGAACGGTATGGCCCTGGCTATTGGGACATTTTTGTGAAGGGTATTTAAGAATTCATGGTGAAGCAGGGCTTGGTCTTGTTGAAAAACTTTACAAGGGATTTGAAGAAGATATGGTGATTCATGGAATAGGTTCCATCAGTGAAATATATGACGGAGATCCGCCTCACCGGCCAAACGGAACGGTTTCACAGGCGTGGAGTGTTTCTGAGCTTCTCCGGATCAAAATGATGATAGATCAGTTTAAAGAGTAAAAAGTTAAAAGTGTCTAAAGTACTTAAAGTTAATATGAATTTAATCTTGCATATAAATAAAAAACACCAAGAATTCGCTACTCCAGCAATTCTAGGCACTTCAAGTATTCTAGGCACTCTAGACACTTTGGACACCATTAATTATACGTTGTTATAAAAATGAGAGTATTAATGTTTGGCTGGGAGTTTCCGCCACATATAACCGGTGGCTTGGGAACAGCGTGTTACGGACTCGTAAAAGGGCTTGCAAAGCAGAACATTGATGTTGCTTTTGTGGTTCCAAAGCTATATGGCGACGAGGATTATCGTTCTGCCTATTTATTGGATGCCGGTGAAGTAGAAATTACCAAGCGAAACTTCAGTTATGAGGAATATTGGAAAAATGTTACTTTTTATGAAATCGGTTCAAATCTTATCCCATATGTAAGCGCTGAAGATTTTGAAAGGATGATAAAAGAAAGCACTCCTGAATCACAGGTTATTAATGAAAATATTTACCGGGCCAAATATAAATTTTCCGGAAAATACGGTCAGGATTTATATTCAGAAGTAAGTCGCTATGCGCTTGTAGCTTCTGTTCTGGCAAGAGAGCAACGACACGATGTTATACATGCTCACGACTGGCTTACCTATCCAGCCGGTATTGCAGCCAAGAAGATCTCCCGGAAACCCCTGATTATTCATGTGCACGCTACTGAATTTGACCGAAGCGGAGAAAATATTAATCCCTATGTTTTTGATATCGAAAGAAAGGGGATGGAGGTTGCTGACCGCATTATCACCGTAAGCCACCTGACCCGCAACATAGTAATTGAAAGATACGGTATTGACCCTGAAAAGGTCTTTACAGTTCATAACGGCGTTGAAAATACTCACCAGGAAAATATTGTTCAGAAAAAAGGATTTCCCGAAAAACTGGTTACTTTTCTCGGAAGAATAACATTTCAGAAAGGACCCGATTACTTTGTAGAAGCCGCCAATATGATTCTTAAAAATGATCCTACCGTAAGATTTGTTATGGCCGGTAGCGGAGATATGCTATATAAAATGATTCGCCGGGTTGGACAATTGGGAATCAGCGACAGGTTTCAATTTGCCGGGTTTCTTAAAGGAGATGACGTTGATCGTCTTTTTTCTATAAGCGATGTTTATGTTATGCCCTCCGTATCGGAGCCCTTTGGAATATCTCCGTTAGAAGCCATGCGTTCGAGCGTACCGGTAATTATTTCGAAACAATCTGGCGTTTCGGAAGTATTAAAATATGCCGTAAAAGTTGATTTCTGGGATGTAGATGCATTGTCTGATGCTATTTACGGTCTTATCAAATATGATGGCTTATCAAAAATGTTTCGTAAATATGGCCGCGAAGAGGTTGACAACCTTAAATGGGATCATGCAGCAAAGAATGTTAAACAAGTATACGAATCCGTAACAGGAAACTCAAGCAATTAACAATGAGAACAATTTGTTTTTATTTCCAGGTACATCAGCCTTTCAGGTTACGCCGGTACAGATTTTTCGATATCGGTAATGATCATAACTATTTCGACGATTTTGCCAATCGTTCCATCATGCGTAAGGTAGCAGATAAATGTTATCTGCCTACCAACCAACTAATGTATGATCTTATCCAGGAATATGGCAGTCGTTTTCGTGTCAGTTACTCCATATCCGGAACGGCGCTCGACCAGTTTGAAATGTATGCGCCCGATGTACTGGAAAGTTTTCAGCGTTTGGTTTCTACAGGTTGTGTCGAGATATTGGGAGAAACCTATTCGCACTCCCTATCCTCTCTCAGAAATAAAGAAGAATTTACCAGCCAGGTGGAACTCCATAGCCATAAAATCGAAAGACTTTTTGGAGTAAAACCCACCTCTTTCCGTAACACTGAGCTTATATATAGCGATGGCATCGGCGAAATGGCAGCAGAAATGGGATTTAAAGCAATTCTTACGGAAGGTGCAAAACATATTTTAGGTTGGAAATCTCCTAATTATATGTATTGCAATGCCATCAATCCGAAAATTAAAGTTCTTTTAAAAAATTTCAGATTAAGCGATGATATCGCCTTCCGGTTCTCGAACCGGGATTGGAGCGAATGGCCTTTAACCACTGAAAAATATATATCCTGGCTGAAAGCCATCGATCCGAAACAGGAAATAGTTAATCTGTTTATGGATTACGAAACCTTTGGCGAACACCAGTGGGCCGAAACGGGTATTTTCGATTTTATGAGACATCTGCCCAAACGGGTATTTTCCGATACAAATTTTCAATTTATGACACCCTCTGAAGTAGCAGATACCTTTGATCCGGTTTCTGCTATTCACGTTCCCTACCCTATTTCGTGGGCTGACGAAGAAAGAGACCTGACAGCGTGGCTGGGAAACGAGTTACAGGACGATGCTTTCAAAAATTTATATGCATTATCCGAAAAAGTCCGGTTGGTTGACGACCCGAATATTCAGCGCGACTGGCGTTATCTTCAAACAAGCGACCATTTTTATTATCAGTGTACAAAATGGTTCAGCGATGGCGATGTACATAAATATTTTAACCCGTACGATTCTCCTTATGAAGCTTTCATTAATTATATGAATATCCTCAGCGATTTTGAAATCAGGCTTTACAGGACTGCATTCAATAAACCCGAAACTCCGATATTTGTAAAGAAAAAAGAAACTTCTATTTTCAGGCCGTCTACCATTATTCAACCCGGCAGCGAATTACTAATGCCTGAAATGGTTCATCCGCCGTTTAAAATAATACGAAAGAGAACCATTAAAAAAACTACCGTATCAAAGAAAACCAAAACAGCTAAAAAGGTTGAAAATAAAGGAAAAACCAGTCCTAAGAAAAAGGTGGTAAAGAAAACAACATCTAAAAAATCTACAAAAAAATAAGCCGCAAAAGCGGCTTATTTTTTATGGTAAATTGTTATTTATAAATACCTCATCTCGATTTAATTCTTTTTGCCGGTATGCCGGCATAAACTCCGTAGGGATCACAATCTCTAGTAACAACGGCACCAGCAGCAATAATGCAGCCACTACAGATTTTAACTGAGGGCATTATAATAGCATTTGTTCCAATCCATACATCATTTTCAATAATTCCCTGCTTTGTTTCTTTTTGCCCCTGAAGTATCATTGGTATAGCTCTATTTTCATGATTGTGCATTCGTCCTAAAATTGTTACACCTGGAGCAATCATTACAAAATCACCTATTTTAACATTTATCAGTCTGACATTTTCATTTATCTGACAGTGATTTCCAATACTAACTTCTCTTCCACTGCCGAAATACACTTTTTTTTGGATTTTGCATCCCTTCCCAACCGGAAAAACCATACGAAGAGTTCCAACCCTTATTGAATTGAATATTCTTCCACCAGGTATAAAAGAGGAAGGTAAGTTTTGTGCTAACAAATAATAAAAAAACAGTGCTATTTTTTTCATCCCCTTACTTCTTTATTTAGTTGTCCGTTTTTACCGATAGGAACATCGGTCTTAATAATTTTTGCAGGATTGCCTCCAGCAATGCAAAACGAAGGGATATCTTTCGTAACTACCGAACCTGCGGCAACTATGACGTTATCGTTTATTTTTACCCCGGCAATGATAATAGAATTTACACCAATAAACACATTGTTACCTATTATAGTATTTTTATAAACTCCATCTCCGGAGACATAATCATGAGTAAGAATTACCACACCCGTTGTAATAACGGTATTCGCTCCTATGAAAATTCCTTTGGGATTTGTTTTATCCAGCCTTGCTTTAGAAGAAATTATTGCTTCCGGATGTATATTCATTCCATATAACTTTGTAAGAACAAAATACATCCATCTCTTTACTATCAAGTTCTTCAATAATGTTCTGATTTTAGAAATCATATTCAAAAATTTAATTTTCTAACAACTCCAAAATAGTTTTTACCCTATGCTCATAATTATTATACTTACCAATATTACTCGCGATATAATCATCATAGGAATTTAGTTTGGAATTTAGTTTTTCATTTGAGCTAAGAATTAAGCCCAGCTTATTGATTTCATCAATATAAATTCCGCATTCGCTAAATAAATTCAAAAATTCAGGTTTTATCCCCGGATAGTCTAATATCAACAATGGCTTTTTCATTAAAATTGCACCAAACAATGCTGTACTATAATGGCCAGCCACAACATTTGCTGAAGCAATTGACTTCAAAATATTATCCTTCAAATCAATCTTAATATCATTATTATTCAATCCATTTTTATACCTGTCAACTGATTCAATGGGATGTAATTTGACATAAAAACAAAAACCCATGGTCTTGGCTTCTCTTGCAAGATTATTGATATACTCAAATTCCTGATTATAATCCAAATCGCCATATTTGTGAAATACAAAGGGTTGGTGAACATAAAGAAAAAGAGGAGTATCTATATCATCCGTTCTTTCATACATGAATGGTTTTTGCGAAATAGGATACCCCGAATATCCTACTTTACTTTCATTAAAATTAAAATAAGGATTAATATTCAGGAAACTTTTACGCGAATAAAATACGGCATTTGAAAAACAGGTTGCACTATAATTTTTTTTAACCATCGCTTTATATAAAATTTTCAGTTCCCGTATCATTTTTCCCTTACAATATAAGAGAAACTGAAAATACATCCAACTATATTTTAGGTAGCGCTTTAATGAAGCAAATTTATCAGGGGGCCTGATAAATTTAGTTACTGAAGTTGCAGATATCAATCCATGCTCAAAATATATTGTTGGAACCTTACAAAATTCAGCCATTCTAAGTACTAAAATGTCGAACATGGATTTAAAATTATAAGAAATAATACCTGCCGGGTTTATTTCCTTCATTAATTGTAATGTTTTTTTTACAGGAAGTAATCCAATGTCAATAACCGAATATCGATGAATTGTACTGTCCTCTTTATTTAAGTGTGGAGTCAAACTGGAAGTATGAAAAACAATAAAATCATAACCTAACTCATTAAATTCAATGTAATAGGGATCCACATAATTACTTAGCTGGGATGTGTTTCTAATAAATATGGCTATCTTTTTATTATTTATCATTAAAGCAAGTCTTTAAATTAACAATTAGCACATCATAGTTTGATTAATTTCCCGACTTTTGATCATTCACTTACTTTGCGATTTTTTGTTTCACGTTTTCATTAAAAAACCTAATGCTTCCTTTATACGTTCAATTTTGATCACAAAATCATCCTGATAATAACCGGCCATTTTGCTTTTTTCGGCAATATATATAAATTGAATTTCAAAAGGACCGGCAATATTCGAAAATAATGAGGTTTCGTATTCCCTGGACATGAAACACAATACTTTTGCTTTTTCAGGAGCAAATAAAATATTGGTTAACGCAGCGCCGGTTGGACCTACAATAAACTCCGCTGATGAAAACAATTTTACTTGTTCTTTAAAAGTCATTATTTCAGGGGTTATTATTTCAAAACCATTTTCGGAAAGGAATTTTTCAATTTCTTCTTCATTGTATTTCCTTCTTTTCTGATTTTTTCTTGACAAAAATATCTTTCTTTCCTTTTTCAGTTCTGTAATTCCATAAAACCGAAAGACCGTTTCGCGTACGTATCTCAAGGTTTTTTCGTCAATTATACAATGTTCCGGTTTTACCAAATATTTCTTTTTTAAATCGAACGGAATCATATTAATAAAAGAAGGGAAAATCAATTCATTTACAGAATAGATATAATTAGGTTCAAGTACAATTAACTCTCTCCCCTTTGAATTAAACAGATTAATGGTTTCCATTAATTGAGGCGTTTCGGCAACCTGTCTGTCAATGATTAACGGATATGTATCATAAGAACTGACACTGTCAAATAACATAAACCTGGGTAAATATTCATAAATCCAGTGGTAATAATTTGAAGAATAATTACCATTTAACATTATACCTTTATTAATTTTAATTAAAGGAAATCTATCCATATAATAACATATCACATGTTTTCTGTCGCAATACTGAATATTGGCACTATTCAGATTAAATTGCTCACTTCCCGGATAGAATAAGATATCCAGTAATCCGAAGTTATCTTTCGTATAGATTACACTTGAACTGCCAATAATGCTTACTTCGCTTAATTTTGCGATATAAGTCTGGTTTAACTGAATATTAATTGTATTGTGATTTTCTTTTCCAAAAAAACAAGGTGTATAAATCTTGCATTCCCGTACAGGACAAATAGGAAAAATCTGCAGATTTTTTTTCTCACAATATGCTATAATCGTACTACTTGAATAATATCGGACATTTGCAAATGGCAATTTGAATAATCTCTGGCGAAGCAATAACAGATCGCTTAATCGCTTTCGCCTTTTTTCCACTTTAGAATTCACATAAACACCTGTTTCAGAATAGACTTTCTGCAATAAAAAAGTTAATATTTTATTTAAAGTCAGAATGGTGACGGATAAATACCAGAATTTAAAATCTTGTAGTAAATTGTTTTTCTTCATGTATAAATTGTAACATTGATTCTTATTTCTGTCTTAAAAACAGAACAAATTCTATATCAACAATTTCACTGATTATCCCTTTTGTCACTAAAACCCATCATCTTTTTAAATATTTTTTTAATATCTATGGTTTTAGAAATAAACCAGACAGTAAAAACTGATAAAGAAATTACCATTATACCACCAATAATATAATTATACGGAGTTATGATGTACTTTGCATTTAAGGAAGCTAAAACAACAATAATAAGGCTAACACTCATCAGAATCTTTAATTTTTTTGACCATTGAAATTCTGCAATTTTTCCCGTTATTATTTTATTTAGCATAAGTATTACGACATATCCAACCAATGAAGCAATGCCAATTGCTTCCAATTTATACCATCTCCATAACACTACGGTCAATAATATAAAAATCAGGTTCCATAGCAACTGAGTAAATATAACTAACATGTTTTTTGCTTTTGCGGCTATTACAAATCCCATGGGCCAGGCAATTACCCTTAAAAAAATACCCGGAATAAGCCATTGCAACAACGGAATTGTAGCATAAAAACGACCTGAATAAAAAATACTGATAAAAATGTGTGTAAACGATATCATTGCAATAACAAGAGGCAAGGTTAAAATCATCGCTACTTCTGTCTGCTCATTCACTAATCTTTTAATGGCCACGTTGTCTGTATTTATGGCACTTAGCCTGGGAAAATAGTCAGTTCCCATAGCATCGAGAACCATTCCGAGATATAAAGTTGAAATAGACCATGAAGCGGTAAACAATCCAACCCCTTCAATATTCATATTATTGGAAATAAATATACGTATGAGATATTGGGTAAAAGTCGTAAAAAGTCCGGCGATCACCATTACAATACCTAGTTTGACCATTCCGGCACCTTCAGAAAAAGTTTTTTTAATACTAATTTTGATCGGTGTTATTTTTATTCTTTTTGAATATCTCCACGAAATAATCAAGGTCACCAATGACATCAGAATCATACCGGGAACAATTCCCTTCTCTTTAAAGAAAAAATACAGGGGAATGGTAACCACCAAACCTGCCAGGGCTCCCCAGATGTTGGCTTTAACCATTTTGGGCAACAATCTTAATCCCTGCAACAAAGCCACCTGTCCTGTTGAAATGGCAGTAATTAACAAAGTAATTGAAAGCAATGCAAATTCAATTGTGTAGGAATCATCTCCAAAAGTAAAGATGCTTATTGACTTGCAAAATATCAATGTAATCAAAAACCCAAGGCAGCCGGTAAACCATATCCAACGCCTGAATACCAGGATTGTTTTCGAAATTCTCAGGGTATCGTTTGAAGCATTTGCCTCAGCAATATCCCTGACTGCACTAAATCCGAGACCAAGGTTGGTAGCTCCCTGGATTAATGTTATCGTTGACTGAAATAATCCCATTATTCCAACACCCGCAGGGCCCAGTATGATTGCAACGACCTTGGTCCTTATGATAGAAATCAGTATAACAATGACTTTAGCGCCACCTACTATACCTGTAGATTTTAAAATCTGCCCCTTGGAACTATGGTTATTCTGGTTTCCTTCCAATATGTTATATTTTTAGCCAAAGCACTTACTGATTAGTCTTAATGAATAATGCCTCCCTTTTTCTCTAACATTATTCAGCAACAAATAGCCTTTAGCATAAATTATATTAAACCAACTTAAATTCTTTTGAATTTCACTGAAATTGTACTCCTTGTAAATCGAATCAAAATTCCTAAAGGTATTAACAGCAATATACAATTCATATTTCTTTAATGTTTTCAGCCCATTCCCTATTCTATCTTTAGAAATACCTTTTCCATATTTTTCTTTTGAATAGAAAACATCATCATAATTCAGTTTATCATTTAGTTTACTTTGAGAAAGAATATCATCCTTTTGCTGAATATTCTCGATATTTAAAAAACGGAATAACTTTTCAGCCTCTTTTTGTTCATTATTAATAATGTCTTCATATTTAATTTTACAAATTCTTTCAGGATGCTTACCTGATATTTCAAAGCCAGTATTTAAAGAATTATGAATATTTCTGCACGCAGTTATAACATTTTTTAATGCTGTATTTTTATATTTAATTTTCTTTATTATCATTTTTTGCCTGACCTCATTCATAGATGCCAGAATATCCAATGGATTTCGATACACAAAAATAAATTTATATTTAGAGGACAATTCATGTAAGTAATTAAATACATGTACATTATCTGGTGTTTTTTCTGAAAGATATTTAAACTCAGAATGTGGATCGAGTTCCTGAAGTAAATTTCCGATAAAGTTTTCAAAGCTAAATTTAATATTTTCTATGCTGGTAACTTTGTTTATTCTTTCTTCATGAAAAGAAATTATTAATTTTTTATATAATCGTGAAATTTCCGGTATATAATCAAATTCCGGCCCCCCTGTTATTTCAGGGTGCGACAATAAAATCCGTTGAACCAATGTAGTCCCCGAACGAGGTGGCCCCCCCACAAAAACAATTTTTTCAGCCATATGAAATAATTAACAAAGTAGCTTTACAAATTTTTACTTTACTACTTCCAAAGTTCAAATTAAAAAAAAGAAATAATAATATATTACAAATGATATACTATAAACTTTATTTTCAGGTTTCTGAATAAATCATAATCAATTCTATAAGAATATTTACAGAATGATTATTGACCTTTAATTTTAATGAGGTTTATGAATTCGCGGACAGATTTTATTGCATCAATTTCATCCATCTGTATATCAATACAGAATTCTTCCTTGATTTCAAGAACAATTCGCAAATGATTTATAGAATCCCAGGTATTTGTATTTTCCCTGGTAGAATCAATTGTAACTTCTGCTTCCAGAATGTTTGTTATTATCTCAATAATTTTTTGTTCCATTTTTCTGAAATTTTACTTGAATAATTTTTGAAGGGAAAATGTTGTTTTTTTGAATTTTATATTCTTTTGTCCCATTGTTATTTTCCAGTAATTCAAAACCTAATTCCTCATATTTGTTTTCAACCAGTATGTTTTTTCCCGTGGGCACATATCTTGCATAAAATTCTTTCGAATCAAAATTCTTTAATATGGCATGTAAAAACGAATTTTCAATAAAGCGCCCGATAACTCTGCAACTCATTAAAAAAGTATCAATAAGGTACTTGCTGTCCTTTCTTTCCAGGATTACAAGGATGACTGTACCATAATCTCCAATTTTATCCGTTGCATTTCCATAAAAGATAGAATACTTTTCGTCATGTAGCATCTGTCTGATTTCCGCTTCAGAATATCTTTTCGTTGTTAAATTAAATTGATTTGTTTTTTGCGTCAATTGAGCAATACGGGGCACATTTACATCTAATGCCGGATATATTGAGAGTTCTATGTTAAGTGATTTAACAAAGTCTTCTAGAGAATTTGAAGAAGATAATATCTCGGATCGCTTGAAATTCTCAATATACTGTATTGATTTAACCTTATCTTCATCCGTTATGGAAATTTTAGAAAAATATTTTCGATCTACATCACAAATAAATTCCGGTAAATCTTCCACTTTATCCGGAAAACCGGGAACAGAAACCTGTGTTGATTCCATCACCAGTTTTCGCTCAAAAGCGCTATCATCAATAAACACCAGACTATCCTCTCCAATATTCAGTTCTTTTGCTATGTTATGAATATTGGTGGCCTTATCAACCCAGTTTATCTTCTTAATAACAAAGTCATCCCATTTTAAATACAAATGCTTATGCAAATCAAACACTTCTTTTACATCGTGTTCATTGTTTTTTGAACAAATTGTTAGAAGTATTCCTTTGTCTTTTATTTCCTTTATTTTCGTTTGAAATAAATAATATATCTGTCCGACACCATCCGGACCGATTTTAATTCCTGACATTCCTTCTTCTCCAAGAATACCACCCCATAATGTATTATCCAGGTCAAGAACCAAGCATTTCTTTGTTTCATTACGAACAGCATTTATCATTATGTTGCAAAGTTCAGCAATCTTACTATTACCCAGTTTATTAAACCTGACTTTTCCGTATGCCCATAAAGAAGTATCATACAAATTATGATATCCATACTTTTCAATCAAACCATGAATATCAATTACAAATAAATTCGGATTTTTAATTGCCAGATCACTTATCATATCATTAAACCAATTTTGCAAATATTTATAACTATATACAACATTATAATCCTGTACCTGATTTATATTGTTATATAAGAGAACAGAGCTTATAATTAAATATCCTTTACAATTTGACAAAAAGGTTGAAGTCAGATTATTTATTTCATCCTTAATTTCATCTTTTGATCTGTTTTTAAATAATTCATTACCATCCAACAATAGAAAAGTAAAATCAGGATTCTGACTATAAAGAACACTGCATTTATTAATAATTTCTACCTGATACTGGTTATATCCAGAGATGTAGGATTTTTGCAAAAAGGTTTTATCAAATTCTTTGGCAATTAATTCAATGCTATAGTTTCCAATAAATGCTGTTTTCATTTTTCTAAAAGTTCAATCATTCCTGAGAATTTTGAAATTAAAAATACAACCTGCCTGTTTTGAAAAAGAATTGCGGGTTCAGGAGCTTTTATGGGTATATATCCCTTTGATTTTAAATAACTAATTGATTCCTCTAGATTCTCCACCTCATAACATACATGATAAAAATTATTAGTTATTGAAGCTGATTTTTTTACCGCGGCATTTTCATGTAATGGCATTATCAGTTCAATATTCTGTTCTTTTTCCTTACAGATTATTGCAAGTTCAATTCCTCTGTTATGATCAACACATCTGGAATGTAATTTCCAGCCTAAAACTTCAAATCCTGAAAGACTCTTTTCAAGATTGGTGGTAAGGAATCCAAAATGATGTACGTTATATTCCAAAACTAAAAAAGATTAATAATCTTCATATTTTTATTATAAATACCAGAGAATTCTTCAGTTTTCACAAAAGCCTTTCTTACATACAAACGGACATCTTCACGATAAGTTATTTCATCAGTAACAACCGCCCCAAATGATTTATGAAAGGAAAGCACTTTTTGATTTGATGAAACCGTTAACGTAATTACTTCTTTGAGCTTAAGCGCCTCAAAAGCAAATTTATGAATTAAAACTGCAGATTCCAGATTCTCCACCTGATTTCCCTTACTAATCCAACGGCCAAATTCGCCTACCGTTTCCACAATGTTATACAAGGATATTGTTCCTAAAGGAGTTTTATCTTTTTGTTGAATAATAAAGTAATAATCACCCTGAACAAGCTTTTGCCGGCGTATCCAGTTCATTTGTTCTTCAACTGAGTTTTTAGTGGGACTAATAAACTTATTCAGGTTAGGATCAAGTCTTAAACTAAGAATGAATTCTGCATCATTTTCTTCAACCATTCTTAAGTCGACCTTTTTACCTGGTATTATAGAGCTATACTGCATAATTACAAAGTTGCAATCACATAAATTTCACCTGCAATTTCAGGATATTTTTCTCCAAGTATCATAAATGCTTTTAGCATTTCATTTGTCCAGGTCTCTTCAATCTGCTTATTAGAAACAGGTTTCAGCCAATAGCCTCCGATTTCCAATATCTTTAAACCGGCATTAACAAAGTCATTCCTAAATTGCTCC
This sequence comes from Bacteroidota bacterium, assembly GCA_037441645.1. GTDB lineage: Bacteria > Bacteroidota > Bacteroidia > Bacteroidales > GWA2-32-17 > GWA2-32-17. Next base: position 39,543 of record JBBIRU010000018.1, read on the forward strand.
CTGTTATAAACCCTGCGATGACCGTGATAAATATCAGCTTCATTTAGCTGGTAAACAGAGCTTAACATCCCCATTAATACAGCCGCCTGACGATGTAAACTGTCTGCATTTGGTACTGCAGCAAATATTTTACCTTTTTTTGAAAGAAAATTCTTTGCCACTTTTAATATTTCAACCGGATTTTCTACATGTTCCAGCACATGTCCTAGTATAATGTTATCGAATTTTTTATCATCATTAAACTCTTCAAATAATGAATGAATGACATTAATCTTTGGAAATCTGTTTTTCAAATCTTCACAAAACTTGCCAGATCCTTCAACTAATGTATAATCATCGAATAACGGATACAATTCATCAGTCATAATACCTTCCGCCGGACCCATTTCAAGCAATGATCCTTTTACAAAATTCTTTTTAAATACTTCGAAAGAATGTTTTATGGTGAAAAAATTTGCTCCCATTGCATATTTACTATCTGAAGCAATATCTTCCAGTCTTTTTTGTTCGTTATTTTTTTCCATTTTTCAAGTTATTATAATTTTCAAAATCCCTTAAATAATCCTCTTCATTATAATTATGGGAGGCTAACACCAAACAGGTTGCCCCTGATGAGAAATTCTCAAGCTCCCTCCATATCCCCGGTACTATAATAAGTCCGGAATACGGCCGATTTAGATGTACAGTTTTCTTAAAATTTCCATCATTTACCATAACATCAAAACTTCCTCCGGCAGCAACAATTAATTGATATAGCTCTTTATGAGCATGTCCGCCTCTCATTTCACCTCCGGGGATATCATAAAGATAATAAACCCTTTTGATTTCAAAAGGAACTTCGATATGATTCGAAATTACCGTAATATTACCGGCAGGATTATGAATTTTGGGCAATTGAACAAGCTGGCAATCCTCTACTGTACTTGTATGAAAATTTATTTTTTGCAAAGCTTTAAAAACTCATGAAAATTGTAAATATAATCATCCTGGTTATAATTCTGTGAAGCCAGAATCAGGCAAAGAGAGTTAGTTGAAAAATTTTCCATTCTTCTCCAAATTCCGTTTGGCACATAAAGTCCATAATAGGAACGGTTCAATGAAAATACTTCTTCTTTATTACCGTTATTAAGAACCACATCAAAACTTCCCGACAGGGCAATCACAAATTCATGCAATGTTTTGTAGGCGTGCCCTCCCCGCACCTGGCCACCCGGCACATCATAAATCCAATAGGCTCGTTTTATCTCAAAAGGGATATGATTTTTTCCTTCAAGAAAAGAAAGATTTCCCCGCGGATCGCTGATTTTTGGCAAATCAATTCGAAAAACGCCTTCCATTTAATATATAGTTTGAAATTGAAAAAGTGAGGAAATAAAGAAAATCATTCGCTAATAAACGATAAAAACAAATGGTAAATATTTTTTAAAATTTATTCAACGTGGTAACAACAAAGCTGATTTCGTCATCTGTAATAACCGGGCTTATGGGCAAACTTAATGCTTCGTTATGAATTTGCTCCGTTATTGGTAATGAAAAGTGGTTCCATGCGGAATAAGCTTTTTGTTTATGAGGTGGAACCGGGTAATGAATTAAAGTTTGGATTCCCTTTGAGGTAAGATAATTTTGAAGCACGTCACGTTCCTTACATCTAATCACAAACAAATGCCACACATGTGTATAATTTGTTAATATATTAAAATCACCCGTTACAGGCAAAATTATTTTTTCATTTTTTATATTGCTGCAATAAAAATCTGAAACTTCTCTGCGGCGTTTATTTTCTGCATCGAGGTATTTCAATTTAACAGATAAGAGGGCTGCCTGTATTTCATCCATCCTGCTATTGAGTCCCTGGTATTCATTAATATATTTTTGTTTGCTGCCATAATTACCTAATGCCCTTACCGTTTCTGCCAACTCGCTATCATTTGTTACTACCGCTCCCGAATCTCCTAAAGCTCCAAGATTTTTCCCGGGATAGAAACTAAAACCAGAAGCATGGCCGAGCGTACCGGTACTCCGAAATATTTCCGGATGCTTAAAGTTTGGAGTACTTAATGTCTGATGATTTTTTAGAGAGTAACGTGCACCAATTGCCTGGGCGTTGTCTTCAATAATTTTAAGGTTGAATCTTGCAGCAATTGATTCAAGCTCTTCTGACCAGCACACCCTGCCGTAAAGATGTACAACCATAATAGCACGGGTGCGTTTAGTGATATGCTTTTCAATCAAAGAAATGTCGAGGTTATAGGTATGAATATCGGGATCAACCAATACCGGTGTTAAGTGGTTATCGGTAATAGCCAGAAGAGTCGCAATATATGTATTTGCAGGCACAATAATTTCATCGCCTTTTTTCATGACGCCCAATTCGATATAAGCCTTCAAAATTAACCGGAGAGCATCTAATCCATTGGCTACGCCTATGCAATGTTCCGCATAACAATATTCCGATAGTTTCTTTTCAAAATTTTCAACCTCTTTACCCAGAAGATACCAGCCAGACTGAATAACTCTTGCGACAGTATCCTCAAGTTCTTTCCTATACTGAAAATTTATTTTCTGCAGATTAAGAAATTTAACTTCCATACTCTTTTTTGAAATCATTTGTGGTCAACTTTCTTATTGTATCCTGTTCATCCAACAAATACAATAATGAAATGGAAAGACTAATCATCAGCAAACCTATGGCTGAAAAATAACTGGATGAAAAACCATGTATAAAATAAAAAACAGGTGTAGCTGCCAGTGCTACTGAATATGTCCTGGTATAACTATCCTCTGTTCTTTTGTATAAACTCATTCCAAATTTATAAATTCTGTAAAATAACCAAAGAAACAAAAAGGTACCTGTAAGTCCGAAAACAAGAATAATATTCTGGTAAGTTGAATCACTGTTAAGCGAGTACGGGTCGTTATATATAAAAGCACGACTGACTGTTTCGTCATAGATATTGTAATCTAATCCTGCACCAAAAGCAGGCTTTTCATTAATCAATGTACTTATTTTATCTGTTACCATGTTTGACCGTGTCGAATAAGTTCCGGAATTAGTCGATACTTCCTCAATTCCTGACATCATCCGGTCGTTGACAATACTAACATCTATTCCTAAAAAAATAAAGCTTAAAACAACTAGCAATATTACAAATGAAAAAATAAACAAATAGTTGGCAATATTTTTAATCTGCCCGGTACTTTTTAGTCTGTTGTATAAAATAAGTGCATAAGCCGTGAAAATGCCCAAAATAAAACCTCGTGACAATGTCAGCAGGCAAACAAGGATGGACATAAAAAAAACTATATAAATAAATATTTTGTCGGATTTATTTGAATTACCTGAATTGGATATTATTTCTGAAAAACCAAGAATGGAAGCAATGGAAATAATAAAAACACCCGGATTGTTGATTCTTCTGATTCCGGAATATTCCGCAACTCCACCCGATGCCTGGAAGTTAATTCCAAAAACAAGTTGCACAAGATATACGAATGATGCAAAAAGAGCCATCCAATAAAGAGATTTAATAAACGTTTTCAAATAAAATTCCGTTTTGACAAGTTTGATCACTGTGAAAAAGAAAACAACAGTATATATGGGAATCAATCTTTTAAGTATTTCAGCTATACTTAAATCTTGTAAAAAAAATCCTCGTACAATTTGAAAAGCAAGTAAAATAAAAATATAACCAAAAGGCAATAACATGTTTTTAAATAATCCGACTTTTCTTTTATTCAACAAAGCAGCAGACAAAAGATAAATAAGGATCAGAAAGCTATCAGTAATGTTAAATACGGATGTTGGTATAGAAAACCAGTACCATGCGATACCAAAAGTTTTTAGACCTCCAATAACAATGAACAGAATTATTAATATTAAGTTTACTCTTTGTGCAGACATTTATTTATAATTTGTTTTGCTGCCAGTTCGGGAGTATAGGTTATATTTATGTAACTTCTTAAATCCAAGGCTAATTCCTTTCTTTTTTTTTCGTTACTAAGATAAAAGTTGACTATTTCTTTTGCTTCCGAATAGTCTTTTATTACCGGAATCTCCAAAGAACCAAAAATTAAGGGAATATCTTTTCTGTATTCTACAACAGGCAAAATTCCTGAACCAATGGCCTCAAACACACGAAGATGAATTCCGTTCAGAATACCCGGATTTCCGTCTACAACGGTTATTTTAGAACTATTATAAACGCGGTTAACTTCATCAAAAGTCAGGGGTCTTTTTCTCAAAACAACTTTCTTTTCAAGTTCAGGAAAACTGCTGAACCATTTTATCCATGAAGAATCTCCATAAATTTTCAGATCCAGATCGGTCAGTTTACTAAAAAGCAGTGCCTTTTTATATCCCCATGTATCATGATAATTCCGGCCCACATATACAATATCGTTTCCAAATTCATTCCTTTCCTCTTCTTTTAACTCTGTTATATAATTTGTTATTTTTGAATAACCCCAGAGCAGATAATCAATATTTTTTATCCCTATAACCCTCATCTGTTCTATCCAAAAAGTATCCGGGGCAAAAATATAATCAGCCTGAAGAAATGTGGGCAAATTATAAGGCCGTTTATGCACAAAGTAAGGACTATCGCCAAAATAAAAAACCAGCTTTGATATCTTTTTTATTTTTTTTGCTGTTTCAGGAAGCATCTGCATATCATTATATACCAGCACAAGTTCGGGCTTCTCTTTTTCAACGATTTCAATATATTTTTGATTTAATTTAGCCTGAATCCGGCTCAGCGCATTTCCGAAGTATTTAACAGGAAGCCTCATATACAAGTGCTGTCGTCTTAAATCCGTTAAACTTGTATAATTTTTAGGATCAATGACCTTAACCTCCCATCCGCTATTTTCAAATCCCTGTACTATCAGTGAAGTAAGCGAATAGGATTGAATAGAGATTAATATAAGTTTCATTTATTACTTACTTTGAAAATTTTATAATATTTTTAATGGAAATGAAAGAATACATAAATTTTGCAAACAACATAATTTAAACTCAAACCGGGATACTAATAAACATAAAAAATCAGGAGTATCTTGAAAAACGATTTTTAAAAATCAGTTTAGCAATACTTATAACACTTGCCCTGGGAACTCCCTGTACAGATAGTTTTATTGAATAAAAAACAAGACTAAATATATTTTTCTTATTTATTAATTCTATCAACTTCTGCTTCCAGACAAATCTTCTTGTTATTAGTTTTACAATGTTAAAATCGATATTTCCTGTTTGTTTTTTACAGTAATAAAAATAATCTTTTAGTATTAAAGCATCTTCCTGTAAATAGTTTGTCAGGTTTCTTCTATAGGTTTCCCGAACTTTTTGAAGTGATTTGTCTGCTATTTTATAGTCTCCTGTAATTGATTTCTGATGCCGTCGGTACTGTACAAGTTTTTCTGAAATAAAACCTATCTGCCCGAGCAATAATGCCCGAAATCCAAGTATATTATCTTCTGCATTTGAATCAGAAAGGGGTTCAAATTTATTAAAAACAGCTCTATGATAACAAGAAACAGCTCCAACTGTAATAAATTTTCCTTTTATATGGTTGATTAATGTTGCATTACTTTCATTAATAGTATAGTTTCCTTCTATTAACTTATGGTCAATTAAATTATAAAAATCAGAATAAATAGCCTTTGCTTTAAATCCTGATTCCTCAAATTTGTCATAAATTTTAGCAACTCTTTCAGGGACTGAAATATCATCGCCTGCCGCCCCGACAATCAATTCTCCCGAGGCAATTTTTACTAATTTGTTTACATGAGCGCAAACCCCAAGATTATAGTTATTCCTAAGGAGTATGAGTTTATGGGGCCCGTTATATTCACTAACCAATTTTTGCATTATTTCGAAGGTGGAGTCTTTTGAACAGTCATCAGAAAGAATCACTTCAAGGGGTTGATATGTTTGTGAAAAAACTGAAAGAATGGCTTCCTGAACATAGTTTTCCTGGTTGTATGTAGGAACGATTACACTTATAACCGGCTTATTACTCATAACACTCACCTTGTTTGCTAATTATCACATCTGTTTAACTTATGATAACTTTTGCTATTTAAAATCGAAATCTTTTATCAATTATTTCGCAATAATTACAGTTACTCTGATATATAAACAAGCTATAACTTTTTAATTCTTCTTCAAGGTTTCAGAAAATTTACCAATACTGTTTTATTTTTCTAAAACTTTAATAATCTCTCTTTTTAATGATTGTGCAAATGAGTCCCAGTTTAACAAAGTTTCGAACCTTGTTCTTGCATTTACAGACATTTGCGCATATGTATCCTTATTCGAAATCAGCAATTTAATCTTCTGTGCATAGACTTCAGGAGTGGTCTCTTTTGGTAAAACGATACCTGTTTTGTCGTTGATAACAATTTCAGCAATTGCACCAACATTATTTGTAATGCAGGGAAGGCTATATGCTGCCGCTTCGCAAAATACTATTCCATACATTTCAGCTCTTGAAAAAAGGATAAAAAAATGAGCTTCTTTATATAATCTTTCCAATATTTTAAGATCGTCACAATTGTTTTTATTTAAAAAAGGATGATTTTCGATATAATCCCGTTTGTAAACATCAGGAACCACACTTCCAACAACAGTCAGTTTTGTTTGAATACTTTGTTTTAGAAGCTCATCGCATATCTTCACGGCAATATCGCCTCCCTTTCTCTCCCATCCTTTCCCAACAAATAAGAAATTTATTGTACCATTGGCATCAAGCGTCCTGTTTATACGGGTAATACCATCAGTATTCATATTTGCCCCAAAAGGAATTGCAACAACTTTTGCGGGCCGGATCTTATAATCATGTGTTAAAGATTCAGAAATCCATAATGAGGAAGGAATAATAAGATCTGCTTTATCAGAAACAACCTGTGCATTATTTACAAGATTTTTATAATGGGATTTCGACCATCCTTTATCCTGAAGATATTCTTTATAAAGCAGATGTATAGTTGCATCAGTAATAATAATCAATGGAATATTATTTTTTGTATAAACGAAAGGCACATTAGCCGGAGAAATAATACAATCAACAGGATTAATCTTAAAATATTTATCCAGGTATTTACCATAGAATTTTGGAAGGAAATAGCTTTCATATAGATTATTACATCTTTTACCGCTTAATTTACTATTTATTAAACAGATAACGGAAAATGTCCACTTTAGCACTGTTGCTGTAAAACCGGTATTCTCAATAGGGCTTATACTAACAACGTCATCAAAAACATTTTTAAGATGATTATAAATATAAAAAGGTGTTCCTGACCATACTTTTTTATCGTTAACATCTTGCGGTAGAACAAATGCTATTTTCATTCAGCAAATTCTAATATGTAAATCTAAAGCGTCTATCTGCAAACATTATAAATAACTGCTTGCACACATCTTTCTTTATTAAATATTATTCATATCATACATGGTTTTCAACACTAATCATACATGCAGAACTCAATCTGCATTACAGGCTTCTTTGTAAAAGAATAATAGAACATCCTTACCCATTTTTTTATTAGATTATCATTTCTGCTTAAAAACGAAAAATTATACAACCTGGTTTCAACCTTGTTAAAGCCGAGTTTTTTGAAAGCAGTTTCAAATTCGTTGGCTGAATAACTAACCTGGTGACCATCCTGCTCAAAAGAATGACCGCATTGGGGACATATTCTATATGTCATAGGCAGCCTGTGAGGTACGGCTCCCACTACTTTCCCTCCCTGTTTTAAAAGGTTTTTCAGATTTTTAACAACTTCCACAAGTTCATCCGGACGGAAATGTTCCAGGACATGATTTACAACAACAATATCATATTTCTTCGAAACATCATTTTCATTCATCAGGTCAAAAACCATGAAATCTACATTGGTAATTTTATTCTCCAGAAATTCTTTTTTTGTTATATCTATGTTCTTAGGAGATATATCGGCGCCGCAAACCCGGTCAAAAACAAGTGCCAGCATCGCTAATGTTTTTCCGTTTCCAAAACCAATTTCAATCAGATCATTCTTTTTTATTTTTCTTTCTTTTAACAAATCTTTAATATAATAATATGTCGGATCATTTTTACCGGCTTTACCTGCATAAACTTCCCGACTCTCGGATTGGTAAATATCCCAAATCTCAGGCTTATTTGTTTTATTTATCATTTATCTGTTTATTAAATTTCGACATAATAATCACATCTTCATATGTGTTATTAATAAATACATGTTTTGTCAAAGTTCCTTCTTTTGCAAAACCAAAATATTCGTATAATTTTATTGCACTTGTATTAACAGAAAGAACCTCCAATGTGATTTTATGCAAATTCAGTATTTCAAAAGCGTAAGTTGTTATTAATTTCAATGTCTCTTTACCAAACCCTTTTCCTCTGTTTTCCTTATCGCCTATAATTATCCCAAAATAGCAATTCCGATGAATCCAATTAATAGATTTAAGCATTGTATATCCTAAAACATTGTTCTTTTTGTCTGCTATGATAAAGAATACCGAATTATTATGAATATTGTTTATAATATTATGAAACCAGTCTTCATCCATTTCTTTGGTAACCGGAAATGGGTGGAGAAGAGCCTGATTTTTTATTTCCAAATCATTTCTCCATTGATTGATGATAGTTAAATCATCTTTTTCAATTACTCTCAGAATGATATTTTCACCTTTTAACATATTTCATTTATTTTGATTTTGGATTCCAATATATTTGAAAGAAATGCTGCATTTTCTACTACAGAATTCCTGTTTTCACCTTCTACAATTACAAACCCGGCTCGTTTCGCAGAATCGGTTATTTCGGACACAACATCTCCCTCTTTTAAAAAAACGTTTGCATGAACTACATTTTTTTCTTTAAGTATATCTTTCCAGTCGTCTATATGAATTACTTTTTTTCCGGCTGGTAAACTAAGATACCTGATAATAGCCGCTTTTTCTTTTTTTACGGGAATTTCCACGAAATCATTCATGGCTATCTGAACAGTTAATTTTTCTATATTAATTCCTGTTGATAAGGGCACTAGATGAGATGTTATATAATCGCCCCCTAACCGGGCACCAATTTCAATCATTTTGGGACCATCCTTTGTTAATTTAAGTTCTGCATGAGTAGCACAGTTATCAAGCCCCAAACCCATTATTGAATTCTTAACAATATTTTCAACAGCTTTCTTTTCAGAATCTGAAATTTTTGCAGGTTGAATATGTGCCATTTCCACTGTATGAGGGAAAGGGGTGATTTCTTTTTCAGTTATTTGTACAACATATGTTTCTCCATTGTTAGTAACACTTTCAACACTAAATTCAGGACCTTCAATAAATTCTTCAACTATTGCATTCTGCATCGAAGAAAAAGCAATGGTTTGTGTAAAATATTTTTCCAAATCGCTCCTGCTTTCCAGACGAAAAACACCCCTGCTTGAAAAAGAATCAACAGGTTTTAATATGGCAGGATATTGTATGCTGTTATCTGAGATTCCGGAAGGTGAACTGATTAAAAACCCCATAGCACAGGGCACTCCGAATTTCATAAATGCCTGTTTCATTAAAAATTTATCACGGGCTTTTTTAATGCTTTCAACTGTTGGAAATCTATAGTGTTTTTCTTCTGCCAGATGCGCCATTAACAATAAAGGATTTTCCATTTGACATGTAACAATTCCTTTAATGCTATATTTTTCTGCCACTTCTTTTGTCCTTACATAATCTTTTGGTCCAACAACCTCAAAAATATCAGCATATTTCTTACCAACTGCATTTTCGTTTGGGTCTATAACAATTGTTCTATAACCAAGTTCTTTTGCTCCCGTAATCAATGTTACCTGATTATCTCCGCCTCCAAAAATCAGAATACTCTCCATTTTATTAATTAAGCATTAAATACTTTTCTAACTGCTTTTACAACATTAATTCTTTCCATTTCAGTCAGCGACGGGTAAATAGGTAATCTCAACAACCGGCTAAAGAATTCCATGCTTCCGGGAAAATCCTTATCCATACCTAAATGAGTATAATATTTATTCCTATGTAATGGAGTATAATGAACATTCGACATAACACCTTCTGCTCTTAGGGCATCCATAATCCAATACTTTTCAGCAGGAGGAACAAGTATGCCAAATAAATGCCAATTGTGCTCTGCTCCTTCTGTAATTCTCATAAAATCAAGCTCCGGAATTCCCGATAAGTGTTCCTTATAATAATGGGCTATCCTTTTCCTTTCAGCATTCATCCTATCGAGTTTTTTCAATTGTGAAAGGCCAAGAGCACCCAAAATATTTGACTGTACGTATGAATTTCCTATATCTACATATTCATAAAACCCTCTTGTTTTATTATCTGTAAGAAAAGAATATTTATCAGTTCCCTTTTCCCGCATGATTTTAATTCTGTCGGCAATTTCGTCAGAGTTAGTTGTTATTGCACCACCTTCGCCCGAAGTCAGGTTCTTTGTTCCATGAAAACTGAAAGTTGAAACATCCGCCAATCCTCCGGTTTTTGCTCCACGATAAACAGAGCCAATTGATTGTGCCGTATCGTGAACAACATATAAGTTATATTTTCTGGCTATTTGGTTTATTTTATCCATTTCTGCAGGAATTCCGCCATAATCAACAGGCGCTATTGCAACAGTTTTATCGTTGATCAGCTTTTCCAGCTTTGTAACATCCAGACTACCATTATCTGAATATACATCTGCAAGTACCACCTTAAGATTATTATATATTGCTCCAAGTGCAGTAGAAGTATAAGTAAAATTTGGCACAATCACTTCGCTGCCTCCTTTAAAATTTTTAACACGAAATGCCAGCTCCAATGCCGTTGTTGCAGAGTTAACAAATAGCACGTGTTTTACTTCCAGGTAATTTGCCAATTCTTTTTCAAATTCCCTGCAAGCAGGCCCGTCACCGGAAACAAAGGTTGATCTTAATGCCAGGTTTACTGCTTCGAAATCATCTTCTTCTAAAAAAGGTTTATGAATAAGAATGGGTTCTTGTAAAACTGGTAAACCACCATTTATTGCTAATTTAGGATCGATTTTATTCATTTTAAAAATCTATTATTTAAACACTCTATTTATCTCTTGCCTGTAAAATAGGGTCAGTACATGGCCAATCAATTTTTAGTTTCTCATCGTTCCATGGCAATGTTATTTGCTCGTTTGCGTCAATATAATCTCCATCATAGGCAAGTTTATAATGAAATACCGCCTTTTCAGTTTTAACATAGTAGCCATTTATATAACCTGGAGGAATAAGAACTTGCTTATAATCATTACCATTCAACAACCAGGCATCCCACTTAAGACATGTTGGCGAATCGGACCGCATATCAACAACGACTTCATAAATCTCACCAAAGACACAGGAAACAAGCTTCCATGTTTTAGTATCTCCGTGAAGGCCTCTTAATACATTAAATTTAGACTCGGCAAACTTATCGTGTTTAAAATTTAATTCTTTGGGTAAAAAGTCGCAATAAAAATCATGATTATATGAAGTATAAATATTTCCCCTTAAATCAACCGAAACAGATGGCTTAACAATTATTACCTCAGGTAATTTTTCGGATTTAGAAACCTCAAATTCTTTGTATGACATAATATTAATTTAGGAATTAGGATTTTAGATTTATGATTTAAATATCAAAATTAATTATAAAGTGTCTTCTATTTGTGGGGGATTATTAAAACCACCTTTCTTTAAATAATCTTCTTTCTTTGCCAAAAAAACATCTTTCTCCATCATTTCATCAATTAATGATTTAAGATCATATTTTGGAGTCCATCCAAGTAAACTTCTGGCTTTTGAAGAATCCCCCTGAAGTAAATCGACTTCAGTTGGCCTGAAAAAGAAAGGATCAACCCTTACAACAACTTGCCCTGAAATTAAATGAGAGGATTTTAAACCCACGTTTTGTTCAAAAAGAGATTTATCTATATCATCAATGACACCCTCTTCTGTTTGACCACTCCCTTTAAATTCCAGATTTATTCCAACCCGGGCAAAAGCCATTCGAGTAAACTCACGAACACTAGTTGTTATACCCGTTGAAATCACAAAATCTTCTGACTTGTCGTACTGTAACATAAGATACATGGCTTTTACATAATCTTTTGCATGCCCCCAATCTCGTTTTGAATCTAAATTACCAAGACTTAAGGTATGCTGAAAACCCAAAGCAATATTAGCTGCAGCACGAGTAATTTTCCTTGTAACAAATGTCTCACCACGCAAAGGTGATTCATGATTAAATAATATTCCGTTACAGGCAAACATACCATAGGCTTCTCTATAGTTCACCGTTATCCAATATGCATATAATTTTGCAATGCCATAAGGGCTTCTGGGATAAAACGGTGTGTTTTCAGTTTGGGGTGTTTCCTGTACTTTACCATACAACTCGGAAGTAGAGGCCTGATAGAACTTCGTTTTCTTCTCCAAGCCCAGAATGCGCATTGCTTCCAACAGCCTGAGAGTACCTATACCATCAGCATTGGCAGTATATTCTGGAGTGTCAAAACTGACTTTCACGTGCGACATTGCAGCCAGGTTATATATTTCATCCGGCTGAATCTGCTGTACCATTCTAATCAAATTGGAGGAATCTGTCATGTCGCAGTATGCATAACTGAAATTCGAATTTTCTTCACGATCCTTTGCAAAAAGGTGATCAATCCTGGCAGTGTTAAATAACGAACTTCTTCTTTTCAATCCGTATACCTTGTATCCTTTTTTTAATAAATATTCAGCTAAATAAGCTCCGTCCTGCCCGGTTATTCCGGTAATTAAAGCAGTTTTCATTTTGTATTGTATATTGTTTTAATATATTCCACATAATTCATGGCAACAGCTTTCCATGTTTTATCTTTTACTGTTTCAGAAACTTCACTCCTCGAAGATGGTTTCTTCTGAAGATTATCAAGCACCTCTGTGATTGATAAAACATCATTACCATGAATTAGTACAGAATTTAATTCATTCAATAATCCTGGCTCTTTCGCAATTGGTATCTCTGAGGGAACAATTACTGGAATTCCACAGGCTATACTTTCCAGATTCACCATACCAAAGCCCTCCATAATAGATGGCTGAACCAAGTAATCGGATTGGGCAAAATAAGCGGCAAGGTCATTTTGAGCTATATAACCAAAGAATTTAAATGAAATATCGTGTTTTTTTGCAAATTCATTCATGTTGTTTGTTAAACCTTCGGAATCGTAACCGATACAACAATATTCAAAACGTGATGGATCTTTACTGTTTGCTATTGCTTGCAAAACTCTTTGTTGTCCTTTGTTTTCGTTTATCACTCCAACTGTCAGTAACCGTATTTTTTTCCCATGATTTATTTCTTCATTTTCCAGAGGGAGGACATCGGAATTAAAGAGAGCAGGATCAAATCCATTATTAAATACCGTCATGTTTTTACTACAAGTACTGTATGTTGTATGCCACTCTGAAAGATTTTCGTGCGAAAGAAATGTAAAACCATCCCATAATTGAATGGATATTTCCTTTTCAAGATTTATTAACTGATTATAATTTTTAAGATGATGCCCTTTGGTATTCAATCCGTGTAACCGGATAAATTTTTTACATGGCAATTTCACCTTTAACCGGTTGAGAATAACACCTGAAAGAGCTCCATGTACATGAACCATATCGGGTTTGTATTTTTTTAAATAATAATGATACATACAAAAAAGCTTGAATGCTGTAAATCGTGTAACACCACACCGGAAAAGAGATTCTCTTGATTTAATATAATACTGCAGAAAAATAGCCGGAGACCGGAAAATAAGTGAAAGTATAATTCCCGAATGGAAACCTTGTAAAACCATCCCGTCAACCAATATTTTCTTTTTATTATAATCAGTAGCTATATAATGTGTAACAAATGATTCCTTCTCCTGTAATCTGATAGCTCTGTGTAAATGATATGTTGCATATGCTATACCACCTTTGTTCTTTCCTCCGTTTGAAGCCGGAAGAAATCCAAATACAAGCAACAAAGGAATTTTCTTATTCATTGTGATTTTTCCTTTGCAATAGAAATTCTGCAAAGTGCATATCTAAACTATTGTCAATGTCCACAGACCTTTCAACAGGCATTATATATGCTTTTGTATTTTTACTAAAAAATCCCTGGTTAAAAAAGAATTCATCCATTTCTGAAATATATAATGCCCCATTCAGCCTGTAAAACTTTGGTAAATCCTGGGAACGCAACCCCTTTATTTCAGGTCTTATAAATTCCTCCATACTATGATTTTCAGGAAGAATATTAGCCCATAGCGGAGAGTGTTCCATTTCACATACAGAAACAACAGCCAGGGTGTTCTCATTCAACATTTCTATGGCATGATCAATATCTTCTGCAGTGCGCAAAGGTGATGTGGGCTGCAATAAAAGAATATAATCAAACTGTTCTTTAAAATAGTCAATAGCATGATTTAGCACCACCATAGAATCAGTAGTATCGGTAGCGAGTTCAGCAGGTCTCATAAATGGTACTTCTGCGCCATATTTTAACGAGACTTCCTTAATCTCTTCGGAATCAGTAGAAACAATTAGTTTATCAATATATTTTGATTCTGCGGCAGCCTTAATTGTCCAGGCTATTAAAGGTTTGCCTGCTAAATTTAATATGTTCTTATTCGGCAAACGCTTACTTCCTGCTCTTGCTGTAATAATTGCTAATATTTTTCGGTTTTCATACACCTTCTTTACAGATTTCTGATTTAGATAATTGCAATAACATTTAATCAAATTTTATATTTTGAATATCCTTTTGAGCTTTTTCATAATCTTCTTTGTTGCCAATGTCAAGCCAATAAGCAGATAGGGGATAAGAAATAACCTTTTTTCTTTCTTTTATCAATTGTTCCATTAAATCTGTTGTATTGTAAAATGTATTTTCGGGAAAGTATGTTAATACCGACTTTTTCATCAGGTAAATCCCGCCATTGGAATAATAGGTATAAGTCGGTTTTTCTTTAAAATCGACAACATGACCATTACTGGTTTCCAACACTGCATAAGGAACATTCACCTGGTAAGGTATTGTAACCACACACAGGTCGGCATCTTGTTTTAAAAAATCCAAAAAGAAATGTTCGTAATCAATATTTGTGAGAAGGTCAGAATTAACGACCAATATATAATCATGTTCAAAATCATTAATTTTGGAAACAGCACCAATAGTTCCCAACGGCTTGTCTTCATGAACATACTGAATAATGACATTTCTTTCTTTTCCGTTTCCTAAATAATTCTCAATCTGTTCACCTAAATAATTAACAGATATCCAAAAATCATCAATTCCATATAAAGCTAAACGATTCAGATTGTGCTCAAGTATTGGTTTATTTCCAACATTAAGTAAGGGCTTTGGCGTATTATCCGTTAAAGGTCTGAGCCGCTCACCCCTGCCTCCGGCCATTATTACAGCATCAACCGGGAGATAGGATTTTATATCGTGAAAATTGATAACATTAACTACATGATCATCTTTATCAAGAATTGGAATAATCCTAAAGTTATGTTCACGATATTCAATTACTTTGGATAAATCGTGTTCGCCCTTTCGGATAAAATGGGGTTTAGGCTGTATGATTTTATCAACCATGTCATTGATGCCAAATCCTTTCAACAAACCACGACGCACATCACCATCTGTAAGCGATCCAACTAATTTATTTTCTTCGTTAACAATAAAAATAATTGCATCTTTTGCTAAAATATCAAGACGAGCTAAAGCCTCTTTAACGGTGCTGCCTTTTTTTAATAAATGCCTGGTAAAAGTTCTCACTTATTTATTTTTAAAATACTAATTATTTTATCAGCTGAATTTCCATCTCCATAGATATTTACCTTTTGTGGTGAAGGTAATTGTTCAATTATTCTTATAACTTCCAGTATTTTATCTCTAAAAATCGGGATGGAAAGAATATTGGGTGTAATTATTCTTCCTCTTTGTCGGTCTCCAAGGTTTATTACATATTTAGGAAAAAAAGAAGCTTCAACAAAACCACTTGAAGTATTTCCAAGCAAAAAATTACAATACTTCATACATGACAGATAGCCTTTCATTCCAAAAGATTCGATAAGTATGACGTTTTTTTTATCTTTTTCAAATTTCACTATTTTATCTCTTATCATCAATCCTAAAGTATCTGAATTTGGCATTGTGATAACAATTTGATAATTTTTCTCTAATACTGATAACGAGGTCAATAACTCTGAAATGTAAATTTCATTTTTTTCTAAAGATACAGTCTCAGGATGAAAGGTGGTAAGAATAGTAGGTTTATTTAAATCAATATTAAAGACACTTTTAAATTCATCAATAGTAAGTAATTCTACATTTTTTAAATTATCAATACTTAAAGCACCAACATTAAATACTTTTTCTGGATTTTGAACGATTCCGATAGCTCTTTTTTTATATTCATCTGTTGTTACAAATAAATATTCGGACATAACTGAAATGCTATGCCGATAGGAATTATCGATTGCTCCAAGCGTAGTCTCACCGGCATGTATATGTGCAAATTTAACATTATACGGCGTACCTGCAGTAACCGCAGCAAACATTTCATATCGGTCACCAAGTGCAAAAACCAGATCAAATTTCTCTTTACTCCAGAATTCCGCAAATACTTTTATTGTATCACCTATTGATGATGCAATATCAAAAGGAGTATCGTTTGAGGGTATTGTATTAAGCTGGTGTTTAACAGGAAAATTATTATTAATTATTTCATTAATAGTTTTACCATAAACATCTGACAAATGTGTTCCAAAAACAATAATTTCTGTTTGAAAATAACTATCTGAAAATAATTTTTTCAGCAATGGTAAGTATATTCCAAAATCAGCACGTGAACTTGTTAGTACTCCTATTTTCATCATAAAACAATCAAATCATCAGGCTGAAAATCTTCCGTGGCCTTTTCTCCAATTACCTTATTCCATAACATAGGTGATATTCCGGTTCCGGGACGCTTTACAGTTATATTCTCTTCAGAAAATATTTCTCCCTTTTTAATACTCTTTTTAGCAACTATGCTTTTTCTGGCAATTGGTATATTTTTCACTTCTGAATCAGATGGTTGTTTTATACCATTGCCTAGTGTTTTTTCAATATTTCTAATAGCTGAAACCATTGCTTTCAATTCATCTGGTTCGAGGCTGGCCTTATGGTCGGGGCCTTCCATATTTCTGCTTAATGTGAAATGTTTTTCTATAACACAGGCTCCCAATGCCACTGCTGCAATCGGAACTTCAATCCCTAACGTATGATCAGAATAGCCAACTTTTACACCAAACGTTTCTGCAATAGTTTTCATTGCTAAAAGGTTTACGTCTTCCAACGGAGTTGGATATTCTGTATTTGCATGCAATACAATAATTTTTTCTATAAAAGTTCCTGCATCTGTCAAAATTTTTAAGGCATCACCTATTTCATTAATATTTGCCATTCCGGTAGAAAGAATTACTTCTTTATTAAGTTCTCCAATTTTTTTCAGATATGGTAAATTTGTAATTTCACCAGATGGTATTTTATAGATAGAAAGGTCTAATCTGTCTAAAAGAGCCACACTTTCTATGTCAAAAGGTGTAGAAAGAAACTTAATCCCTTTGTTTATACAGTGATTTATCAGGGCAACATGGTCCTGCATATTTAGTTCCAGTCGCTTTAACATCTCAAACTGTGATTCTGATTTTTCTGTTGTATCCAGTTGGTATTGAGCTTTAGGAGCACTTTTTGCTACAATGTTTTCAGCTTTAAAAGTCTGAAATTTTATAGCGTCTGTACCTGCCTCAACTGCAACATCAATCAATTTCATTGCTTGTTCCACATCACCATTATGATTGACTCCCGCTTCAGCAATTATAAAGACTCTTTCCATTTGTTATTTTAGAATACTATTTGCCTTAATAAAACTATTATCAGGAATTGAAATATATTCTTTACTCACTGCACCACTTCCATAAAATACATTGTTACCAATTTGAACTCCACCATTTACAATAGCCCCGGTTGAAATATGACAATGATCTCCAATAACAGCATCATGTTCTATAAGTGCTTTGGAATTTATTATTGTGTTACTACCTATTTTAGCATCTGCATTAACCAATGCGTGGTGCATTATTATTGTTCCTTTACCAATTATTGCAAACTCCGAAACATGTGCCAGAGAAGAGATAATTACCGGAAGAGTTGCCTTAAGGTTTTTCAATTCATTAAATAGCTTAATTCTTGGTTCAGGATTTCTTAACTGACCTAAAGTTATATGAAAATTCTTATACTTTTTAACTAATTCGGGCAAATCGCAATCCTGTCCGATTATCTTGTAACCTAACACATCCTGATTTAATTTTTCAGGAATATCTATAATTCCGGCAATTTCAAATATTCCCTGAAGTTTAATAACATCAATTACCGACTTACAGTGGCCGCCACCTCCAATAAGTATTATAGGTTCTTTTCTCATAATCTTACTGAACTTGGAATATTTACTAATGTATTTTCTATTTTTTCTGCCACAGGAAAATGTTCCTGGGTTTGATACATAGGTAATTTATTCATAAGCACCCATGCAGGGCGCGCCATTACATTATTTGAATTTGAGAATTCAAGAAATTCGTTACGGCTTTTACGGTCTGGCAAAAAAATACAATTTAGCCAGAAATTTGTTGTATTTCCTGTTTTTTCAGTAAAAAATGGAACTTCTATGGTTTTAAAAAAATCCATATAAGCCATAGCCAGTTTTCTTTTTTTTTCGAGAAATACTGGTAAATTTTCCATTTGAGCAACTCCCACAGCAGCATTAATATTTGGCATACGGAAGTTAAAACCTGCATCGGTGTGAAAGAACTCATAAGGGTGTGGTTTTTTAGCTGTTGTTGTCAAATATTTTGCACGATTAGCAAATGTTTCATCATCAGTAATAATCATCCCTCCACCACCAGTAGTTACAATTTTATTTCCATTAAAACTTAAAATTGCGGCTTTTCCAAAAGTACCAGTATGTTTTGTTCCGACAAATGAACCAAGAGATTCGGCAGCATCTTCAATAACTGTAATTTTCCATTTATTACATATTTCTATTATTTTTTCAATCTGGCAAGGGTGACCAAAAACATGTACCGGTACACACGCTGAAATTCTTTTTTGGGAAACTTTATTTAAGCAGATATTCTCACGTAACTCACAATTAATATTTAAAAATTCTTCCAGTTTAAATGGATCCAATCCAAGTGTTTCTTCTTCACAATCAACAAATACAGGTATGCCCCCTACATGTGCAATAGCATTGGCTGTAGCCGCAAAAGTTAAAGGCGTGGTAATAACTTCTTCGCTTTGTTTTACACCCGCTATGATGAGCGAAACCTGTAATGCAACTGTACCATTTACTGTTGCTACGGCATATTTTGCTCCTGTATATCTTGATATTTTTTCCTCAAAACGAGTAACAAATTCTCCTACATAAGACACAAAAGTAGAATCAATACATTGAGCCAGATATTTTTTTTCGTTACCAGAAAAAACAGGTGCATGAAGAGGAATAAACTCTTTATTCTTAAATGTACTTCGAATAAAGTCTATTATATTCTTATTTTGCATAAATAATCTATTTTTTAACAATATAACTCGGAATATGTGAAATTGGCAATTTATTTATCACATAATCCTTATCCCTGAAAAATTCATCTATCGCATTAACTTCACCTAAAACCGTTGGATAATCATCCAAAACAATTAATCCATTTCTTACAACTCTATCAAAACAATGTTCTAATATAATTTTTGCTGGCTCATAAACGTCTGTATCAATATGTAAATAAGAAATTCGTATTTGAGGATTTTTCTCGAAATATTTTGGAAGTGTTTCAAGAATATTACCTTTAACTAATTCATAATTGTTAAATGATTTAAAATTAAGAAACGTCTCCATCTCAGGCAATGAAATACCTGTTCCTGCAAAATTTTCGAATTTCTCGGCATATTTATTATCTTCCATATTTTCACTTAATGGGAATTCTCCAAAAGCATCAAATCCAATAATTTTTCTTGAAAAACTTGACTCTAATAACTCTCTAAAAGTTAATAATCTGATTAATGAAGCACCTTTAAATACTCCAAATTCCAATATTTCTCCAGGTAAGTTTATTATTTTTTTATATAGCTCATAATGTGCGACTAACTTACCGATTCTATTAGGGTGACTAGTTAAATAGAATCCATTTTCATAATCCCAACACTTTTCAGAATCAAAACCAAATGTTATCATGATTTATTTATTAAAGATTATTAAGGTAATAATTATTGCTTCTTTGATTATTTAACATTGTGTTAAATATTCTTTGAAATCCAAATATGATTTTCCAAATCTAACTCTATATCATTTCCAAAAAAATCATCATTTCAGATTTTTAATATGTTAATTTATAATTTCCATATTTATTCTTATTTAAAAGAGAATCTGAGTAAACTCCCATTTTTAAAGCATTAACCAGTTCTTTTATCCCGTCATTAACTCTATATTCAGGCTCAAAACCAAGAATTTCTTTAACTTTCATAAAAGAAACCTTATAATTACGAGGATCACTTCCTTGTTTCCCATATTTTACTTTGCCTTCAGGGATATATTTAAAAATTTCTTCAACTATCATTTTCTTTGTGAAATTATTTATATCACCTCCCGCATTAAATACTTCAAAATTTACCTTATCTTTTTCGGCATTCAAAACAATTTCTATTAATCTGGCAAAATCTCTAACATGGCAATAAGGTCTCCATGTAAATTCATCAAATACCAACAATTCTTCACCAAAAAAAAGATCTCTGGTAAACTCGCTAACGCTTAAATCAAAACGCATCCTTGGCGATAATCCAAAAGCTGTTGCAAATCTCAAAACAACTCCTGTATATTTTGCAATTCCCCTTTGAGACAATAAATATTGTTCATTACTTACTTTTGCTTTTGCATAAAGTGATAATGGACTTAACTCGAAATTTTCATCTGCTACTTCATTCTCTTTTATTAAACCATAATTAGAACAGGTAGAAATAAATATTAACTTATTTATTGCTTTATTCTTAAAATACTCAATACAGGTTTTTACTCCTTTATCGTTTATTATTTCTGATTCATTAGGGTATGCTTTTGTAATAGGGTCACCTACTAAACCACCTAAAATAACAACGTCTGTTATTCCTACTGATGCTTTTGCAATATCTTCATTTTTACATAAATCGCCAAAAATAAAATGATAGCCAGGATCACCAATATAAGACAAAATACTAAACTGATTTTGATATATAAAATTATCTAAAACAGTTACGGAATAACCCTTTTTCAAAAAATGTGATGTAATAACAGAACCAACGTATCCTGCACCTCCAATTAACAAAATATTTTTCATCTTTTATCTGATTTAAATAATATATTAAAATTTTTTCAAAATTAAAAATCAAAAGAATTTCATTAATATAAATTGTCTGTCAGTTCGTGCACACTGTTTTGATAGAAAACATAACCATTAGAGTTTAAGTACTATTTTTATAATGTTAAATAAAATCAACATTAGTCAATAAATTATTTTAATACAAACTTCCATAAAGGCATAACCTGAATGATATTATTTTCAATTACTATATCTTCTGTTTCGTCATAAGTAAGAATATATGCTTTTTTGCAATCCAGATATTGCAATGTTTTTGTTATTGCTTTAATTTCTCTTTCTCTGGTTTCAATATCCGACAAATTATAACATGATTGTATTAAGATTTTTTCATCAGGGATATAAAAATCTACTTCTGCACTGTGTTTATAATATAAAATGTTTTTACCGTATTTTTTATACAACTCATTGTATGTTAAATTTTCAAAAAGTTTCGTTATTTGATCGCTTAAAAAAAGAAACAACAGACCTACATCGTTAAAATAGTATTTCTTTTTTGACTCCCGCTCTACAAACTTTGCTTTATAATTTTCTACAGAAGCAATAAGATAAGAAGCTTCCAGATAACCTACATATTCAATAATAGTTGCTGTTCCACATTTAACTCCGGTTGCTTGTATTAAATTACAGATTCTATTGAAGGAAGTTTCGTTATTTACACTTTCGGCTATTTTTTTTATTAGCAAACGAAGGCTTTGATCGTTTTTAATTTTATACCGTGAGAGAATATCTCCATAAAACACTTTTTGGAATATTGAACTTAAATATTCTCTTTTATTCGAGAATTTTATTAATTCGGGGAAACCACCATATTGTAAAAATGCTGAAAAATGTCGAAAAATCTGTTTTTTTTGTTTTCCAAATTCAAAATTGGCATTTAACGAAATGTTATTGAATTTTAGATATTCTTTAAAATTAAGTGTTTGTACCTCCAGCATTCTAAATCTTCCGCCAAGGGTTGATGCAATTTCACTACTTAACAAGTTGGCATTACTACCGGTTACATATACACGATAATCTTTATCGGCAAGTCGGCGAACAAATTTTTCCCAACCGGGTATATTTTGAATTTCATCAAGGAACAATATAGGTTTTAGTAAATTTAACTCAAAATATGCATCTAATATTTCATCTAATTCTCTTGCTTTTAACTCCATAAGTCGTTCATCTTCAAAGCCAATAAAAAGAATTTGTTCAGGAGTTAAAATGCTTTTAGCTACTAGATCTTTTGCTACCTGGTACATCAGGTATGTTTTTCCGGCTCTACGAGGACCCGTAAATACATAATTTGCAGCATATTCAATACTTATCTCACGATCTACAATTTGTAACTCGTTGATAAATTGCTGGTTTTCAATTATTATTTTTTTTAATTTTTCTTTTTCCATACAGAACAAATATACCGTATTTTATTTTGTATGCGAAACATATTGATGAATAATTATTTTATATTTTTCCAATCATCCATCTCCAAAAGAACTTAACCAGAATTAACTGTCGACCTATACGTGCAGGTTGTCTAATTAACCTGTAAAACCATTCCAGTCCAAGTTTTACAAAGAAAGCCGGAGCCCGTTTTACATTTCCGGTATAAACATCAAAACTTCCGCCTAAACCCTGGTATATTGCAGGGTGCGAAGAAAACAATTCCTGCATCAAATATTCCTGTTTTGGCGAACCCATGGCTACAAAAACAATCTGTGGTTTATGAAGCATTAATTCATTCTTTAGTCTTTCTAAATCACCATCTACTAAAAAGCCATTTCTGTATCCTTTAATGTTTATTTCAGGATATTCTATTTTTAAATTTGTTACTGTGTCCTTAATAACTTCATTCGTGCTACCAATAAAATAAAAACTATGAGATGTATTAAGTGTTTTTACTATTTCTAACCAAAGTTCAACTCCCGGAATTTTTTTTGCTTGTTTAAAGCCTTTTTTTCTTAAAGCCCATACAGCTCCAACACCATCTGCATAACCAGTATTTTCATTAATAAGATTTCTGAGTTTCTCATCGCTTCGCATTATTTTTTCGGCATTTACTGCAACAAGAATGGTATTGTTTGATTGGATATAAGCAACTACATCTTTTTTACCTGTGAAAGTATAGGTTCGAAGGCCATTAAGCAAGTAAGAGTTCATAGTAATATTGTCGGAGGTTGAAAAGGTCAAAGGCCGGAATGCCTATGTATTGATGGATATTTGACATTACATTGGACTTTCAACATTTTTTATTTATATAAAATCAATTCTTTCACCATTCTTTCTGCTGTATTTCCGTCCCATAATTCAGGTGTTACAGGATTTCTAACAAATTTCAATGTTTTAAGATATTCTTCTCTGATGCGTTCAATATTATTCCCCACAAGTACTGAAGCTCCCCCATGTTCTTTTAGTGTTACAGGTCTTTCGGTATTCCAACGTAAGGTAAGGCAAGGTGTTCCTAACACCGTGCATTCTTCCTGTAAACCTCCGCTATCGGTTAATACTACCCGGGCATGCATATTCATGCGTAACATAGAATGATACCCCAAAGGATGAAGTAAAATCATATCAGGATTTGAAGATACTTTATCCATAATTCCAAAGTCATTCAGGTTCTTTTGTGTTCTGGGATGAATTGGCCAAATTACAGGGTTGTCCTTTGTTACTTCATTTGAAAGAAAATTAACCAAATGAGAAAGAATTTCTTTTTCATCAACATTTGAAGGGCGATGTAAAGTAACTACTGCATAATTATCATTTTCGATAAGAGGAAAATCTGATCTTTCGGTAATAAGGTTTTCTTTTAAAATTGATAACACATCGAGTTTTTCTGCTTTCTCCCTCTCATTCTCTAACGTATCAATCATTATATTTCCAACAAATTTGATTTTTTCCTTGGGAATACCTTCTTTTAATAGATTTGAATCTGAAATTCTGTCAGGTGTTAAGAGGAGATCAGATAACCGATCTGCCACCAGGCGGTTTACTTCTTCCGGCATGGTTATATCCCCGCTTCTCAGTCCTGCTTCGATATGAGCAAGCAAGACATGTTCTTTTTTGGCAACAATAGCACCAGCACATATGGCATTAACATCTCCCACCACAACCACCCAATTGGGTTTTACTTTACGTACTACTTTTTCGAACTCAATCATTGTTTTGCCGACCTGTTCAGCATGAGATCCCGAACCAATTTCAAGATGAATATCTGCGGGTGGAATATGAAGATCGTCAAAAAAATTTTGTGACATCCGTATATCGTAATGTTGTCCGGTGTGGACAAGAATATGTTCTATTTTATTACTATTAAGTTTATTATGTTGTTCAATAGCCCTGATAAAAGGAGCAATTTTCATGAAGTTTGGGCGGGCACCAACTATTGAAATAATTTTCATGAGTTTATTTTCTAATCATTTTAATAAGTTCGAGCATGCTGAAGTTTAATATTAATTTAACAATGACTAAATACCTCCATTTAAAATTGTAATAATTCAGTAATTTATATTAAAATTTTAACAACTATTTTTTTTACATTCTCAGATTTCTCATAAACTATACCCGGCATATGTAAATCATCGGGAAAGAAAACAGCAAAATCATTTTTTTTAAGTTTTAGTGAGGAAATCTCCCCAGGTTTATATAACACATAGTCGCTTTCCGGGTCATATTCTTTAGTTATTGTTTGATTTGTTAAAGTTGTATGGCCTACTCTTTCATTTCCATTGTACATAAACTGAATATCGATGTACTTTTTATGGGATTCCATTAAACAATCATTTATCTCTTTTGTTTTGTACTCAACAACCAAAAAAAATAAACGGCTATCATCTATCTCATATTTACCAGCAATATGGTTCGAAAAATCGGTATCCCGAATAAACTTTAATGCCTGTTCTACTCTTTTTCCCAAAGGGAAATAAATCTCACAATTTTTTATACTATCTATGATCATTATTTAGTCTTCTTATTCATCAAAAGTTTGATAATTACAATTTGTTACAGCTATTTATCTGAATAAAATTTCATATACCACTCCACAAATTTCTTTATACCTTCTTTAACAGGTGTCGTTGGCTTATATCCTACTGCCTGCTCCAGATGTGAAACATCTGCATGGGTCATGGGAACATCACCTGATTGCATAGGCAAAAAGTTTTTAACGGCTTTTTTTCCCAGTGCTTCTTCTATTGCTCCAATGTATTCCATCAATTGAACCGGAGAAGAATTTCCTATATTGAAAAGCCTGTAAGGTGCAGGTGATGTTGCCGGATCAGGAGTTTCCCCCTGCCACGCCGTGTTTTCTACAGGAGGTTTATCAATAACTTTTATTATTCCTTCAACTACATCGTCAATATATGTAAAATCACGAACCATATTGCCATTATTAAAAACGTTAATCGGTCTTTCTTCTAAAATCGCTTTGGTAAACAGGAACAGGGCCATATCAGGTCGTCCCCAGGGACCATACACAGTAAAGAAGCGCAAACCTGTTGTCGGAACACCAAATAAATGACTATACGTATGAGCCATCAGTTCATTGCTTTTTTTAGATGCGGCATAAAGGCTTATAGGATGGTCAACATTATCGGAAACAGAAAGGGGCATCTTTTTATTAAGCCCGTAAACGCTGGAACTGCTGGCATAAACAAGATGTTTAAGCGGATATTTCCTTGCCAGTTCGAGAATATTTAAAAAACCATGAATGTTACTGTTTAAATAAGCCATCGGGTTTTCCAGTGAATAACGTACACCAGCCTGGGCTGCCAGGTTACAAACGACATCGGGCTTAAATGTTTCAAAAATTGATTTTAACGTTTCAATATTTTCAATCCCTGACTTAACAAATTTGTAATTAGAATATTTACTGCTTTGAATTATTTCGTTTTCATTTATTTCTTCTTTCTTTATTCCGGTTTCTCTTAACCGGGCATATTTTAGATTTACATCATAATAATCGTTTATACAATCGAGCCCGATAACTTCATCTCCTCTTTCAATCATTTTTCGGGCAACATGAAAACCAATAAAACCTGCCGTTCCTGTAACTAAAATTCTATTTGGAGATCTGTACATACTTTATAATGTTATAATAATTTGTAGTATTTTTATTTTCAATACTTCAAAGACCGGGTAGTCAAAGAAAATGTTAAGTGGTCATTTACTTCGAATAAATGAGTAATCTTGATTCACTACCGTTTTTCTGGGCTTTATAATTCTGAAATTCATCTGGTTCCATATTAATATAACGAATTTTGCGATGAATCAGCGTTTCGGTTTTTTCAATAAGACTTGTCAGATATGCACGATCGAGCTGAGTCGCAATAATCAGCAGATCGATAACCGGACTATCAGTACCGTTCGCAAAATCGCCGGTAATATAAACTTTTTCAATCTCACCCAACCGTGATAGAACTTTATCTACAATCTGGTCGATTCCAATAAATTTCTTTAAAATATTTTGGATGTCAGGAAAAATAGGATGTTTTATATTTGCCTGATACATTTTTTTATTTCCCTTCATTTGAGTTTCCAATAAACCGGCAGATTCGAAACGATTAAGTTCGAGACGGATTGCATTGGTTGATTCTCCAAACTCATATTCCAGACCACGCAAATACGCGCTGGACTTACTGTTTAGAAAAAATTTCAGCAATAGTTTTAGACGGGTTTTGGATGATATTAATGTATCGAGCATGTTAAAAGTTAATGCGTTTGAGTTTATATATTTTAAATGTATTGATAATCTCTTCGATTTTTCCACAGCACCGCCCCGTGAGTCACATATATGGCCACGAGGAAAATTTAAAATTATGTGTTTTCAACAGGTTACAACATGGGCTATGGGAACAGATACCAACAATGCATGGTTGATAGAGTCTATTCTAACCAACACCTTATGTTTACCTGAATCTTTAATATATTCTCCCTCCAATCCACACAACGGACCACTATTAATGCTAATTTTTTCTCCTGCCATAAAGTTCCTTTCTACAACCTCAACCGGAAATTCAGAATTGCATACCATACGAATGGTCTCTATTTCAGAATCACGAACCAAAGCGGGTCTTCCTTCAAGATATACATAACGGACGACTCCCTTTACTTTAAGAGGATGCATATAAAATTCCGGAATAATTCTGACAAAGCAATACGATTTAAATAATGGTTGTATAATCCACTTTTTTCTATCGCTCCATTGTTTTAAGGTTTTTTGAACCGGTAAATATGTTTCCAGACCCATCGCTAAAAGTTCATCATTCACTTTTTGTTCGTAGCGAGGCCTTGTATATAAAACAAACCAAATTAATTTACCCGGCATCTGAAACTAATTTTGAGTAGTAAAATTACTCATTATTGAATTAAAAACAAATTTTTTAAAAGACTTTCTAAAATGCAAAATGGTTTCCGGGTATCTCTAAAATAATGAAAGAAAGGGCTAATCGTTATAGATTATATTTACAATATTACCGTTTTTATAGATAGAAGTTTTGGTAAGTTTTCCTGTTTCGTCGTAATAATATCGTTTACCATCGACTAATTTACCATCTTTCCATTCACCCTCCCGTTCAATTTTCTTGTCTTTTGTATAAGTAACATAGTGGCCGTTCCCTGTAAAATAGTCCAACGAGGTATTAGTATTGGTGTTTGTCTGGATGGTATTAATTTGCGTATTATTATTATCCTGAACCTGGTTAAGGGTGCTGGAATTGCTGGTAGTAGAATAAATTTTTACAGACGATTCGTCGAGTTGTCCATTATTAAAAGATTTTTCTGCCACCAGCTTACCGTTTTCATCATATTCTTTAATAGGTCCCGATTCTTTCCCTTCGTTCCATTCGCCTTCAATCATTATTTTACCATTTTCGTGATAATATTTCTGTACACCGGTTCTTTTACCTTGTTCGCTGTATTTCCATTCATATGAAGGCTTTCCATTAGGATAATAGTATTTATAATCGCCAACCCATTTATTTCCTTTCCATATTCCTTCTTCACTTAACACTCCCGAAGGATAATAAAACTTTGCATAGCCATCGGGTTTATTATCTTTATAAGTTATTTCCTGTTTTAAAGTTCCATCAGTATAATACCCTTTCCAAAGACCTGTTTTAACATCGTTCAAATATTTTCCTTCTTCAATTTTTTTATTATTTTCATCAGTAACAATCCAGTAACCCTGTTTCAGGTTATTTTCATCTGTTTTATTAAGGGTATCCTTTTGCCCAAAAACAGAACCTGCAATCAATAAGAAAGTTAATATATAAAGGAACTCCTTCATTATTTAATGTTCTATAACGGTTCGACTCTTTTAACTTAAGTTAAACGATTTTCTGGCAATAAAGTTTCAAAAATCGGACCTTATTATTACTTTTAATGAACCTTATTATTGCTTATGAAAGACAATAAGCCATTTACACAAAACAACAATAAAAAACATTACCTTTATTCAATAATTGAACGAGGCGAAGGTAATAATCTGGATTTTAAATTTGAAATTTCTGACGCATCAAAAATAGCCCGTTCACTCGCAGCCTTTGCTAATACTAATGGAGGCAAACTCCTGGTGGGGGTAAAAGATAACGGAGTAATTGCCGGTGTAAGAAGCGAAGAAGAATTTTACATGATTCAGGCTGCAGCTGAAATGTACAGTAAACCAAAAATATTTTTTCAGACTAAATCATGGAATATAAACGGAAAAAATGTTCTTGAAATAGATATTCCGAAAAGCAAAAATATCCCTCATTATGCACCTGACGATCAAAAAAAATGGAAAGCCTGGGTAAGGGTCAATGATCAAAACATAATGGCTAACGATATTATTCATGAAATCTGGAATTTATCAAAAACCACGAAAGGTATTTTTCTTGATTATGATAAAAAAGAGAGCATCTTACTCGAATATCTAACAAATAACCATAGTATAGATCTTGATAATTATTGCAAAATTGCGGTAATAAGTAAACAAATTGCAGTAAAAATCCTTGGAAAGCTGGTTGTTCTTAAAATAATTCAGCATAAGTTGACCGAAAACGGTTCCCTTTTTATGATTCACAAAAATTTTGATTTACAGATTTACAAAAATAATCTTTAAACCATCGCTTTGTTCATCAGTTTAAAGTCGGCCAGTACAATTGCTGTTATAGCCTCAACAATAACAGGAACCCTTAGAGCAATACAAGCGTCATGTCGTCCCTGAATCTTTAATTCCTTCATTTTTTTCTCCGAAAAGTGAAATGTTTCCTGGGGAATTGATATACTGGAAGCCGGCTTTACTGCAACCTTAAAAATAAGCATGTTGCCATTTGTTATTCCTCCCGAAACCCCTCCTGCGTTATTGGTTGCTGTTTCTCCTTTTTCGTTTAAAATAACATCGTTCATTACACTTCCCTTCATCTTTGCAGAACCAAATCCTAACCCGAACTCTATTCCTTTTACTGCCGGAACAGCAAAAGCCAGGTGCGCTATCTGTGATTCAACCGAATTGAAAAAAGGCTCTCCCCATCCTACGGGAATGTCTTCTGCACAACATTCAATGATACCGCCTATAGAATCATTCCGTGACAATGCATTATCAACGGCATTGGGAATATTTGTATCCCCTCCGGCTTCGATCAGTTTTGCGGAAATTTTAACTTCAGAAATAATTTTTTTTGCAATAACACCGGCAACGACCAATGGTAAAGTTAACCTGCCTGAAAAATGTCCTGATCCACGCCAATCGTTAAATCCTGAAAATTTTTTAAAGGCAGTAAAGTCGGCATGACCTGGTCGTGGATGATATTCATTTTCTTCGTAGCCTGCCGACCGGATGTCTTTGTTTTTAACAATAACAGCAATAGGGCTTCCAGTTGTTCTTTGTTTAAAAACACCTGAGATTATTTTTGGAATATCATCTTCTTTCCTTGGTGTAGTACCCTTCTGTCCGCTTTTTCTTCGATTTATGTCGGAAATAAAATCTTCTTCGGTAAGAGAAATTCCATGCGGACAACCGTCAATAACAACGCCTACATACGGTCCATGGGATTCTCCGAAAATCTGAATCCTGTAAATCTGGCCGAACTGATTCATCTATTATTTACATTTTAATGATGGTGATGCCCACCGTGCCCATGCACGTGACCGTGGTCAAGTTCTTCTTTGGTAGCTGCTCTGACAGTTATGATTTTTCCATCAAAATATAAATCTTCTCCGGCCAGGGGATGATTAAAATCCACTTTAACATCAGATTTCTGTATTTCTGCTATCAATCCTTCAAATTCATTTCCTTCTTCATCTTTCATGGGCACAACAGCGCCTACGTAAATCAGTTTTTCATTGAATTTTCCATCAACCTCAAAAATCTTTTTGGGTAAAAGAACAATGTTTTCCTTTATCACTTCTCCATAAGCCTCGTTGTATCCTAATGTAAAATGAAAGCTTTCGCCTTCTTCCAAACCTTTAAGTTGCGTTTCAAACGACTCCAGCATCATTCCGCTTCCAAATAAAAAAACAAAAGGTTTGTTTTTTTTGACTTCTTCAATCATTTCGCCATCGAAGCCATCGAGACGTAATTGATAGATAACTTCAACTACTTTATTTTTAGATATTTTCATATTTGTTTGAGTTAATTTTATTATTAAACAAGATATAAATAAATAATTTATTATACAATGATTTTCACAATTAACTGTATTTCTATTAATTATATGTTATACGGTATACTTTGTTACTCTGATTACTATCAAGATTATAATGGAAAAACATCCTGGCACTTAGTTTTTTACACGAAAAATGGTCCAATTTTATTGATAATTAAAGGGATATTTTTAAATACATTAAAAATTCATAGCAAAGTATATAAACAGTACCTTGAATAATATTTTTTCGATTTTCTGGTCTTTATAATTTTTAACAGTCCACTTCCTTGATTTTCTTACACTATTTTTATGTTACCAACAAAATTTTCCTACTGTTCATAACTTGTGGAAAACTGCATTTCATAAGGCAATTTCATAAGACTACCTTTGTATACGAGTTAATAAAATGGACATTTCGCACTATATAAGCAGATTATTATTCAGGTACGATTGTGTAATAGTTCCTGATTTCGGCGGTTTTATTTCAAATTACCATTCTGCCATATATAAACCCGAACTTCATGTTTTTTCTCCACCCACAAAAGTTCTTGCATTTAACTGTAAACTAACAGTAAACGACGGACTACTTGCCAACTACATTGCTCAATGTAATCAATGTACATTTACCGAAGCGAGTATTGAAATTGCAACCTTTGTAAGATTAATAAACTCCGATCTGGATTCAGGTAAAAAGGTTCTTTTTGATGGAATAGGAACTTTTACGAAAAATACCGGAATTGTAGTCTTCCAACCTGACAATTCTATTAACCGGCTTATTGATGCATTTGGATTACCCGTATTACAATTACCTCTTTCGGCACAGGAAACATTAATCCCTGTTTTTGAAAATACTTCTGAAAAAAGAAATGTTGTAAGAAAAGTTCTGGTTGCCATTCCTCTTGTATTAGCTCTTGCTTTATTACCTTTAAAGATGAGTAAGCTTCCTCTGCAGGGAATTAATTCTTCAGCAGCACTTTCTAATTTACAGATTCAATATGAGAAGAAAAAACACATACTGGAGAATCCTTCATCCATTTCGGATGTAATTGACAAACTTACCGATGCCGAATACGCATTATATTATCCTCAGAAACAGAAGAGTTCAGTTTCATTACCCGTTGATTCATTAAAAAACACCATTTCTGTCAAATCGACAAAAATTCCTAAAGAAAAAATTTTGCCAAAAACAGTAAATTCAGAAATTACTCCGAAAATAATCAGTGAAAATCACCCTGATAAAAAATACTTTATTATTGCCGGTTCTTTTGTTGAAATGAGCCGGGTTAATGTCTTTTGCAAAGAGTTAATCAGCAAGAATTTTACTCCTGAAATAATAAAACGGGATGGAAAATTAAGAATTTCAGTTGCATCTTTCAGCAATTCGGAGGAGGCAAACCATGCCTTGTCATTGTTCAGACAAGAACATCCGGAATACCCGGTATGGCTTTTGGGCTCATAATCAATGCCTTTACTTGTTTTCATTAAACTTTCCCTTCCTGTATAAATTAATATTTTTCTTGTAAAAGTTGATATTTTCGCATTTTTGTATTATTATTGTACTTTATAATGACTTGATTATGAACATAAGAATTGGCATTGTCCTATTATCAGTATTTTGGATTTCAGCCATATCTATATCCTGCCGGAAAACAAGCCCTCCAAAAGCAACTATTTCCGTATATGATACAGCATGGGTTCCAATAGTAAATGCAAAAGTTACTGTTTATGCCAATCCTAACGGTTCCTATATTGATCCGCAATCCCTCCAGAGGCTTGACTCTGCCAGGACAAATACATCTGGTGAAGTTACTTTTACATTTAAAAACAAAGCCATTTTTCAAGTCAAGGCAGAACAATATACTTTACAATATCACAGAGATGGATCGAAGCTACTCATTCTTGAAGAAGGCAAAACTGTTTCGTTAAAAATTCAAATTAAGTAATTTAACTTTTATGAAAACAACATTCATTGCTTTTATTTGTTTACTTTTCTTTTTTACACTTACTGCCACAAAGTGCAATAAAGAAGATCCTCCTAAAGCAACTGTTACGGTTCTGGATGAAAACAACAACCCATTAGCCGGTGCACAGGTTAAAGTTTATTCCGATCCGACTTATTATATTCACAGTGCCGATTATCAACCCGTAGGTTATTATAATCCGGATGAAAAACAATTATATGATATTCAATATACTGATGGTAGTGGGCAAACCAGACATTCGTTTAAATACGAAAGTATTTATAGTGTAAAAGTTACTTACATAAAAAGCATTGCCCATCCAGGAACACATAATGCAGACACCACATTTTTATATGGCCAGGGAGCACTGGTTCTTAAAAACAATAAAACTTATTCAGAAACAATTTATTGTTATTAATAAATTGAGCTGTTAGCTCAGCTGGTTTAGAGCATTACCTTGACAGGGTAGGGGTCACTGGTTCGAATCCAGTACAGCTCACAAGGCCTTTTTGGCCTTTTGTTTTTTTATGGAATTATTTTTTAGAAAATCCGGTAAAGGTCATCCTCTTGTAATCCTTCATGGATTGTATGGTTCGTCGGATAACTGGATGAGCATTGCCCGGATTCTTGAAAAAGACTTTGAATTATTTATTCCCGACCAGAGAAATCATGGTCGGTCGCCACATTCAGATGAATTTAATTACTCGTTGTTGGCTCAGGACGTTATTTGTTTTTTTTCAAAAAATAACATTAAAAAAGCAATTCTGGTTGGTCACTCCATGGGCGGAAAAGTAGCGATGCATGTGGCCAGAAAATTTCCCGAAATTATATCTTCGCTAATACTGGTTGACATTGCACCCATAAATTATTATGCAGATAACCATAAAGAATTACTGGTACATATTTCCATTTTAGAGGCTTTACAAAAATTATATCTGCCATCCATTAAAACCCGTGAAGAAGCAGACCATTTTTTATCCTACGACCTAAAAGATGAAAAACTACGATCATTTCTTCTTAAAAACCTGAAAAGAACTTCAAAAGGAAATTTTGAATGGTTGTTAAACCTTACGTCGATTAAGAAAAATTTTTCGGAGATCAGTGAAGGTTTTTTACCTTCGGAATGGGAGAATGTTCAGATTAACGGTTTTCCGGTATTGTTTATCAAAGGAGAAAAATCAAAATATATTAATAAAGAAAATATTCCCATCATTAAAAGAATTTTTCCTGCTGCAGATATAATTGAAATTTCTGAAACAGGCCACTGGCTTCATGCCGAGAAACCCATGGAATTTGCCAAAACCGTATCTTCCTTTGTAATGGATTAAATTTAATTCTTAACACTTTCCACTTTATCATCAGGAATGATTGATTCTCCTTTATATTTAAGATAAAGCTGAACTACAGCCAAAACATCTTTTTCACAATAATGAACTATGCGCGGTAAATTTTTTTCGGAATAATAAACCTTGGCGACATCTGAGCCCGAGATATCATCTTTGGGCGATGGAATATCGAAAATGGCTGTTAATAAATTTAACGAAGTAAAATGTTTGTAATCACCAAA
Source organism: Bacteroidota bacterium (assembly GCA_037441645.1). GTDB lineage: Bacteria > Bacteroidota > Bacteroidia > Bacteroidales > GWA2-32-17 > GWA2-32-17. Next base: position 74,180 of record JBBIRU010000018.1, read on the forward strand.
CTTCCATAGTTCAAGTGTATCTAGATGCTTCACTTCCCACGGCTTTTTTCCGGAATTATCTAAAATGGCAGGAATCTTTAATCCGTTAATAAGTCCCCGGCGGGCAATATATGGAAAATCGAATTCTTTTCCATTATGAGCACATAAAAGATTGTCAGATTTATAAAAGTATTTGTTAAGCATGGCAAAAAAATCTTCGAGCAATTGTTTTTCATCATCCCCATAGAAAGATTTAAGTCTTAACTTTCTTTCTGGTTTATCGGTAACAATTCCCACAGAAATACAGATGATTTTTCCGAATTCAGCATAAATTCCAGCTCTTTCGTATACTTCACCGGCGGGTTTTTCTTCGCGAAAAGTTTTTGCTTTTTCGGTCCACAGGTCTTTAAATCTTTCGGGCAGGTCAGAAAAATCAGAAAATTGTGGAATCGTTTCGATATCTAAAAATAAAACATTTTCTATTTTAATATCATCAAGCATGTTTTAAAGATTTTTTAAGTTTTATTTCAATAAAATGAGTTAAAATATCAATAGCCACCAAGTTATCTCCTCCCTGTGGAACAATAAGATCGGCAAATGATTTGGTAGGTTCAATAAATTGAATATGGGACGGTTTAACTGTTTTAATATAACGTTCGAGCACCTTATCAACAGATCTTCCGCGTTCAACAATATCTCTTTTTATAACCCTTATCAGCCTGTCGTCGGCATCGGCGTCAACAAATACTTTTATATCGCACAATTCCCTAAGTCTGGCATGAGTAAAAATCAATATCCCTTCAACAATAACAACTTTTTTAGGCTCAATGGGAATAAATTCTGTTGATCGTGTACAGGTAAGATAGGAATAAATGGGCATGGGAATATTCTCTCCTTTTTTTAATTTTTTTAAATGATCAACCAATAATTCAAACTCCACCGCATTAGGATGATCGAAATTAATTTCAAGCCTTTCTTCCATAGGAAGAGTACTATTATCGCGATAATATGCATCCTGGGGAATCACAACCACTTCATCTTTGGGGCAACGATCCATGATTCTTTTTACCACTGTTGTTTTTCCCGATCCGGTTCCCCCGGCAATTCCAATAATCAACATTTTAAATATTTTTCACTAAATTAAAGAGTAATCTCAAGAAAATAAAATTTTTTATAATTTTTACAGAAATCATAAAATTATATATCCTGAACATCATCATTAAAGGCATTTTAACAAAGAATGTTCCCAGGCGGGTTGATACTTTAGCCGATGGGTATCTGCTAAAAACCTGCGGTAAATCCTGATTAATGTAGCAATCGTTTGCAGGAGTAAATCAAAATAACTATTTTTGTGACAAATTTGGTCTCTTGGCCGAGTGGCTAGGCAGCGGTCTGCAAAACCGTGTACAGCGGTTCGACTCCGCTAGAGACCTCAGGTAAGCTGTCTTTTGACAGCTTTTTTCATTATTTTAATTAGAAAATAATGTATAGCCCCCCGGTATTTCGAATTCGCTTTTAATAACCGGCTGAAAAGATAACTTACTAATAACAACCGACGATTTAATATCTCTTAATAAAGTTCTTTCAACTTGCTGTATAGGGAAATTACCTGCTGTTTCAGGTATAGATAAAAAATATTTATAACATTTGTCGGTTTTGTTCCACAGTTTCAGAAAACGGTTGTAAAAATAAAAATTGTTTCCTGTAACCCAGTATGTTATTTCAGTATTCTCATTAACATTTTTAATTCTCCATTGAGTACATTTAAATCCGGAAATAATTTTAGTATTATTTGTTTTAACTATTTTAACAGAATCGTCGACGGCGCTTAAAAAAGATTTTACAGGAATATTCATATACATTTTTCTTTCATGCTGAAGGGCTAAAATTGTATTTTTATCGAGATCAAAAATTAAGCTTTCTTTCATCTTCTCATTTTTTTCAATTTTATCCAGCCTCACAAGGTTATCAGAAACAAACAAAGTATAGGAAGATGTATCAAAAGGTTTTTTTTCAATGATTTCTATTTTCCCTTCAAAGCCTTTTTGATTTTCCGGATTTTCTGTAAAAATAGATTGATCTTTATTAAATTGTTGATTCTCGTGGGAAATAAGCTCTGACTTATGAGTTTCACCAATTACAGAATTATACACCAAAATAACTATCGTTATTAACGAGCCAAGAATAGCAAGATATAAGAAGTTTCGTCTCTTCATAAAAAAGTTAATGGTACAAAGGTAAACGAATCGTTATTAGGCTGCCAGAGCAGAAATACGCAATTTGACCAAAGAGTGTAACTAATTGAGGAATGAAAAATTATCGGGTATAAACCCATTCCTTCTCTGAGGAAAACATCGGATTAAACCTGTAATCATCTTCGGAATATTCCTTTAAATCGGCAGGTTTAACTATCCTGTTTTTTATAATAAAGTTTACCATTTGCCCCCTTGCTTTCTTTGAATATGAACTCAGCATTTTATAAGTACTCGACTGCTTTTGTTTGAAAACAACAGAAAGAACAGGTATTTGAAGATTTTTCTCGTCAATTGCTTTATAATACTCACCCGAGGCAAGGTTTAAAATAATGTTCAGATTTTTTTCTTCGGTAACTTTTTTTAACTCAAAAGCAATTTTAGGTTTCCAGAATTTATATAAATCGTTTCCTGTATTATTTGTAATTTTTGTACTCATTTCCAAACGATAAGGCTGAATTAAATCCATCGGGCGGAGAAGTCCATATAGTCCGGAAAGTATTCTCAAATGATGATTTGCAAATTCGCAATCGGATGTGGTTAAAGAACCCGCTTTAATATTTTCATAAACATCGCCTTTGAAGGCAAGTAAAGCAACTTTAGCTTTTTCAAGGGATAATGAATTCCACTTTTTAAACCTGCTGTAGTTCGTTTCAGCTATTGGTTTACTGATTTTCATTAATTTCATTAGTTCATCTATAGAATAGTCCTTTAGTAATGAAATCAATTCTTCACTTTCTTTTATGAAAACAGGAATAGTATGGTGCTTAACGTTCTGCGTTTTCGAAAAATCCAGGGTTTTGGATGAAGAAATCAATATTAGCATAACAGCTTAACAGTGTGTATTCTGCGACAAATATAGGACAGAATGTTTTGATTAACAAATAATTCGTCAAAAAACTGAGATATTTTTTTAAAATTCTATGTCGGAATCTAGTTTACAATTATTTTTTTATTGAATTGCACATTGTTTCCACAACTTTTAATAAAATATATCCCTTTAGATAAATCGTTTATTGGTATCCTGTAATTCTGGCGTTCGAGTGTGGATTTATCAATGGATATAAGAGTTTCTCCTGCCAGGGAAAGAATTGAAACTGAAAAATCAGAAATATTTATATCGGGCTTACTTATAAAGATAAAATCATTTGCGGGATTAGGAAAAACCGTGAACATTGTTTCAGCATCCTTTTCTTCAACATTTACATCTCCAAGTACTGTTACATAAATAGAATCCGAAGAAAAGCATCCACTATTGTTAAAGACCGTTACCCAGAAGGGAAAAGTTCCTTCGCCCAGGGTTGAACCGTCAACAACAATAAAACTCTGATGACTGCCGGTATTCCAATTATAGCTTACATAATTTGGAGAAACACCGATAATGATGCTTTGTAATCCTGAAATAATTTTATCAGTTCCAAGATCTACATAAGGTGTAGGTAAAAGTGTTACGGCAATCTGATCGGAGTTACTGCATCCAAATGAATTAGTGACAGTTAATCCGTAATTACCGGAAACTGATATTGAAATAACGCTATCAGATGAGTTGTCCGACCAGAGATAGGAGGAAAATCCTCCGGGAGCATTAATCTGAGCCGGAGCACAGGCAGATGTATCTGCACCTAAATCAAGGCCTGGCAAAGGATTTACATTAATTTGAATGGTATCAGAATTATGACAATTTCCACTATACAGAATGGCATAATACGTGGATGAAATACCGGGCGATACTGAAATCGATGATCCTGTTTCTGTTGTATTCCATAAATAAGTTCCTGTATCGCCTACGGCAGTTAAAACAATTGTCTGACCCATGCAGATACTCGAATCGGCACCCAAATTAATAGCTGGTAATGGAGCTACAGTCACTTCTACAGAATCATATGAAAGACAACCATTCAAATTATCGAAGGTATAAACTACCTGATGAACCCCGCCACCGGCAATAGAAGGCGAAAAAACATTTCCTGTTACTCCGTTACCTGAAAAAATTCCACCCGAAGGAATTCCTGTTAGTGTATCAGGGGATTCATTTTCACAATAGTATGTACTAATTCCTGAAAAAAAGACAGTGGCTGCATTAACAATATTAAAGGAAGCGGTGTCGGTATTTGAGCAACCCATACTGTCTGTGTATGTATAATACGCATAATAAGTTCCCGGTGAAAATAAAGTCGGATTAAGAAATTCATCAGAAATATTTGTTCCCGAAAAAACTCCGCCAGCAGGATTTCCTGACAGCGTATCTATCGGTGTATTAACACAATACTCTGTTAATAATCCTGACAAAATGGAATTTGGTATTGAAGAAACATGAAAATTCAAAGAATCCGTATTAAAACATCCATTTCCATCGGTATATTGGTATAAAACGAGATGAGTGCCCAAACCTGCCGCCTGGGGGTCGAAAACATTACCGGCAATACCGGTACCTGAAAAAACTCCACCTGAAGGATTCACTACAATAGTAAAATTATTATCTCCCGAACAAAACGAGGTATCGATACCCGGGTAACTGAAAACCTGGCCGGAGAAAATGAAAGTAGACTGGCTTTTAGTATTTGTACAACCGTTTCCATCGGTATAAGCATAATAAACAGTATGATTCCCCGGTAGTGCCAGGGATGGAGAAAAAATACTATCGTTCATTCCAGGTCCATAATAAATTCCTCCTGCCGGAATTCCATGTAATGTATCTGAAGTTGTATTAAAACAATAATTAGCTGAAAGTCCGTCAAATGTAACGTAAGTAAGAGTATGTATCAGCGTGGTTTGGGAGGAATATCCCGAACAACCATTCGTATCGGTATAGCTATAATTTATTGTATGATTTCCAACCAGTCCTAAAGGGCTGAACAATGTGTCTGTTATTCCGTTTCCGGTAAATATACCACCGGAAGGAGTTCCATATAATACAACTGCAGAATCGTTAATGCAATATTCCGATGATAATCCGGTAAAATTCACAACCGGGTTGGTATTTATTGTCAGATTAAAGTAGTTTGTGTCGCTGCTGCAGTAATTCTGGGCAATGCACATATAGCTTCCGGCATTACCAAGTTGTGGAGAAGAAAGGTGTAAGGTATCGCTGGTTTCACCGGCCATTAACCCTGAATTAAAATACCACTGATATGTTATTGGACTACTCCCGGTTGCGCTTGCCGGTAAATCAAGAGGTGTACCAACGCAGGAAGATAAATTTGTAAGAGTTGTTAATAAAACCGGGTTCTGGAAAACAGTTACAATCATTATAGAGCTTGTATCTGAACCTACATTATTTGTAATAACACACGAATAATCTCCGGCATCGGTCGTCTGTGCCGGAAATATAATCAGGCTGTCATTATTAATGCCCAGCGGTGAACCATCTTTTTGCCATTGAAAAGTCATTGATAAATTGCTTTCTGCATGAATGATCAGCATCAATGAATCTCCTTCGCAATTTGTTACGGTCCCGGATTGTAAAGTAATAACAGGGGGTGAATAATATCTTCCAAAATGCGAACTCTGGTTTAGCCCGGCAAATGAAAAGTTGCCACCGCAAAGAAGATCAAATACTGAATGAACCATACTAAATCCTTCCTGGTTTATACCATCCCCAAGCGCCATCCATGCAGAACCGTTCCATTGAACAATATTATTTACACTTGTTGAGCCTGCAGAGGTAAAGCTGCCACAAAAATAAAAATTGTTACCTATTTGTTCTATCTTTCTGATCGTTCCGTTTGTGCCTCCGTCAAGGGCTAACCACTGAAATCCATCCCATTTTGCCACATGATTCAACACTGTCGTGCCGGACTGAATAAAAGCACCTGCAACTGTTACCTGAACACCTGATCCTTTGATAGAATATACCGGGCCATCGAAACCATTTCCAAATGGCTGCCAGTCAATACCATTCCATCTTGCAAAATAATTAACACTATTGCCTCCGGCATTTAAAAAATCACCTCCGACATATAAAAATGTACTCTCGTGGATGTCGTAAACAGGGCCGTCTGTTCCGGTTCCCAGCGCTTCCCATGTTGTCCCATCGAACCTTGCAATATGATTGGCAGGAATACCTCCGATAGTGGTAAAGTCACCACCTACATATAAATACTGATCAAACACTTCCAATGTTCTGACAGTTCCATTACAGGTATTGGCAATAGCAGTCCAGGAGGAGCCATCCCAAAGGGCAAGGTTATCTGCACTAACGCCTCCGGCTATTGAAAAACTGCCACCGGCAATGGTAAAATTATTAAAATGAACCATATCGTAAACATTACCATTTATACCCGTACCAAGCGGAAACCAGGAAGTTCCGTCAAAACGGGCAACATGGCTGGCAGGTATACCGGCAACATTAGTAAATGCTCCACCTGTAAATATTTCGTTCCCCGAAACAGCCATCGCAAAAACAGTATCGTCGGGCGCATTCGCAGGAACAAATAGTGAATCCCATCGGTTATTCTGACCATTAAGGTTTAATAAAAACAAAGCAAACAGGATACTTAGGTAATAATTTTTCATAAACAGCAAAAATTAGATATATGTAAAAATATATAAATTACCATAAAGAACCGAATTTGTAATTTAATTTCTGATTTTTCCGATGAATTCAATCAGGTTTTGTTGAAATTGATTTTAATTGTTGAAATTTGTACCATAAAAAAGAAAAAAATGGTGAATGATGAATTACTTCAGAATACAACGGAAACACAAGTTGTTCATCATTGGCACAATACACCTGTCATTAAAGCAAAATTATTTCCTGTTACTCATGATTCCGTTACCCTTTCGGTGATTGATCCGTTTCTGATTGCTTCCGAAAAAAAAACATTTAACCAGAGAAACTCAAGTAATTTTTATGAGCAATATTGGGAAAAAATTAAAACTAAAGAAAATTGGCAGGAAAATTTCTTTACTGTAAAAACAATTAGTCCTATAGCTAATAAAACATATCCGATTTCGACATATTATTTCGATGGAAAATTTGATTGGATTATTGGCATTTCTTTTTTTTTATTTCTGCTTGTTGCTATTTTAAGAATGTATTATACGAAGGTTTTAATTCAGACTTTCAAATCAACTGTAAATCTTCAATCTGCCAGGAAATTAATTTCGGAAAAAAGCAGTTTGATTCAGAAAGCTTCTTTTATTTTAACAACGATATACTTGTTAGGAACAGGTCTTTTCATTTTTGAAATTTTCCATTTTTACAGGATTTCATTTTATGATCTGAAAGGAATTTTAATGTTTCTGATTAGTGTTTGTTGCATTGTAATATTTTACTTTAGTAAAGCATTTTTATATTGGTTTTCAGGAGTTATCATTAATTCTGAGAACGAAATAACTGAAACCTTAAGTAACTTTAATATTTTTTACCGTACCACCGGAATAGTTCTTTTGCCATTTATTATTTCCATTCCATATGTACCGGATAATATTGCTGTAATCTTTATTTACATTGGGATTGCCATCTTTTCTATTTCATTTATTTTACGCTTAATCAGGGGCTTTGTATTAAGTTTTAAAGCGAAACTTTCTTTGTTTTATTCTTTTTTGTATTTTTGCATGCTGGAAATTTTACCTATGCTTTATCTCTTTAAACTATATAAAGAGATGACTTAATAGGATATATTTCAAATAATTATGCATTAAAATCATCTCGCTTTGAAAATTCGAAAGATTTTAATTTCGCAACCGGAACCGCAGACTGAAAAGTCTCCTTACTTTGATTTGGCTAGTAAGCATAATCTGAAAATTGATTTTAAATCATTTATTCAGGTTGAAGGCGTTTCTGTTCGGGAATTCAGACAACAGAGAATAAATATTCAGGATTATACAGCACTGATTTTTACCAGCCGTACCGCAGTTGATCATTTCTTCAGAATTTGTGAGGAAATGAGAATTACCATTCCTGATACAATGAAATATTTCAGTGTCACGGAATCTATTGCATTTTATCTTCAGAAATATGTTGTTTACCGAAAGAGAAAAATATTTTACGGTAACAATAACTTTACAGATTTAATGGAATATATATTAAAACATAAAGAAGAAAATTACCTGATTCCTTTAACAGAGCCTCATAAACCCGAAATAGAACAAACACTTATCAAACATAATATAAAAAATAAGGTTGGGTGTTTTTATAGAACCATCAGTTCCAATATGAAGGAAACTGTTCTGAGCGAATACGATATTATTGTTTTCTTTAGCCCGATGGGCATAAAATCTTTGTTTGAGAATTTTCCGAAATTTGAACAAAACGGTTTGTTTATTGGCACTTTCGGCCCAACCACTGCCAAATCCGCATTAGATGCCGGCTTAAGGCTTGATTTTCAGGCTCCTACGCCAGAATTTCCTTCTATCACTTCTGCATTGGACAGTTTCATTAAAAAATGTTCAAAGGAAAAATAACAGTCCTTAAACAAATTTTTTCCTTATTTTTAAAATTCCCATTACAAACCCGTTTTCTTTTCTGATTATTTTCATGGATTTTACTTTAAAAAAAGAGGAACATTTAAAAAGCAGAAAAGAAATTGCCTTGCTTATCGAAAAAGGGTCTTCGTTTCTTATTTTTCCTTTGAAGGTCAGGTGGATTAAAGTTTCCGAACAAAAAGTTCCTGTTAAATGTGCATTCGGGGTTCCAAAACGAAACTTTAAAAAAGCAGTCGATCGTAACAGGATAAAAAGATTGATGAGAGAAGCATACCGGTTAAACAAAAACCCCTTAAAAACTTATTTAATTGAAAAAAATGTTAAAATTCAAATTCTTTTCACATTTATTGACACTACTTTACCCGATTTTAAAAAAGTAGAATCTAAAATAATCTTAACTTTACAAAGTTTAATAAAAAAGAATGAGAAAAGCTCTGACAGCTCTTTTGGTGATGCTGGTAAAAATCTATAAATATATTATCTCACCGGTAATGTCTAATGCCTGTCGGTATACCCCCACCTGTTCTGCATATGCAATGGAAGCATTAAAAAAACATGGCCCCTTTAAAGGAACCATTTTGTCGGTAAAACGAATATTATCCTGTAATCCATGGGGTGGCCACGGTTATGATCCTGTACCTTAAAAAATAACATTATGGTAAAAAAAATATTAAAAAAAATACGGCTCTGGCTTCTGATAGTGTTTTTAGGAACAACTGCTGTAACAATAGTTGCATTCGATGATAATACAAACTTTGAAATAGCCAAAGATCTCGATATCTATTACACTCTTTTCCGTGAGCTTAATCTTTACTATGTTGACGACACCAAACCCGGTGATCTTATCAAAAAAAGTATTGATGCCATGCTTAATTCACTCGATCCATATACCGTTTATATCCCCGAATCCCAAATGGAAGATTTCCGTTTTATGACCACCGGGCAATATGGCGGAGTTGGAGCAATGATTCGCCAGGATGGTGATTATGTAGTAGTAACCGAACCTTACGAAGGATTTCCGGCACAAAAAAATGATATAAGAGCCGGTGATATAATTCTTGAAATTGATGGCCAGTCAATAAAAGGAAAAGCTACCAGTGAAGTCAGCGAAATGTTAAAAGGTCAGCCAAAAACCAGCTTTAAAATTTTACTGAAACGTCCCGGGCAAGAACAAAGTATTGAAAAAACCATTGAAAGGGAAGAAGTAAAAGTAGATAACATCCCATATTACGGTGTAATTAAAGACAGCATCGGTTATATCAATCTTTCCAGTTTTACCGAAACTTCTTTAGCGGATGTGAAAAATGCATTAACTGAGCTGAAAGAAAAACAAAAAATAAAATCATTAATTTTCGATCTTCGAGGAAATCCGGGAGGATTATTAATTGAAGCTGTTGGAATTGTAAATCTTTTTGTGCCAAAATCCGATTTAATTGTAAGCACTAAGGGAAAAGTTAAAGAATGGGACAAAGATTATACTGCTACCATGAATCCGGTGGATGCTCAAATACCGGTTGTTGTATTGGTGAACAGCGGTTCTGCTTCGGCCTCTGAAATTGTAGCCGGGGCTTTTCAGGATCTGGACAGAGGAATAATAATCGGTCAGAGAACATTCGGAAAAGGCCTGGTACAGACAACCCGGCCATTAAGCTATAATGCAAAACTAAAAGTAACAACTGCAAAATATTATACCCCCAGCGGCCGCTGTATCCAGGCATTGGATTATACTCATCGCAATCCTGATGGCAGTGTGGGTAAAATTCCCGATTCGCTCACTACTGAATTTAAAACCCGCAACGGACGCAGTGTTTATGACGGCGGCGGAATTTTTCCTGATATCACGCTTGAACCTGAACAACTGAGCAATCTTGCCATCAGCCTCTACAGTAAAAATTTAATTTTCGATTTTGCTACTCAATATGTAATAAAACATCCCGGTATTCCGCCGGTAAGCGAATTTTCTATCAGCGATGAGTTATATAAACAATTTACAGAATATTTGGCAGATAAAAATTTCGATTACGAAACCCAAAGCGAAGAAGATTTAAAATTATTAATGGAATCTACCCACGAAGAAAAATATGATGAGCTTGTAAAAGAAGAATTAGAGTCTCTGAAAAAGAAACTTGCACACGATAAAAATAAAGATCTCCAGGTTTTTAAAACAGAAATAAAGCAATTGCTGTTCGAAGAATTAGTAAGCAGGTATTACTATCAAAAGGGACGTATGCAGGCTTTGTTAAAAGACGATCCTGCCATGAACGAGGCTGTTTCTGTTTTAAAAGACAAAGACAGGTATAACAATGTTCTGAAGACAAAAAAATAATTAATTTCTTCCCATCAGTATTTTTCCGAAAATTATATCAAAGTTACCATCAGGTCCCGGCGATGGAGACAATACTATTTTTCCGTATGGATCTATTAAATAATAGGCCGGGTAGGCTTTAATTTTATAACTTTTAAATAGCTCCCTGGTATTTTCTGCAACCAGGAACTGCCATGCGAAGTTATTCTTCTTACAGAACTCATCTAACTTGCCCGGAGAAGAGTTGCTAACAATTGTTACAATCTCAAGATTATTAACAAATTTTTTTGAGGTATTACCCAATAGTGTCATTTCACTTGGAAAAGTATAGCTTCTGAAATCGTGAAAATTAACTAACAGGTATTTCCCTCTTAAATCAGATAAACTTATCCTGACGCTATCCCGGTTAAGCAAAGAAAATGAAGGAGCCTCCGTTCCCGGAGCCATTTGTAAGGCATCATATTTTATGTTTTTCGCTATATCTTTATATTCAGGTAACATAGCACAACATATCATCGAATCCAGTGTCATTAATAATTGTTTCGTTGGGAATGTTCTGTATCCGGAAATCTTATCAGCCAGAAAGGCATCATGCAATCCTTTTAAAATCACCAGGTCGATAAGAGTATCATTGGTAAAAGCCGGGTTCATTTTTAGGGTACGATGCAATTCCCATGGGCTTTTACTCTTGGCAATATCTTCCATTATTTTCTCTCCCCATTTTTTAGCAACAGATACAGAAAAGTAATGTTTGAAAATATCGTTAAACATGCTCATATAAGCAGAATTTTTAAAAGAAACCGGAAAAGAATTAAAACGATATTTTATTACATAATTATCGTCTCTTTCGTACGACATATACCGAAGCATGTTTAATTTATATTCCAGGTATGTTTTAAAAAATGGATTTTTTGAGTAGGCAAATTTCTTTTCCATCGCCAGGATTGCTGAATCGGGAATAGATTTTTTAGCTGAGTAGTATAAATTATTAAAATATTTAATGATAAAATTTTCATATATTTCGCCGAAACTATTCACCTGGTAATTCAACTCTAAACTGTCCGATTCTTTTATGCCGGGAAGTATTTCAACGGGAGTAAAAAACGGGTTTAATTCATCTTCAACATCAAGGTTTTTTTTGGGAGGTATTTTCAGATGATATGTCTTCCCCGGCTCGGCATACATGGTAACTTTAAAAATATGAAGCGGAATAAAAACCGGAATGGTATTTTTAATAACAAATGAACAATTAAAATAACCCGAATCGTTAACCTTGCCCGATGCCAGTAATTTTTCTTTCTCTGTAATATAATCGGTTATGGTATAAACAAAAACGCTATCACCTGAATATGATTTATTAATAAAAGATAAGGTCGTCTTTTGTGCGGAAACATTATTAATAACAAATTGAAAAATAAAAGAAAAAAACAGTACCATAATAAACGCTGTTTTATGGAATAATTCCTTCTGCATTTTCTTTGATATTATTCTTATGATTTAAGATCGATACCATCAGGAACAAAAATACCTGCATCGCCATTGTTCTTTATTACTTCTCTTACAATGGTACTGGTTATATGTGTGTGCTCAGGTGTGGTAAGCAAAAACAGCGTTTCAATATCGGACTTTAAAAAACGGTTGGTTTGAGCAATAGCCCGTTCAAATTCAAAGTCGGCAGAGGTACGTAACCCTCTTAAAATAAAGCGGGCTTTCATTTTCTTACAAAAATCAACCGTTAATCCCGAAAATTCATGAACCTCAATTTTGGGTTCGTTTTTAAAAACCTGCTTAATCCAGGAAATGCGTTTCTCAAGCGGAAAAAAAGAATCTTTTTTTTCTGAATTTACCCCAATGGCAATAATAATCTTATCGAAAAGAGGAAGAGCTCTTAACACAACCGATTCATGGCCTTTGGTTATCGGATCAAAAGATCCGGGAAAAACAGCTATTCTGGACATAATTGATTAACGATTAAAAAACAAATTTATTGATAATTATATTAATCTGAAATTTAGTTTCTAATGCCTTTAAAGGGAGCAATAGCTCTATCATAAATTCCGTGCATCCAGGCAATTGCCATTCCGTAATTGGTAACAGGAATACCTTTTTCAATAAAGGGCTGCAATCTGCCTGTCAGTTGCTTCCGAGTAATCATGCATCCTCCGCATTGTACCACCAGGTTATATTCTTCAACCGGTCGCGTGTATGTTCCCAGGCTGCTTACCATGTCAAATTCAATATTTTTACCTGAATATTCTTTAATCCAGCGGGGAAGTTTATGCCTTCCGATGTCGTCGCAGGTTACATGATGGGTGCACGATTCAAGCATAAGAACCCGGTCGCCGTTTTTAAGCTTCGATAATTCCGGGGTTCCTTTTAAATATGCTTCAAAATTTCCTTTATGCCTGGCAAACAATATGCTAAATCCAGTTAAGGGAATTTCTTCAGGAATCATTTTCCCTATCCTCGGGAATAACTGACTGTCGGTAATGGCAATACAGGGTTTAATTCCGGAATTTTTCAAAAAAGATGTCACTTCCGTTTCTTTAAGAATAATGCAAACAGCATGATAATCAAGAACCGACCTCAATGCCTGAACCTGCGGGAGTATCATCCTTCCCTCGGGCGCTTCCGAGTCTATCGGGGTTATTAAAAGTACCACGTCGTCCTTTTTTATTAATCCCCGCATCAGCGCTGAAATACTGTAAATTGTTTCGGGAATGCGTGCCCGTATTTCATCAACTATATTATCCAGATTTTCGGGAGCCACTGATGAAAATTCCAGCAATTTATGCTGCGTACTTTCATATACTTTTCTGATAAGCTGATTACCCGGCCGGCTAAGATCGGTCTTATTATGAATTATTATATACGGAATTTCGTTTTCGGTAAATGCATTTATTAATTTCTCTTCATATGTATCAAAAACATCATGACAGATTAACAAAATTGCCAGATCAATAGTTTTTATTGTTTCAACTGTCTTTTGAACTCTTACCGATCCCAGGTTGCCTTCATCATCGATACCTGCGGTATCAATTAAAATTACCGGGCCAAAACCCGTAATTTCATACGATTTTTTAACCGGGTCGGTGGTTGTACCGGCAATTTCCGAAACTATAGCTGTATCATGTCCCGTCAAACAATTTATAAAGGAACTTTTTCCGTTGTTTCTGCGCCCAAAAATACCAATATGAGGTGTTGATTCTCTTCCTTTACTCATGATAAACATTTTTCCAAAATTAGGTGAAAATCAAATAAGGTATTATGACACAAATCAATTTTCCTTTTCTTTCCTGAAAATAAATTCAACGGTAGCAGATCTTCCGAACCACGAACCTATAACATCAGTAATAATAAAAACAGGCATAGTCGAAAGAAAAAAGATTTTTTGTACGAATAAGTTAAAAACTGAATAATCTTCCAGGTAATTTGTGTTGCCTTTCATAGATTCAAACAGAGCTTCGCGCTTTGTTTGCCAGCCATTAAGAATACTCTGAACCATCCCAAAAGGGTTTTGTTCCATGGAAGAAAAATGTTTTTTCAGAAGAGTAAATCCATATGATTTCATGATTCTTTCAAAATCGCAGGGCATAAAAAAGAATAAATGCCGGGGAGGATCGAGGTGAAGCCATTTACCCTTAAAAAAACGCGCCTGAAAACTGTCGATATTGGGAAACGAGAAAACAGCTATCCCGTTGGGTTTAACAATTCTGCGAATAATATCAAGGGTTTCTTTTGGTTCGGAAAGATGTTCGAATACATGAAAAAGGGTAACTGCATCAAAAAAATTCTCCGAAAAATCATCCTGCTCCAACGAACCGGTTTTTAACGTTATTTCTTTAATACGGGCAGCCCTCCTAGCGCTGTTACCTTCCATTTCGGTTCCGTAAAGATTAAACTTTCCAAACCTGAGCAGATATTTTAAAAAACGACCGTTACCACAACCCACATCAAGTACATTTCCTCCCTGCGGGACATGCCGGCTTACCCGTTTTGCACGACCGCTACGGAAATAATCCAGGACTTTTTCTATGAAAGGCGACGAAAATTTTTCTTCCTGCTCGCCATAATACGATGAGTCGTATGCTCTCTGAAGTTGTTCCGGGGTTGGATTGGGAGCCAGGAAAAAGGCCCTGCATGAATTACATTGGTTTATGCTGTACCCATCGCCAAAAATATCGTAAGTATCATATCGGAAAGTACTTTCCGGGGACTTACAAAACCCGCAAACGGAATGCCGTTCAATGGAATTACTCATCTTTTTTATGATCAAAAAAAGAATATTTTGCCAGTCCCATTTTCTGGAAACGGTATTTAAAAGAAGTACTCAAAACTCCCATACCATACTTCATACTCCGGCTGAAATTTATCGAGGAAGCCTCGGTAAAATATTTGGTGGGGCAGGTAATTTCTGCTATCTCGTACCCGGCAAAAAATATCTGTGCCAGCATCTGGTTATCGAAAACAAAGTCATCGGAATTTGCGTTGTAATTAATTTTCTGAAGTACTTCTTTTGTGAATGCCCTGTAACCGGTGTGATACTCAGACAATTTCTGACCAATAATAATGTTTTGAGTCAAGGTCAGAAACCGGTTGAAAATATATTTATAAAAAGGCATCCCTCCCTTGAGTGCCCCGTTTCCTAATATTCTGGAACCCAGAACAACGTGAAATAAATTCTCTGAAAGTAAACTAACCATTGAAGGAATAAGCTTTGGGGTATACTGGTAATCGGGATGTACCATAATTATTATGTCGGCGCCGAGTTCGAGTGCTTTGTTATAGCAGGTTTTCTGGTTGCCTCCGTATCCTTTGTTCTTTTCGTGCCTTATCACATGTGTTATTCCTATTCTTTTTGCCACTTCTACCGTATTATCGCGGCTGGCATCATCCACCACAATTACATCATCCACAATATCAAACGGAATTTCACTATAGGTGGTTTCAAGTGTTTTCTCTGCATTGTATGCAGGCATTACCACTATTATTTTTTTGTTGTGCAACATAGCTTCCGGAAACAAAATTATAATTTTATTTATTCAAAAAGCTATGTTATGGAATAATTTATTCTTTAACAATTCTCACCTCTGTTCTGCGGTTTTGCCCGCGGCCTTCTTCTGTATCGTTATCTGCCACAGGCTGGGTGTCGCCATACCCTTTTGCAATAACTCTTGCCGGGGATATACCTTTTGAAACCAGGTATTGTTTTACGGAATTTGCCCTGCCTTCGGAAAGTTTCTGATTGGCTTCAGGCGATCCCACATTGTCGGTATGCCCGGCAATTTCAATTTCCATGGAAGACTTTGTTTTCATTGCTCCAACCAGGTCGTTTAAAGCAGGATATGAATTAACGGTAAGAGTTGCTTTTCCTGTTTCAAAATGAACATCTTTTAACGTAAAAACTTTTTCAGGTTCATATTTAATTGTTAACTGATACGTAAAAGCTCCTATTTCTGCAGGAATTTCAACCTTCGAATAATTCACCTCTTCTATCAAATCACGGTATTTCACATCATAGGTATCTCCTTCCGGAAGTAATAGTTTTGTTTTACCATCTTTTCCGGTTTTGCAGGCATGCTCTTTTTTATCCTTTGTACCAACAAAACTTAACGATTCATTTTCCAATGGTTTTCCGGCAAAATCGGTTACCGTAATTTCCATTAAAGCTTTTGTTTCGGTCGGACCGGTTTCCTGGCTTGCCAGTTGTTGGAAAGGGTAAAAAACAATGAGCAGAAAGAAAAATGAATAAAAATGAAAACTCTTTCTCATGATATTTTTATTAAAGTCATTCAATTGAACGCTAATTCCTGTTCAATAATTGTATTATTTCTTCCATCTTTTTATGGTTTGGAATATTGCTGTCAATCCAGTGGATTTTTGTACCCTTACGCTCCATCCCCCTGAAATAGGTCATCTGGCGTTTGGCAAACTGGTGGATGGCTGTTTCCAGTTTTTTAAAAAATTCATCGAAATTGTATTTTCCTGTAACATATTCTGTTATGTACTTATATTCAAGACCATAATAAATCAGTTGTTCGGGAAGAAGACCCTTTTTCAATAATGAATCAACCTCATCAATTAATCCTGAACCGATTCTTTTCTTTAACCTCTCCGTAATGCGTTTTCTGCGAATTTCCCTGTCGCAATTAATTCCGACAACAAGACTTTTAAGATCGGGGTAATTCCTTTCTTTAACAGAATTGCTTTTATAGTATTCTTCTATCTCAATGGCGCGTATAGCGCGCTTAACAGTATCCACATCCGTTTTATTGTGAAGGGATTTATAGGTTTTTAAAATGGTTGTGAGTTCATGCAGCGATTTCCCGGCCAGCGACTTTTGCAAATCCGGGTTGGGAGGTACTTCCACCAGCAAATATCCTTTCAGGGCAGCGTCGATATACATTCCTGTTCCGCCACACAAAACAGGAAAACGGTTATTTTTCCGGATATTATCCAGCGACATTAAAAAATCCTGCTGAAACTCAAATACATTATATTTATAACCGGGCTCTCTTATATCGACCAGGTGATAAAGAATTTGCTTTTCTTCTATAATATAATCCTCATAATCTTTACCTGTTCCCAGGTCCATATTGCGATAAACCTGGCGGGAATCAGCGCTGATAATTTCTCCGTCAATTATATTGCACAACTCGGCAGCCAGTCTCGTTTTTCCGGTTGCCGTCGGGCCAAGAATTGTAATAATGTTATACGAAGAAATCACAGTACAGGAAAAAAACTTAATTTTGATACAAAATTAACTAAAAACATAATGGATTTAAATGCAATAATTAAAAGAACCGTAAATATCCTTGTACGACCGGTTGAAGAATGGCAGGAAATTGAAAAGGAAAACACTACGAAAGGGGTTGTTTTTACAGGGTATGCCCTTCCTTATATTATTGTCATTGCCCTTGCATCAGCCATTGGAAGCCTGATATTCTCCCTGGGATTCTTTTCCATACCCTATGTTATCGCAACTACGGTCGTTTCGGTAATTGTTCCTGTTGCAGGAATATTTATTTCTGCTTACATTATTAACGCCCTTGCACCAGGTTTTGGTTCAACCCCCAATATCGGCAATGCATTTAAACTGGTAATTTATTCCTATACGGCATCATTTCTGGTAAGTATTGTTACAGGATTGTTGCCCGTTCTTATTTTTATCAGTATTGCAGGTTTGTATTCCATATACATACTTTGGGTTGGTTTTGTTCCCATGATGAAAACACCGGAAGATAAAAAGGTTGCTTATGCTATCGTAAGTATCCTGATAATTATCGGAGTTTATAGTGTACTTGCCATGACCATGGCCTTTATTGTTGCAACCCTGTTTTTATCCGGAGTTGCTCATTTGGTTTTTTAAGTTTTTAGGATATGGAGAACAAAATTGTAAGCAAAAACAAAAAAGCAGGTTTTCAATATGAAATTATCGAGACCTTTGTTGCCGGGATTATTCTCTCCGGCAGCGAAATAAAATCGATCCGGCAGGGAAAAATAAACTTTGTTGATTCGTATTGTGTTTTTATCGGGAATGAGCTTTTTATCAGGGGTCTGCATATTGCTGAATACAGTCACGGAGGGTATGCCAATCATGTTCCTGTTCACGACCGGAAGCTTTTACTTAACAAATCCGAACTAAACAGAATTCAGAAAAAGGTTAAAGAAAAAGGGTTTACCATAATTCCTCTTTCCTGTCTTATGACTGAAAAAGGTCGGGCAAAATTAGAAATTGCCATTTCGCGTGGAAAAAAATTATATGATAAACGCGAGTCCATCAAAAAGAAAGACAGTAAAAGAGACTCTGACAGAGCGCAGGCAGATTAATTATTACTGGTCGAAGAAGAAGTCGTTCAGTTCGTAAATGTCTTCGATAGTAAAATTTGTTCCGAAATCGAAAAATTTATCGATGGCAATATTTAATTCTTCCACGGAAATGTATCCGTCATTATTCAGGTCAACAGGTTTGAATTTTTCGGGTATTTCGAGATAAAATGTTTTAAATTTTTTGATACCCTTTTCTGCTTCACCGCAAAGACTGGGATAATAATCACACAAACGGTTTAAAGCAACAGCATTTGGGGTTTTCGAATCAGTTATAAGTTTATCTTCTGTATATGTAACACCGGTAAGATCGACAACCGCATTTTTAGCCGATTCCTGTTCCTTATCCAGGTAATCAGGAATACCGTCACCGTCTTTATCCAGGGGTCTTCCTTTTGCGTCAACACTAACGCCAGCCGGAGTACCGGGCGATTCGTCCCAAAGATCCACTACCCCGTCGCCATCTTCATCTTCCGCATCAAAAGAGGCAAACTGAACATCATTATAATGTTGTTCAAGCGGACTTAATTTAGGTGGTGAAAACAAATCATAATGAAGAGTAACATAAGTTACAAGGAATTTATCAGAGTGTTTGTTTCCTTTTCTGTTTCCTTCACCTTTATTGCTGACATTATCAATATTATTATTAAACGACATGTGATAAGTTGCTCCCAAACGCATCGACAGCCGGTCGGTATAAGTAAATTCAAAACCCAAGTCAATAGGAATGGAAAAAGCTATTTCGGGATATTTCCCAAGTCCATCCAGGTTCAGTTCACGCAAATCGGTTTCGTACCTGTAATCCCTTTGTAAAATAACACTATTCATTTCATTCCCTTTTGATTCGGGAATATTTCTTATCGTTCCATCGGACCAATAATTGTACAAATTACCATTGGCATCGTACATGTCCGCTTTAGAGTTAAACTCGAATGATTCTATTCCAAGCGAAATAAAGGGCATTACGGGACCAGGCTTTTTAATCAGATGTTTAAAATTATAACTCAGGTCGATACCTCCGATTAATACATCGGATTGAAAATTCAGGTTTTGAGTTGGAGTATGGGTATTTCCTGTTAATTTACCATAGGTAATATCAAAATTTAAAACTAGGAACGGGTTAAGCCTTCTTGACACATTAGCCATCCAGGCACCCCTTCCAACCAAAGGATTGGAATGATAATTATCTTTCACATCGCCAAAAAATGTAAAAATTCCCCGGCCAAATCCAAGAACCGGTTTATATGCCGGAATAAAAACCTGGGGGGTAGTATCGAGCAATAAAAATTCGTAAGGATTATCACTTTTATTTTTAGAAGTCGTATCTGCAGCCTCAACCTGGCTAAAAATATAACCGGGTAAAAAAGTTAAAAAACAGATTAGCAGATATCTGGTAAACATTTGGTAAACTTTGTGCTTTTTTACGAAAATAATAAAAAATAGTTCTATTGATACCATTTCTGATTTGCAACCATCAGGGCTTCCTGGACAGTAATTCTGGCGCCATTGTTATAGGCTGATACAAAGGCATCGTGGATAGGTGTATTTTGCCAGACCTGAACTCTTCTGTCGCGGGCATCTTTATAGATGGTAAACGAGCCGATTGTATATTTATGCCAGCCTTCATGGAGTTCCATCTGAACATTCTCAGATACGCTGAATTTTTTAAAATAATATTTCGGGTTAACAGGTGTATGGCCTGCAGCAATCTGAACCTTATAACGTACCCCTGTTTCCGGCGT
This sequence comes from Bacteroidota bacterium, assembly GCA_037441645.1. Taxonomy (GTDB): domain Bacteria; phylum Bacteroidota; class Bacteroidia; order Bacteroidales; family GWA2-32-17; genus GWA2-32-17. The sequence continues at coordinate 94,714 of JBBIRU010000018.1, forward strand.
AGGTATCACCTGGTTATTGTTCTGGTTATTTTGATTGTTTGCTATCTGATTATTGTTAATCTGATTATTTGTCTGGTTCTGATTTTGATTATTTACCTGGTCAGACTGGTTGTTCTGGGTATTCTGATCGGTATTTTGTTGCTGGTTCTGATTCTGGTTCTGATTATTGGATGCAATTAAAGCACCTTTCAGGAAGTCACGATTTTCAATAGTTTTCAGTTTGGTAGCATCGTTTTCGATGTATGAAAAATTTCCTGTAATGTCAGGAATATCTGATGAAGGCGCTGTTGATGTTAGTTTATAGCTTACCTCAAATTGACTTTGTGCCGGGAGCGCCATCCATAAAAACTTTACATTATTATCTTTAAATGAAAATATTCCATCTTTGCTTTCAATATTTGAAGCAGTAAATCCGGCAGGTATGCTTTCCTGAATTTTAGCAAACTTATCTTTTGAAAGATCTGCTGTATTAACAAGCAGATGAACTTTTATTTCATTTGATTCACGAACGATCTGGCGGTAGCAGAAAACCTCGTTAGCCGGAAAACTATTGTTAGTTACAACATTATTATTAGTTTGCTGATTTGTAGTGTCAATCCCCTGCGATTGATTCTGGTTATTGTTATTCTGATTATTGTCGGCAATGTACCCCTGTGGTCGAATAATAATAGTTTTAGCGGGGATTGAAAAAGTTTTAACTTCATTTTCGAGAATATAATTAAAAGTGCCGCTCAAATTCAACGGCCCTTCAGCAGTAGAATCAACCTTAACATTATAAACAATTGTAAAAATACTGTCTGCCGGAATTTTGTACCATATTATTTTCAGTTTTTGATCTTTAAAAGTGGCATCGCCATTAAACGAATTAACCATAGTGGCAGTATATCCTATCGGAAATTCCTGCTGATAACGTGCAAAACCATCAAGATTCGATTTGGTAATGGTTACTTCAACAACAAAGCTGCTACCGGCAACAGCTTCTGATGGTGCATTAATAGTAACATTTACTTCTCCGAAAAACAAATCTATAAGCAAAAAGCTTATAAAATTCAGAAGCAGAAATAGATACTTTATCATAACATTTATCTGATTTCAACTAAATTGCTCAAAAGTAAGTAATAAAGTTGAAATATTTCCAAAGTTAGAAAAAGTTATCAACATTTTGTTGATAATAATTATTCAAAACTCGTAAATCTTTTACGCAGAAATAAAGATAAAGTTATGAACAGATGTTGAAAAATTAAAAATTCGGCTTGTGTAAGTACTTTTGATAAAAGTCGTGAATATAATTTACGGCTTCGTCAGGGTTATCTGCCAGGTAAAAAAGATCCATATCTTCCGGCGAAATATTATGTTCATCATGCCACACACATTTTTTAATCCAGTCGATAAGCCCCTGCCAGTATGCTTTTCCTACAAGAACTATAGGGAAGCGGGCAATTTTATTGGTTTGGATTAAGGTTATTGCTTCAAATAATTCATCAAAGGTTCCGAATCCGCCGGGCAGGGCAACAAAGCCCTGGGCATATTTCATAAACATTACTTTTCTTACAAAGAAATAATCGAAATTGATGATTTTATCCTGGTCAATATACTGATTCGGGTGCTGTTCAAATTCAAGCACAATGTTACATCCTACAGATTTTCCGCCGCCTAACTTTGCTCCCTTGTTTCCGGCTTCCATTATACCCGGTCCGCCGCCGGTAATAACACCGTACCCTAACTGGGTTAATTTGAAAGCGATTTCTTCGGCTTGTTTATAATAGATATTATCGGGTTTAGTCCTGGCCGATCCGAAAATTGAAACACAGGGGCCGATTTTAGATAATTTTTCAAAACCATGTACGAATTCCGACATTACTTTAAATATTTGCCATGAATCGTGAGTCTTAATTTCATTCCAGTCACGATTTTCAAATGCCCTGATAATTTTTTCTTCGCTGGTGCTCATTTTATAATTTTTATGATGTACTAAGATAATTGATTTTGTAAAATTAGTTCTTCCGTTAAATATTGTGCAGTATATCCCGTTTTTTTAGCAACAATTTCTTCAGGTGTGCCTTCTGATATAATTTTTCCACCCATCTTTCCGCCTTCAGTACCAAGATCGATGATATAATCGGCAAGTTTAATTACATCCATGTTATGCTCAATTACAATAACGGTATTCCCTTTATCCACCAAACGGGTTAATACCAGCATTAATATCCTGACATCTTCAAAGTGCAGGCCTGTTGTTGGTTCATCTAAGATGTATAATGTTTTACCTGTATCTTTTTTTGTGAATTCCGTTGCCAGTTTTATGCGCTGAGCTTCTCCCCCGCTTAATGTTGTAGATTGTTGCCCCAACGTTATATATCCAAGGCCCACTTCTTTTAAAGCTTTTAATTTATTATGAATAACAGGAATGTTTTCAAAAAAATCAACAGCCTGCTCTACTGTCATGTCAAGTACATCACTTATGGATTTTCCGCGATATCGTACTTCCAGGGTTTCGCGGTTGTATCTTTTGCCGCTACAATCGGTACAGGTCACATAAACATCGGGCAAAAAATTCATTTCAATGGTTTTTACCCCAGCTCCGCCACAACTTTCACAACGTCCTCCTTTAACATTGAAGGAAAACCGTCCGGCATTATATCCCCTGACTTTTGATGACGGCATTTGTTCGAATAATTTCCTGATATCCGAAAAAATCTGGGTATAGGTAACAGGGTTCGAGCGGGGTGTACGTCCAATAGGCGATTGGTCGACTTCTATTACTTTATCAATATTTTCTAATCCTTCCATGGATTTATACGGAAGGGGGTTTTTCAGCGCTCTGAAAAAATGTTTGCTCAGAATAGGCTGAAGTGTTTCTTTAATAAGGCTTGATTTTCCGCTGCCGGAAACTCCTGTAACACAAACCAGTTTTCCAAGAGGAACTGACAATGTTACATTTTTAAGATTATTCCCGGTAGCGCCAAGCAATGTTAAAAACAATCCGTTTCCTTTTCTTTTTTTTGAAGGAACTTCAATGTTTTTTCGCTGGCTCAGATAGTCTGCCGTTAACCCTTGTTGTGTTAAAAGACTTTCAGGCGACCCCTGCGCTATAACACAACCGCCATGAATCCCGGCAAAAGGCCCGATATCGATCACATGATCGGCCGACATAATCATTTGTTTATCATGTTCAACAACGATCACTGTATTGCCGGCATCGCGCAGTTGTTTAAGGGACTGAATTAATTTATGATTATCGCGCTGATGCAAACCAATACTGGGTTCATCAAGGATATACAAAACATTAACTAGCCTGCTTCCTATCTGGGTGGCCAGTCGGATTCGCTGACTTTCTCCCCCGGAAAGCGATGCAGCCGGACGATCAAGGCTCAGGTAATCAATGCCTACATCAATAATAAATTTCAAACGGCTTCGTATTTCTTTTAAAATATCCCGTGCAATGGCAGCCTGCTTTGAACTAAGTCTTTCTTCAATTTTATCGAACCATTTATACAATTCAGATAAATTCATCCGGGATAATTCCGAGATATTTTTATTATCGATTTTAAAAAACAGGGATTCCTTTTTAAGCCGGGCGCCATTACATTCGGGGCAGATTTCATTGATCACAAAATCATCTGACCATTGTTTGGCTTTCATCGAGGTTGAGTCGTTATGCTGACTTAAGATATAATTTACCAGCCCTTCCCAGTTTATTAAATAATTGGAAGAAATGCCAGGATAATTTCCCTGAAGCCTGAATGTTTCGCCAGATCCATATAAGATAACATTAACCGAATCTTCGGAAATCTCCTGAATGGGAGTTTTAAGTGAAAAACCATATTTCGCAGCAATGGCTTCGAGTTGCCAGAAAATAAGCGAACTACGATATTTACCCAGGGGAGCAATCCCTCCCCTGGCAATAGAAATGGTTGGGTCGGGAATTATTTTCTTTATATCGACTCTTGTGGTTTTTCCCAGACCGCTGCAGTGCGGACAGGCTCCCATGGGTGAGTTAAAAGAAAAGGAATGAGGTGCCGGTTCGTTGTATGAAATTCCGCTTGTAGGACACATAAAAGAGCGGCTGAAATATTTTATTTGCTGACTTTGCTCATCGATAATCATACATACTCCATTTCCCTGTTTCATAGAGACCTGTACAGATTCTCTCAATCGTTTTGCTGTTTCTTCGGTAATTTTAATTCTGTCAACAACTAACTCAATATTATGCACTTTGTACCGATCAACCTTAAGTCCGTATTGCAATTCTTTTATTTCATTGTTTATTCTGACATATAAAAAACCCTTTTTCCTGAAACGATCGAACAATTCCTGGTAATGTCCTTTTCTGCCTTTCACGAGAGGAGTCAGAATGCTGATATTTTTTCCCTGGTACTTTTCATTAATTAACTGGTTAATCTGGGATTCGGAGTACCTGACCATTTTTTCGCCGGTAATATATGAAATGGCATCTGATGCCCGGGCAAAAAGCAAGCGCATAAAATCATATATCTCGGTTGTTGTGCCTACTGTTGAGCGGGGGTTTCTGCTAACGGTTTTCTGTTCTATGGCAATTACGGGGCTCAATCCTGAAATTTTGTCTACATCGGGCCTTTCAAGGTTACCGATAAAATTTCTTGCGTAGGCCGAGAAAGTTTCAATGTAACGGCGTTGTCCTTCGGCATAAATGGTATCAAAAGCCAGCGACGATTTACCGCTTCCGCTCAGGCCTGTAATTACTGTAAGTTTATTTCGGGGAATAACAAGGTTAATATTTTTTAAATTATGAACCCGCGCACCACAAATCTCAATGTTTTCCTGCCTGATACCGGAAATATTATCCATAAACCGTTTACGAATGTTTAATTTGAATTATTAACAGAAGAAGTATCATTTATTTCTTCGTTGAGCAACCCGGAGTCGAGCCAGATTTTTTCAAGTTCCCTGCTTCCCGGTTTCGGGATCTGCAGAATATAATTTTTTCCATCGCTAACCGTCAGGGAATTTTGACGAAGCCAGGGATTATAATACTTCAGAATTTTATAATTTATGTTTTTTGACAACGCAAATGAAGCAAGGTCGGAAATGGTTGTGTCGATGGTAACCGTTTCGGGCGACAGGGGAGGATAAAGATCTTTTTTCCGGTAATGGAAACCATAATGAAGCGGATTATCCATTATCGTTTTAATTGCGATTATCCGAAAAACGTATCGTGAAGTCTCGTCATTCAGTAACAAATCATAATAAGATGTTACTCTTTGTTTTTTAATCTGATTATCCAGTCCTCCCATGCCCACATTATAAGAGGCCGCTACCATAGCCCAGTTCTTATAAACCGCAAAAGCATCATTGAGGTATCTGCATGCCGCTTCTGTAGATTTTTCGAGATTATATCTTTCATCAACCTCATCCGTTATTTCGAGTTTATATTTTTGACCGGTAGCCTTAATAAATTGCCAGAAGCCGGCAGCTCCTGCAGGGCTCACAACATTACTCAAACCACTTTCTGCAACGCATAAATACTTAAAATCATCGGGAACTCCATTTTTCTTAAGTATGGGTTCTATTACGGGAAAATACCTGTATGCTCTTTTAATGTAAAGAAATGCCTGTGAGTGCCAATAGGAATTTACAAGGAATTCGCGATCGAGATTTTCATAAACATCAACATACTGAAGCGGGACTTTTTCACCGGCAAATGACAGGTCTTCAGGAAAATCTATAGCAAATACGGCATACTTCGAATTAAATTCATTCAGATATTTATCATCCTCGGGTGAGTCTTTTTTTTCACCGGAAAAACTCAATAAACTAACCAACAACCATAGAAGAAATAAGGATGTGAACGTGGTAGCGATGCGTAACCAAAAGATTCTGAGTTTATTAAAATCAGGTTTTTTCAATATCAAAAGGTTTAGTTATCCGTGTATTTGCATAAAATATTAATAACACAAAGATACCATAGATTCCTGAAATTAAGCTAATCCACAGCATTATATTTCCCGATAAATTAACAATTAATAACGCACTTATAACGGAAATGAGGTTAACTACGAAATAAAGAATTGCAATTTTTCTTTCCGTAATACCCCGGTAAGAAAAGAAATGAGTTGTATGGTCTCTTCCACCTACAAAAGGTGATTTTCCTTTTAATAACCGGTTAATTGTTACTGTAGTTGTGTCGGTAATAGGAATCAAAAATATTAAAAAAACTATTAATGAGTGGAACAATGAAGGCTGAGTGCCAATTGTTAAAGGACAATTCCAAAAATAAAGAATACTATATGTTCCTAAAAATGCTCCTATTAACTGACTGCCGTTATCGCCCATATACATTTTTGAAGGATGCCAGTTAAATATAAGAAACGAAAGCAAGGAAGCAAGCAGGGCAAGAAAAATAAAAAGATCAATATTACTGCTTCCCAGAAGCAGGTTCTGAACGATTAATCCAGCTAAAATTGTGATTGTGGTGACTGTGGTTATGGCATCCATATTATCGAGCATATTAATGGAATTCATAATGCCAATAATCCAAAAGACAGTAAAAAATATATTAAAATAATATTCTGAAGAAATCTGAATAATTATCCCTGCTTTAATTAATATAATTCCGCAAACAATTTGCACTGCAAACTTCAGGTAAGGGGAAGTATTAATCATATCATCGGCAAGACCCATAAAAAAAGCAATAAGCAAAACCGCTCCTATATATATTTTTTCTGTTCCTATTGAGCCGACATCTTTTACATAAATCATGTAAATAATGGATGAGAACAGCAAAATAACAAAGAAAGCAATACCTCCGGAAACCGGTTTGGTTTGCTTGCCCCAGCGAATTCCATTCTGGTTTGCTTTTTTAATGTTATACCTGGTTGACCGGTTTAATAAAAAATCATGAATAAAATAGCTGGCTATAAGCAGAGCAAAAAAATAAAGAATAATTAATATATGAGAATTCATTAAATTATAAACGTGAGATAATTTTTCCTAAGAAACTTTTTTTCTTCTTTTTTGCAGATTCGTCATAATAGTCCTGGTGATAGTCGGTATTTCCATAGCCATAGCCATAGCCGTACCCATAATAATAACCTCCATATCTGGATTTTTCAATATCTATTCCGTTCAGTACAACGGAAAGATTCTTAATATTTTTTTCCTGATGCAAATGATTGAGATTATATAAGAATGCGCGTTTTGAATAATTTGCTTTTATTACATAAAGGGGGTAGTCGCAATTATTAAATAGATTTAAAGCATCTGTTACAAGACCAATGGGAGGAGTGTCGATTATTACAACATCATATTTTTCTTTCAGTTTTCCAATCAGTGTGGAGAGTTCTTTGCCGGCGGTTAGTTCGGAAGGATTTGGAGGAACGGGACCGGCAGTAATATAATCAAGATTGGATAGTTTTGATTTTTTTAAACAATCTTCGATAGTGTTTTTTCCAATAAGTATGGTGCTTATCCCTTTGCTGTTATCAGTATTAAAACATAAATGAATTCTGGGCTTTCGTAAATCGAGGTCGATCAGTATTACCTTTTTTCCTTGTATGGCAAATATCCCTGCAAGATTTAGCCCGACAAAGGTCTTCCCTTCGCCACTGATAGTCGATGATATTGCAATTGTTTTGGGTCCCTGAATATTTTTCAGGAAATCAAGGCTTGAACGAATGGAACGGAATGCTTCTGAAAAAATAGAATTTATTTTAACATCTACCAGCAACTGTGAAACAGGAAGCTTTGCTTTATAAAGAGGAATTAAGCCAATCACCGGGACATCGGTATACGACCTGATATCATCGGGAGAGGTGATTTCATTATATAGCAGGTATCTTAAAATAATTATACTGGCTATAATTACAACAGATATAACAACAAAGAGTAAGATTATCGCATTCCTGGATGGCGCTATAGGTGTCGAAGGGACAATAGAGTTTTCAAGTATAATATTCTGACTTACAGATCCTGCCTGGGAAATAAGGTACTCTGCCTTTTTTTCTAACAATTTGTTATAAAATTCTTCATTAATTGTATAAAGTCGTTTCAGTTTGAGATAATCAAGATCAATAGAAGAAGTGTTTCCATATACTTTAAGCTCATATTCTGCAAGTTTCCTGACAAGAGTGGCTTTCTTATCCTGTGCCCTGTCAAAATTTGCCTTAAGCAAATCTATCAGGGTTTGTTTCTGGGTATCAATTTGCTTGTCAATAACTTTAATCTGATAGCTGTTCTGGGTTTGATTGTTAAGATATACATCCCGCTGGTTTAACAAAGTCTGTAATTGGTTCAGCAAACTTATTAAAATACCATCCTCCCTGGAAGGAAGAAGAGAAATCAGTTCATATACTTTAATATTTGGCGTTTTGGAAATGTCATCCAGGATATGTTTTAACGACGACATGTCAACCTCAACATTATCAAGATCTTCTTCTATTTTATTTAACAAATTAGAATATCTTTCATTAACATTTGCTTCGTCTTCTTTATCGCTTCTTATCTGATGTGTAAACCGGAATTGCATAAGTTGCCCCTCAACACTGTCAAGAGCCTCGTAAATACTTTTGTTTTGTACTTCAATAAAATCAAGAATTTTCTGCGAACTCTCCTTCTTCTTCTCTACGTCATACTTAATAAATTCTTCTGCAATTTTATTAACCACTTCACAGGTCTTAAGAGCATTATTATCGGTAAATGAAATCTGGATTGTATTTGCTTCCTGGTTCAAAAGAGTGACTTCAAGCTGGCTGCTGTATTTTTTATAAACAGATTCAGAATCAGATACTGTAAAAAAGTAGGAATCGGTTTTAATTTTATCGGTTTGTTTTTTTATTGCATCCAAATCATTTATTGTCAGCATAACCTGCAAACCATCCAAATCGGTAAGTACATTAGGATTAACTGTCTTTTCTTTTGTTTGATCTCCTATAGTATATTTTAATGTGGCCTTTCCTGAAGCATCAAAAGAAACATATATCGGAAGATTATACATACTGCTATTACTCACCTGATAGTTAACAGAAAACGGGCAAGACCGGTAAAGCTCCGAAAAAAGAAAAGTTCCCTGTGAAAAATAGCTTACATCTAAGGGCAAAATGTTAAATGTACGTTTTAAAAATTCTTTTGATCTTATTAATTCAATAGTCTGAATACTGTTTATTTCTTCAACCGCACTGGTAAGATTAAGTACTTTATTTGCGGTTGTGTTTTCATTCTTAAGCTGAACCACGGAAGAAGACCTGAAAATAGGTTGAGTATATCTTAAATAGGCGAATGCGCCAACCATTGCAACGATAAAAATAAGAATAGAAAGTATTATACTTTTTTTAACTATGTGTAAAAAAATAGTCAGGTCAAACTTTTCGTTTAATATGGGGATCCTTTTTCGCTCCATACTACTTTAAAAACAAACTATATATAAATAATGCACTTGTCAAAAGGCTCAGGTATGGCGAAATTTCTCCGATAATCCGGGAAGCATACTTGGGGCGGGTTTCCACATATATTATATCATTGGCCTGAAGAAGGAAGTTTGCTGTTTTCATGTCTTTTAAATCCCGAATATTGAATAAGAATACTTCCGGATTATTTAAATCGCCCCGAAGAAGTTTAATCTGGTGTGCCTTAGAGAAGTCGGAGATTCCACCTGCTTCAGCTAATGCTTCAATTAATGTGTAATTTTCATTTGTCAGAGAAAGAACTTTTCCGTTCGATGCACCCCCGGAAAAAACAATAACTCTTTTATTTGTAACACTTATCACAACAAACGGATCAACAAAAAATTGTTTGTATTTTTCTTCCAGGAACGATTCTGCTTCCCGGATAGTTTTACCGGATAACTCAACTCTTCCGAGTGTTGGTAATTTTACCTGACCGTCGTATTCGACCAGATAATTAATGCTTGCCTGCGGAATTATTGTTGTCTGGGATACGTCTACCAGTTTAAAACCGTCGTTTGAAAATATTTTCACATCCAGCTTATCGAAGGGTTGGATTTTATATTCTTTTTCGGAAGGTTTAAAATCGGAATATTTAAAAGCAGGGTCGGTCCTGAACATTTCATTTGAATTCATGACCCTGCACGAAGATATTGACAGACAGGCTATTGCAAGTGAAATGAAGAATAATATACGAAAAGAAGAAAGGAGTTTCACCTTGTTTTATTGATTATTTTTAGGTTATTAAAGCCCAAAAATACAAATTTTAAAGATATCAGAGGATTATTATAGAATTATCTGAATGAATTTTACAGTAATAATTGTTCGTAATAATTTGCTGTGTTTTCAACTAATCTTGAATAATGAAACTTGTTTTGAACAAATTTCCATCCTTTTGAAGCCATTTTTTCTCTTAAATTACAGTCGTTTACAAGTGTGTTTAAATTATTGAAAAAGGCTTTTTTATTTCCGGAATCAGAAAGTAAAGCTGTTTCAAAGGGAATCACAATATTTTCTATTCCTCCTACATTCGTACTTACAATAGGTTTTCCCGAAGCCTGCGCCTCAATTAAACTTACCGGCGTTCCTTCGTTTAAAGAAGTAAGAGCAATGATATCCAATCCTGCATAAGCATAATCTACTTTCCGCATCCAGCTTGAAAAGCGAATATCGGGTTTAAGCGTTGTGCTACCGTTTGGACTAATCACAAGATTTAATTCGTGAGCCAGATCTTCTATTGCCGTTCTGCACTGCCCGTCGCCAATAATAAATCCCCTTACTTTCTTCCCGGTAGATTTCTGTGCATTTGCAATAGCTTCAACAAAAAGACTGTGATTTTTAATCGGGACTAACCTTCCCACAATTCCTACTGCAATTTCATCATTATCCAAATGATTCTGAGCCCTGAACTCCGCCCTTTTCTCTTCCTGGTTATTATGAAATCTGTCCAGATCAAAACCTAAGGGAATAACCTTAATTTTTGAAGGTTCGACAATTTTATGAATAGTTCCCAGTTCTTCTTTTTGAATTTCGCTGATGGCAATAATTCCGGTAGTTTTCTTAGCCAGTTGCCGTTCAATATTTATAAAAGCTTTGGTTTTTAAAGGTCCGAAATAGGAATGGAAAACATGGCCATGGAAAGTATGAACGATAACCGGTATGTTCATGCTATAAGCAGCTCTACGCCCCAGCATGCCGGCTTTCGATGCATGAGTATGAACGATATCGGGTCCGAAGTCTTTAATTATTTTTTTGATTTTCCTGTATGCTGCCAGATCCTGAATAGCATTGATAGACCTGTGCATTTCGGGAATAATTATAGGCTTTATACCTAATTGTTCAAGAATAAATTCCGAACTGTCCTCATCGTCTTCTTTTTCGCCACCCACTAAAAGGGTCTCATATTCGGGTGCCAGATGCTTGGTTAAGTAAGCTGCATTATAGGTTGGCCCTCCTAAATTAAAACGATTAATTATGCGCAATACCCTTTTCATTTCATTTGCTTTTCAGGCACTAAATCATATTCTCATTGGCTGAAATTCTCTGCAATATTACAAAAGTCTTGTAATATCGAAGTAAGACTGCCCCCTCAAATATCAGGCATGATTTATTGTCTGATTTTCAATGATAAATACGATAAGAAAAAATGAATGTTTTTAAGTTTATATGATGATCAGTATTTTATTGATTAGTGAAGATATTTATTACACCAATATTGAAATACAAAAAGTGTCCAGAGATGAGTAGCGCTTTCCGATGGATTAACACCAAGTAATTTATGATTCAGTTTTTCAATCTCTTTATAATTAAACAATCCCATATTGCTAATGTCTGATTTATTGAGAGTTGATTTTAGCAGGGGTTGAAGGCCGGTTTTTAACCACGGTAAAAGTGGAATTTCAAAACCATGTTTGGGTTTTGATAAAATTTCCCGGGGAAGTATATTTTTAAATGAGTTTCTTAATAATTTTTTACGTTGATTACTGTCAATTTTATAGTCGCCGGGAAGAGTAAACATAAAATCAACAATGGTATGATCGAGCATGGGAACCCGGACCTCAAGCCCGTGCGACATCGACATCATATCCACTTTATGAAGCATATCGTTGGGTAAAACCATGAGCATATCGGTATATAAAATGGAATTGAAATCTTTATTAATATTTTCAATTAATGTATTTCTGTTTAATGTAAAATCAGGACTTGCGTTTTGTGTAAAAAGTTTATCGATATAATTTTCTGAAGCAAATGAACTCCAATACCAGTATCTCTCTTTATCCGTTAATCTGAGCCCTTTTGAATAGCGCAGAGCCTGGCGCGATTTATTGGAAATTTTAGAATTGCGCGATTTCGGCATCGAAGACCAGAACCATTCCGAATTTCTTGCAAAAAAATTAAAGGAAGAATTCTGTAATGCCCTGTAATGTGCATAATGTTTATTGTAACCTGCATGTAATTCATCTGCCCCGTCACCCGAAAGAGCCACGGTTACGTGATTCTTTGTCAGTTTGCTTAAAATGGATACGGCAACGGATGAACTGTCGGCAAAAGGTTCATCAAGATAATCCAGAACATCTGTTAAATGATCGAACAAATCTTTCCTCGAAAGCGAAAAAACCGTGTGATTTGTTTGAAATTTTTCAGCAATCAGTTTTGCCGAATCCGTTTCATCATAAAACGGATCATCACTGAAGCCTGCCGAAAAAGTATTTAATCCCCGGAGTTGATTCGATGCAAGGGCAGTTACAATACTCGAATCGAGGCCGCCGCTTAAAAAAGTACCCAGGGGAACATCGGAAACCAAACGTCTTTTTACCGATTCTTCTAACAAATTTCGAATGTGTTGTGTAGCCTCATCGAAACTAATATCACTTTTACTTAATTCGTATCCGGGAATATTGTAATATCGGATGGTTTCGATTTTTTCTTTTTTAACCTTAATATAATGACCTGGCAAAAGTTTATAAACATTATGAAAAATACTGTGAGGTGCCGGAATATAATTTAAACAGAAATATAAACGTAACGAGTCCTGGTCAATATTCTTATTAATTCCAAAAGGGAGTATCGCTTTTAATTCAGAAGAAAAAATAAATTTATTTCCGTCATAATAATAAACAAGGGGTTTTATTCCAAGCCGGTCACGGGCAACAAAAAGACTTTCCTCAATATTATCATAAACAGCTAACGAAAAACAACCGTTTACTTCATTTAAAAAAGAGATTCCAAGTTCTATAAAAAGATTGAGCAAAACCTCAGTATCTGATTGTGAGCGAAAAACATATCCTTTTTCTTCGAGTTTTTTACGTTGTTCTTTATAATTATAGAATTCTCCGTTATAAACTATTGTATAGCGACCTGTTTTATCAGTAAAAGGCTGGTTAGCAATTTCAGATGTATCAATTACAGCCAGACGGGTATGAGCAAGGCCTGCATGATTATGGGTATAAATTCCGTCACAGTTGGGCCCCCGGCGTTTAAGCAACTGAACACCTCTGGCTAAAGCATCATTCCACTTCGTTACCGGATTCTGAAAATCGTATATGCCACAAATACCACACATCTTTTTTAAATACCAAATTTCAAATACCAAGATTTAAATACCAAAAAATGAAATTCATGCATAATTGGATTTTGGGATTTGAGTTTTGGATTTTTACAAATTATTCATCTTCAAGAAACATGGGGTCCCAGGGAGGAAGTTTAATCGGAGTTTGTTTAAGAATTTCGAGAATTTTTGGATCTATAAATTTTTTCAGAACTACTACCCTGAACATATATTCGTTAAACCACCCGTCCGTTATGGCGAGGTAGCCATTGTGCCCGGATGTTGCTCCCCAGCTGTTTTCGACCATCCATTTTAACGGTTTTTCGTTTGCATCAACATCTACTGCCATCAATGCCATTCCGTGCGAAGAACCGCTTTCGAATGTAATAATCCGGTCTTCTTTATCCATTCCGAATTTAACACCATACAATGACTGGTAATCATAATTATCGAGCGAGAGCAGCCCTGCATCGGTATTAAGCTGTTTACCCACATCGCAGGAGAAATACATAGCTTCATTATTTTTAATAGATTCAATGGCATATTTCTTTATTTCATCTGCCGGAAGATTAATATAAAGCCAGTTTTTACCTTCCATAACATTTCTGTCGTATTCTATTTCGTACAATTTATTATAGGGGCGGGAAGGATCATTCATTAAAAGTATGTAATCCGAAAAATTCAGGCCGGGTAATGATTCTAAAGAGAAGCTTTGGGGAGTATATTTTTTCAATTCACTAATATTATTGTCTTTACTCTGAAAACGCCACATAAACTCTTTTGGTGGTTTGCCTAAATTATAAACCAGTATCTTATAAATTTCAGTAAGCATTTCTGTTTTTCTCGCCCGTATTTTTTCATCAGTTGCCTTACTCTCTTTTAATTTTCTTATTTCGAGGCCATTTTCTCTTAATTTTAGCGATAAAACACGTATCAGTGCACCGGTATTCTCGCTCGAGTTCGTTTCGGGCATTGCTTCTTTAGGCGCCACTCCATATTTCTCAATAAGATTTGTTAAGGAACTCCACACCCCACCGTCGCCAATCGGATTTTTAAAAAACCATTCGACGGTTTTATCATCCATGGGCTTATCGGCACTCTGCAAAATCCCTTCGAGAAATAAATTGGCTTTCTCAAGCATATCGTAGAAATACAGGTAATTGGTACTAAATTCAAAAGAAGACAAATTATAATGCTTAATAATTTTCGGGCGAAGAATATTTAACCCGGTAAACATCCAGCATCGTCCTGAACTTTTCTGGTCCGTAATTCCGGTTACATCTACTTTATATTTATAGAAAAAATCCGTTTTCCCAACATTTTCACGATTTATCGCCAGTTTTTTTACATCGTTGCCCGAAATGGCATTGGTAAGGGCTTTGTTTTCCTGCGTTGGCGCAATTGCTTTTTCAAATTTATCGAGCATTTCGGCAGAAATTGACGATGGATTATTCTGAGCTTTTATAGAATTAATCATAAAAACAATAAGAAAAAAAATGATAAGGACTTTCATGGGTTTTTCCTGTAAAGATACAAGATTTTGTAAAAAGCCTAAATTTGAATACCGGTAAAGAATTGTTTGGAAGAAAGTTTACTTTATCACAACCACTTTCTCGAATTTACTATAATCCGGGCCTTTAACATTAATAAGGTAAACTCCATCGGGAAGCCCGGAAAGATTAACCTCATTCTGTCTTTGTTCTGCTACCATGCTGAAAAGGAATTTACCATCCAGTTGAAATAATGTAATGGTTGAATTTTTTACATTATTTCCCGTTATGGTAACATCGAGTAAATCACCGGCAGGATTTGGGAAAATATTTATAAATATCTGATTATTTGTTATATCAATACCTGATGAAGGCCCCCATACGGCAGCTACCCATTCGGGATGATCCACATAAGGATTCCTGTTATTCTGAATTAAATACGCTTTATTATTTCTGGTAATTTCCTTGGAACTTACAGGGTCCAAAGCATTCCATTGTAAAAACATATTTTTTGCCCATACGGTAAAATCGCTGCCTGAAAAAGGAGGAGCCGACCAGGAAGGCAATTCGTCTTTATAACGGGTAACCATATAAAAGTAAATACGGGCAAAGTCACCTTTAAAAGAATCTATTGGTTCGAAAACAGTTCCCGTATAACCGGCTACTGCGCTGCTTCCTAATTTTGAACCGTTCAGGGAAGTCCAGCTGGCAGTGGAAACATCGCCAAAAGGATAATTACTGCGACGGTTATTTACATATCCGTCAGTCGGAACAATGTGAAATAAATCGGAATACATCGGACTTGCCCCGCTAAACCAGCTCTCGGGAACCGAATGTTCACGATTATAGCAATCGCCTTCGGCTGAATAACTTCCGCACTGATTTGTTACAAACGTGAATAAGTAAGGAGGCGTTCCTCCCGGAATATCGGAATACATATCCCACACTTTACCATCAGCTCTCTTATCGGTTGTCTGATAACTGGTCCATAAATCAGCATAGGTTCCGGCAATGTACCCGTTGGAAATGATATCGTGCAGCTTATTTTTTAATGTAACCCCGGTTAACCCGGCTGCGGCATCATAATATCCGGCAGGAATCTGTGCAGGCAGCATTGGCAGAAAACAAATATTAACACTGATCAGAAGTGTTATTGTTTTAATAAATCTCATTCCTTTCATTCTCTCAAATTTTTACAAAAATAGGGTATTCCTTCAAAGATTAATAATTTATTTTGACCAGTTCCCGGTTAGAAGTGAGATTTCATGAATAAATATCCATGTCAATAGTAAATGTCATTTCTTAATGTCGCCTTTTTTTGTTTATTTCGGGAAAAATAATCAACTGTAGTTAAATTCAAATAATCAAAATATTTACTTATGACACTTGTAGTTAAAGGAAGCGGGCTTACCATTGAAGATTTGGTAAATGTGGCCAGGCATAACGAAAAAGTAGAATTGCATCCCGATTCGGTTGCGAGAATAAATAAATGCCGTGCAATGCTCGAGAAAAAAATCGATGCTCACGAAATCATGTACGGAGTAAATACCGGGATTGGCGAATTTTCTGAAGTAGTGTTGAACGATGACCAGGTAAAGGAATTTCAGAAATATCTGATTTATAATCATGCTGCCGGAATAGGTGAGGCTATGCCCGTTGAACATGTTCGCGCCGCCATGCTCGGTAGAATAAATGTACATGCTCATGGAAATTCGGGTTGTCGTCTTGAAATTACCCAAACCTTGGTTGAAATGCTGAATAAAGGAGTTACTCCTTTTGTGTGTAAAAAAGGTTCTGTTGGCGCCTGTGGCGACCTCGCTCCTATGTCGCAGGTGGCATTACTGATGATGGGCGAAGGTCATGCCTTCTATAACGGAGAAATGTATCCCGGCAAAGAAGCTCTGGCAAAAGCCGGTATTCCTGTACCCGGATTAAAAGCAAGAGACGGGCTGGCAACCATAAACGGGGCCAATTTTATGACTGCCATGAGCGCAATTTATCTGTACGATGTTAATAATTGGCTGAAACAGGCTGAAATTGCCTGTACCATGTCGCTTGAAGCACTGAAAGCAAATTTTGGTCCTTATGATACAAGGATTCACGAAATAAGAGGATTTTCCGGTGCAGTAAGAAGTGCTGCTGCCATCCGTAAAATTGCGACCGATGGTGATTTGTTAGAAAAACGGATAAAAGTAAAAGTTC
This sequence comes from Bacteroidota bacterium, assembly GCA_037441645.1. Taxonomy (GTDB): domain Bacteria; phylum Bacteroidota; class Bacteroidia; order Bacteroidales; family GWA2-32-17; genus GWA2-32-17. The sequence continues at coordinate 111,870 of JBBIRU010000018.1, forward strand.
AGGATGCATACAGTATGCGTTCAACCCCGCAGGTAATCGGCGCAGCTCACGATGCAGTTAAATGGGCACGTTCACAGGTCGAAATCGAATTGAACGGTGTTGGCGATAATCCCATCTTTTTCCCCGATGAAAACACCCAGCTTTCGGGCGCCAATTTCCAGGGAACCCCGGTTTCTTTACCTATGGATCTGATTGGTGCCGCTGTTACTATGGTAAGCGTGCTTTCCGAAAGAAGAATGAACCGGTTAAATAATCCTGCATTAAGCATTGGTCTTCCTCCGTTTTTAACAAAGGGGGCTGGAATGTTTTCGGGTCTGATGTTAAGCCAATATACAGCCGACATGCAGATTGTAGAACAAAGAATTTTATGTATGCCTGCATCAATACAATCTATTCCGGCTGCTGCCGACCAGGAGGACTTTGTTTCGATGGGAATGAATACAGCCCTGAAAAATATTCAGATTCTCGACAATGCTTATGGCATATTGGGAATTGAGCTAATGGCGGCAGCACAGGCTCTCGATTTACGTGAAAAATACGAAGAGCAAAAATACAAATTCGGAAAGGGTACCCAGAAAGCTAAAGATGTTATCCGTAAATATGTAGCTTACCTTGATATTGACCGTCCGCTTTATCCTGACCACAATAAAATGAAAGACCTTGTGAAAAGCTGCGAAATTCTTCACGAAGTAGAAAAAGCAGTAGGAAGCCTGGAGTAAAACTTTAATCACAAGGACCTTAAAGAAATTTCACTAAGAAGCAGGATTGTATTCTCTTAGTGTTTATTTGTGCGTACTTAGTACACCTCTGCGGTTAAAAAAAAGACAATGACTATTTCTGGTGTTTTATGTTAAGAATATTTCCTATGCTATCAACTTCAATACTCATAACAGGATATGCTCTTTCTTTATTTAAGAAATTATAAGTTCTTAGTGTAGTTGTATTTCCATAACCGGGTATAGGGTTGCCATAAACCAACGCCTGAATAGTTGTTACCAGTACCTTATATTGCCTTAAGCATTTATATGTTCCAAGAGGGGTTGTAATAAGCCCATTGGCATCAACTGTTGAGGTAACATCAAAATTTACCTGAATAGTAACAGTTACCGGAAGGGGAAAACCTGGAACAGTAGTTAAGGTGTCTTTTGATACCGAACCATGATCTGTAAAAGTGGAACCGATTTCTGTAGGAAATTTCATCTGAATAGAATTATCGTTCATGGGTAAATCGAAAATCATTCCCCCGTAATTAACATGTAAACCTGAAAATTCTACCTGTTGGATCGAGGTTTTTCCAAACATTTCAAAAGGTTGGTTATTATCGCTGTAAACGAAATCTGTTCCCGGGAAATGAGAATATGAAGGATGTTGGGAAGCAACTGCAAATTTAAAAGTATCAACGGCATCGACGCCCAGCCCCGTAAATGACCAGCTTTTATTAACACCAGGTGTTCCTATGGAGTAGGATAAAATACCGGTCGAATCAACATTCATTAAATATGTATTTCCGCCGGCAGGAAAATCCGTTGAAAGATAAATATACGATTCATAGTTTACCGTAACTGTCCAGTTAATAATAGTAATTCCGTCTTCAGCAGTAACATTGTATATTAATGAAGAAGTAAAATCATTTATCGTAACTCCGCTTACCTGTATAACCGAATTAACAGAAACTGCTGAACCCGGTGAAGTAGTATATGTGGCAATTAAACTATCTATCTTCGAACCAAATGGAATAACTATTGAAACAGTGTGATTAACCTGGTTAATATCTGAAGAAATCTGGTTTTGCACCGAAAAAGCAAAAAAATCGGCACTATTGCTAGGTATTGAACTCACTGAAACAGTCCAGTTAATAGTTGTAGTGCCATCCTCTGCAACAACAGTATAGATGAGTGGCGCAGTAAAGTTATTTACAGTAATCCCACTTGTCTGGGCAACAGAATTAATACTTACCGCAGAACCGGCAGAAGTCGAAAAAATGGCAACCAGGCTGTCAGGCGCGGTGCCCATAGGCATTATAACATTAATTGTATGGACAGAAGGGTCAATGGTTGCTGAAACCTGGTTCTGAATGGAGAAAGTTAAGAATGCAGCTTCATTACTGGGATCATCTTCTTTATTGTGTTTTCTGCAGGATGAAAAAATAATTAACGTTGCGATAGAAAACAAAATGAGGTTTTTCATAGGAGTCTGTTTTTTTTCCAAACTTACAACATTTCCTTTAAGTATCAAATACACTCTTGATAAAGCAGTATATTCTATTTAGCTGAACCATTCTTTAAATGTTGAACAAACTTATGCTTTATTAAAATTTTCCCTGTTTTGGAATTTAAATTCCATATACTTTTGTATTTGTTCTGATAATTTATGGTACACACCCTGTTTTCTGAAATATCTTTCTGGAACGATTTCATCCACTGGCTTGAAAATCACATGGGTTCGTGTTTCTATAAAAGTCATTTCGGAGTGGAATGTCCGGGTTGCGGAATGCAGCGCTCTTTTATTGAGCTTTTAAAGGGAAATCTAACAGAAAGTTTTTTTTTATACCCGGCTCTTCTTCCCATCATTTTTACTTTGGTTTTCCTTATTCTTCATATTATTTATAAATATAAAAACGGTGCTTTAATTTTAAAAATTTCATTTATATTTACTGCATCAACCATGATAATTTCATACATAATCAAACTAATAACTAACCCCTGAAAAATATGGAAAACGAAAATGTAGTTGTTAATCAAACAAATCAGCCCGTTGCCGGTCAGGTTGCTCTTCCCAATTCAACCGGAGTTCTGGTCATGGGTATTATATCCATTGCCACTTGTTGGTGTTATGGTATTCCGGGTATTGCTCTCGGAATTATTTCTTTAATTCTCGGAGGTAAAGCAAAAAAGCTGTATAATGCGAACCCTTCGTCGTACACCTTAACTTCCTATAAAAACATGAAAGCCGGGTATACCTGTGCCATCATCGGTTTATCGCTTTCTGCACTTTACCTAGTTTTTATTATTATCTATTTACTTGTATTAGGTGTTGCCCTGAGTACAGCCTTCAGCTCTATGCCCTGGGATACGTATAGTTATTAAGAAAAATTTTATAAAGAGGGTTTAGCCCTCTTTTTTCTTTTTAAAACCTTACCTTCATTGCATGATTTTAGAGCAAAGAATAAAAGCTTTTTCGCAGTTGGGAAAACTATTGCAGGACTATTTTAAAAACGATATACAACCCGTTTTTTTAACAAAGTGGCAGGGCATTATCGAAAAAACCGTTAAAGAACAACATATATATAATGCCTGGTTTACCGAAGAAAATGTTAATTATGCTCTGAAAACATGGTCCGAAAATTTAACCGAAGAAAAACTTAATAAATGGATTTCACCATATGAAACCCGATTAATTGAAAATCAGAAATCACTGCATATCGGGGTTATCATGGCAGGAAATATTCCGCTGGTGGGAATGCATGATTTTGTTTCGGTACTTATTTGCGGTCACCGTTTTGTCGGAAAACTTTCATCTAAAGACGATCTGCTTCCAAAACTGATTGCCGGTATTCTTTGCGATATTGATCCCGCATTTTCTGAACAAATTACATTTACCGATAATTTTAAAATTCATCCCGAAGCTATAATTGCAACAGGCAGCAATAACTCTGCACGATATTTTGATTATTATTTTTCAAAATTCCCAAACATTATCCGGAAAACACGAAATTCTATTGCGGTGCTGAATGGAAATGAATCTGATAATGATTTATGGAATTTATCGGAAGATATTTTCAGGTATTTTGGAATGGGTTGCAGAAATGTTTCCAAACTTTATGTTCCCGAAGGATATTCATTCGACAGGTTCTTTAAAATTATCGAACCATGGCACATTTTATACCGGCACAATAAGTATGCAAATAATTACGACTATCACCAATCGGTTTTTTTAATGAATAAAATACCTTTTTTGGATAATGGTTTTCTGATAGTTAAAAACGATCGTCAAATTTATTCACCACTTTCTGTAATTTTTTATGAGTATTATTCAGTTATTACTATATTAGCCGCCGAAATTGAGGCAAAGAGTAGCGAAATTCAATGTATTGTGAGTAACGAAAATAAAATATTTCACTCTGTACGTTTTGGATATTCGCAAAAACCCGAACTTTGGGAATATGCTGATAATATAAATACGATTGAATTTTTATTAAAACTATAATTTGTTTTGCTTATGATTTACAAGTTCAAGGTTTTATCAGATGAAGATGATAAATTTTTCATGGACATTGAAATCAGTTCTGATCAGACCTTTTACGATTTACATGAATTAATCCAGGACGAACTGGAGTACGACAGTAGCCACCTCGCAACCTTTTTTATTGCCAATCACAACTGGCAAAAAAAACAGGAAATTTCCCTGCTCGAAATGGACGGGAAATCTGCAGAGAAAACCGTTACCATGGATAAGGCTGTTCTGGCGAACTACATAAAAGACGCCCATCAGAAGCTGATTTACCTGTTCGATTTTATTAACGACCGTAGTTTTTTTATCGAACTGATGGAGACAAAAGCCGAGGCAGTAAACCATTATTATCCTATCTGCACCGATTTTGGCGGCGAAATTCCTCCGCAATTCAGTAAAAAATCTACAAAAAAGAATCCTATCTTCGATGAAGACGAGACTGATTCGGATATTTTCAGCGCTAAAAAAGCTACCCCGGTTATTGATGAGGATTTTGACGAAGATTTCGGACACGAATCATTCGATAAAGACATCAATTTTGAAATTGACGACGATGCTTTAATAGAAGAGGAAGAAGAGCCTGAACCAGAAGAAGATACAGAACAACACGAAGAAGACCCGGACGATGAATAGTCCGGTTTTTTTATCTATTTTCATATCCTTTGAATGAAAAACAGAAATACCTGGTAGTCCTTGCAGGCCCAACAGCAGTGGGCAAAACTGATATTTCCATTGAACTTGCAAAACATTTTAAAACCGGAATCATTTCGGCCGACTCCCGACAGTTTTATAAAGAACTGAAAATTGGCGCCGCTCCTCCCGAACAGGAACAACTCGAAACAGTAAAACATTATTTTGTAGGATTCAAATCCATTTCGGAATACTATAATGTCAGCCGTTTCGAACAGGATGTTCTGCAATTACTTCCCGGAATTTTCGAAAAAAATAATATTGCAATATTAACCGGTGGCTCCGGACTCTATATCGATGCCGTTTGCCATGGCATCGACGACATGCCCGACCACGATCCGGAACTTCGTCAACAACTTACAGAAAGAATGAACAGCGAAGGAATAGAAAGCCTGCGCCTGGAACTTAAAAAACTCGATCCGGAATCCTATAACAACGTTGACTTAAAGAACAAAAACCGTGTGTTCAGGGCACTTGAGATGTGCCTGTTGACCGGCAAACCCTATTCACAGTTTTTACTGAAATCAAAGAAAGAACGTCCTTTTAATATTATCCGCATAGCTTTAAATATGGATCGGGCTCTGCTGCACGACCGTATCAACCGGCGCGTTGACCTGATGATGGAAAAAGGGCTGGAAAACGAAGCCAGGGAATTATATAAATTCCGTTCCTGTAACGCACTTAAAACCGTCGGGTACAAAGAACTTTTCGAATATTTCGATGGTATTCATACCCGCGATGTTGCCATTGAGCTTATAAAGCGAAACACCCGCCGTTATGCCCGCCGCCAGATTTCGTGGTTTAACCGGAACAACGATTACACATGGTTTACACCCGGGCAGGTTTCAGAGATTACCGGCTTTATTCAAAACGAAATATCAAAGGAGAAGAATGAATAAACCAACAGCTTTCAACATAAGAGCTTACGCAATCATCATTAATGATAAAAATGAAGTTCTGCTCAGTGATGAATTTGTTTTTGGGATGCGTATTACCAAGTTTCCAGGAGGTGGAGTTGAGCCGGGCGAAGGAACACTTGAATGCCTTCACCGCGAAGCGCTGGAAGAACTGGGTCAGGATATTGAAATTATTCAGCATTTTTATACCACCGACTTTTTCCAGCAGGGATATTTCAGGAACAATGTGCAGGTTTTTTCCATCTATTACCTGGCAAAACTGAAAGAACCTTCCCGCTTTAAAATTTCAACCAGACCTTTTGATTTCGAGAATGAAACCGAAGGCGCTCAATCGTTCCGGTGGGTTTCAATGAAAGATGTAACGGTTGATGAAATTACTTTACCCATTGATAAAGTAGTTGCAAAAATGTTAGTGTTAAAGTAATTTCTGCACATTACTCCCTTTCCATTTATTCCATGGTAATACAATCACTCCATCTGATCTTTTTTGACTATTATCACCTGCATAAATAATAGTCCCTTTAGAAGTGCTACTTATTTTATTCCAAAATTCAATCCCTTTAAAGTATTCATTCGTGATTGTTTTTCCTGATTTTATTTCTATCGGGTATAAATCAGAATCATTATCAATTATTAAATCTACTTCATGACCTGTATTATCTCTCCAAAAGTATAAATTATTAGATTTTGCAGAATTATACCTTTCTTTCAACATTTCAACTATTACAAAATTCTCAAATAAGGCTCCTTTATACATGTGATTTGTTAAACTATCTGCCTTTTGTATTCCAAGCAAAGAACAAGCTAAACCAGTATCATAAAAATATAATTTAGACATTTTCACCATTCTTTTATTGAAATTTTTATAATGTGGTTGTAACTTAAAAGCTATAAAACTGCTCTCTAAAAGTCCTATCCATGAACTGATTGTTTTACTATCCACCCCTGTTTCAATAGCCAGACTATTAATGTTTAACAAATTGCCTATTCTTCCGGCGCACAATTTAATAAAGCGCTCAAATATAAATAAATTGGTAATATTTTTGATTAATCTAACATCTCGTTCAACGTAAGTACGGATATAATTTGAGTACCATTTTTCAATTTCAAAATTTGTGTCATACAAGGGAGGGTACATTCCTTTAAATAATACATCGTCAATTCCTGTTGTTAATATATTTTGTATTTCAGAAGTTGAAAATGGCAAAAGTGTTAAATATCCTATTCTTCCCGCTAAGCTTTGAGAAATATTTTGCTGAAGTAAAAAATTATTTGACCCCGTAATAATAAATTTACCTTTTTCATTACTATCGTCTAAAATTTGCTGTAAATACGAAAAAAGTTCGGGTACTCTTTGCGCTTCATCAATTATAACTCCGTCAGGAAACTGAGCTAAAAACCCCCGCGCATCTTCTATTGCAAACTGGCGGGTATCCGGATTCTCAAGATTTACGTATGGTTTATATTTAAAAATCGCTTTAACAAGAGTGGTTTTTCCCGATTGACGGGGCCCTATTACAGCCACCGCCTTATATTGCCGTGCTAAATTAATTAATTCTCTTTCTGCATTTCTTTTTATCATGACACAAATTTACAATACTGGAATCGGATTCCCAAATTGTAAGAAATATTTTTTGTTTTTGCCAGCCAAATTCCCTGCTTCATAATTTCGGTCAACCCTTTACGAAGGCACTCAATCGTTCCGGTGAGTTTTAATGAAAGATGTAACGGTTAATGAAATTACTTTACCCATTTATTTATAGTATTGGCCGGGATGCTCAGATAATTGTTTTGAATTCATTCCATAATAACTGGTTACTTTAATCCATACAGAACACCAGTTAACCTGTAAATAACATCTATTAATCAGCAGCCTGAAAATTAATCAATAAATAAAATTCTTTAATCAATAAGTAATACATTGTAACCCTTTGTTACGTATAAATAAACAAATATCTGTATTAAATTACAATTATCATGGAAAGTTATTTTCGCAAGAACGTTCTGGTTGTAGAAGATGAAGAAGTAACTTATTTTTTCATTAATAAGGTGTTATCTAAATATGAAGCCAATGTTTTTCGGGCAGCCAATGGCTTTGAGGCCATTAACCTTATCCGGAACAAAGCAAATATCGACTTGGTATTAATGGATATACAGCTCCCCGGGTTAAACGGCTGGGAAACCATTGTTGAAATAAAAAAAATAAATAACACCGTACCGATTATAGTACAAACCGCTTATGCCATGAAAGAACAGGAAAAACGCTGCTATGAACTCGGATGTAAAGGGTATATTTCCAAACCCTACGATTTAAACGAGTTATTTTCATTAATCAGGGAGTATTTGTAAACAAATCTGTTGTGAGCCTTAGCCTCAGAGTTTATTTGGTTTTGTATTTGTCATAATGTTTCGTTTGCCTGATTGGGTCGTAACTGGTATTATGCACCGGGCGTTTATTGCTTAATAAATTTCTTTACTGTAACTCCTTTGTCAGTTCTTGCCTTAATAAAATAAATTCCGCACTGTAACTTTGATAAAGCAACTGTTGTTTTAGTGTTTTTTGCAATAAATCTTTCAACTATTTGCCCCTGCGAATTCATAATTTCAATGTTCGCATTTTTCAGAGTTTCAATTTCAATATTATCTGTCACAGGATTTGGAAACAAAATCAGATAGTCTTTTTGTATTCTTGTAACAGAGTAATGAATTCCTGTAAGAAAATCGTTAGTACAGAAACTGGGACTTTCCGTATTCATTGTAGAAGGAAGTCCGATTGAAGTAGCTGAAAGAACTGTATTAAAAGAATTTACCTGTGAGTTGAAATTATTAAAAACAGCCCGTCTGATGACAAAAACACCTGAAACCTTTTCCATTACATACATCCAATATTCAGAAGAGGTATTTTCAAAATACCCGCATCCTGTAACGCCCTGCACGGTAATAAAGCCATTTGGAAGGCCCGAAAATAAAGTATAATTTCCCAACAGCTGATTTGAATAATACGCAACCATTCCGTTTGCTTTTGTAATATATAAAACGTATTGTGTTCCGTCAAAAAACAGATCGGGATCGCAAGCTCTTCTCTGAAGAGTATCCTGTAATGTAATGCTCGCCCTGTGACCGCTGCTTTTCACAAATTGAGTCCCATCGGAACCGGGCACTTCTACTGCCATATCAAAATATTTTGTACATGGATAAGCCGTGCATATGGCAGGGTCGCCGGAAATACCAGTAGTATTCAGAAAAAATAACACAATATTTCCCGAACTGTCAATAATGGAGGTAGGATCAACCCAGCCCACATTATTGCCGACGGAATCATGAATACTTACGGAAACAGGGCTGGCATCCCATGTGTTGCTACCAAAGTCGTATCGTTTTACCACAGCTGTCGGTGTAGGAGTATAAACATAAAGTTTGCTTCCGCGGATAATTATTTCCGGAACACTTCCGGTATAAGGAATAAAGTCTGGAACAAGTGTCCAGTTTGAGCCATCGTCTGATTCAGCAAGGTAAACAGTCTGATCAGGAGGAGGAGAAGCCGGTTGGCTGCAAACAGCAAAAGCCATGATGTATTTTTTTGTGAACGGTTGCGTTTTTCCAGATAAAGGCAGCAACATAATTATTATAATAAATAACAAAATAGTTTTCATAAAACCTCCTTTTTAAAAAATATTGTTTTAATAGTTTATTCTATTTTTCGGGTGGAATTTTTTATTTAATTTTCTGTTCCTGTTTTTTATCATCGCCTTGTGTATAGATATCGGTTGGCCTTGAATTTGGCAGGCTATTACTTGCAGTCATTGTCCGCTAAAATGATTGAAATTTGTTATACTTATCAAGTTGCCCATAACACATGGTTAAATCCGATAGCTATCGGATTTAACCGTGTGTTAGCTGCAGTTTTACTTTGATGAATTTTCAATTTTGCTTTCTACTAAGTTCCGCCCAACAGTATAACAATATAAACTTGCTGGAGTAAATTCAATTCTAATATTATCGCTGTCAACTACTTTTTTAATGTCAACGGACGTTACTGCTGCATCAAGAATTTTATTTTCATGGCAAAATTTTCTGATATTAGTTAGTTCTTTTGGATTTTCTGCAAATCTATTTGTCCATTTAATTTCTACTACCCATACTGGCTTTTGTTTATCATTAAGACAAACAATATCAACTTCTCCATTTTTCCATCTTGCATAATAAAGTGGAAAGTTTTCAACATGTTGCCATTGTGAATAAATGGCAGTCTCTACCATATTACCAAATGCACTATCACTTTTTAATATTGGAGAGAATAATGCACTTCTAAGTGATGGATTTGTTAAATATATTTTGAAAAAATTTGCTCTTTTGAATTTTTTAGAATTAAAATCAACCCTATATACAATTCTTAGTAGAAATGCTGCTTCAAGATATGTTATATATTTCTTGATAGTATTTTTTGCAACACCTGAATTTTGAGATAACTCATCTAAAGAAAATTCATTGCCTGAATTATAAGCTATAGATGTGAATAAGGAATTTAATTCTTGAATATCTTGTATCCCATATAGAATTGGAAGGTCCCTTAAAAGAACTTTGTCAATTATGTCATTTCTAATATATCGACCAGGCTCAGATTGAATTTCTTTTGAAAATATTACTTCAGGATAACCGCCAAAATTTATATAGTCAATAAAGTGTTTATTAAAAAGATCTATATCTGTTGTTTCGTATTCAGTCACTTCATAAACTATGTTATTGCTTTTTTTCCCTTTAGTAATTTTCTTTACTAATTTACTAAGACCTTTTAATTCTATGTATTCATGAAAAGTAAGCGGAGGAAGTAAAAAATCTGTAAATCTTCCTGCTCCTGACTCATTACTTTTAAGTTTTAAAGCAGCAGCAGCAGAACCAGATACAATAAATTTAACAGAATGATATGAGTCAACTAATGATTTTAAATGAACTTCCCAATTTTTTAAATATTGAATTTCATCAAAGAATACATAGAAATTTTTATAATCTTCTTTTTTTATAGCTTCTCTACAATATTTAAAAAGTTGTTCTAGTCCAATACCAGTATAAATTGGTGTCTCAATTGATAAATAACAAATATTTGAAGGACTAACACCTGATTCAATTAAATCTTGAATCATATGATATAATAATACTGTTTTTCCAACCCTTCTAGGTCCCATTAAAACAACAGCTCTTTTAATAGATTTTTCAATTACTAAAGGTCTGAATATTTTAAAATATTCCCTTTTTTTCATTATAGAATAAAAATTATCAATTTTCGATGTTTTCCACCAAGGATTCTCAAATTTTATACGTTCTATAATTTGCTTTTTTGAAAAATTATCTTTCATATAAGATTATTGTAATGATATTATATATGCAAATATAGTTAAATAATATTACTACAGTGACGCTATTCGGCATTTTTTTTATTTTTTTTACTATTATTTATTTAAAATACGGAATGTTAATTAATTAACTGTTGAGTTATTGTTTATTTTTAAAATTGCAGCTAACGAGTGGCGCTTGGAAAAGCTGGGCTCCCGCCCAGTTTTTGCCAAACGTGTGTTATGCACTGAGCATTTGTTTGGAATATCATAATTGTAAATTCAATAAAAAATTTTATAAGAATTACCACGAAATTGATTAGAATTAGATTGATCAATTTGAAATGGGTCTGTTTGAAAAAAATTAAAGTTAAATCGGTTTGAAACAAAGTTGTAATTTGCAAAACCTTCCACGATAAAAGTTATAGGAATTAGTATTTCTTGTACAACTTTTTTATTTTCAAATTTAGCAGGAATAAAATGTTTAACATTTTCTAAAGTAAGATATTTTAATACTAATTTTTCACATTCAGGGTCAATACTTTTAATTATGCTAATATCAGATGATTTTCCAGTTGGTTCAACTATACATTTAATAAAAGCAATCGCATATTTATACTCTTTTACTGATTTATTTGGTAGAGTTAATGAGGCTTGAAGTTGTGAATCAAAAAAATCAAATCCTCTGAATTTAGCATTCTTTTTACAAATAAGATATACTCTTCTGTTATTTGAATCTAAATAATAAGAATGAGACAAATTGAAATTCTTATATTCATAAATGATTTCTTTTGCTCTTAAAGAATCATAAAACTGCAAATGCCCTTTTCCATCTTTATCTAAAGCATTTTCACCATTTTCAGTAAAAACCTTAATATATTGAGGTATGCCTTCAACAATGTTATATTCACATTGCAACTTTCCATTTTTATAATAAGTAAATGTTTCTAATTGAATATCATTATTGAATGTTGCTTTTTTTCTTATATTTCCATTTGGATAATACCAGATAAATTCACCGGTCTTTCTCAATGGAATTTTTGAATTAAAATAATTTTGATATAACGGACTTTTATTATTAATAAAAAAGCCAATGTCATATTTTAGGTTATAAAATGAAGAATAATGCCCTTCAAATAATAGACAATTATTATAATAATACTTTAGATGAAATATTGAATCTTCTATTGATTCTACTTGAGCGAAAAAGGTAGCTTTGTTAATGTTATTTACTTCTTCCCAAGAATTACTAAAAAGGATTTTAATGTTATTATCATAACAATACTTATATTTAAACAATTTTATTAATAAAGGAATTTTATCATAATTGTATTCGCCTTTATCTATATACTGATTAATAACATTATTAATTACAAAAAGATTTTTTTCTAGTTCTTTTAGTTTTTTACCTCCCTTAGGAAATCTTTTAAAATATAATGTATTCTCAACTTTATAAAGATATCTGATGCAAACATCATCTATAAATCCATCTAAATCTTTCACTCCAATAGTAATTTGTTTATAAAAAGAAACTGCACCGATTTTTTCAATAAACTGTGCAAATTCCTTTTTATATGGCTGATCAAATGTTGAATCTGATTCATCTTTATACTTATCAATTACAGCAAAAGTATCAAGACCTAATACATAACCAAGACAACTATCGGGCTTTATGATTTTTTCAACGGAATTGGAATCTGCTTTAAATCTTATACATGTATTAAATTTCGAGTATTTTAGTAACCCGTTTATTTTAACCTTATTTAAGTCATAATAATACCCAGGATTATATTCTTCTACTAGATCATAAATTAGATGAATTGATTTACTTGGTTTATAATCTTTGTCATAAAACCCATCCATTTTATCGTAATTAATATCATAAATATATCCTATTTCATAACTGTCAGGTATATTTTGAGAATTAATATTAAAACTTAAAAAGAAGAACAATGAAATTGAAAATAAAAGTTTTATATACATAAATTTAAATTGTTTTTTTGGCGAAATAACGGTTGAAGCTACGAAACGACGAGCATTTGCTTGCAGTCGGTGTCCAAGTTGCACCACCCGCCCAGTTTTTGCCAAATGTGTGTTATAGGCTGGTTTATTTAGGTCATTTGATAAGTGTTTTTAGAACTACCATTTAATCAATTTCGTATTTGTCGAAAGATTATTCCCAACAACATTTATAATATAAACACCTTGTGGTAATTCATTTATCAAGATTATAGTTTCATTTTCTGTTATTGCAATTTGTCTTATTCTTTTTCCTCGAATATCATAAATGATTAATTCAATTGGATTTTTTATTTGACCTAATACTTTTAAATAAAACTCTGATGATGTAAAATTTGGTGATATTTCAATATTCTCATTGTTATTTATTTCATTAATTCCAAGAATTTCAACGCGACTTCCCCATATCACAGTCGTATCTTCAATTACACCGTGAAGCTCTTCCCAAAATCCAATTCCTTGTTGAATTGGATAAAATAATCCTTGTGAACCGCCAATACTTTCAATGTAGTATTCATTATTATTTAAATAAAAAACTTCTCTTATTGCACCATTAAGAAGTGTAGTGTCACTCTTGTTCACAATAACTAAATCGGCACCCATACCAGCATATGCTGAATGTATTGTATCTCCTATAGTTAAATTAAAGTCATAAAGTAAGTCATCAGCATTGTTGCCTACATCAAATACATATACTTTTTTTGCAATGGTGTCTTCTCGTAATAAACCAAAACTTAAATAATTTGTATTTACATCTACATAATATGGCCAACATATCATGCCTGGTGAATTGTAAATGTCAACCATTGGAAAGGCTCTAATTTGCTTATATTGATTTCCGAGAATGATAGTGTCACCTTGAAAAAAATATCTATCACCTCCACTTGCATTGCAAAAAAGTGAACCGTTACCGTGTACTTCATCCCAAAAAGTATTAGGTCTAATTAACGGATGATATGTCTGCCCAATTACAGTAAAAACAAGAATTGTTTTAATAACTGTCAAAATGATTTTTTTCATAATTGTTTATTTGGTAAGGAAACTTTTGTCATGTTGAATATTTTCATAAACTTGCCTATAACGGTTAGCGCTTGGATTTGGCACGCTTTCGCTTGCAGTCATTGTCAAAACGCAAATATGTTGTTTATTGTTACCCATTGTCAAGTTGCCCATAACAGCGTGCTAAATTCCAAACGTGTGTTATGTGCAGTTTATAATTGAGCCTTAAGAGAAGCTATTGCATATATGACTTTCTCGGAATTAAAAATTCTCTTTAATGTTTTTAATAGCACTTCCTCGTTAGGTATATCAGAATAGCTGACATCTTCGATTGCATTATAAACGTTTAAAGGATACAAATTAAAATAATGAATTAAACGGCAAATAACCAAATTATAATTACCCAATGTTGGTGCTTTAATTATAAATTCATGCACAATACAATTCCTATTTTGATGATCTGGTGCTTGTACTGTAGATACTCCAGCAACAAGCGTCATTTTCATCATTTCATTAAAATATTCGGCTTGCTGAAAAAGTATATTTTTGGGTGGTGTAATTTTTGCTCCACCAATGTCAGACGGCCATAAATTATCTATTTTTCCCATAATTAAAATTTTAAGTTAATATTAAAAGAAATTGGAAGATGATCACTTATTTCAGTATTAATTTTATTATTCTCATTTATAAGATCAATTCCGTTAATTGATGAATGAATTTTTAATTTTTTATCATCAAATGTGTCTAATAATGAAGGCCTTATTATAACTTGATCTAAAATATTCCAAAAATAGCAGATTGGTTTTGCTGAAGAATAATAAAAAGTACCATTTACATCACCTTTACCTTCCTCACCAAAAAAGCTCCACATTGGGTTATAAAAAAATTTGTACTGTTTACCATCAATTATTCGACTTGAGTTCCTTGCTAGGTGTTTATCCATAATAGCGTGCAGACCGGTGCTTTGCGTCATACCGTATTGAAATGGGTTCATATTAAAGTCACCCATTACAATTGTACGGTCATGGTTATTAATTTTTTCTACATCGTCGATAAAATTTTTTATTTCACAAGAATGGGCATCTTGATTAGAATCATCCCAGAATATTTTACTTTGATAATGAATCAAAATAAGATTAATGTCATATGAAATGGGATCAATTATTGATAGTGCTCTTACTCTCTTTTCTTCTTTTGAAGTCTTTATTATATCGGCATTTCTTTTAGAAAATACTTTAAAATAACTATTTGGTATAATTGATGGTAAATAGTAGTATTTATTCTCATGCGAATTAAGTGCAAGTATTAATTCAGTTGTGTCAATTTCACATTCAAGTAAGACTAAAATGTCAAGATTTTCATCATTTGCAAATGAATAAATTAAATCCTTTAAACGATTATTAGAATTACCTGCTATATTCCAAAACCCAATATTCATACTTCAAATTTAATAAATTGCACATAACAATTCTATACTCTGAACCCGTTGGGAGTATATTTATTTTCTCATTATGTGCTACGCCACAAATTTTCATATTCTTTACAAATATAATTAATTGTTAATGAGAATACCATTAAAAGAAATATACCTGACCTGATTTTATTTTACCTTTGAACTCTATTTCATTACAATGAAAAAAACGGTTTTCAATACCCTCTCCCCTTTTTCGAATTGCCTAACCACTTTGACTTATCAGAAATTATCGGGCAGAAAACTGATTTTTCCTTTTTATCATTCCATCGCTTTTCAACCCCTTTTGCATATCAACCCGCTTTACACTACCCACACACCGGGGAAATTTAAGGCAGATCTCCGTTTTCTCCTGGAACATTTTAACATCATTGAACCGCAAAAAGCTTTTCAGCTACATAAAGAAAAACAACCACCGCAAAAACCCTCTTTTTTGCTTTCGTTCGACGACGGACTTTCGGGTTTTTATCACCACGAAGGCCCACTGCTCCTGGAAAAAGGCATCCCTGCTGTTATTTTTTTAAACACCGCATTTCTTGACAATAAAGACTTGTTTTATCGCTACAAGGCCGGTTTATTGATACGTCATTTGCACGAAAACCCCGAAACAACCCGGTTAATCTCTGTGTTTTTTGCCGATAACGGGATAGTTAAAAAAAATGTTTCTGAAGCGTTGCTTTCGGTTCACTATAAAAACCGGGATTTACTCGATAAAGCGGCAAAAATATGCCATTTCAGTTTTACTGGGTTTTTAGAAAAAGATAAGCCATATTTAACCATCGGGCAGGTTAAAGAATTATCGCAAAAAGGATTCCTGTTCGGCGCCCACAGCACCGATCACCCAAAATATTCAGAAATCAGTTTTGATGAACAAATAAATCAAACTAAAACCTCTGTTGAAACTGTAAAAAATAATTTTAACCAACCCCTTTCTCTCTTTGCCTTTCCTTTTACCGATGACGGCGTTACGGAAAAATTATTTGACCGTTTTTTCGATGAAAAAAATCCCCTTGTTGATTTTTCCTTTGGCGGTGCAGGTTTAAAAAATGAGATTTTTAACCGGCACATACAGAGAATTCCCATGGAAGGGATGTCCGCTTCCGGAAAAAAAATCATTAAAACCGAGTATCTTTACTACCTGGCAAAATCAATAGCCGGAAAAAACACCATCCGCAGGTAATGGAAATAGTACAATTAAACCGGCAGCAACTCAGCGATTTTATTCATTCCGATGAGTACAAAACCATTCCTCATGTTCCGGTCTCGTTTCACCGCGGTATTTCACACATAAACAATCCCCGTGCAAACGAAGATGATATATTGCTGATTCTTGTTTACGAAAAGGAATTAACCGGTTATTTAGGCATTATTCCCGATCTTGTTTACATAAACAACGTTCCCGAAAAAATGGGATGGATGAGTTGCATCTGGATTCACCCGAAAACCCGCGGGAAAGGAATTGCCAAACTGCTTACCCAGACCGCCATTGAAGTGTACAATAATAAAATTTTCTGTACCGAATTCACACCCCAGGCCGAAGCATTGTATAATAAACTCGGTAAATTCGATGCACTTATAAATAAAACCGGGGTTCGGATTTATCGTCGTTCCTGTTTTCAGACAGTGCTACCGGCACGCTATCCGAAAACGTCCTTTTTATTTCCCCTGCTGAGTTTGTACGACACAACCATAAATGCTTTTCATGATATTTTCCTGAATAAACGACATAAATATTCAAAAAATTATACCATAGAATTCCCCCCGACTCCCGAAGAAAGTTGTTTTTACCTGGCCGAAAATCTTCAGAAAAATGAACTCACACAAAGATCCGAAAAAGAGTTCTATTGGTTTTATAATTACCCGTGGATTAAGGAGACCCCTGCTCCTACCGCTGAAAGCAAACGTTATCACTTCAGTTCCGAAGCCCGTTCGTTTAAAACCATCACCGTTAAAATAAAACAAAGTATTGAACTGGTTGCTTTTTTAATTGTTATCATTCGCGAAAAACACATGAAAACTCCTTATATTTATGTAAAACCGGGACATGAAACCGTGGTAGCCGAAACCATAAATAACCTGATGCACGAACACAAAACCGAAATATTAACAACATATCAGAATTCAGTCACAATTCATTTTAATAAATGTATATCGTATCTTCATTCTAAAAGAATTACCCGCAAATACCTGCAGTCGAAAGGGTTTAATTTATCCATAACCGAAACCATGTTGCAGGACGGAGACGGGGATTGCGGGTTTGTATGATGTATTGAGGGATAAGTGCGAAATATATATATTATTTGCTAATAAGGTTTACTTTGTGTTGATTTTCAAAATAAATATGGTTTACTTTGTGTCAATAATTTAAATAAACAGGGTTTACTTTCTTTTAAATATTCGGATATTTAAAATTGATAAAACAATAATAATATCATTAACGGAATTAATTGATGTATGCTCACATTTTTTTCACCCTATCTTTATTTTCCTGTAAACAAAACTATGTTGCAGACTGGAGATATGAATTACAGGTTTCTACATTACAAATAATATGAAAATTATTTTCACATTTATAATAATGTTCAGCTTTTTTGTTGATTTTGCTCAAAACTCAAAGAAACCTCTCGACCATTCGGTTTACGACAACTGGAAATCTGTAACAAATGAAATAATCAGCGATGACGGCCAGTGGGTGAGTTATGAAATAAATCCACAGAAAGGTGACGGATGGCTTTATTTATGGAATGCAACAAATAACAAACTTGATTCTTTTCCCCGGGGTTACAGGGCAGTACTATCGCCTTTGTCTGATTTCCTAGTTTACCGGATTAAAACACCCGAAGCCATAACACGTAAAGCCAAAAAAGAAAAGAAAAAGAAGGACGATCTGCCCAAAGATTCACTGGGTATTTTCTTTATGCAAAAGGATACCGTTCTAAAATTCGAAAGAATCAAATCGTTTGCCGTTCCCAAAGAAAATCCTTCGTGGTTGGCTATTCATCTTGAAAAAGAATTAAAAAAAGTAAAAACCGATACAACCTCATCGGCAGATACTTTAAAAAAGAAAGAGAAAAAAACCGATACAAAAAAGAAAAAAAACAAAGAAAAAAAGGAACCCGGAACCCGTTTAATTTTATTGAATACAGAAAAATTTGATACCCTTTCCTACCCCAGGATAACAGAGTATTCTATGGCAAAAAAAGGGCAGGTAATTTCATTTATTCAAACCAATAAAGACACTATTGATACAACGCAGATATGGATATTTAATACCCGTAACAAAGAGACTCTTTCCGTATTTCACGCACCCGGAATATCAAAAAATATCACTTGCAGTGAAACAGGAGATGCTATAGCTTTTCTTTCTTCGACCGACACCTGTGAGAATAAAACCTTTTCACTGAATCTCTGGACATCGAACGTAAAAACATCTTCCGTAATCTGTGATACAAATTCAACTGCCATTCCACGGGGCTGGACACCTTCCGAATTCGGAAATCCCTGGTTTTCGTCGGATGGAACAAAGTTGTTTTTCGGAACCGCCCCCCGCCCGGTAAATATACCCAAAGACACTTTGTTAGATGATGAAAAATACAATCTTGACCTGTGGCACTGGAACGACAGTGAAATACAGCCGCAGCAACTGAAAGACCTCGATAAGGAAAAGAAAAAAAATTACACGGTTGTTTATCACCTGAAAACAAAGAACATAGTCCAGGTTGCCGACACCATATTCGAACGGGCTTCACTCCCGTTCAGGGGAAATGGCAGGTATGCCGTTATCTCTTCTAACATCAAATACGAAAAATCTTCTTCCTGGGACTATCCGATATTCCGTGACTTTTCGATAATAAACCTGGAAACCGGGCAAAAAACAGAAATTGCCAGGAAGGTTAAATACAATATTTCACTTTCCCCGGCTGAAAAATACTTAACATGGTTCGACTATAAAGACAGCGCCTGGTACGTACGACCCCTGAACTCCGAAGAAGCTGCCTGCCTGACCTGTGGATTAAAAATTCCTTTTTACGATGAATCCGACGATACACCAAACTCACCAGATGCATGGGGCAATGCCGGCTGGACAAACAACGATGAATTCTTCCTGGTATATGACCGTTATGATATCTGGAAATTTGACCCGGCAGGAAAAACAAAACCCGGTACAATAACACAGGGAAGAATAAATAAAAACAGGTACCGGTACGAAAAAACCGACCCGGAAAAAAACTTTACCGATAAAAAGGAGCCTGCCTTGCTTCATACGTTTAACGAAACAAGTAAAGATGAAGGATATTGTAATTATAATTTCAAAACAAATACCGTTGAAAACCTTATCGGAAAACAGGCAAATGTGGCTTTCAGTGCAAAAGCAAAAAAGGCAGATGCTTTATTATGGACAGAAAACACTTATAACATTTATCCTGATATTCGTTATTCAATAGAAAATTTTAAAAATCCTGTTGTAATTTCTCATGCCAATCCCCAGCAAAATCAATATCTATGGGGAAATGTTGAACTGGTTAAATGGAAAACATTCGATGGTAAAGATATGGAAGGGCTTTTATACAAACCCGAAAATTTCGACGCTTCAAAGAGATATCCCATGATTACCTATTTCTATGAACGCAATTCGGATGAGCTTTACAGGCATTATTCCCCCCGCCCAAGCCGTTCCGTAATAAATTTCACATATTACACAAGTAACGGTTATGTTATATTTGTACCTGATGTTAAATATGGAACAGGACATCCCGGAAAAGATGCTTATAACTGTATCATTTCCGGTGTTAAGGAATTATGCAAAAATTCCTGGGCAGATACCAGGCACCTGGGGTTACAGGGACAAAGCTGGGGAGGATACGAAGTTGCATACCTTGTTACCCGAACCGATTCCATGTTTGCAGCAGCCATGGCCGGCGCACCGGTAAGCAACATGATAAGCGCTTATGGAGGTATCCGCTGGGAATCGGGACAAAGCAGGATGTTCCAGTACGAAAAAGGACAAAGCAGAATAGGTGCCACTTTATGGGACAGCCTCGGCCTGTATATTGAAAATTCTCCCTTGTTTGGTGTTCCCGGTATTAAAACTCCCCTGCTCATCATGTCGAACGATGGCGACGGTGCCGTTCCCTGGTACCAGGGAATAGAATATTATTCGGCCCTGCGGCGTTTCAGTAAACCTGTATGGTTGCTAAATTATAACGGCGACGAACACAACCTGTCGAAACGCCCGAATATGGTGGATCTTACCATCAGGATGCAACAGTTTTTCGATCATTACCTGAAAGGCACCCCTGCTCCCGAGTGGATGGAAAAAGGAATTCCCGCCATTAAAAAAGGTATCCGGAACGGGTATTAAATAAGTAAATAAAAATATTTTTTTCATTTTATTTTGCAGAAAGAAATATTGTTCGTAGTTTTGCGAACTACTAATTAAAAACATATGGCATATTCAATCAGTGAAGATTATAAAGCAGAGGAAATTGCCCTGGCCCGTTTTGCAAAAGCCATGGGACACCCTGCCCGTATAGTAATTCTGAAATACCTGTCGTCGCTGAATACCTGTTGCTTTGGCGATATAAATAAAGAATTATCCATTTCAAAAGCAACTGTTTCCCAGCATCTGGCCGAACTAAAGGATGCCGGTTTAATCCAGGGAAGCATTGAACCTCCCCGTGTAAATTATTGTATTGATAAGAAAAATATGAAAAAAGCCGAAGCGCTTTTTGACACCTTTTTTGATAAAGAAAACAGGAAGAAAATATTTACTTGTTGCAAATAATTTTTTATGAAAACACATTATATCTTAAGTTCCATTCCAACAGAAACCGGTCCGGTTCCACAGGTTTCGACCCGGTTAAATTCCTGCGATTTATTAGGAACAATCATGGTCCGCTGGTCGATAAACAGGGACAATTACAAAGTAAAACCGGGATTATACGCAGCAGGTAATCCCGATTCAACTTCCGATGTTTTTGTATCTGCCAACTATAAATTATCCTTCGATCATCTACGAAAAAACCTGGACGGCATAAACGGATGGATTCTTGTCCTTGATACCAAAGGAATTAATGTATGGTGTGCTGCCGGGAAAGGGACTTTCGGAACAAAGGAATTAACAAAACAGATCACTGAAACAAATCTGGAAAAAATTGTTCATCATAAAAGAATTATTGTCCCGCAATTAGGAGCAACTGGGGTTGCAGCACATGAAATAAAAGAGAAAACCGGGTTTCATGTTTTTTATGGCCCGGTAAAGGCCTCCGATATAAAAGAATTTTTATCCGCCCGTTTCAGAAAAACAAAGGAAATGAGAACCGTAACCTTTGGTTTCTACGACAGGGCAAAACTCATCCCGGTTGATTTAATGTTTGGAAAATATTATCTCCTCGGAGCATTATCTATATTTTTCATATTAAGTATGTTATTAAAAACAGGACTTTCTTCCATTGAATCTGTTTATTATGGTCTTCATTCTGTTTTTAATATTTTCCTTGGGTATATTTCCGGGTTGGTTTTCACACCGCTGCTTCTTCCGTTTATTCCATTCAGGAGCTTTGCCATGAAAGGATTTGTAACCGGTACTTTAACTTTTATTGCATTATTCTTATTACATCACACAGGTCAAAGCTACCTCGAAAACATTTCCTGGTTTTTTATTATTACCGGAATTTCATCGTTCCTCGCCATGAATTTTACCGGTTCTTCAACTTATACCTCACTCTCAGGTGTTAAAAAAGAAATGAAGATTGCCATCCCCATTCAAATCGGATTTTCTGCCCTGGGTTTAATTTTATTCATTATCGGCCTGATTATTTAAAAATACACTGCCATGCAAAACTTAGTTTACCTGAAAAATGTAGTAACGCTTCAATTAAATGAAGAAAAATGTAACGGTTGTGCCATGTGTATAAATGTTTGCCCGCACGACGTATTTCAATTGCAAAACGGAAAAGCAACAATTGTGAATCTCAATTATTGTATGGAATGTGGAGCATGCGCACTTAACTGCGAAAAACAAGCCATTTCAGTAAAATCGGGGGTGGGATGTGCCGCCGGAATTATCAACGGAATACTCACCAACTCCGAACCCACCTGTGGTTGTTCCGATACAGGTTCGGGATGTTGCTAAAATCTTTTTTGGACAAAAAATGATTCTTCGCATGGTATTGCTTTATAGAATTTAAGATTTTACTTTTGCCCGATGAAATGGATTTTGGTTTTTACCGGTAGCGGATTAGGCGGATGCCTTCGTTTCTGGATAGGTGAACAAACAAATAAATGGCTGAACATTGACTTTCCATACGGGACGCTGATAGCGAACTTCGCTGCGTGTACAATTCTGGGTATTGTCATTGGCTTGGCAGGGAACCAATGGATGGATGAGAAAACCAGGCTGTTTCTGACCATAGGTTTGTGTGGTGGATTCAGTACTTTCTCAACATTCAGCGGAGAAACAATGGCCATGTTTTCTAACCAGAAAATGATGGAAGGGGCATTTTATATAATCATCAGCATTTTATCCTGTATTGGCGCCGTTTATTTCGGGGCTGCTCTTACCAGGTGGTTCAGTTAAATTAATTTTTATTATTTTTATTCAGATTTTCATTGTATGAACCTTGAAACGGTCAGAGAATATTGCCTGAATAAAAAAGCAGTTACCGAAAGCCTGCCTTTCGATGACGAAACACTGGTGTTTAAAGTGGCAGGTAAAATGTTTGCTTTATTAAGCCTGAGCGGTGACTGGGGATTGAATTTGAAATGCGACCCGGAAAAAGCTATTGAACTCCGCGAAAAATATTCTGATATAACTCCAGGGTACCATATGAATAAAATACATTGGAACACCATAAATTTGAACGGGATTTTGCCTGAAAAACTGGTATTTGAACTGATCGATCATTCATACCAAATAATAATTGAAAGCCTTCCTAAAAAGGTTAAACTGGAATCCGGGTTTTAAAATGAGAAAATTACTTCAATATTTTTTGCAGGGATTATTTTATACCGCACCTATTGGAGTTACTTTATATGTTCTTTACCAACTTTTTATTTTTGTTGACAGCTGGTTTGCCGGGCTTTTTAAACCGGCTATACCGGGTTTAGGTATCGTACTTACAATTGTTGCCGTTACTCTTTTGGGTTTTATCGGAGGAACCGTACTGGCACGTCCTTTAATGGAAATGCTTAACCGGTTTATAACCAGGATGCCAATTATTAAAGAAATCTATGTGCCCCTGAAAGATTTTTTTGCAGCCTTTGTGGGAAAGGAAAGAAAATTTACGGAACCTGTCCTGGTTAAAGTAAACAATGTGAGTAACCTCGAAAAAGTCGGTTTCCTTACCCAGAAAGATTTGTCGGAGCTGAAGGTCGAAGGTCAAAAAGTAGCTGTTTATTTTCCCCATTCCTATGCTTTTTCCGGCGAATTGTACATTGTTCCGGCTGAATACGTCACACCCTTAAATATTCCACCTGCTGAGGCCATGAAGTTTATTCTGACCGGTGGAGCGGTTAAAAATTTCACCAACGAAAAAAACAAAGAATCATGAGAACATTAATTATTGTAGTCTTAACACTGTTTACTGTTTCTGCTTTCTCCCAACGAAAAATTAAAGTTCACGAAGAACGTGAAAAGATAGCCAACGGATCAAACAATTCATTAGTAGTTACCATTTATGACTCCCCGCAGGAAGATATTGAAAAAGCCTGGAAAAAACTGATGAAAGATTATAATGCAAAAATTACTTTTAAAAAAGAAATATTTGCCGATGATGCTTCCATTTCCGATATTTCACCTAACAACATGGATATTTATGCTTTTACAAGGAAAATAAGTGATGACGAATCAGAATTAGTTGTTGCTGTTGACCTTGGGGGAGCATTCCTGTCTTCTTCCGAACATGCATCCAAATATAAAATAATGCAGAACATTTTGTACAAATTTGCCGTTCAGGCTACTACCGAAGGAATTGAAGGAAAAAAGAAAGATGCTGAAAAGATTTTGGGAAATATGGTCAAAGAAAAAGAAAATCTGATCAGGGAAAATGAAAAACTGGCCAGCCAGATTGAAGATTACAAAAGCAAAATAAGCAAGAACGAAAGCGATATAGAAAAAAATAAATCGTTACAAACAGATAAAGAAAAAGAAATAGAAGCCCAGCAGAAAATTGTTGATGAAATCGCCGCGAGGGCAAAAACAGTTGATTAGCATTAAAATAAAAAAGTTCCGGACAATTGTTTTGCCCGAAACTTTACTAAAAGTTGTTTTCTATTACTCCGTTTTTATAAATTTCAAATAAGAAGCACTGTTTAAACGCTGCAGTTTAATAAAATAAACCCCTGAAGCGATTTGTTGCAGGTCAAAGTTTTGCAGATTATCTCCACGGATCAATGATATCTCTTTATTTACAATCATATTACCCATACTATTATAAATAGTAATTGATATGTTTTCCGTTTTATTCGTTGTTATTTTCAGATTAATTTCATTCTTAACAGGATTTGGATACAGTGTATAATTAAAGTTTATTTTTTGACTTGTAACTCCTGTCCAGAGTATAACTTCAACCGAATCGGTAATAGTACAACCATTGGCACTGGTAACTGTAACATGGTACAAGCCTGCAACGAGATTAGTGGCAGTAGAGGTAATCTGTGCCAGCGGGTCGTCCCATAAATAGGTATATGGCAGAGTCCCTCCTGAAACAACAACAGTAGCCGTACCATCACCAATGCCATAATCATCTGTTGAAGTTACTGCTGAAGTCATCAAAACCGGTTCGTTTATAATTACATTTAATTGTCTGCTGCACAACGAATCATCAGTAACAGTAACGGAATAAATACCATTGCATAAATTTACCGCATCTGGTAAAGTTTGAGCAGGTACTGTATTCCAGATAAAACTATATGGTGGAACTCCTCCGACTGCAGAAACGGTTGCGGAACCGTCACAATATCCATAACATGTAGGATTGACTGAGTTTACAATTATAAATTGAAGATTAGACGTATCTGTTACTTCGGCTGAACTAAAAGATGTACATCCATTTAAATCAGTTACGGTTACATCATATATTCCGGCACATAAATTATCTGCATACTGGGTTGTTTCTATAACATTTGGCGACCAGGAATATAAATATCCTCCGCTACCGCCTGATGCATTAACTGTTAAAGAACCTGTACATGCACCGCCACAGGACACCTGTGTATTCGAAATAAAAGATGTTGTTAATACAACCGGTTCAGTTATTATAAATGAGGCCGATGCAATACACATATTAACATCAGTTACAGAAACCCCACAGGTTCCGGCACAAAGATTTGTTGCAATGTTTGTTATCTGGCCGGTACACCATATAAAAGAATATCCGGGAGTTCCACCAATTACTGAAACTGATGCCGTTCCATCGCAAAGCCCATTGCATGTTACGTTTGTTTGGGAAACAGAAACAACGAGAGGTGCCGGTTCGGTTATTGTTATTGAAGCTGTAGCAGTACAATTGTTGGCATCCGTAATGGTAATGTCATATGTGCCTGCACATAAATTTATTCCTATGGGTGTGGTCAATCCATTACTCCAGCCATATGAATAAGGAGCAGTCCCGCCACTTACAGAAAGAGTTGCCGTTCCATCACAAAGTCCATTACAGGTTACATTTGTTTGTGATACAGAAACAGAAAGTGCTGCCGGTTCAGTTATTGTAACAGAAATTGTAGCTGAACAG
Source organism: Bacteroidota bacterium (assembly GCA_037441645.1). GTDB lineage: Bacteria > Bacteroidota > Bacteroidia > Bacteroidales > GWA2-32-17 > GWA2-32-17. The sequence goes on from JBBIRU010000018.1 coordinate 138,259, forward strand.
GCATTGGAATCAGATACTGTAACGCTATATGTTCCTGCACAAAGATTAGTTGCAGTGGCCGTTGTTTGTCCTCCGGTATTTGCACTCCATATACAAACATAACCAGGTGTTCCACCGGAAGCATTAACTGTCGCAGTTCCATCACAGTTTCCATTACATGTTACGTTTGTTTGAGTCGTTGTCAGGTTTAGCTGTGTGGGTTGCATAATTGTAACACAGCCGGTAACAGTACAATTATTTGCGTCGGTAATTGTATAACAATATGTTCCGGCACATAAACCGGTAATAAAGTTACCTATTGCTCCGGTACTCCATAAAATATTATAAGGAGATGTTCCACCAGAATAAGTAAGATATATGCTGCCATCACAATTTTCGTAACAATTTACATTTGTTTGAGAAACAGAAACAGATATAGCTGTCGGCTCAGTTATTGTAATTGAATCTGCTGCTGTACATCCATTGGAATCCATAACAGTTGGGCTGTATATCCCCGGGCATAAGTTGGTTATAGTTGCTCCCATCGCCCCGTTACTCCAAAAAAGAGTATAAGGAAAACTCCCTCCCGAAACCAATGCAGTTGCAGTACCATCACAAGTACCATTACAACTAACACTTGTTCCGGAAACAGTAATTGTCGGGTTAGCATTAATTACCAGGTTAATAACTCCTGAAACATCCGAGCCATAAGCGTTGGTAACAACGCATGTATAATTTCCGGCATCTGTTAATTGTGCAGAGATTAAAGAATATGTATTGGTATTGGCTCCCGTGATATCGACCCCGTTCAGTTTCCATTGATAAGATAAAGGTGCATCGCCGGTAGCTGAAATTGAAAACGATACCGGGCTTCCCTCGCAAACAGGTGAAACAGGTAAAACGGGTTGTACGGTTGGAGGAATGCCATAATCAATTACTAACTCCGGAGGAGAATTAACCCATTCCCTAGGTCTGAATACTATATTATCGTTAAAAATATTTCCGATCATCATGCTGTCGTTATCGTTAATGCTGATACCTGACATATTAGGCGCAAAGGTCGGGTCATCTAAATCTTTAAGTAACAAAGAAAAATATGTCTTAGAAGTCTGAAAATCTACGTTCAGAAAGGATTTGATATCAATTGTTTCTGCCCAGCCTGGTGCAGTACCAAATCCTGATAACTGTGTTAAGGTATCAGCTAAATATATTAGCTGCCATAAAAATTTTGTACTATCACCTTCAACCCAGGTCTGGTTCGAATAATGAATTATTCCTAAATCACCATCCCATGCAAGTGAAATATTAGAAACGAAAGTACGGAGTTTGGTAGCTGTCAGAACAGCTCCACTTGGAAGAGAAGTTATATTGAATTTAAGAAACGAGTTTTTTCCTACTCCGCCACCATATGTTTCAACATAACAATCCGATACAGGATTAAGAACAAGAGTGTGCTGTGCAAAACCGGTTCCTGCCAGAATTATTGCACAAAAAATCAGTAAAATTTTTTTCATAGTGGTAATTTTTAGGTTTAAGGAATTGGATTTTTCATTATCGATAAAATACTGATATTCATAATATCAATAAATATAACAAGTAATACTATGTTAAAATACAGGAAATTAAATATTTCGTTGCGCAGGTAAACGATACTGTTTTTTTACAACCAAAATAAAGACGATCAGAATAAAATATGGTTGCTACTTTCAGATATTTTTTGATGAACAGGATTAATTTAAAGAAACTAAAATTTTGTTTCGACTCTGACACACTTACATGTCAATAATCTGTTATTAAGCACAATATAAAGCTCAGCTTTCATTATCATCAGCATTCCACTCTGCATAAGAAGTGGCTGTTTCGTGCAAACGAAGACAGTGAAGTTTTATATTACCGGGCAGTAACTTTTTTATCCTTTCGGAAAAATCAATCACCATGTTTTCACAGGTAGGCTGATATTTAAGAATATGTCTTCGCTCGAACATCTGTTCGGTTTGCAATAAGTGTTCGTGCTTTGATCTTTCACTTATTACCAGCGAATGATCCATTTGATTAACTATTGATTCGTTTACAATTTTTTTCAGGTCGCCAAAATCCATTACCATTCCACACTTCACATCACCGGGATTTGTGACAGGTTCTCCTTTGACTGTAACATATAATATATAACTATGGCCATGAATATTTCTGCATAATCCGTCGTAATTCCATAAGGCATGTGCCATTTCGAAACGAAACTCCTTGGTAACTCTAACAATTGACATAATTCAGCTATTTAATAATTTTCAAAAAAGTACCTTTGCAAAAAATAAAAGTAAGAATTGTTCATGAAAAAAATATTCTATTTAACCTTTTTTTGTATTGTTTTATTCTTTGAACAGGTAATAGCCCAACCTATTTCTTCAGATACATCAAAATTTAAACAAAAAGTCTTCGGAAATATTTATACCGGTTTTTATTATAGACTGAATAAAAATATAACCCCCCGCCAGGCTTTCGAACTTAGTACAGCTCTTTTTGGATATCAGGCCGAGATGGGAGAAAAAGTAAGGGCAACTCTTATTTACGATGTTTCGAGAACTACCGATGATATTTCAGTAAGCGACACCTCCGGCCAATTAATGAATGTAAGTTATCATAAGGGAAGCGACTATACTGCATTCTTAAAACAGGCACAAATCGACTGGTCATTTGCCAAAGATTTTGAATTGTCGGCAGGCCAGCTTTTAAACCAGCAATATCTTACATTACAGGATAAGTTCTGGGGTTACAGGTATATCGTTTATACTTTCCAGGAACGATACCGTTTCGGTTCGCCTGCCGATTTTGGCGCCAGAATATCCTGGAACAGAAAAGATAAAATCAATTTTAGTATTGGAGTTGTTAACGGCGATGGTGCTTTTAACAGACAGGATTCAAAAGGACTCATGCTTTATCATACAAACCTTGAGATTTTTCCGGTGAAGAACCTTACCGTTAAATTCTATTTTAACATTTGTCCGGACAATAATTTACCTGCCTCAATGGTTTATTCTGCTTTTGTCGGATATAAAGCGGATAAATGGAAACTGGGAGCAGAATACAACCAGGTCACTCATCCCGATTTTTCTTCTGGTAAAACCTACTCAGGATATTCGGTTTATTGTTCTTACAAAATTTCTGAAAAAACAGATATTTTGCTTAGATATGACCTAATTGAAAATTCTGCCTATTATAAAAACAACCAATATATTATTGCCGGAATACAATATCTGCCCGTAAAGAATTTCTTTATTTCAATCAATGGCAGGTATTTATTACCTGAAGACGAACCACAGGTTTATATAAACACCGGGATAAAATTCTGATTAAACAGAACACATGTTAACACAGTCAAGAATACTGGAAAGTTTAGTGTGTTTTAGAAAATAAAAAGTATTTTTTCCTTTTCTCTTTGATGTTAATACACCTTTATTTTTTAAGATTCCCAAATGATGTGAAGTAGAAGATTGTTCGATATTCAATAATTCATGAATCTCTGTAACGGTTAACATTTTTCCATCTTCCAGTAAATCGAGAATAGCCATCCTCATTGGATGTGCAATAGCTTTAAGCATTTCAGCTGCATTATCGAGCTGCTCGATATTAGGGCGGTTAGTAATAGTATTCATAATATTTTTTTATATTGATTCAGATACAAATATATAAATATGTCACAAGTTATAATATGATAATTATCATTAAGATAGTTGGTTATACAACATGTGCTATATTGGTTGTTTAACATGTGCGGCTTAAATTACTGTACTCATACCACTTATAACGCACAATAATACATATCGCTAAATAACAGCAGCTTATTGAATTTTTATATTCCTTATTTTGTTTTAAAAAATTCAAAAAAAAACATTAGGTTTGATGTTGAACATTTATGGCCAGTATAGATTTCATAAAAGCTCCTGTTAAAATTGAACTGAAAGAGTTCGAGAATTATTTTAATTCTTACATGAAAAGCAGGGTTCCGTTACTTAACATTATTACAAAATATGTTTTAAAAAGCAAGGGAAAACAAATGAGGCCAATGTTGGTACTTCTTTCGGCAAAACTTTTTGGCAAAGTCACCAACTCCACTTTTCATGCTGCCTCACTTATCGAATTGATGCATACGGCTACTTTAATTCATGATGATGTGGTAGATGAATCCTACGAACGTCGTGGATTTCTTTCAGTAAATGCTTTGTGGAGAAATAAAATTTCGGTACTGGTAGGTGATTATTTATTGGCAAAAGGCATGTTACTTGCCGTTGATAATTCTGAGTTTCAGGTGTTGAGAACTGTTTCTGATGCTGTAAAAGAAATGAGCGAAGGCGAGCTTCTTCAGATAGAAAAAGCCAGGAAACTGGATATTCGCGAGGAATTGTATTTCGAGATTATTCAGAAAAAAACAGCCGTACTTATTGCTGCCTGCTCTAAAAGCGGGGCACAATCGGCAAATGCGAACACCGAAGATGTTGAAAAAATGAAACAGTTCGGACAAGCCATTGGAATAGCATTCCAGATAAAAGACGATTTGTTCGATTATAATCCCGACAACAAAACCGGGAAACCTGCGGGAAACGATATCCGCGAGAAAAAAATTACTTTGCCACTAATTTATGCGCTTAACCAGGCAGATTCAGGAGAAAAAAGAAAAATTCTGAAAATTGTTGCATCAAAAGATCCCGGGAAAGCACAACTTAAAACTGTAGTGGAGTTTGTCAAAAACAACGGCGGGTTTGATTATGCGGTAAAACGAATGGAGGAGTTTAAACAACAATCCATAGATATTTTAAAATCATTTCCCGACAATGATGCAAAGGCTTCCCTGTATGAGTTTGTAAATTATGTAACAAGCAGGGATAAATAACAAAAACCGTTTATTTTGTTGGTCTATCGTCAGACAATAGTCAATAAGCAGAAAAACATTGTTTACTTATACCCCGATACCCTATTCCTTTCATAAATCAAATATCGTTATTCTGAAACCTTACTTCAAAAAAGTCATGAATATAAGCTTAAAAGATACATGAATTGACCTATTCTTCAATAAGGCTTTTCAGACGCTCAATCTGGGTTTGTTTGTTTACTTCACGTAGTTTGTTACCTGTTTCGGTAAAATACTGGTGAATCGAAAGAAATTTTATCTGTAATTTGTTCCAATCGTTCATGGAGCCTATCAGATTTTGCTCGTGCAATTCTTTGTATAAAGTATTGGATACAGGAATAAAATCGCTTCGTCCCAAATAATCAAGATCGGCATCGCAAATGATTTTCTGAAGCAGGGTTTTGGGTTGAGGCGGTAGTTTGGTGGCCATTATTATTTCATTAATTGCATCTATCTGCCCGGTTGTATATCCGAACTTTGGTAAAATTTCTTTAGCAATCCCCGTCCCTATAAGCTCGTGTTCGCGGGTCTGAATGGTTTGCCCGGAATCGTGAAATAAAGCGGCTGTTTTTAATAACAACATGTCTTCATCGGATATTCCTTCGCCCCGTCCCAGTAATTCGGCCTGAATCCCGACATCAATGGTATGTTTCAGATTATGATAATACAGGTATTTGGGCAGTTCCCGCTCTAACTTATCCAACATAAACTCCTCCAGGTCGTCGAATTTTACCAGTTGAAATTTTATACGGAATTTTTTGTTTGGAACCTTTCCCTCATTATCTATAGAATATTCGGGAGTAAATCCTTTTACCTGGTACAGATTCACATCTCCCACATATTTTACCGGCATTTTACCTACATAGCTGCATCTGAAATATTCAGAAATCAGTTCCCGTGTCATTTCCGATACTATAATTTTTCCGGGTTCACTGGCCGATTCAATACGGCTTGCAATATTTACAGTTTCTCCTTTTAGTTCATAGGTAATTTTCTTTTTACCGGTTGAAGCCGCAACTACTGCCCCGGTATGAATTCCCATAGAGAGTTCCCATATTTTATTATCATTTCCCAATAAAGCCTTTTGAAATTCTTCCAGTTTTTCGTTAATTTTTATTGCAGCAAGAACCATTTCAATGGGATTCGTCCTGTTTTTCTTGGGAATGCCGCCAGCACACATAAAAGTATCGCCTATAGTGCTTATTTTTTCTATGTTATGTTGCTGAATAATTTCATCTAACATTATAAAGAACCTGTCCAGTTCATCAATCAGTAATTCTGCATTTTTTTGTTCGGATATCCTGGTAAATCCTTTTATATCGGCAAAAAGAACAGTTACCATCTTATACCTGAGACTTTTTTTATCGGCCGATTCGAGGGTAATTTTCGAGTTTAACTTTTCAACCGTTTCACCTAATTGGCGGTTTTGTTCAATAAGTTCGAGATTCCGCGTAAGCATTTCACGATTTTCTTTAACTAAATCGGAGATTTTTTTTTCAAGCTCCTCTATTTTAGCTATGTGGTCGTTTTTCTTCATGAACCTAAAGAAATTGAATAATTTGATAAAATTATAAAATTCAGGTCTGACTTCAAAATTTCTTAATATTCCTTAAAATTTTAATTTATTATTTGGAATAAGTCTAAATTAATATTATATTTGTATCAAAAAATGAAAACGCTTAATATCATATTATCATTAACTGCAATTTTTCTTTTTTCATCATTTTCGATAAACAAATTAAAAAACAAAACAATGGAAACAATAACAATAAAAGAAAGTAAACTTGTTTATCCTTATTCATTACCTGAATTAGGCTATTCTTTTGATGCCCTTGAGCCATATATCGACAAAGCCACCATGGAAATTCATTTAACCAAACACCATGCTGCCTATGTTACAAACCTTAATAATGCAATTAAAGGCAGTGAGCTTGAAAAAAAACCGTTAATTGAAATTTTTGAAAATATCAGTAAATACCCTGCGGCCGTCAGGAACAATGGCGGAGGACATTTTAACCATAGTCTTTTCTGGCAGATATTATCACCAAAAGGCGGTGGTTCCCCCAAAGGAAAATTAGCCGAAGCCATTAATTCAACTTTTGGTTCTTTCGAAAAATTCAAAGAAGAATTCGAGAATGCCGCTAAAACAAGGTTTGGAAGCGGTTGGGCGTGGCTATCGGTGGATGAACATGGAAAACTTTTTGTATCATCGACTCCCAATCAGGACAATCCGTTAATGGATATAGTTGACAAAAGAGGAACACCTATTTTATGCCTTGATGTATGGGAACATGCATATTATCTGAAATATCAAAACCGCCGACCCGATTACATTGCAGCCTTCTGGAACGTTGTTAACTGGAATGAGGTTGAAAGCAGGTTTGAAGAATTGTAGTTTAAGTTTGATTTAGTTGATTATCTGAAGCCTTTCTTCTGCTTATTGCAAAGGAAGGCTTTTCTTTTTTACCAAATCAATATTCCGCTTTAAACCGGTAAAGCCTAACCTTTTTATCGCCGTTTTTTTAAAATGTACTTCAAACATTTCTTCATCCAGGTTTTCCCATTCATTATCAGACCAGGTAACATAGTTATTGGGAGTAAAATACCTGTTTAATGTTTTATCTACACCTTTATTATACGGACAAACATCCTGGCAGGTATCACATGCATAAATTCTATTACCTGATTTCTCAGCAATTTCGTCAGGAATCTCTCCGGTTCTCCTTTCAATTGTATGGTATGTTATACATTTTGCTGCATCCAAGGCATACGGTTCAACAAGTGCTTTTGTAGGACAGGAATCAATACACAGAGTACAATTACCGCACTGGTCTTCCAGGGGTATATCATATTCCAGTTCTTTATCAATAATAACCTCACCTATAAAAACAAATGAACCTGCATCCGGATTAATTAATACCGTATTCTTTCCTATCCAGCCAGTTCCGCCATTTTTTGCCCATGCCCGCTCGAAAACAGGGCATGAATCGCAGGATGTGTGGCCATTTACACCAGGAATTATTTCCTTTATTTTGATTAATAATTTAGCTAACAGCGAATTGATTATTTCATGATAGTCGTTTCCGCGGGCATAAGCAGAAACATGATACGAGGAAGGAATATTAATTTTTTGCGGAGAATAGCTTAATAAAACAGAAATTACAGTTTTTGCATTTTCAAACTGAATTCTGGGATCGGCTCTTTTTTCCAGGTTATTTTCGAGATACTTCATTTCTGCAGTATATCCTTTATTTATACGTTGTAAAAGAGCATTTTTATCGCCAGATAATTCTTTCACCTGGGAAAACCCACAGGCGCAAAATCCAAGATCAAGTGCTGAATTACGAATTTGTTCTGTGACTTCTTTGAGCATCATTCTTAGTAATCTGAGAACTGAAATATAATGATGGTGAGAGACCCCTATATCAAAAAAAGAGGGTAAGCTACTTACATCGCACCGCTACAACCTTTTACCCTTGCTTCCTTCCGGACCTGGGGGGGTTCAAAGGGAGCTGGTCGTATAAGACTTACCCCGCGCAAAATTAGTTATTATTAACGGATATAAAAAACAAGTTAGAAAAAAAACTAATATCTTTGTTTACCTTATTTAATTATAATTTATTGATAATATGACGAGTCAGAGAAGTATCTTCTGGAAAAACAATATGAATTTTGGAGCCATTGCAGGATTTGCCATTATAATTTTCTCATTACTTCTATATTTTCTGAATATTGAACAAAGTATTAGTCTTTCACTTGTTATTTATGTAATTCAGATAGCAGTAGTAGTTATCGGCACAAAATATTTACGCGATAAAATCCTGAACGGAAACATGTCGTACGGTCGTGCACTGGGTTCGGGAACAGCCATCAGTCTTTTTGCTTCAGTCATTATTGCTTTTTATATGTATGTGTTTTTTAAATTTATCGACACAGAAGCGCTGGATAAAATGTATTCCATGATGGAAGACAAAATGTACCAGCAAGGGTTACCCGAAGAACAAATAAACATGGCTATGGAGATGTCGAAAAAATTTACAACTCCTTTCTCGATTGCTATAAGTACCGTTTTTTCTTATGTTTTATGGGGATTTCTTTTCTCGTTAATTACTTCTATTTTCCTTAAAAAAAAATCAAACAGCTACGATGCTGCCATGGCAGAAATTGAAAAAGAATTAAATGAAGATAATAAATAACATTGGTCAATGACCATAAGTCAATCTTAAACAGTTGTTATACAATGATCTGACAATGGTAATTCGTCTATAGTAAATAAGTTGTTAAATGGAAAACGTTATATAATTATAAATAGTTCATGAAATTTATACATGGATAATTTTTATTAAATCTTAAGTCATACATGGATATATCAATAGTAATTCCCCTTTTAAACGAAGCAGAATCTCTTCCCGAACTTTTTGACTGGATTCAGAAAGTAATGAAGAAAAACTCATTTTCTTTCGAAGTAATTTTTATCGACGATGGAAGTACAGATGACTCATGGAAAGTAATCGAAAATCTTTCAGCTGCAAATTCAGAAATAAAAGGGATTAAGTTCTGCAGGAACTATGGAAAATCGGCTGGCCTGTTCTGCGGTTTTGAAGCTGCCCGGGGAGATGTTGTTATTACCATGGACGCCGATCTGCAGGATAATCCCGAAGAAATTCCCGAACTCTACCGGATGATTAAAGAAGAAAATTATGATATTGTTTCGGGATGGAAAAAGAACCGTCACGATCCGGTATTAACAAAAAATTTACCCAGTAAACTCTATAACTGGACAGTGCGAAGAATAAGCGGAATAAAATTACACGACATGAATTGCGGGTTAAAAGCGTACAAAAGCCGTGTCATAAAAAGCGTTGAAGTTTACGGTGAAATGCACCGTTACATTCCCGTACTGGCAAAGTGGGCAGGATATAAAAAAATTGGCGAAAAAATAGTTCAGCACCAGGAACGGAAATACGGGGTAAGCAAATTTGGCCTCGAACGTTTTATCCGCGGTCCTCTTGATCTTCTGTCCGTAACATTTATCACCCGTTTCGGGAAACGGCCCATGCACTTTTTCGGCATTTGGGGGAGTATCATGTTTCTTTTAGGAGGCGGTGTTTCCGTTTATCTTATCGCTGAAAAAGTTTATAAATCCCTGAACAACTTGCCCACCCGCAATGTAACCGACATGCCCCTGTTTTACCTGTCTCTTGTCGCAGCAATTCTTGGGGTACAGCTTTTTCTCTCCGGATTCCTGGCAGAACTTGTAACGCGAAATTCTGCCGACAGAAATCATTATTTGATTGAGAAAAAAATATAATATTCATGTACCTTACATTCAATACCTTAACAATTCATGTAATATTACAAAACATTTTTCATATGGTTTTTAAAAAAAAATATGCAGGTTTGTAACTAAATACATTAAATAATCGTCACAATTCTTTATAAAATCAACGACAATGAAAACGACAAAAAAAATTCTTTTTTCCCTATTAATTGGTTTGTTAACTTTTCCCGGCTGGTCACAATCCAATTTCGATTCAAATAAATCTATTCCTCTAGATCCTGAGGTTAAAACAGGTAAACTCGACAACGGAATTGTTTATTACATCAGAAAAAATGCAAAACCGGAGGATCGTGTTGAACTGAGGTTAGCTGTTAATGCGGGTTCCATTCTCGAAAACGACAACCAGCAGGGATTGGCGCATTTTTGCGAACATATGTGTTTTAATGGTACTACCAATTTCCCGAAACAGGAACTTGTAAACACTATTGAAAAGATGGGCATCCGCTTTGGCGCCGACCTGAATGCATATACCAGTTTTGATGAAACCGTTTATATGTTGAAAGTACCTACCGATCAGCCTGAACTGATTGACAAAGGATTCCAGATACTGGAAGACTGGGCGCACAATGTTACTCTTGAGAATACTGAAATCGACAAAGAGCGTGGGGTTATCCTTGAGGAACGCCGCCTAGGTCTTGGTGCCGAAGACAGGATGAGAAAAAAATCCTTTCCCGTTATTTTCAAAGGCTCGAAATATGCTGAAAGAGTTCCAATAGGAACTAAAGAAATTTTAGAATCATTCAAATATGAAACTCTGAAAGATTTTTATAAAACATGGTATCGCCCCGATTTAATGAGTGTTGTGGTGGTGGGCGATATGGACCCTGCTGTTATGGAGCAAAAAATAAAAGAACATTTCAGTAAATTAACCAACCCAGCCAACGAAAAGAAACGCGAAATCTTCGATCTCCCCGACAACCAGGAACCTCTTATAAGTATTGAAACAGACCCCGAAGCTACTTCGAATACCTTGTTTTTCTTTTACAAACATCCCAAACAGCAATTTAAAATCATAGGCGATTATAAAATCAAATTTATGCAGGAATTATTCACCGGGATGATTAATAAACGTTTGGATGAAATCGCCCAGAAACCCGATGCTCCATTTATTATGGCAGGAACTAACTATGGTGAATTTTTAGCCCGCACCAAGGATTCTTATCTGGCCTATGGACAAATGAAAGAAAACCAGATTGATAAAGGATTCAATGTTATATTATCTGAAAACGAAAGAGTAAAACGTTTTGGATTTACTCCCGGTGAATTCGAAAGACAGAAAGCCGAAATGCTAACACAATACGAAACTAATGCAAAAGAATTCGACAAAACAGAATCGGGAAACCTGGCGATGGAATATGTTTACAATTTTCTATCATCCAATCCTATTCCCGGCGTTAAAATGGAATTTGAACTGGCAAAACAATTTTTACCCGAAATTAAAATTGAAGAAATAAACGAACTGGCAAAAAAATGGATTACCGGTAACAATATGGTAATTATGGTTAATGCTCCCCAAAAAGAGAATATTAAAGTTCCTACCCGGGAAGAATTATTAAAAATAATTAAGCAGGTTGAAACTGAAGAACTGAAACCTTATGAAGACAATGTTTCTGCTGACCCGATTCTTGCCAACATACCCGAAGGTACAGCAATAACAAATACTGTAAAAAATGAAGACCTGGGATTCACCGAAATTACTTTTAAAAACGGAGTCCGCGCAGTTCTTAAACCAACCGATTATAAAAACAACGAAATAAAAATTTCGGGATATAACCTGGGTGGAACCTCAACTGTAAGCAACGACGATTTTCTTTCGGCCATGTTTACATCCAATATTATTGAAGAAAGCGGTATTGCAAAATTCAATAAAACGGATCTTGATAAAAAACTTGCCGGTAAAGACCTGGAAATTTCTCCCGTAATTGCTGATCTTAAAGAAGGGTTCAGCGGAAAATGTGCACCCAAAGACCTCGAAACAACGTTACAATTGATTTATCTCTATTTTACCGAACCCCGCAAAGACCAGGAAGCTTTCGATGCATTTATGTCGAAAATGAAAAGCCAGTTAATGTTTATGGCTAACAATCCACAGGTTGCATTCTACAAAAAGCTTATCGAAACCGTTACCCAGAACGATCCCCGTGCCATTGTTCTGCCAACCCCTGAGCAACTCGAAAAAATAAATATTGATAAATGTTACGAATTCTTTAAAAATTGTTATTCCGATGCTAACGGCTTCACATTCTTCTTTGTCGGTAACTTTAATGAGTCAGAAATCACACCTTTACTCCAGAAATACCTGGGCGGATTACCTTCCAAAGGGAGCAAGTCCATGTGGAAAGATGTAAACCCAAAATTTCCCGAAGGAATTAAGGAAGACGTTGTTAACAAAGGGATTGAAGAAAAAGGTTTTGTCGGCCTGGTATGGAATTGCGATTTCGAGTGGAATACCGACAATTTATTACGGGAAAAAATCCTTACCCGCATTCTCGATATAAAACTCCGCGAAAGTGTTCGCGAGGACGAAGGCGGAACATACGGCCTCCAGGTTCGCGATCAGGCAGAAAAATTTCCTAAATCGGAATATGGCCTTACCATTATTTTTGGTTGCGACCCAAAACGCCAGGATAAACTGGTTGATGTTATTTTTAAAGAAATGGAAAAAATTATTAAGAATGGCCCAACCCAGGAAGACCTTGATAAAATAAAGGAAACTCTTATCCGCGAACGCGAAACCGATCTGAAGAAAAACGACTGGTGGGTTCGCAAACTCGAAAATCTCTATTTTTACGACGACCCCAAAACATCTGTAAAAGAATTTAACGATAAAGTAAAAGCTGTTAAGATAGAAGAAATAAAAGCTGCTGCGGTTAAATATTTTAACATGAAAAATTATGTTAAGGTTTACCTGAAACCGGAAAAAAAATAAATTAACAACGATTGAAAAGAGGCTGTATCAAAACCATTAAAATTCTACACTTTGATACAGCCTCTTTTTATTACATAACAGGAATTGTAAGTATCCCTAAAATTCCTACAGTTTAAAATTGGACAAAAATGTTTAATTTTAATAAATCTGTAGAAAATGAAAAAGACGAGATTTACCGAGAGCCAGATAACGAAT